>NZ_CP014518.1:3150172-3780206 GCF_001577305.1 Sinomonas atrocyanea
GTTCCAGATCCAGAACACCGGCAACATCCCGATGACGATCACCAAGGCGAAGGCCCCGCAGGGCGTGTTCACCACCACGACCCCCGTCTCCGAGGGCCTGACCATTCCTCCGGGCGACTCGGTCTTCCAGAGCGTGACCTTCACGCCCACCGCCTTCGGGCAGGCCGGGACCGCGGACACCTACTACCTCATCACGGCCGACGACGGCTCCGGCGCCCAGGAGGTCATGCTCACCGGCAACGGCATCGACGATCCCGTCGCCGCCTACGCGGCGAAGATCGGCGCCGGCCGGTGGGCCTCACCGCTCGGCCAGGCCCTCACCGCCGAATACAGCGTGGGCACCGGCACGTGCCAGGACTACACCTCCGGCATCATCTGCTGGTCCCCGACCACCGGCGCGCACGAGGTGCACGGGGCCATCTACACCCGCTACGCCGCGGCGGGCGGCCCGAGGGGCTACCTCGGCTTCCCGACCACGGACGAGACCAAGACGCCGGACGGCATCGGGGCGTACAACCACTTCTCCGGTTCCAGCGGCGGGTCGATCTACTGGACCTCGGCGCTCGGGGCCCATGAGGTCCACGGTGCGATCCGGGCGCGGTGGGCTGCGAGCGGGTGGGAGAAGGGCCCCTTGGGCTACCCGACCACCGATGAGCTGGGCACCCCGGACGGGGTGGGCCGGTACAACCACTTCAACGGTTCCGGCGGCGCCTCCATCTACTGGTCGCCGAAGACCGGCGCGCACTCGATCCAGGGCGCGATCCGGGCCAAGTGGGCAGAGAAGGGCTGGGAGCGCGGCCCCTTGGGCTACCCGACCACGGACGAGAGCAAGACCCCCGATGGCGTCGGCAGGTACAACCACTTCAACGGCTCCGGCGGCGCCTCGATCTTCTGGTCGCCGACCACGGGGGCGCACTCGATCCGCGGGGCGATCCGGGCCGAATGGGCAGCATCGGGTTGGGAGCACGGCCCGCTGGGCTACCCGATCACCGACGAGAAGGGCACCCCGGACGGCTCGGGCCGCTACAACCACTTCTCCAAGGGAGCCTCGATCTACTGGACCCCATGGACCGGAGCGCACTCGGTGCTCGGCGCGATCCGGGCGACGTGGGCCTCGATGGGCTGGGAGCGCAGCTGGCTCGGCTACCCGACCTCGGACGAGTACTCCGTCCCGGTGGGGCGCGCGGAGGACTTCGAGAGCGGCAGCCTGACCTGGAGCGCCTCCACCGGAAGGGTGAACGCCGCCGGCTGAGCAAAGGTGGCGGCGCAGCTCAGGACAGATTGGACGTCCTCCTGCTGCGCCGCCACCGGACGGCGTCCCGCAGCGCCCACGCCAGGCGGTCCCCGGCGAGGCTGGCCAGGACGTAGCCGCAGGCTCCGGCCCTGAAAGAGGCGGTGATCTCACCGGGGCGGTCCCGGAGCGAGAGCATGACGCACGCGATCATGGGCGCCGCCTCCGTGATCGCCCGGCAAACCTCGATCATGCTCTCTCCGACGAGGCCCAAGGAGAGCAGGCACACGTCCGGGGCCGCGGCGGCGACGGCCCGCACGGTCGCCGCCGCAGCCGGGGAGCGCCCCACGACCTCGAAGCCCTGGTCCTCGAGCAGGTCGCCGAGCGTCTCCCGTGTGAGGGCATGATCCTCGACGATGAACACCTTCAGCCGCAGATCTGCCGGCAGATCCAGTTCCGGGCGCATACGGCCCCCGTCCATCTCGACGATCGACTCTGTCGCAGCCCCCGGGTGCTTGGGGTCCAGCGTCTCCCCAAACCATCGAGCGGCTCAGGGCCGAACGTCCCCCTGATGATCTTCGGAAATTCCCATTCCAAAGATGGGCTTTGGAGGGAAAATGGAATGAGCGCAATGGCCTCGAGCAGCCGGGACCCCCTCGCGCAACGAACAGAGAACCGCGGGCAGCGCCGCCCCGGACCAAGGAAGACCGCCATGCTTCCCCGCAGCAGACAGCCCAGCACCGCCCTCCACGTCAGCAACGCCTCCCGTTGGCCCGAGCACGAGCACGACTTCCCAGCGCGCCCGGCCGGCTTCACTCCTGCACCGCACGACCAGCGGACGCGCCTGCTGCGCGAACTGAGACAGGCCGGGCTCGGCGACACCGAGGCCCAGGCCGAGGCGGACAGGCTCCTGGCGGGAGACATCTGGAGCGGCTGACCACGAAGCCGGCCCTGCTTGGGCCTTTCTGGCGCGGGTAAGGGTGGGACGCCAGCCCATCGCGCCAGGAGGACCCATGACTGACTCTCCCCACCTGCGGCAGGTCGACGACGACGTGCTCGCCAAATACCTGCACAGCCATCTCATCGCCGGCACGTCGGGCACACGGCTCTTCGAGGATGCCGCGAAGGCGTGGGAGGGCACTTTCTACGCGTCTGCCCTGGACAGGCTCGCGAAAGAGGTCAGCGAGGACGCGGAGGAGCTCGGCCGGATGGTGCAGGCCCTCGGGCTGGAGCCTCCGGCCCACCGGAAGGCGGCGGGCTGGGCGGCGGAGCAGGCCGCGAAGATCGACCCGCTCAATCCCACCCATGCGGCCTCGGGACGGGCCGGGCAGCTCCAGCTCGAGTCGCTCCTCACCGCCGCGACCGGAAAGTGCCTCCTGTGGAAGGCGCTCCTCCTCCTCATCGACGAGGGGCTGCCTGTCGACGCGACCAGGCTCCAGCAGCTGCAGGACCGCGCGCTGCACCAGATCAGCACCCTCTCCGAGATCCTGCGCTCGGTGACGGCGGCCAACTTCCGGGCCAAGGGGTTGACCCAGCACTAGGCCGTCCCACTGCAGCGATAGGTCACACCCCCACCGTACGGGTGTCGCTCGACGCGGGCGTCTGCTCCTTCTGCCACGGCCAGCGGCCCGTGATCTCCAGTTCCAGGGAGAAGCTGAGGAAGGTCCGGATCACCACGATCACGGCCAGGACGGCGACGCTCAGCAGAGTGGGAGTGACCGCGACCGTGCGGATGATATCCGCCGCGACCAGGAGCTCGAGGCCCAGGAGGATCGAGCGACCCAGCAGCTGCCGATAGGAGCGGTAGAAGGTAAGGCGGTCATCCCGTTGCCGGCGAATGGCCAAGGGAATGGACACGAGGGCTCCGATGACCACCGTCGCCACCCCTGCAACGTCCACCCATTGGCCCGCGATTTCAATCGCTGCCTTCACGTCCATCTGCGTTCCTCCCCGACCATGTTCTCCCGGTTCACGCCAGGTCCTTGCCCTGGCGGCGCGCACGCTGGTCCTTGAGAATGATGCTCATCTGACCGTCGCCCTCGAGCGCGACCAGCTCCACTTCCTCCAGGCTCGCCATGCCCTGGAGGCGGACCTCCTGCATGATTTCGTCCACGGTGATGTTCTCGGAGCGCATGGCGCGGCGGTTCAGCTTCCCCTTGCTGTAGAGCACCAGCGGGGGCGGGGAAAGGAACTTCTGCACCAGGGGGAACCGGTATCCGAGCCAGTCCAGGACCGCGGCCCAGCCGATGATGACCGCCACGAGGAGCAGCCCGTCCGGGAGCGAGGTGTACTGTCCGGCCATCGCGTTCTGCGCTGCGTCCGCGATGAGGACGATCACCAGCAGGTCGGTGACCCCCACCCCACCCCTCTGGCGGCGGAGCACCAGCCGGAGGAGCGCGTAGAGGCAGAGGTAGACCAGGCTGCCCCGGAGGAAGATCTCCAGCAGCGCGGTGTGCGGGACGAGAAGGTCCTTCCAGTCCACGTCGGTGAGCCATCGCATATCCATGTTGAGTCCATCGCGTACCGAGGGCGCCGACTGGGACGGCGCGAGGTGCTAGTCCGACGCTTCGGTGACCGTCCCGTAGGCGGTCGCCTGGTCGATGACGGCCTGGACGCCGTCCGGGATGGAGCGGATGCGCACGCCGTAGAGCCCCTCCGCCGCGGACTGCTCCATCACCGGGCGGACGGCCTCGACCACCGCTGGATCCTTGCCGTGCAGATAGCGGGCATACCTTCTCGGCAGATCGGTCATGGTGCCTCCCTCGTGTGAACCGGTCAATAGAGACGATGTCTCTTCCTAGGGGCCCTACCCTGCAACGGCTGCCTCGAACAGAAACGCCGACCCCGGTGACGGGAGAAGATCCGCTTCGGCTACCCGTCCGCGCCGAAGAGGGAGTCGAGGCGCTCCGCGCCCCGCACGTCCTGGAAGGCCCTGCGGTCGAGCGCGGCTCCCCTCCTCAGGACGCTGATCTCGCCAGTCGGCTCCAGGACCACGCAGGCCACATCGGCCGGGTCGGCGATGCCGGCGAGGCGCAGGCGCGGCCAGAGGTCCCCTTCCACCAGATGGCTGCGCCTGAGGTTGCCGTGCAGGACCTCGGGGCCGGCCATGAGCAGCAGCGGCGGGCTGTCGAGCACGCGCCGGGGACGGGTCCGGCGCTGGATCTGGCCGGCGATGGCGTGCATCAGGAAGAGCGTCACGAGCGCCACGGCACCCCCCGCCACGTCCGGCGTGTAGCCGAGCGCAGCACGCCCCACGACGGACCCGGCCGCGACCGCACTCGCCAGGCCGTAGCTCGAGACCCGGGCCAGGGGCCCCTGTCCCAGGATCCGGACCAAGATGATGAAGGCCCAGTAGATGAGGGTCGTGGAGGCCACCACCTCAAGGGCCTCCACCGGGGTGAGCGACAGCTCGCGCAGCATCGTCGTCCTCCTTCTGGCAGGGCGCTCCTCGCCCGTCCACCTCTGCTGTAGCTACCCGGACGGACGGAGGGAACACGCACCGGTCTGTGCCCTAAGCCCCTACTGGGCGTCCCGCACCGCGCCTAGCCTCGGCAGCATGGATCCCCTGCTGCCGTCCCGCGGCCCTTCCGGACGGGTGGCCCCGTGGGAACGCCAGAGGGGCTGACGGCGGCGGAGGCCGGCCGGCGTCTCGCCGAGACCGGCAGGAACGAAATCCCCCAGCAGCGTCTGGGGTGGCCGCGGCGGCTCGGCGCGAAGTTCTGGGCCCCCGTTCCGTGGATGCTCGAGGCCACGGCGCTGCTCGAGCTCGTCCTGGGCCGATGGACGGATGCGGCGCTGGTGGCCGCGGTGCTCGGGCTCAACGCCGGGATCGGGTTCGTCCAGGAGGGCCGCGCCCAGGACGCCCTGGCCCTGCTGCGCACCAGGCTCGAGGTCAACGCCCGCGTGCTCAGGGACGGCGCCTGGTCCTCGGCCCCCGCAGCCTCCCTGGTCCCGGGGGACGTCGTCCATGTGCGGATGGGCGACTTCGTCCCGGCCGATGCCCGGGTGCTCGAGGGCGAAGTGCTGGCAGACCAGGCCAGCCTGACGGGGGAATCGGTCCCCCTCGAGCGCGGCCCGGGGGCCGTGCTGTACTCGGGGACCGTGGTTGCCCGGGGCGAGGCCACGGCGCGGGTCGAGGCGACCGGGCCGCGGACGTTCTTCGGCAGGACCGCCCAACTCGTGGGGTCGTCGGCGCCGCTGGAGCACCTCGGCGGCCTGGTGCTGAGGATGGTCCGCGTGTTCATCGCGATCGACCTGGTGATCGCCGCCGCCGGGACCGCGTACCTGGCTTGGAGCGGCGCCGGCCCGGACGCGGTGCTGTCCTTCGCGGTAGTCCTCCTGCTCGCCTCGGTGCCGGTCGCCATGCCCGCGGCGTTCACCCTGGCGGGAGCGCTCGGGGCCCGTCGGCTCGCCCGCGCCGGCATCCTCACCACACGCCTCTCGGTGCTCCAGGACGCGGCGTCGATGCAGGTCCTCTGCGTCGACAAGACGGGAACCCTCACGCGCAATCAGCTCGCCGTCGCCGAGGCGCTCGGGATCGACGGCGCTAGCCCCGCCGAGACGATCCGCCTCGCCGCGGCGGCCTCTGACGCCGCCACGCAGGACCCGATCGACCTGGCGATCCTTGCCGGGGCGGCCCCTGCCGAGGATCTGGGGTGGAGGCGTACGGCGTTCGTCCCGTTCGACCCCGCCACGAAGAGGTCACAGGCGAGTTGGATCGCCGAGGACGGGGCCGCCGTCGACGTCGCGAAGGGGGCCCCTGCCGTCATCTCGGCACTGACCGGCCATCAGGAGGCTGCCGCGCTGGCACGGCTGGCGGCGAGCGGTGCACGGGTGCTCGGCGTCGCGCTGCGGACGGACGACGGCGGGTGGAGGCACCGGGGGCTGGTCGCCCTTGCCGATACACCCCGGGAGGAGGCCGCGGACATGCTGGGCCGCCTGGGCGACCTCGGGGTGCGGGCGATCATGGTCACCGGCGACAGCGCGGCCACAGCGGCCGCCGTCGCGCAGCGCCTCGGCATGCGCGGATCGGTCATCACCCCGGAGCGGCTCGCCGCCGAGCCGCCGGCCTTCCCGGCGTGGCCGCGGTGGCCCAGGTCCTTCCCGAGCACAAGCACGAGCTCGTCCGCAGGCTCCAGGAGGCCGGCACCGTGGTGGGGATGACGGGGGACGGCGTGAACGATGCCCCCGCGCTGAGGCAGGCAGAGGTCGGCATCGCCGTGGAGGGCGCCACCGATGTGGCGAAGGCCGCCGCCGGCGCCGTCCTGACCCGAGGGGGCCTCGGAGACATCGTGGAGCTCGTCGAGGAGAGCCGGCGGATCCACCAGCGCTCACTCACCTACGCGCTGAACGTGAGCGTCAAGAAGATCGAGGTCCCGCTGCTGCTGGCGCTCGGCGTCTTCGCGTGGAAGTCGTTCGTCTTCACCCCGCTGCTGATGGCCCTGCTCCTGCTCGCCAACGACGTGGTCAGCATGGCCGTCACCGGCGACGCCGTCCGCCCTTCCCCGCGCCCGGACACGTGGAGCGCGAGGAAGATCGTCCTGGCGGCCGTCGCAGTCGCGGCGCCCATGCTCGCCGCCTCGGCTGCCGTCCTCGTCCTGGCCCACGGGCCCTGGCTGCATGCACCCGTCGGCACCCTGCGCACTGTGGTCTTCGTGACCCTCGTGCTCAGCAGCCAGGCCACGGTCTACATCGTCCGCACCGCGAGGCCCGCGTGGAAGGACACCCCGTCGCCATGGCTGCTGGGCGCCACGGCTGTGGATGTCGCCCTGGCGGCCGCCCTGGCGCTCACCGGCGCCCTGATGCGCCCGGTGGCCCCCGGCGTCCTGGCCGTCCTCGCCGGTGCGGTCCTCCTCGGCGCCCTGGCCGCGGACGCCGTCAAGGTCCGGGTCTTCCGGCACCTAGGCCTGCACACCGCTGCACGCCCACAATCGGTGTGACAGGCCAGGTCGGCCCCCGGTGGGAGGAGCAGTTCGGATGGAGAGCTACAGGATCGTGGTCGGGGTGGACGGGTCCCCCGCCTCGGGGAAGGCGCTCGACTGGGCGATCGAGGAGGCCCGGCTCCGCGGCGGGAGCCTGCGCGTCATCACGGCGTGGCACTATCCGGTCCTCGGCGATGCCGCCGGCGCCGGCCCTGATGTGGACGTGTTCCGGCAGAGCGCGGCCGATGACCAGGCCGCGCTGCTCTCCGCGGCAGGCGGCGAGCGCAGCGGGCTCAGCGCGGAGGTGATCGAGGGCAGCGCCGTGCAGGTCCTCCTCGATGCGGCCCGAGATGCGGACCTGCTGGTCGTCGGGTCACGCGGGCACGGCGGCTTCGCCGGGCTGCTGCTGGGCTCCGTGTCCGCCCAGCTCGCCCACCACGCGCCCTGTCCGGTGCTCGTGGTGCGGGAGAACGAGGGCGGGCGCGGGACCTCGTCCTGAGCACGCCCTCACCACAACGGCCGCGGGCCAGCGGCGTGGCAGCCGCCGGCCCGCGGCCGTGCAGAAGGTGCTGGGGTTCAGCGCCCGAAGAGGCGAGAGAAGAACGCCGACATCGCGCTGGGCTCGTTCTCGTGGCCCTGGCAGCGCTGGGAGTTCGGGACTCCCCGCATCACCTGCTGGACGTGCTGGCCGCAGCCGGCCCAGGTGACTTTTCCGCATTTCCTGCAGGTGACCTGACGGCACATGGTTGTTCTCCTTCTCTAGTTGCTCTACTTGGTGATGGCCTGGATGGCCACATAGACGGCCACGAGCAGGACGAGGCCCGCGAATCCGCGCTTGAGGACGTGCTCGGGAAGCCGGCGCCCGAAGCGCCCTGCCACGAGCGAGGCGACCATGGCGGCGAGGGCGAAGGCGCCGATCACTGCCCAGTCGAAGTGCATCTCGCCCAGGTGGGCGGCGAGGCCCGCGAGCGAGTTGATGACGATGATCACGAGAGAGGTCCCCACGGTCATCGCCATGGGCAGCCCGAGCACGAGGGCCAGGGCGGGGACGATGAGGAACCCTCCGCCTACCCCGAGGAGCCCCGTGAGGAACCCGACCACGGCGCCGGTGGCGATCGCCTTGGGCAGGCAGGACCGCCAGTTGACCCCACCCGTGGGGAGTGCGCAGGATCCGCCCACGGCCTCGGTCTTCCGGAGCATCCGGAGGCCGGCCACGATCATGATCACGGAGAAGGCGAGCAGGAGGATCTTCTGGTCCATCATCCGGTTGACCGCCGCGCCGAGGTACGCGGTGGCGGTGCCGGCGGCCCCGATGATCAGGGCCAGGCGCCAGTTCACACCCCGCCGGACCCTCGGAAGGACGGCAACGGCGGAGGACGCACCGACCACCACGAGGGAGCCGGGGATGGCGGCCGCGAGCGGCACGCCGACCCCGTACACGAGGGCGGGAACGGCGAGGATCGACCCGCCGCCGCCGACGAGCCCGAGGAGCCCGCCGACGACGGCGCCGAACGCCAGCGCGGTGAGGATCACCGGCTGTCCCCGAGCTGCTGGAGCGCCTGGTGGGCGGTGGGCTCGCTCGCGGAGCGGTTCCACGGCATCTTCGAGAGCATCGCGCCCATGGCGCAGCTGTTGGTCGCGGCGGAGAAGGTCAGGCCCGCGCCGATCCCGCCGGCCACGAGCCGGAGCTTGGGCGAGATGAACCGGCCGCCCAGGATGCTGGCCAGCACGAGCGAGCCGGCGGTCATCCGCACCTGCCGCTCGAGCGCCCAGGTCTGGGCGCCGCGGACGACGTCGCCTCCGGCGGCGGCGAAGGCCGGGACGCCGCCCTCGAGGACGCTGGCGCCGGCGAGGCCGACGGCGGCGAGCCGCTTGCGGGCCTGCTCCGCCCGGGCCCCGGACTGGCAGACCAGGACGACGCGCGTGCCCATCCGGCTGGCGAACTCCTCGGCATGCTCGCTCAGGAGAGGCAGCGGCACGTGGTAGGAGCCGCGGATGTGGAGCGAATCGAACTCGGCGCCGCTGCGGACGTCCACGACCATGAGGTCGTCATGGCGGGCGGCCCACTCCTTGAGGGTGGCGGGTGCGACGGTGGCGGGCATGGTTGCGGTGCTGTCGGTCATTGCTTCTTTCGTTCTGAGTTGCTGGGTGCCTCGGTTGGAGGCGCGGTGAAGGGGCGGGTCAGGCGGTGGGCAGGCCGGCGGACCGCCAGGCGAGCATGCCGCCGACCATGGTCTGGGCGGAGTAGCCGGCTGCGGTGAGCTGGTCGGCCGCGGCGGCGCTGCGCCGGCCGCTGCGGCAGACGGCGATCACCGGACGCGAGCGGTCGAGCTCGTCCAGGCGGGCGCCCAGGTCGCCGAGCGGGATATGCCGGGCGCCGGGGATCATGCCGTCGGCAAGCTCTGCTGCCTCGCGCACGTCGACGATCTGGGTGTCGCCGCCGAGCCTCTCGGCGGTCTGCTGTGGGGTGATGTCCATGGGTCTGTCCTCTCGATGGGGAAGGGTGTGTGTCAGCGGCAGGGTTGGGAGGCCGCGCGCGGGGCGCGGAGGGTCAGTGCGTAGAGGCCGAATGCCGCGAAGACCGCGACGAGCCCCACGCCGACAAGCCCGGTGTCCATGCCCGCCAGCGCGGCCAGCGGGCCGCTGTGGACCTCGAGCAGCTGGGCGGCGGCCGAGGCCAGGCCGGCGGCGCCGACCACGAAGGCGACGGCGACCGACACCGCCGTGACGGCCAGGTTGTAGGCGGCCTTGCGGACCTCGTCCTCCGCGGCCCACCGGTAGATCCGGTTCATGGCGATGCCGTCTGCGCTGTCGAAGAGCGTCATCCCGGCGGTGAAGAGCAGCGGCAGGGCGAGGGCCGCGGCCGGCGGCACTCCGGGGCGGAGCGAGCCCGCCGCAAGCAGCCCCACCGAGGCTGCGGTGTCGAGCCCGAGCCCGAACAGCAGCCCGGTCGGGTACATCTTCCACGGAGCATCCACGAGGCGGCCCAGCGGGCCCAGCACGCGGAAGACGACGCCGCGGGAATCGAGGTGGCGTTCCAGCTCGGCCGGGTCCACGGCGCCGCCGCGCGCCCTCCGCAGGAGCGAGCCCATCCCCCGCAGGGCGGGGACGTTGAGCGCGCCTGCCAGGAGGAGGAACGCCCCGGAGACGGCGGCGCCCCACAGGGAGGCGCCCTGCCGCAGCGGGGACCCCTCGTCCGAGAGCCCCTCGGCGAACGTCCCGAAGCCGGCCAGCACGAGTGCGACGGCGCCGACGACCACGGTCGAGTGCCCCAGCGCGAACCAGAAGCCGGCCGAGACGGGAGGCCGTCCGGCGGCGATCAGGCGGCGGGTGGCGTTGTCGATCGCGGCGATGTGGTCGGCGTCGAACGCGTGCCGGATCCCGAGTGCGTAGGCGCCCACCCCGAGCCCGGCCACGAGGGCCGCGCCGCCGGCTCCGGCGTGGAGGGCGGGCAGCGCGACCGCGGCCAGGAGTCCCCACCCGGCGACGTGCAGGGCGAGGACCACCAGGCCCATCCGGGCCAGGGGCGCCCGGGTCCCGCTCGTGCGCTGTGCAGGAGTCGGCATGGTCTTCCTCTCGATGGTCGTCCTGGCGGTGGCGGAAGGGGCTAGGCCGCGATGGGGAGGCCGGCCGCGGCGGCGCGGTCGAAGGCGTCGTCGACCTGGACGACGTCGTGGCCGGCGCGCTCGAGCAGGCTGGCCGCCACGCCCGAGCGGTAGCCCGAGCCGCAGTGCACCCAGAGTCTTCCGGCGGGGACCTCGTCGAGGCGGGTCAGGAGCTCGTGCAGCGGGATGTTCACGGCGCCCTCGATGCGCGACGCCTCGTACTCGTCGGCGCGGCGGACGTCGAGGATCACCTCGTCCGGGCGCCGCTCGGCCAGCATGCCCTCCCAGTCCACGCGGGGGTACGAGGACACGGCCGCCTCCGGGGCAAGGGCCCGCGGGTCCTCGCCGAGGGCGGCGTCCGGGGAGTCGATGCCGATCCGGGACAGGTCGCGGATGGCGTTCTCGACGTCCTCGCGGGAGCCCACGAGCGTGAGCTTCCTGTCGTAGGGGAAGAGCCAGCCGAGGTAGGTGCTGAAGCTGTTGCCGTTGCCGTACTCGAAGCTGATGGTGCCCTTGAGGTGCTCCGAGGCGTAGGCGACCCGGTTGCGCAGGTCGACCACCCACTCGCCGGCCTCGAGCCGCGTGCGCAGCTCCTTGGGGTCGAGGGACTCGGGCACGCCCAGGTCCGGCTCGCCGGGTCCGGCGGAGTTGCCGGGGCCCATGTGCACGTAGTAGCTGGGGTAGGCGGTGAGGTTGGCGATGAGGTCGCTGACGAAGTGCTCCTCGTCGGCGTCCGTGTAGACGTGGTTGGTCTCGAACTGCTCGCCGAGGGTGGAGCCGCCGGCGCCCGTCGCGGGGCCGGAGGAGCAGAACGAGCCGAAGCCGTGCGTCGGGTAGAGCTCCGCGGCGGCGTCCGCCTCCTTGGCCAGGCGGCGCGCGGAGGCGTACTGGTCGTGGGTGAGGCCGACCATGTGCTCGCGGCCCAGGAGGTCGGTGCGCCCCACGGAGCCGTAGAGCACGCTGCCGCCCGAGAAGACTGCCTGCTGGTCGCCGTGCGAGACGACGAAGGAGAGGTGGTTGTGGGTGTGGCCGGGGGTCGCCACGGCCTTGACGGCCAGCTCGCCGACCTCGACCGTCTCGCCGTCCGCGATGGGGGTCCGCTCGAAGGCGACCTCGTCGGCGGCGTTCACGAGGTAGGCGACCCCGTGCTTGCGGGCGTAGACCAGCCCGCCGGTGAGGTAGTCGTTGTGGATGTGGGTCTCGGCAACGTGCGTGATCTCGACGCCTGCCGCGGAGGCGGCGGCCTCGACGCGGTCGATGTCCCGCTGGGCGTCGATCACGAGCGCGTGCTTCCCATCGTGCACGAGGTAGCTGCGGTCGCCGAGCTGCGGGGTGTCGATGACGATGACGTCCATGATTCGTTCCTCCCTGAAGTCCGAAAGGCCGTTTCCGACCCACTTCCAAAATACCCAGGGGGGTATCCGAAGTCAAACGACGGGACGGGAGCCCAGCAGTGCCACGGCCGGGCCCTGGACGACGAGTTCCACCTGCGCGCCCAGTTCAGGCAAGGGTGAGGAAGAGGCGGCGCAGCTCCTCCATGGTCAGGCCACCGCCCTCGCCCCCGCCGGGAGCCGCGGGGGTGCTCGCGCACTCGCTCATGGCCGCGGAGATCAGCTCGAAGCCGGCCTTGTCCAGGGCGCCGCGTACGGCGGCGAGCTGGGTGATCACGGCCCGGCAGTTCGCCCCCGATTCCACCGCGTCGATGACGGCCTTCAGCTGCCCGTGGGCGCGCTTGAGCCGATTCGCGAGCCGACGCAGCTCGACGGACTGCGGCAGGTCCTGCGGAGCAGACCCCTCGACCGAGACGCCCTTCATGGTGGATCCCCTTCCCGTGCAGGTGCCGGCCAGTGCGGCACCTCTCACAGGATAATACCCACCGGGGTATACCGATCAACCCCCGGGAGGGCCGGTCAGTGCGAGGCGGGCCGGATGAGGTTCTGCGGCGGGGCATCGAAGGCGCCGTGGTCGTAGAACCCGAGGACCTTCTGCATGTAGGTCGCCCACTGAGGGCCGGCAATGTAGGCGCCGTCGATGACGGGGTAGTACTTGCCGTTGACGGTGACGTTGCGCCCCAGGCGGGCGTCGCTACCGTTGAAGGGGTCGCCGAAGAACGACGCCGTCGCGAGGCCCCTCGTGTACCCGACGACCCAGGTCTGGTTGTTGTACTGGTTGGTACCGGTCTTGGCGGCGTCGGGGACCCCGAGCTTCTGCGGGATGAGCAGGCCGGAGCCCTTCTTGATCACGTCCTCGAGCACGTTGGTGGCCGCCTTCGCCGCATCCGGCTTCAGGGCGCCGGCCTGGCAGGACGGCGCCTGGCCGCCGATCTTCTGCCCCTTGGCGTCGTCGACCTCGGTGATGGACATCGGCGCGCAGTAGGTGCCGTCCGCGGCGAAGGTCGCGAACGCGTCTGCCATGGTCAGCGGGGCCACGTTGGAGGCGCCGAGGATGTTGCCGAGCACCGAGAGGTCCAGCTTCTTGCCACCGCCTGCACCGTCGTGCAGGCCCATGGCGTCTGCCGCCCGCTGGATGTCGCAGAAGTCGTCCAGGGCCGCGGCCGAGGCGAACGTTGCGGTGTTGATCGACTGGTAGATGCCCTCGCGCACGGTCATGGGGCGGTACCAGCCGGGCTCGTCGTTCTGGAGGTCCACCGATCCGGCCACGGCCGAGTCGAAGGACCCGCTCACACGCCCGCAGGTCGTCTTCCACGGGTACCCGGGCGGGTACCGCCGCTGGGCCGCGTTCACGATCTGGTCGGTGGGCTTGCCCTCGTCGAGCCATGCCGCCAGGGTTGCGGGCTTCATCGTCGAGCCCGGCTGCATGCCTCCGACGCCGCCGAGCTGGTTGCCGGACGGGTCGGTGCGGTCCACGTTGAAGTTGTAGGACGTGAGGAAGCCCGTGCCCTGGCCCGCGAGCACCCGGGAGTTCTGCGCCATCGCCAGGACCTTGCCGCTGCCCGGCTGCACGGTGACGAGCGAGGCGCCCCATTTGTCCGGATTCGCCCCCGCGGTCGCATCGACCTGGGTCTGGGCCGGCCCCTGCAGGCGCGGGTCGAGGGTGGTCCTGATCGTGAGGCCTCCGCGATCCACGCGCCGCTCGCGGTCCGCCGGGGTCGCCCCATAGGCCGGGTCATTGAGGATCTGGTGGAGCACGTAGTCGCAGAAGTAGGGGGCCTGGGCCGCGTAGGCACAGCCCTGCTTCGGCGGATTCAGCTTCAGCTTCAGCGGGGCCTTGACGGCGTCGTCGTGCTGCGCCTTGGTGATGTACCCGTGCTCGAGCATCGCGTCGAGGACCAGGTTGCGCCGGCCGACGGCCCGGTCGGGATAGGCCACCGGGTCGTAGTAGCCGGGCCCGTTGACGAGCCCGGCAAGGAGGGCCGACTGGGTGAGCGTGAGGTCCTTGGCATCCTCGGAGAAGAAGTACTGGCTGGCCGCCTGGACCCCGTAGGCGTTGCCGCTGAAGGAGACGATGTTCAGGTAGCCCTGGAGGATCTTGTCCTTGGACTCCTTCTTCTCCAGGGAGATGGCGAGCTTCATCTCGCGCAGCTTGTCGCCCACGCCCTTCTGGCCGTTGAGGACCACGTCGGAACCTTGGCCCTGGGCGACGAGGTCCTCGTTGAGCACGTTGGTGACGTACTGCTGCGTCAGCGTCGACGCTCCTTGGTGGGCGCCGCCCACGTCCGAGGCGAACGCACGGAGGATGCCCATGGGGTCGATGCCGCCGTGCTCGTAGAACCGGTAGTCCTCGATGGCGACGATCGCGTCGCGCATGCTCTGGGAGACCTTCTCGAGCGGCACATTGGTGCGGTTCTCGCTGAACACGCTGCCGATCACGGAACCGTCCGCCGCGAGGATCCTCGTGACCTGCGCCGGCGGGGTGACCTCGAGGTCACTCGGCAGGCTGTCGAAGAACTGCACCGAGCCGTTCGTGGCGCTTCCCGCCAGGGCCACGGCGGGTGACATGAGGCCCGCGGTCAGGACCCCACACAGAAGGCTCACGGCCAGGAAGGACAGGATCCTTCCGACGCCGAGCGATGTGGATCGGAGCACTTTCCTGCCAGAAGCCATGGGCGCATGCTAGCGGCTCCCCATGTGAGGAACGCTGGGCGTTTCCGGTGTGCTGCCCCGCTGTGTGGGGTCCAGCGTCTCCGGTCGTGGTCAGGCTCCGTCTGGCGTCTTGGTGGGGTCAGGCGGCCATCTTGCGGCGCATGCGGTCCAGAAGCCGGCGCAGCAGGCGCGAGACCTGCATCTGGGACACCCCCAGCTCCGCGGCGATCTCAGACTGGCTCATCTCGTCCACGAACCGCAGCTTCACCAGCAGCCGGTCCTGCTCGCTCGCACCCTCCAGCGCGCACGCGACCATCTGCCGCAGCTCCACCTGCTCGAACCCCGCCTCGACCACCGGGACCAGGTGCGCCGTGCGCTCCCCCTCGCCCTCGCCCGAGGAATCCAGCGGCTCGATCGCCGCCGGGCTCATCGCCGCATCCACCGAGCGGGCCTCCGCGACCTGCTCCGGGCTGGCCCCGGTCGCCTCCCCCAGCTCCGCCAGGGACGGCTCCCGGCCCAGCTCCTGCACCAGCCGGCCACGGGCCTCCTTGACCCCCAGCCGCAGCTCCTGCAGCGACCGCGGCGGGCGCACCACCCAGGACTGGTCCCGCAGATAGCGCTTGATCGTCCCGGCAATCGTGGGCACCGCGAACTGCACGAACCCGTGCCCGGCACCCTCCCGGTACCGCTGCGCCGCCATCACCAGCCCCATCCGCGCCACCTGCCGGATGTCCTCGAAGTCATGCCCGGGCACCCGGTGCCGCCGCGCCAGCGCATCCGCCAGCCCCAAGTGCTCCACCACCAACGCCCCCGCCACACCGGACCCCGCACCCTCGCCGGCAGCGCCCTCGGACGCACGTCCCGCCTGGGCGGCGTCCTCCGCCAGGTCCCCGGCGAGGAGCCTCAGGGATCCCTTGGACTCGATCACAGCTGACTCACTCACAGCGACCTACCCTCCTCTGCACCGCCCAGCGGCCGCGCCCGGCGTTGATGCTGGCTACCTCGAAGTCTTCAACGAGACAGACCTGTCTGTTCCGCTGAGAAGAGTTATATAGGTAGACAGACCTGTCTGTCCAGCGTGCTACGATTCTGAGCATGGTCGGTCCTGATGACGGCCGGGCCCCTGAGGCCGCGGCACGCAAACCTGCCCGCGAGCGGATCCTTGAGACCGCCTATGGGCTCTTCGCACGACGGGGCGTGAGAGACGTCGGCATCGACGAGATCATCGCCCACTCCGGGGTCGCCAAGGCGACGTTCTACCGGCACTTCCCCTCAAAGGAAGCCCTCGTGCTCGCCTACATGGACCGCTGGTACCAGGTGCGCGAGGACGCGATCGAGGAGGCCATCGCGCACGCGCACAACCCCGACGACGCGATCCTGGCGGCGTTCACGGTGCTGGACGACTGGTTCAGCCGAGGCGCCGCCGAGGTCAACACGTTCCTCCACGTGGTGATCGAGTTCGGGCCGGGCCACCTTCTCGGCCGGGCGGCGATGAGGCACCTCACCGACATCCGCGAGCGCCTCTGCGCCCTGGCCGAGGCGGCCGGGCTCGAGGACCCGGTCGGGTTCGCCTGGTCCTTCCACATCCTCACCAAGGGCGCCATGGTCGCCTCCATCGAGGGGGACCAGCGCGCTGCGGCCCGCGCCCGCAAGCTCGCGCGGGCACTCATCGACCTGCACCGGCCGGACACCCTTGGGACCCCCACCCAAGATCGCGAGGACGTCAAGCGCCAGCTCGACCTCCGCCGCCGCGAGAAGGCCCACCAGAACTAGGACCCCCGTCCGGCCGGACCCCGGCCTCTCCCCGGCACCCAGGCCTGCCCAGCGGCCTGGGCGCCGTTTCGGTTGTGCGCCCACCGGGAAACCTACGTCCCACGATGTCAGGAAGTTGGCAGTGGGAGGGGGCGGGCATGCATCTACAAGTCGCAGTCGCGGCGATGGGTCTGGTCCTTGCGGCCCCGCGGCGGCCCAGGCAGTCCTCGAGGGCACGGATCCTCTCGGCCGCCCAAGGCCTTTTCGCGACCCGGGGCATCCGCGCCGTCGGGGTGGACGAGCTCATCGCGCGCTCGGGGGTCGCGAAGTCCACGTTCTACCGGCAGTTCCGCAGCAAGGACAGGCTCGTCCTGGCCTGCCTCGAGGCCTGGGGCCGTGCCCGGGCAGGCATGGTGCGGACCGCCCGGGACAGCCACGGCAGCGGAAGGGAAGCCCTGCTCGGGGTCTTCGACGACCTCGACGACCTGATCCTCCGCGGGGACCCGCCCGGCCCGCTGGAGCGGGTGATCGTGGAAATGGGCGCCGAGCATCCCCTGAGCCGGGTTGCCGCCGAGCAGCTCGACCCCTCGCTCGCCCACCTGGAGGAGATCGCGGCGGAGGCCGGGCTCGACGACCCCGCCTCGGCGGCGCGCACCTTCCAGACGCTCATCTGCGGGAGCTTCGTGGCCGCCGCGGAGGGCGACCAGCACGCGGCCGCCCGCGCCAGGGACCTCGCAGCCGCGGTGCTGCTGGCCCCGGCGGGCGACGGCTTCGCTGCCAGCAGCCCGGATTCGGCGGCCCTCTGACGCCCTCAGCCCTGTCCCGGGCGGCGCGGGGGCTCCGCGGATCCGAGCCGCGAGAGGGCCTCCCGCACCGCGGGGGCCAGCGCGCCCGCACCGAACGGACCTGACTCGGCCGCCATGCGCCCGGCCGATCCGTGCACGAAGGCCGCGAGCGCCGCCGCCTCCACCGGTCGGAGGCCCCGGGCCGTGGCGAGGAGCGCACCGAGGATCCCCGTGAGCGTGTCGCCGCTGCCCGCCGTCGCCAGGTACGGGTGCCCCTCCCCCTGCACCCACGCCGTGCCGTCCGGGGCGGCGCAGACCGTCGCCGGCCCCTTGAGCAGCACGGTCACCCCCAGCTGGGCCGAGGCCTCGCGCGCCCACCGCACCGGCTCGGCCTCGATCGCCTCGCGGGACGGACCCTCCAGCAGCCGCTCGAGCTCCCCCGCGTGCGGGGTGATCACCACGTGCTCACCGGCCAGCCGGTCCAGGAGCTCGGGCAGCGCGTCGAGCGCGGACGCGTCCACCACCGCGGGGAGCCCCGACTCGAGGGCCACCGCCAGCGCGCGGCGCTGCCCGGCGTCGTCCGCGATCCCCGGCCCGGCCGCCCAGGCCTGCACCCGCCCCGACGGCTCCGACGAGCCCACCACCTCCGGGTGGGCGGCGAGCACGAGCCGGCGCACGGCGTCGGGCGCCACGAGCCGCACCATCCCCACGCCCATGGCGAGCGCACCGGCCGTGGCGAGGACCGCGGCCCCCGGATACGGCTCGGAGCCGGCCACGAGGCCCAGCACCCCCGGGAGTACTTGTGCCAGTCGTCGCGGGGGGCGGGGAGCAGCGCGGCGGCCGATGCTGAGTCGAGGGAGCGCACGTCCGGGTCCGGCAGGTGCGGTCCGAGGCCGATGTCGACGACCTCCACGCGCCCGGCCAAGGCCCGCCCGCGGCCTGCGAGCAGCCCCGTCTTGAGCGCGCCGAAGGTCACCGTGAGATCCGCCGGCCACACCTCGGGACCGGCGGTGCCGGTGTCCGCGTCGAGACCCGAGGGGAGGTCGCAGGCCACCACGAGGGCGTCCGGCCTGGGCAGCGGAGGCGCGTACTCGCCCGAGAAGCCGGTGCCGAGCACCGCGTCGACCACGATCTCCGCAGCCTCGAGCCGTTCTGTGATGCGCCCTCCGGCCCGTGTGAACTCCGCGAGGGCCGCCGGGTGCGCCGTGCCGCCCGCGAGCACGGCCGTGGCGCGCGCCCCGCGGCGGCCCAGCTCGGCGAGGGCCAACAGCGCATCGCCGCCGTTGTTGCCCTTCCCCACGAGCGCCGCCACGCGTGCCCCGGCGACGCTGCCGCCCTCCCGCCGGATCAGGCGCACGACGGCGAGCGCCAGCCCGTGCGCTGCCCTCGCCATCAGGTCGGGGCCGCGCCCGGCGTCGAGGAGCGGCGCCTCTGCGGCGCGGATCTGGGTTCCGGTGAAGGCCTCCGTCATGGGGCGATTGTAATGAGCCCAAGTGGGAGTGGCGGTCCACTCCCTCGACTGTAGAATGAATGAGGCATTACTGGTTTCACTCTAGTAACGCAAGGATCGACACGCCCTGCAGCGCGGGGCAATCAATGGGGGCATTGATGGGGGATTTTCTTGACCGCGGGGCACGTCTATCTGCGGGAGTCGCAGCGGCCGTGATCCTGGCCTCGGCAGTGGCAGCCGCCCTGTCCGAGGAGATCGGGATCATCGTCTGGGCCGCCAGCGGGCTTCTCGGGCTCGTGTACGGCCTGGCCGTGGTCTGGTCGGTCAGGCGGCAGTCTCCGGCACGCGCCGCCGCGCGGGCCGCTTCCAGCGCTCCTGCTGCCTCCAGCGTTCCCGCCGCGGCCCGCGCCTCCGCACAGGCAGTGGCCGCGGCCGAGCAGCTCCTTGCCGCGGCAGCCTCCGATGCTGCCGGCACCCCGGCTCCCGCCCGTCCGGCGCCTGCTCCCTCGTCCTCGGGCCGCCTCGCGGGAGGCTTCCCGACCTCGGCGGGCCACTCGGGCGTCGTCGCCCAGCCCGCATCCGCCTGACCTCTCCCAGCCCTTCCCCGCTACCGGGCGCGCAGCAGCGCGACGAGTTCCTCGGCCTGGGCGAGGTTGCGCGCGAGCTTGTCGCGGCGGCGCTCTGCTTCCTGCAGCAGCGCGGCGACATCCGGGGCGCTCCCCTCATCTGAGGGCCCCAGCAGCAGGCGGAGGAGTTCCGCCATCTCCTCGAGGCTGTAGCCCATCGGCTTCATGCGCTTGATGAGCGTCAGGCGCTCGACGTCGTCCTCTTCGTAGACCCGGAAGCCGCCCTGGGTCCGCATCCGCGCGGGGAGGAGGCCGACGTCGTCGTAGTGGCGGATCGTGCGCAGGGACAGCCCCGTGCGCTCCGCGAGCTCACCGATATGCACCCCAACACTGTAGCCGGATTGCAGGTCTACCCTAACGTTAGGGTAGAGTTCCGGCATCCCCCGACGATGCCCCTGAGGAGATCCATGCCTGCCCTGACCCCCGCGACCGAAACTCCGGAGGAGGCCCAGTCCGTCCTCCGGGCGCTGCGCACCCCCGGCCGCCTGAAGACCGAGGTCCTCGGCGGCCTCGTGGTGGCCCTGGCCCTCATCCCCGAGGCGCTCGCCTTCTCGATCATCGCCGGCGTCGACCCGCGGGTCGGGCTGTTCGCCGCCTTCACCATGGCGGTGACGATCGCCATCGTCGGCGGCCGCCCGGCGATGATCTCTGCCGCGACCGGCTCGGTCGCCCTCGTCATCGCGCCGCTGGTCCGGTCCCACGGCCTGGACTACCTGATCGCCGCAGTGATCCTCGGCGGCGCCCTCCAGATCGCCCTGGGCCTGCTCGGCGTCGCCCGGCTCATGCGCTTCGTGCCCCGCTCGGTCATGGTCGGCTTCGTGAACGCCCTCGCGATCCTGATCTTCTCGGCGCAGGTGCCCGAGCTCATCGGCGTGCCGTGGGCCGTGTACCCGCTCGCCGCCGCGGGCCTGCTGATCGTGTTCGGGCTGCCCCGGCTGACCCGCGCGGTGCCGGCGCCGCTCGTCGCGATCATCCTCCTGACGGTCGCCGTCGTGGTCCTGGGGCTCGATGTCCCTGCCGTCGGCGACAAGGGCCAGCTGCCCCACAGCCTGCCGACCCTGTTCCTCCCGCACGTCCCCCTGACGCTCGAGACCCTGCAGATCATCGGCCCCTACGCCCTGGGCGTCGCCGTCGTCGGCCTGCTCGAAACGCTCATGACCGCCAAGTTCGTCGACGACATCACGGACACCGGCTCCTCGAAGACCCGCGAGGCGTGGGGCCAGGGCATCGCGAACATCGTGACCGGGCTCCTCGGCGGCATGGGCGGGTGCGCGATGATCGGCCAGACCATGATCAACGTCAAGGCCGCCGGCGCCCGCACGCGCCTCTCGACCTTCCTCGCCGGGGCGATCCTGCTCGTCCTCGTCGTACCCCTCGGCGGCATCGTCGCGCTCATCCCCATGGCCGCCCTCGTCGCAGTGATGATCTTCGTCTCGGTCGCCACGTTCGACTGGCACAGCATCCGGCCGTCCACGCTGCGCACCATGCCCAAGAGCGAGACGGCCGTCATGGTGGTGACCGTGGCAGTGGTGGTGGCGACGAACAACCTCGCGATCGGCGTGTGCGCGGGGGTGCTGGTCGCCATGGTCCTCTTCGCCCGCCGCGTGGCGCACTTCGCGACCATCCGCCGGGAGATCGTTGACCGGGACGGGGCCGAGACGGCGGTCTACACGGTGGACGGGGAGCTCTTCTTCGCCTCGTCCAACGACCTCTACACCCAGTTCCGCTACGCCCACGACCCGGAGCGCGTGGAGATCGACCTGCACCGCTCGCACCTCTGGGACGCCTCGACCATCGCCGCCTTGGACGCGGTCACCGAGAAGTACCGGAACCACGGCATCGAGGCCAGGATCATCGGCCTGAACGAGGCCTCGCGCGCCATGCACGAACGCCTCAGCGGCCAGCTCGCCTCGGCCCACTGACTACTGGCGGGCTGACTCCTGGCGGGCCGGGCTCGCCGGATCAGCGCTCGGCGACCACCATCGCCGTGGCGATCCCACCGTCGTGGCTCATGCTCAGGTGCCAGGTCCGCACGCCGCGCTCCTCGGCGACAGCGAGGACGGTGCCCTTGACCTGGATCTCGGGGCCGGCAGGGCCCAGGCCGATCCAGCAGTCCTGCCAGTTCATGCCCGCCGGGGCGCCGAGGACCTTGGCCACGGCCTCCTTCGCGGCGAACCGCGCGGCCAGGGAGCGCACGTGCAGCTCGCGCTCCGCGGGCACGAACAGCCGGTCCCGCAGGCCCGGGGTCCGCTCCAGCTGACGCTCAAACCGTGCGATGTCCACGACGTCCACGCCGATGCCGATGATAGCCATGCGGCTACTCTAGCGGGGCCGCGTCGCTGACCATCACGCAGTTCCGCCCGGCCGACTTCGCGCCGTACAGCGCGGTGTCCGCGCTCGCGATGAGGGCGCCGAGGTCGTCTCCGTGCACCGAGCTGTCCGCCACGCCGAAGCTCGCCGTCGGCACGGTGTACCCGTCCAGGAGGATGCGCTGGGCCGAGAGGACGAACTGGATGCGCTCGGCCACGGCCACGCCGTCCGCCGCGGAGGAGTCGGCCAGCGCCATGATGAACTCCTCGCCGCCGAACCGGCCCACGAGGTCCCGCGAGCGCACGGACTGCCGGCAGGCCACGCCGAACGCCCGGATCACCTCGTCGCCGGTGAGGTGGCCGAAGTCGTCATTGATCGACTTGAACTTGTCCAGGTCCGCCATGATCACGGTCACCTCGCTGCCCTGCTCGTGCGCCCTGCTGAGCATCTCGCCTGCGCGGCGCATGAACTCGGTGCGGTTCAGCAGCCCCGTGAGGGCATCCTTCGTGGCGAGCTGCTGGAAGTGGGCCGTGCGGGTGGCGCTGTTGAGCGCGGCCAGGCTCGTCGCGGCCGCCACGATGAGCGCGATCGCCGCCAGCAGCGAGAAGCCCTGGCCGAACACCGCCCTGAAGGCCGGGTTCACGCCGCCCAGGGCCGCGAGCGCGATCGCGCGGACCAGGTCGTACACGCCGGTGACCGCGGCGATCACCGCGAAGTTCCGGGCCGTCCGCCATGGCACCGTGCGCTGGAGCCGCAGCTCGATGAAGATGGCCGCGCAGAACCCGCCGGAGAGCAGCAGGAGCACCACGGCGCCCCACAGGTCCGGGTCGAGGAAGCGGCCGGCGAATCCGATGAGCCCGGCGGCCAGGACCGCGAGCACCAGGGACACGGCAGGCGTCTCCGGATCGCGTAGGCGGCGCACGCCGGCCCACATCGACGCCACGCCCACCACCATGAGCCCTTGGCCGATGAGGCTGACCACCCCCATGCCGCCGTCGTTGAGGATGCCGGCGGCCGCGAGTGTCGCAAGGGCGAGGCACCACCACCGGGCGGGGGCCGTGGGATTCGCCCGGTATGTGTCGAAGTAGAACAGCACGAGCACGCACAGCGAGACGACCGCCATCACGACGGTGAGCGTGCCCAGGTCCAGAGCGCCCCCCACAGTGTTCCTCCCCGTGCCCGTCAGCGGGCACATCTGTGGCCCAGCGTACCGGCCCGGACGCGGCGCCCGGGGTATGCTCCCAACGTGGCGCCGCCCGGGCGCAGGAGTAATGAAATGAGAGGAGCGGCGTGGATCCCCAGCAGAGCCCCGATGGGACCGACTCTGGCATCAGCTCGCTCTCCTTCGACGAGTCCGGGGTGCTCCGCCTCGTGTGGGATCGCGGGGTCGATATCGACGCACCCCAGGCCGAGGCCGCCATGGCCCGCGTCAACGAGACCGCCGGCCCGGACCGCGTCCCGCTCCTGATCGACATGGCCACGACCTCCTCCGTGAGCCGCTCGGCCCGGGCCGTGTTCGCGCGCCCGTGCGCCGCGGCCGCGATCGCCCTGCTCGGGGCCTCCGCCGTGGACCGCGTCCTCGCCAACTTCTTCCTCGGCGTCTACAAGGCGCCCTGCCCCACCAAGTTCTTCACTGACGAGGCCCGTGCCCGGGCGTGGCTCGCGGAGGCCGCCGATGGCCGCTGAGCCGACGGATGACAGGCTCGAGAAGCTGATCGACCTGATCGTGCGGCTCTCGGCGGGAGACCTCTCCCGGCGGATGGAGACCTCCCCCGCGCGCGACTCCATCGATGCCGTCACCACGGGCATCAACCTGCTCGCCGAGGAGCTGGAGACCCTCTACGACCAGCTCGAGGCCCGCATCGCAACCCGCACCGAGCAGCTCGAGCGAGCCCAGGACGAGCTGCGCCGCCTCGTCGACACCGACGAGCTGACCGGGCTCGCGAGCCGGCGGCTCGTGCGCGAGCGGATCGACGCCGCCCTGCAGACGGCCGACGACGGCGGGCTGGCCGCCGTCGTCATCCTCGCCCTGCGCGGGTTCCGGCTCATCAACGACACCTTCGGCCACTCGGCGGGCGACGCCGTGCTCATCGAGGTGGCCCAGCGGCTGCAGG
Organism: Sinomonas atrocyanea; assembly: GCF_001577305.1. Lineage (NCBI taxonomy): Bacteria > Bacillati > Actinomycetota > Actinomycetes > Micrococcales > Micrococcaceae > Sinomonas > Sinomonas atrocyanea. The sequence goes on from NZ_CP014518.1 coordinate 3,174,010, forward strand.
CCGCGATGGGCGGCGCCGAGGGCGGGGGCCATCTGGTGGGCCGGCTGGGCGGCGACGAGTTCGCGGTGCTCGTGACGGGGCAGGACGCCGAGGGCGTGCTCTGGACCGCGCGGGCCGTCCTCGACACGCTCAAGGAGAGGGTGCTGGTCAACGGCATCCAGGTCAGCCTGCGCGGCAACGTGGGCATCCGGTACGCCGAGCGCCACCTTGCGGTCGAGGAGATGCTCCGCGACGCCGACGCCGCGCTCGAGGCCGGCAAGGCCAAGGGCCACGGCGGCATCAGCGTGTTCACTCCCGCCATGCACGAAGTCGTGGCCCAGCGCGTCCGCGTCGCCTCCGAGCTGCGGGCCGCGTTCTCCAACGGGGAGATCGAGGTCTTCTACCAGCCGATCGTGGGGCTCGCCGACGGCACGCTCGCCGGAGCCGAAGCGCTCGTGCGCTGGCGCCACCCCGTCCGGGGGCTGCAGCCGCCCGCCGCATTCCTCGACATCGCCGAGGACGCAGGGCTCATGGTCGAGCTCGGCCGGTGCGTGCTGACCCAAGTGGTCCAGGCCGCTGGAGACTGGGCGCGCGACCCGGGCCTGCCCGAGCACTTCAGCCTGCACGTGAACATCTCGCCCGCCGAGCTCGCGCACGGGGACCTCACGGCCCACATCCGCAGGCTGCTGGACGAGGCCGGGCTGCCCGGGCCGCGCCTGACCGTGGAGATCACGGAGTCCGCGATCATCAGCGGCGGCCCCGACACACGACTGACCCTGCGCTCCCTCGGCGAGCTCGGCGTCCCCATCGAGATCGACGACTTCGGCACCGGCTACTCCTCCATCAGCTACCTCCGGACGCTTCCCGCGGTGCGGGCCAAGATCGACAAGTCCCTCGTGGACACCCTCGCGAGCGATCCGACCCAGGTCGCGTTCGTCGACGCGATCGTGCGCCTCATCCACGCGGCCGGGCTCACCGTGGTCGCCGAGGGCATCGAGGGCGAGGCCCAGGCCCGGCTCCTGCGCGAGCTGGGCTGCGAGTACGGCCAGGGCTACCTGTTCGCCCGGCCCATGCCCGCCTCCGAGCTGGGCCTGCTCCTGCGGTCCCTGCAGGAAGGAGGCCACGGTGCCGCTCGCTGACAGCATCCGGCTCGTCTCCCGCGTGGCCATCCTCTCGGGCCGGGTCCCCCGCAGCCCCTCCACCGCGTGGGAGCGGTTCTGGGCCGGCATCGCCGAGGGAACCCTGCCCGAGGACGTCCTCTGGGAGGGCGACCCGCGCTCCGAGGCCACCGAGCACGTGGCCCGCGGGATCGACCACCTCGACACGTCCCTGCCCGTGGTCGACGTGGGCTGCGGGTCCGGGTGGCTCTCCGCCGCCCTCGCCGGGGCCTTCCCCCGGGTGCTCGGCCTCGACGCCTCCGCGGCCGCCGTCGACCTCGCCGGGAGGCACCACGGGGAGCCGGGGCGCATCGACTTCCTCACTGCCGACGCGACTGATCCCGAGACCAGCGAGCGGCTCCACGGGCAGCTCGGGGACGCCAACGCCGTCGTGCGCGGGGTGCTCCACGTGCTTACCCCGGCCAAGCAGCGGGCCCTCGCCGCGGGCCTGCGCACGCTCGTGGGGACGCGCGGACGGGTGTACCTCGTCGAGACGAACGTGCCCGGGAACGGGCTCGGCTACCTGCGCGCGCTCGGGGCGAGCGGAGAGTCCATCCCCGCACCGCTCGCCCAGGCCATCCGCACGCTCCCGCAGCCGGGCCACTTCGGCCCCGCCGAGCGGGCGCGGGCCTTCCCCGAGGAGCAGTGGCGGCTCGAGACGGAGGGGTCCACCGCCCTGGCGCTCGCGCTGCCCGCGGACGGCAGCCACCTCCGCGTCCCTGCCTACTGGGCCGTCGCCTCGGCCCGATAGCCTGCCAGCATGGGGAGATGGTTCCAGAGGCTCGTCGGCCTCCTGATCGTCGCGGCCGTGACCGGCGCCGCGCTGCTGCTGTGGTGGGGGGTGGCCGCGAGCCAGCCGCCGCCACTCTGGCGGCCCGCCCAGGTCTCGATCGGCGGGGTATGGAACGTCTTCTACGACGCCCACGCGCCGCAGTGGCGCGTCGTCGCCATGGCAGCGGCAGCGGCGATCCTGCTCGGGGCGGGCGTCGCGCTCCTGGACCGAGCCATTGCCACCCGCTCGCGCCGGGCCTCCGCGCACGTGCGCGCGAGGCCGCTCGCGCCCAGGACCATCATGGCCGCCACCCGCGGCGTGTTCGCCGGGTCCGTGACCGTCACCGTGCTCATCCCGGCGCACAACGAGGAGGCCTCGCTGCCCGCGACCCTCGCCTCGCTCGACGCACAGGCCCACCGGCCGCACCGGGTGATCGTGGTCGCCGACAACTGCACCGACCGCACCGCGGAGATCGCGCGGGACGCCGGCGCCGAAGTCTTCGCGACCCGGGGCAACACGGACAAGAAGGGCGGGGCCCTCAACCAGGCGCTGCGCACCCTGCTCCCCGGCCTCGGCGACAACGACGCGGTGATGGCGATGGACGCCGACACCAAGCTCGGCAGCGAGTTCCTCGCCGAGGCCGTGCGGCGGTTCACCGACGACCGCGCCCTCGTGGCCGTGGGCGGGCTCTTCTACGGCGAGGAGGGGCACGGGCTGATCGGCCAGTTCCAGCGCAACGAGTACATCCGCTACTCGCGCGAGATCCGCCGGCGGCGAGGGCGCGTGTTCGTCCTGACCGGCACCGCGTCCGTGTTCCGGCCCGTGGCGCTGCGCGCCGTCGCCGACGCCCGCGGCACCCAGCTCCCGGGGCGGCACGGCGACGTGTACGACACCGCCGCGCTCACGGAGGACAACGAGCTCACGATTGCGCTCAAGTCCCTCGGGGCGCTCATGGTCTCCCCGCCCGAGTGCGCCGCGGAGACCGAGCTCATGCCCACGTGGCGGATGCTCTGGGCGCAGCGGCTGCGCTGGCAGCGCGGGGCGCTCGAGAACCTCGGCGCCTACGGGGTCACCCCCCAGACCGCGCGGTACTGGTTCCAGCAGCTCGGGATCGGGTACAGCGTGATCGCCCTCGGGACCTACCTGGCCCTCATCGCCCTGATGGCCCTGTCCATGGACACCTGGATCTGGTTCCCGTTCTGGCTCGGGCTCGGGTTCTGGTTCACGCTTGAGCGGCTCGTCACCGCGTGGGGCGGAGGCTGGCGCGCCCGCCTCCTCGCGGCCTGCCTGTTCCCCGAGCTCTTCTTCGACATGTTCCTCAACGTCGTGTACCTCAAGGGCATCGCGGACATCACCGCCGGGCGCAAGGCCGCGTGGAAGCACCTGGTGCGCGATGCCGGGGCCGAGGCTGTCCCTTCCGTGCCCGGCCGCCCCGCCGGCCCCGGTGCCGATGAGGCCGCGCGGTGAGCCCTGTCCGCGTGCCGCTGGGGATCCTCTTCGACGAGTCGATCCTGCAGAGCCCGTTCGTCAACGTGCTCGCGACGTTCGTGGCCCTCAACACGCTCATGTACGCGGTCCTCGCGGTGGCCCGTGTGCTCCCGCGCCCCCGCCTGCGCTGGCGGCGCCGGTACCAGCGCGCCGAGACCCGCAGCATCTATCCCGATGGACGCCGGTAGCGCCCGGCCGCTGAGCCCCGGGGGCCGTGCGCGCTCCGCCGTCCGCTCCTGCCCACTCTGGGGGCGCGCGGGACCCGCAGGACCGGTGTGTCGCGGCCGACACGCGGGGGCAGCCGGGCCAAAGAGGGCAGGAACGGACGGCCCCACTGGCCCTCCACAACGTCCGGCCCCGGCAGGTCGTCCACATGGGACCCGGGCCCGGTGCCCCGGCCCGTCCTGAGCGGATGGCATTGCACCATGGATGCCCTCGAGTACCTCAGATCGCTCGGCGGCGTGGCCCGCACGGCCGCGCTCCTCCGGGCAGGAGCCAGCAAGCGCGAGGTCGCCGCTCTCGCGGCCCTCGGCGTCAAACCAGCACGCGGCATCATTGCCCTTCCGGACTGCAACCCGGACTACCTCTTCGCACTCGTCCACAATGGGCTGCTCACGTGCGGATCCGCGGCCAGAGCGCACGGGCTGTGGATCAGGGACGTGCCCCTGCGCCGGCACCTGGCAGTGGCGCACTCCCGTGTCACGGTCTTCACGGCGCACCGCACCCTCCGGTTCCCCGCCCACGGCACCCTGCCCATTGCCTCGCTGGAGGACACCGTCCTCCACGCACTGGGCTGCCTCCCGCTCTCCGAGGCCGTGTCCATGGCGGAGTGCGCGATCAGGGGCGGCCAGGTCGACCGCGGCATGCTCGAGGACCTCCTCCGGGGACCCCGCAGCGCCCGGGCACGCCGTGCGCTCTCCCTGGCCACGGCCACTGCTGAATCCCAGCCCGAGGTGGAGGCAAGGCTCCTGTTCGTCGCCAGGGGCTGGCGGGTCCAGGTGCAGGCACGCATCCCGGGCGTGGGCCGCGTGGACCTCCTGATCGAGGGCCTGGTGATCGTGGAGATCGACGGGCACGCGTTCCATGCGGACCGCGCAGCGTTCGTCGAAGACCGGCGCCGGCAGAATGAGGCCCTGCGGCAGGGGTACCCGACGCTGCGGTATCCGCCAGAGGTCGTCTGGCGCGACCCCGACCGGCTTCTGCGCGACGTTGAGGAGCTCCTCAGGATCTGGGGTCCTCGCCGTTTCGGCGGGTAGGCCGCTTCCCCCGTCCGTCCCTGCGCACTTTGGCCCGCCCGGCCCGGCGTGGCGGCGGCGACACGCCGTCTCCTGCGCACCCGCCGACGGCCGTAGTGGGCAGGAAGGCACAGCCCTCCGAACGCAGCGCACGCGCACCGGCCCCTCCCGGGACTCTGCGCCCGGGGCATAGGGTGGCCCGCATGAGTGCAGACCAGAACTGGGCCGCGGACATCCTGCTCGACGGCTTCGGGCGGGTCGAGGAGTCGGTGGAGCATGCGCTCCTGGGCCTCTCCCCCGAACAGCTCCTGCAGCGCCCCGGCCCCCACGCCAACCACATCGCCTGGCTCGTGTGGCACCTCACCCGCGTCGAGGACGACCACATCGCCGCCCTCGCCCACGTCCTCGGGGGCCACGAGCCGCCCAAGGCCCGCGCCCGCGAGGTCCCGCCGGGACAGCTGTGGCCCCAGTGGCGTGACCGGTTCGCCCTGCCCTATGGCGAGTGGGCGACCGGCTATGGGCAGTCGAGCGACGAGGTCGGGAACTTCCCGGCGGTGGACTCCGAGGTGCTCCGCGGGTACCACGACGCCGTCCATGCCCGGGTCACCGAGGTCATCAGGGGCCTGCAGCCCGAGGACCTCGGCCGCGTCGTCGACGAGCGCTGGTCCCCGCCGGTCACCGCCGCCGTGCGCCTCGTGAGCCTGCTCAACGACGCGACCCAGCACGTGGGCCAGGCCGCCTACGTCCGCGGCATCGTCCTCGGCTGACCCGACCAAAGTCCCTCGCGCGCCCACTGCCGCGGGCGTACCGTCGTGACCGAGGGGGTTGCACATGGCGGCACTCGGCAGGCGACGGCTCACCGTCATCATCGTGGCCGCGGTGGTGCTTGTCCTCGCGGCGACCGCGGTCGCGATCGTCCTGACCCGCTCGACCTCGCAGCCGACGCCGGCCGCGCCCACCGTGTCGGCCTCCCCCACGGTCCCCGGCTCCGGGACCGCGTCCGCCGCCCCCACGGGTTCCGCAGCCCCGAGCCCCACGTCCGGGCGCCCGACGACGCCCGGCGCCCCCTCCACGTCGCCCGCGCCCACCAAGAAGCCCACCGCCACCGCCGGGCCGCCCCTGCCCCCGATGGCGCTGCCGCCGAACCTCCGGGGGCAGGACCTCGAGCGGATCCCCACCCAGGAGAAGGTCGTGGCCCTGACGTTCGACGCGGGTGGCAACGACGCAGGGCTTGCCTCCATCCTCTCGACCCTCGCGGCGCAGCACGTCCCCGCGACGTTCTTCCTCACGGGGGCGTGGGCCAAGGCGCACCCGGCCGACGTCGCGCAGATCGCCGCGGGCGGGCACCGGGTCGGCAACCACTCGATGACCCATCCGGACATGACCACGCTGACGGATGCGCAGATCGCCGCCGAGCTGTCCGCGGCGCAGGCGGCCATCCGGGCCGCCGGCGTGGATCCCCGGCCGTTCTTCCGCTTCCCCTCCGGCGCCCGCGACGCCCGCACCATCGCCGCCGTCAACGCGAGCGGCTACGCGGCGATCCGCTGGACCGTCGACTCCCTCGGCTGGCAGGGCACCGTGGGCGGCGTCCGCGGGGCGCCCTCGGTGATCCAGCGGGTCATGAACGCGATCCAGCCGGGCGAGATCGTGCTCATGCACGTCGGCTCCAACCCGGATGACGGCTCGACCCTCGACGCCGCCGCACTCCCCGGCATCATCGACCAGATGCACACCGAGGGCTACACCTTCGTCACGCTCGACGCGCTGATCTGACCAGGGCGCCCTCGGCGGACGACGACGGCCGGTCACCTCCCAGCGGAAGGTGACCGGCCGTCGTCGTACGTCAGACCCTGCGTACCCGAAACGGGGTGGCTACTCGACGGTGACGGACTTGGCGAGGTTGCGCGGCTGGTCCACGTCGTAGCCCTTCGCCGAGGCCAGCTCGGCGGCGAAGATCTGCAGCGGGACCGTGGTCAGCAGCGGCATGAGCAGGGTGGGCGTCTCGGGCACATAGAAGACGTGCTCGGCGTAGGCGCGCACGGCCTCGTCTCCCTCCTCCGCGATCACGAGGGTGCGGGCGCCGCGGGCGCGGACCTCCTGGATGTTGGAGACCACCTTGGCGTGCAGCGAGTCGCGGCCGCGCGGGGACGGGACCACCACGAACACGGGCTGGCCCTCGTCGATCAGCGCGATCGGGCCGTGCTTGAGCTCGCCCGCGGCGAAGCCCTCGGCGTGGATGTACGCGATCTCCTTGAGCTTGAGCGCGCCCTCGAGCGCCACCGGGTAGCCCACGTGGCGGCCGAGGAACAGCACGGACTTCTCGTCCTTCATGCTGCGGGCGAGCTCGCGGAGCGGGCCGGCGCCGTCCAGGACGGTCTGGATCTTCTCGGGGATCTTGTTCAGGTCCGCGAGGACGTCCCGGATCTGGCCGGAGAAGATGTTCCCGCGCAGCTGGGCCAGGTACAGGCCGAGCAGGTAGGCCGCGGTGATCTGGGCCAGGAACGCCTTGGTCGAGGCGACGGCGATCTCGGGGCCGGCGTGCGTGTAGAGGACGGCGTCGGACTCGCGCGGGATCGTGGAGCCGTTCGTGTTGCAGATCGAGACGGTCTTGGCGCCCTGCTCGCGGGCATAGCGCACGGCCATGAGGGTGTCCATGGTCTCGCCGGACTGGCTGATGGACACGACCAGGGTGTTGGCGTCCACGATCGGCTCGCGGTAGCGGAACTCGTGCGCGAGCTCGACCTCGGTGGGGATCCGGCACCACTTCTCGATCGCGTACTTGGCCACGAGGCCGGCGTAGGCCGCGGTGCCGCACGCGAGGACGATGATCTTGTTGACCTTCTTGAGCTCTTCCGGGTCGATGCGCAGCTCGTCGAGGACGAGCTTGCCGGACTCGTCGGAGCGGCCCAGGAGGGTGTCGTGCACCGCGGCGGGCTGGTCGTTGATCTCCTTCTCCATGAAGGAGCTGAACCCGCCCTTCTCGGCCGAGGCGGCGTCCCAGGAGACCTCGAACTCCTTGCCGGCCGCGGGGGCGCCGAAGAAGTCGGTCACCACGAAGGACTCCGGGGTGATCGTGACGATCTGGTCCTGGCCGAGCTCGACGGCGCGGCGGGTGTAGTCGATGAAGCCGGAGACGTCGGAGCCGAGGAAGTTCTCCCCGTCGCCGAGGCCGACGACGAGCGGCGAGTTCCGCCGGGCCGCCACCACGACGCCGGGCTGCTCCGCGTGCACGGCCAGCAGGGTGAACGCACCCTCGAGCCGCTGGCAGGCGAGCTGCATCGCGCGGGTGATGTCGCCGTCGGCCTCGCCGCGGTAGTAGTCGCCGATCAGGGCCGCGGCGACCTCGGTGTCCGTCTCGGAGAGGAACGGGACGCCCTTGGCGGCCAGCTCGGCCTTGAGGGTCGCGTAGTTCTCGATGATGCCGTTGTGGATGACGGCGAGGCGGCCGCCGTCGGCCAGGTGCGGATGGGCGTTGGCGTCCGTGGGCCCGCCGTGGGTGGCCCAGCGCGTGTGCCCGATGCCGGTAACGCTCTCCGGGAGGGGTCGCTCGGCGAGCTCGTGCTCGAGGTTCTTCAGCTTCCCGGCCTTCTTCCGGGACTCGATGGCCCCGTCCGCGACGACGGCCACGCCCGCGGAGTCGTAGCCGCGGTACTCGAGGCGCCGCAGGCCTTCGATCACGACATCAAGGGCACTGTGACTGCTGTTGCCGTCCGCGGCTTCGAGCGCGCGGGCGGTACCGACATAGCCGACGATTCCACACATGCGGACCATCCTACCGGCGCGCTCGGACACCCCGGCAGTTCGCGCGGCGCCGTCCCAGTTGACAGAATGCACGGGTGAGTCTGCAGAGAAGCGAGTCGGCCGGCGATGGCGCGTCCCCGTTCGTCGAGCTCGAGCGCGCCACGTGGGCCCGCCTCGCGGACCGCATGGAGCAGCCCCTCAACCAGGACGACATCGACCGCATCCGCGGGCTCGGCGATCCCCTCGACCTCAGGGAGATCCGGGACGTCTACCTGCCGCTGAGCCGGCTGCTCTCCCTCTATGTGGAGGCCTCCGGCGAGCTGCACACGGCCACGCAGACGTTCCTCGGCGAGTCGACCCAGCGCACACCGTTCGTGATCGGCGTGGCCGGGTCCGTGGCCGTGGGGAAGTCCACCATTGCGCGTGTGCTGCGCGAGATGCTGCAGCGCTGGCCGTCGACGCCGAACGTGCAGCTCGTCACCACCGACGGCTTCCTCTATCCCCTCGCCGAGCTGACCCGCCGCGGGGTCCTGGACCGCAAGGGGTTCCCGGAGTCCTACGACCGGCGGGCGCTCCTCCGCTTCGTCGCCGAGATCAAGTCCGGCGCCGAGGAGGTGCGGGCGCCCTGGTACTCGCACCTGACGTACGACATCGTGCCCGGCCGGGAGGTCGTGGTCCGCCGGCCCGACGTGCTGATCGTGGAGGGGCTCAACGTCCTGGCCCCCGCGCGGCCCCGCGGCGACGGCACCACCGGCCTGGCGCTGAGCGACTTCTTCGACTTCTCCCTCTACGTCGACGCCAAGACGAGCTACATCGAGCACTGGTACGTGGAACGGTTCCTCAAGCTGCGCTCGGGCGCGTTCGCCCAGCCCGAGAGCTACTTCCACCGCTACGCCTCGCTCTCCGACGAGGAGGCCGTCACCACGGCCCGGAGCATCTGGAAGCGCATCAACGAGCCCAACCTCATCCAGAACGTCCTGCCGACCCGGGGACGCGCCCAGCTCGTGCTCACCAAGGACGCCGACCACTCCATCCGGAGGATGCTGCTGCGCAAGGTGTGAGCCGGCACATTATGAGCCGGCACAGTGTGGGCCGGCACGGTGTGAGCCGGGCCCTTTCAGCTTGCATTGAGGAGGGTCGCATAACCTACACCCCATGTCCCCTGGCAGCAACAAGTACTTCGACACGTCCACGACCCTGGGCAGGATCCTCGCGTTCGTCGCCGTGAGCGGGCTGTGCGGGGTACTCGTGGCCGGGCTCATGACCCCCGCCGTCGCCCTCACCGGGAACGCGGCGAGCGGCGCCACACAGACGCTGAGCACCTCGGTGCCCGCGAACCTGACGGAGGTCCAGCCGGGCCAGGCGTCGAAGATCGTCGCGGCGGACGGGTCGGTGATCGCAACCCTCTTCAGCGAGAACCGCACCGACGTTCCGCTGGACCAGATGTCCCCGAACATCAAGAACGCGATCGTCGCCATCGAGGACTACCGGTTCTACCAGCACGGCGGCGTGGACCCGCTGGGCATCCTCCGCGCCCTCGTCACCGACGCCGGCGGCGGCCGCCAGGGCGCCTCGACGCTCACCCAGCAGTACGTCACAAACGCCCTCAACGAGCAGCTCATCGCCCAGGGGCAGAGCGCAGACATCGTGCTCAACGGGCAGAAGAGCGTGAGCGACAAGCTGCGCGAGATGGAGCTCTCGATCGGCCTCGAGCAGAAGTTCTCGAAGGACCAGATCCTGGCCGGCTACCTCAACATCGTCCCGTTCAACGCGAACGCCTACGGGATCCAGGCCGCGAGCCAGTACTTCTTCTCCGAGGACGCCAAGGACCTGACCCTCGCCCAGGGCGCGCTCCTCGCCGGCCTCGTCAACGGCCCCGCATACTTCGACCCCTCCCAGCACCCGGACCGGGCCAAGGACCGCCGCAACCTCGTGCTCGACGCCATGCTCCAGCACGGCTACATCACCAAGAGCCAGCACGACGACGCGGTCAAGTCCCCCATCGAGCTGAAGCTGAACCCGCCCAGGCAGGGCTGCCCCTACTCGACGGCGCCCTACTTCTGCGACTACGTGCTCCACCAGATCCTCAACGACCCTGCCTACGGCAAGGACCCCACGGCCAGGATGCAGAAGGTCATGCTCGGCGGCCTGACCATCAAGACCACCCTGGATCCGCGCCTCCAGGGCCCGGCCCAGGCGCAGGTGGACGCGACCGCGGGGTCCAACCCGGACAAGTGGGGCTCCTCGCTCGTGACGGTCCAGCCGGGGACCGGGGACGTCCTCGCCATGGCCCAGAACAGCCGGATGGTGGACGGCCAGGGCACCGGGTTCGTCACGTCCTACAACTTCAACGTCGACTCGACGGACGCGAACGGCGCCGACCTCGGCGGCGCGGGCGGCTACCAGCCGGGTTCCACGATGAAGCCGGTGACCCTCGCGGCGTGGCTGAACGAGGGCAAGCCCACCAACCAGGTCGTGGACGCCACCCGGCGCCGCTACGGGCCGGACTTCCCCTGGAAGTCCACCTGCCGGCCGGTCCACGGCGTCTTCGACAGCACCGTCCCGGGCTCCATCGACCTGCAGAACGACTCCGAGGGCTACTACCGCCCCATGACGGTGCGCGCCGGCATCTACAACTCGATCAACACCGCCACGTTCGCCTCGGCCGCGGACCTGAACGACTTCTGCGACATCCAGCGGGCGGCGGACGCGATGGGGATGCACGACGGCGCGGGGTCGGGGAAGAAGCTCGACCTGTCCACGCTCGGCAACCTCCTCGGCGGCACCAACGTGGCCCCGATGACCATGGCGAGCGCCTTCGCCACCTTCGCGAGCGGCGGAACGTACTGCGCGCCCGTGTCCATCACCGAGGTGGACGACGTCAAGGGCCAGAAGATCGGCGGCCAGACCAGCCAGTGCCAGCAGGGCGCCCTGAGCAAGGACGTGGCGGCCGCGGCCACGAACGTCCTCCAGGACGTGGCGACCAAGGGCTCCGGCCTGCTCATCCCCCAGAAGCTGGATGTCCCGGACGCCATGAAGACCGGCACGAACAACGAGAACAGCCAGACGTGGGTGGTGGGCTACACGCGGGGGCTCGCGACGGCGTCGTACTTCGGCGAGGCCCTCGACGGGCCGGCCGCCCGGACCGGCCGCGACGTGACCGTGAACGGGAAGTTCTACCCGGTGGTCGACGGCGCGTACATCGCGGGCCCGCAGTGGGCCACCTACATGCAGCAGGTGGCCGGGTACTACGACCACGGCGACTTCGACACCCCGCCGCAGAGCCTCATCACCGGCGACGGCGGGAGCAGCACCGGCAACGACAACGGCACCGGAGCGACCGACGGCGCCACCGGCGGCACCGGGAGGGGGAACCAGGGCGACACTGGGAACGGGACCCAGACCGGGGCCGGCACCCAGACTGGCACCGGCACACCGACCGGCACCGGCACCCCGACGGGCCACGGCCACGGGAACGGCAACGGCTGACCCGCCAATGTTTGGCCCGGCCCGCGCCGGGGAGGGTGCCCTGAGGACAACCGCACCGACAGGCAGGAGGAGTCCTCATGAAGGCAGTGGTCTTCAAGGCACCGCGGGAACTGGCCGTGGAGCAGGTCGATGATCCGAGGATCGAGGAGCCGCTCGATGCGGTGATCCGGATCACCACCGCAAACATCTGCGGCTCGGACCTGCACCCCTACGAGGGTCGCGCCGAGCTCGACTCCGGGATGGTCCTCGGCCACGAGAACATGGGCATCGTCGAGGAGGTGGGGCCCGCGGTCAACCGGATCAAGGTCGGCGACCGGGTGTCCGTGCCGTTCAACCTCGCCTGCGGCACGTGCCGCAACTGCAACGACGGCTGGACCTCGGCGTGCCTGCGGGCCAACCCCTCGGGGGACCCGGGCGCCGGCTACGGCTACCCGAAGATGGGGCCCTACTGGGGCGGGCAGGCAGAGCTGCTGAGGGTCCCGTGGGCGGACTTCAACCTGCTCCGCCTGCCGGCCGGCAACGAGCACGAGAACGACTACGCGATGCTCTCGGACATCTTCCCCACCGGGTACCACGGGGCCACGATGGCCCAGGTCTCCCCCGGGAAGACCGTCGCGGTGTTCGGCGCCGGGCCCGTGGGCCTCATGGCGGCGTACAGCTCGCTGCTCAAGGGCGCCGCGCGGGTGTTCGTGGTGGACAAGGAGCCGGACCGGCTCGACCTCGCCGCGCGCATCGGCGCCACGCCGGTGGACTTCTCCGAGACGGATCCGGGCCTCGCGATCATGGACGCCACCGACGGCTTCGGGGTGGACTGCGGCGTCGAGGCGGTGGGCTACCAGGCCCACGATCCCAGCGGCGAGGAGCACCCCGAGATGGTGCTGGACAACCTCATCGAAGTGGTGCGCGCCACCGGCCACATCGGCGTGGTGGGCGTCTACGTCCCCGAGGACCCGGGCGCCGCCTACGGCCTCGCGAAGCAGGGCCGGCTCCCCTTCGAGTACGGGCAGGCCTTCACCAAGGGCATCAGCCTCGCGGGCGGCCAGTGCCCGGTGAAGCGCTACAACCGCGAGCTCCGCGACCTCATCACCGCCGACCGCGCGGCGCCCTCCTGGATCGTCTCCCACGAGGTGCCCCTGGACGACGCCGTGGACGCCTATGCCAAGTTCGACGCGCGCGAGGACGGCTACACCAAGGTGCTGCTCCACCCGTAGGGCCGTCTAGGCTGGTCTTCATGCTCAGTGGATTCAAGTCCTTCATCATGAAGGGCAACGTCATTGACCTTGCCGTCGCCGTGATCATGGGCGCCGCGTTCAGTTCGGTGGTGGACGCCCTCGTCAAGAGCGTCCTCATGCCCGCCATCTCGGTGCTCGTGGGCCAGCCGAACTTCGACAATTTCCTCGTGGTCGGCCCGGTGAAGTTCGGGGTCCTGCTCACCGCGATCGTGAACTTCCTGCTCATCGCCGCGTCGATCTACTTCGTGATCATCGTCCCCATGAACAAGATGATCGAGCACCGCAACCGCAAGCTCGGCATCAAGGAGAAGTCGGCAGAGACCCCCGTCGACCCGCAGATCGCGCTGCTGACCGAGATCCGCGATGCGCTGAAGGCCCCCGACCGCGAGCTCTGACCTGTCCCGCGCACCACGCCGGCCCCTCGCCTCCCGAAGGCGGGGGGCCGGCGTCGTGCTCGCCTCAGGGGACCAGGAGCTCGACGATCCCGTACGCGCCGGTGTCGAGGACGCGGCCGGGCCGGAAGCCCCCGGCCTGACCGAGGGCGAGGTGCTCGGCGGCCGAGCGCTGGCGGCCCTCGGTCTGGGCGAGCATCATGACGTCCGAGATCGAGACTGGGAACTCGGCGGTGTTGCGTTCCTGGAGCCACTCGAGGACCAGCACCCGGGCGCCCGGGGCGGCCGCGGCCCGGACGGTGCGCAGGATCTGGCGGCACTGGTCGTCGTCCCAGTCGTGGAGCACGTCCTTGAGCAGGTACACGTCCGCAGCTGCCTCGAAGCCGGCGAAGATGTCCCCCTCGACCGCGCGGACCCGGCTGCCCACGCCCCGGCCCGCGAGGTACTCCCCCGAGGCCGCGAGGGGGCCCGCCTGGTCCACCAGCACGCCCCTGAGCGCCGGGCGGGCGGAGAGGACGGAGGCGAGCATGGCGCCCACGCCCCCGCCCACATCACACACCGTGCCCCGCTCGGGCCACGGGTACGCGGCCACGATGAGGGGCGCCGCCAGGAGGGTGAGCTCGTGCATGGTGCGGGCGAAGCCGGCCTCCTCGTCCGGGTGCTCGGCAAGGTGGTCCCAGAGGCTCCTGCCCGTGGCGGCGTTGAAGGCCGGCCGCCCGTCCGCAAGGCTCTCGGGCAGGCGCAGCCAGCCGGCCAGCACGGCGTCCGAGGTGGCGTACCGGACCCAGCCGGCCATCGAGCGCGGATGGCCCTCGAGCAGGAGCCGGCCGGTGGCGGTGAGGCCGAAGGCGCCGCGGCGGTCGAGGGTCAGGAGCCCGTAGACTGCGAGGCCGCGGAGGACCCGGTGCGCGGTGTCCGCGTCGAGGCCGAGCTCCTGGGCCACCTGGTCGGCGGTGCGGCGCCCCGCGGCGAGGGGCTCGACGAGCCGGGTGCGGACGGCCGCCCGCATGAGCGCAATGGCCGCGACCCCGCCGGAGACCTCGAGGAAGCGCGCCTGCGGCGGCTGGAGGGCGGCGCCGGCCCGGGTGAGGGCTTGGCTGAGGCGCTGGACGGCCCGGACGGCGGCTGGCGGGGGCGTGCGCATGAGGCGAGCGTACCGTTCTGCTCACGTTGGCGGCCGGGCCCGGCGTGTCGGGACGGGACACGCCGCTCCGCGGGCCCCGCAGACCTGCACAGTGAGCAGGACGGTACGCCGCCGGCCGCCTACTCCCCCACGGACCGGTCGATCGACTCGCGCAGGAGGTCCGCGTGGCCGTTGTGCCGCGCGTACTCCTCCACCATGTGGGTGAGGATCCACCGCAGCGAGAACTGGGTGCGCCCGTCCGGCGGGGCATGGAGGCTACCGAGGGCGTCGGGGCCCTCGGCGAGGAGCCGGTCCGTCACCGCGCGGGAGCGGGCAACGCTCGCGGCCCAGAGTGCCCGGAGCGCATCGCCGGGATCCTGGGCGGCGCTGTGCCAGTCCCAGTCCCGGTCCGCGGTCCAGTCCACGCTGGCCCACGGCTCCGGCTCGGGCGCTCCGCGCGCGACCTCGGTGAACCAGTGGTCCTCCACGAGGGCCAGGTGCTTGAGCAGGCCGCCCAGAGACATGGTGGAGGGCGGGAGCGTGGTCCGCAGCTGATCGTCGGTCAGGCCCCGGGTCTTCCACTCGAGCGTGGCGCGGTGGAAGTCCAGGAAGCCGAGGAGCGTGTCCGCTTCGGTGGCATCGAGCGGCGGCTCGGGCCGGCCGTGGTCGTCGAGGTCAGTCACGCGAGCGAGCGTACCGGGTGCCGCACCGCTCCGCTCCCCGGCGCGGCCGGCTACGCGAGGGCGAGCTGGTTCTGGACCACCTCGGCCAGGCGCCCGGCGACGGCCTGGGCGGTCTCCTCGTCCGCGGCCTCGACCATGACCCGGACCACGGGCTCGGTGCCCGAGGGGCGCAGGAGCACGCGGCCGGTCTCCCCGAGCTCGGCCTCGGCATCGGCCACGGCGGCGGCCACGCCCGGGTCCGCGGAGACGCGGGCCTTGTCCACGCCCTTGACGTTGATGAGGACCTGCGGGAGCCGGGTCATCACGGCCGCGAGCTCCTTGAGCGTCTTGCCCGTGCGGGCCACCTGGGCCGCGATCTGCAGGCCCGTGAGCACGCCGTCGCCGGTGGTGGCGAAGTCGGAGAAGATCACGTGCCCGGACTGCTCGCCGCCGAGGGAGTACCCGCCGGCGCGCATCTCCTCGAGCACGTAGCGGTCCCCCACCGCGGTCTCGCGGATGGTGATGCCCGCATCGCGCAGGGCGATCTTGAGGCCGAGGTTGCTCATGACGGTGGCCACGAGCACGTCGTCCCGCAGCTTGCCGGCGTCCTTGAGGGCGAGGCCGAGGATCGCCATGATCTGGTCGCCGTCCACCACGGTGCCCTCGTGGTCCACGGCGAGGCAGCGGTCGGCGTCGCCGTCGTGCGCCACGCCCAGATCGGCCCCGTGCTCCACGACCGCGGCCTGGAGCTTCTCGAGGTGGGTGGAGCCCACGCCGTCGTTGATGTTGAGCCCGTCAGGGTCGGCGCCGATCACCACGACCTCGGCGCCGGCGTCCTTGAAGACCTGCGGCGAGCAGCCGGACGCGGCACCGTTGGCGCAGTCGAGCACCACGGTGAGCCCGTCGAGGCGGTGCGGGAGGGTGGTGAGCAGGTGGACGATGTAGCGGTCCTCCGCGTCGGAGAAGCGCTGGATGCGGCCCACGCCGGCGCCGGTGGGACGGTGCGGCTCGTCGGCCAGGAGGGCCTCGATCTGGTCCTCGACCTCGTCGGGGAGCTTCTGCCCGCCGCGAGCGAAGAACTTGATGCCGTTGTCCGGGGCCGGGTTGTGGCTCGCGGAGATCATCACCCCGAAGTCGGCACCGAGGTCCGCCACGAGGTAGGCGGCCGCGGGGGTCGGGAGCACACCGGCGTCGTACACGTCCACACCCGCACTCGCGAGGCCGGCCTCGACGGCCGCCCCGAGGAACTCGCCGGAGGCTCGGGGGTCGCGGGCGACGACGGCGCGCGGCCGGGTGCCGTCCGGCACCTGCCGGTGGCCGAGGACGACGGCGGCCGCCTGGGAGAGCTTGAGGGCGAGCTGGGCGTCGAGGAGGCCGTTGGCCAGCCCGCGCACGCCGTCAGTACCGAAGAGCCTAGTCACTCGCCCTAGTTTACTGGGCGCGGGGAACCTCGGCCGCAGCCGGACGGCCGAAGGGCCCTTCCTGGCCGTCGCCGGGGCCGCCCAGAATGGGCCCATGCGCAGATCCGGCCGCCTGACCCCGCTCGGCGTCCTGCGGGACGCGCGGCGGGTGCTGCGGGGCGGCCTCCCTGCCATCGAGGCCCGCCAGCGGGAGCGCCTGGCGGCCCTGCTGCAGCACGCCCGGGCGCATTCGGCCTTCTATGCCCGGCTGTATGCGGGCCTCCCGCAGGATGCGGGCCTGGGGTCGCTCCCGCCGGTGGCCAAGGCCGAGCTGATGGCCCACTTCGACGAGTGGGTGACCGACCCGCAGGTCACCAAGGACGCGCTCGAGCGCTTCACCGCGCGGCAGGACACCATCGGCTCGGACTTCCTCGGCCGCTACGTCGTCTTCACCACGTCGGGGTCCACCGGCGAGCCCACGCTGCTCGTGCAGGACCGGCGCGCCGTCGCCGTGATGAACGGGCTGGCCTACGCCCGGCCGCCCTACGTCCATCCCCGGGTGCTGGTGCGGATGATGGCCAAGGGCATCCGGGCGGCCCTCGTCTTCGCGACCGGCGGCCACTTCCTCACGACGGTCATGTACGCGCGCCGGGTGCGCTCGGTGCCGTTCCGCCGCCGCTATGTGCGCTTCTTCTCCGTGCTCGAGCCGCTGGCGCAGCTGGTGCAGGAGCTGAATGGCTTCCGGCCGGCGATGGTGGCGTCGTACGCGAGCGGGCTCGAGGTGCTGGCCGAGGAACAGGCCGCCGGCCGGCTGCGGATTGCCCCCGCGATCGTGGCGAGCGGCGGGGAGCAGCTGCTGCCAGCCGTGCGGCGGCGCATCGAGGACGTGTTCGGCTGCCCCCTGATGGAGCTGTACAGCGCCTCGGAGGCAACCCCGCTCACGCTGCCGTGCCGCTGGGGCGAGCAGCACCTGAATGCGGACTGGTTCATCCTCGAGCCCATCGACGCTGCCAGCAACTCGGTGCCGCCCGGGGTCCTCTCCCACTCTGTGCTGCTGACCAACTTGGCCAACTTCGTCCAGCCGATCATCCGCTACGAGCTCGGCGACTCCGTCCGCCTCGGAGCCGAACCATGCCACTGCGGGAGCCCGCTGCCCACCGTCCGGATCGAGGGGCGGACGGATGAGGTCCTCCGGCTCGAGGGGCCGGCAGGGACCGTGGCCCTGCTGCCCATGGCCCTGGGCACCGTGGTGGAGGAGACCCCCGGCGTGCACCGATTCCAGGTGCTGCAGACGGGCCCGGCCGCGCTGGCCGTCCGCGTCGAGGCCCTGCCCGGGCACGAGGCGCGCGCCGTCGAGGCCGCGGTGCTCCGGCGCCTGCGCGCCCACCTCGACGGCCAGGGGCTCCCGGGCGTCACCCTGGCCGTGGACCCCGAGCCGATCCTCGTGAACCCCAAGGGCGGAAAGCTGCGGCATGTGCTCCACGCCCCGGCCGGCCGCGGGCAGTAGCCCGAGCATGCGGCGGCGGGAGGGGCCCAAGGTTCCCTCCCGCCGTCGTGCGTCACGCCGCGCCGGGCCCGGCGTCAGGCGAGGCAGCCGTTTCAGGCGAACTGGGATCGCAGCAGCACTTGTCATTCTCCAGCGAGTACGTGTTCTGAAGGCCGCCTGCCACTTGCTCACTACCCGACTGCAAACCCGACTACTTGACTTCCCACAAGCACGTAGAGCCGGTCTCCAACGTCCCCCTACGCTGCTCGCATGAACATCGCGTATGGGGGCCGCCGAACGGTAGGGCCAGCATGATCGCCCTGGACGCCGTCCCGGCGAAGGCGTCGACGAAGAGGACGCTCGGACGGGAACGCTGGGAGACGGCGGGCCTGCTGGCGGGTACCGCTGTGCTGTACCTCTGGAACCTCGGCATCAACGGGTGGGCCAATGCCTTCTACACTGCGGCGGCCTACTCGGGCGCGGACAATGTCACGGCGTTCTTCTTCGGTTCCTCGGATCCGGCCAACGCGATCTCGGTGGACAAGCCGCCGCTGGCACTCTGGGTGATGAGCCTCAGCGTCAAGGCATTCGGGCTGAATTCTTGGAGCCTCCTCGCTCCCGAGGCACTGATGGGCGTGGGGACAGTGTGGCTCATCTACCGGATGGCGGCCCACTACCTCGGCCATCGCTGGGGCCTCCTCGCGGGAGCCCTGATGGCGCTCATGCCCGCGGCAACGGCTGTCTTCCGTTACAACAACCCCGATGCCCTGCTCACCCTGCTGATGACCGCAGCGGCGGCGGCAACGCTTCGTGCCATCCGGACCGGCCGTCAGCGCCATCTTGCCCTCGCAGGCATACTCCTCGGCGCCGGATTCCTCACCAAGCAGCTGCAGGTTGCCCTGGTCGTGCCTGCCCTGCTGGTCGCCGTGATCGGTCTCGGCTCAGGACCGCGTGGTCGGAGAATGCGCGGGGCGGCCCTCGCCGCAGGGGCCGCCTTGGGCACTGCAGGGGCATGGCTTGCGGTTCTTGCCCTGACTCCGGCGGCCTCGCGTCCTTTCATCGGCGGGACGCGCACCAACAGCTTCTGGGAACTGACGTTCGGCTACAACGGCCTCGATCGCCTGACGGGGCTCGACGCGGAGCGTGCGCAGGTATTCGCATCCGTGGACAAGGCCGAGCTGCCCACCGGTCCTCTCCGGTTCCTCACCCCCCAGATGTCGGGCCAGATCGTCTGGGTGCTTCCCCTCGCGCTGGCTGGCATCCTGATGGCCGCCTTCCTGTGGAGGAGTGCACCCGCGCACTCCCGCGCGTTCCTCGCAGTGAATGTGCTGTGGTTCGTCTGCTCCATCACCGTCGTGGCTTTCATGTCAGGAATTGTGCACGGCTACTACGTGATGCCCGCAATTCCGCCGGCGGCGTGCCTTGCAGCTTTGGCATTGAAGAAGCTGGTGGAGAGGAGAGCGTCCCTTCGATATCGATCATTGTTGGCGGGGAGCCTGGCTCTTACATTGTTACTCGATTACGTGGTTGCCATTCAGGGAGCAAATTCCTTCCCGTGGTTTCCGCCGATTGTTCTCGTGACCGGCTCGCTGGCGTCCGTGTTGGCAATACTTCCTCCCCGACGGAATACGGCCGTACCAGGCATGGCACTCACGCTCTCCCTGATCCTCCTCGGTCCGACACTGTGGTCCGGGTTCACCGTTGGCACCGCCCATGAGGGCGCCGGGTTGGCGGGAGGGCCCGCTGTGGGGGGTCATCGTCCCGATGATCCATCCAGCTCCCCCATGCAGAGCCAGGACGAGCCGCAGCTCGACGCCCTGAAATTCGGCGACTTCATTGAACCCTCTGCCGTGGAAGCTGTGACCCGCGAGCCTTCGGATGTCACGTGGGCGGCAGCCGTCATCGGTTCTTCGAGCGCTGCGAAATATGAGATCGCTGCCCGTCGGAGCGTGCTGGCACTGGGAGGATTCGATGGCACCGACCCGTCCCCCACGCTCGAGGATTTCAAGAATCGCGTCACCTCAGGGGAGATCGGGCAGCTGATCGTGGGCACGGTCCCCCCGGCCACCACGCTCGGCTTGGGCGAGGCTGCGCGAATCCTGGCCTGGGTCCAGGCCAACTACACCTGCAGGCCAGCCGGCCACGCGTGCTTGTACCGCCTCGGTGGTCCCCCAGCGTGAAAGACGGAAGGCCCGCCCCACAGGTAGTGGGACGGGCCTCCGGAAGGGCTGAGATCAGCGCTTCGAGTACTGCGGAGCGCGGCGGGCCTTCTTGAGACCAGCCTTCTTGCGCTCGACCACGCGGGCGTCACGGGTCAGGAAGCCGGCCTTCTTCAGGGCCGGACGGTTGTTCTCGACGTCGATCTCGTTAAGCGCGCGCGAGACACCGAGGCGCACAGCACCGGCCTGGCCCGAGGGGCCACCGCCGTGGATGCGGACGATCACGTCGTAGGCGCCCTCGAGGTCGAGGAGCTTGAACGGGTCGTTCACCTCCTGCTGGTGCAGCTTGTTCGGGAAGTAGTTCTCGAGCGTGCGGCCGTTGATGGTCCACTGGCCGGAGCCGGGAACGACGCGGACGCGGGCCACGGCCTCCTTGCGGCGGCCAACGGCTGCACCGGCAACCGTGAGAGCCGGGCGCTCGCGCTTGGCGGTCTCGGCCGCAGCCGGGGCGCTCTCGGACGTGTAGCTGGTGAGGTTCTCCTCAGCCGCGGTGTTCAGCTCTTCGTTCTGAGCCACAGTGTTCTCCTTGATGAATTCTTGAGTAGTGGCCAGGACTACTGGGCAACCTGGTTGATCTCGAAGGTCTTGGGCTGCTGGGCAGCGTGCGGGTGGTTCGGGCCCGCGTAGACCTTGAGCTTGGACAGCTGCTGGGCAGCAAGCTTGTTCTTGGGGAGCATGCCCTTCACGGCCTTCTCCACGGCGCGGACCGGGTTCTTCTCGAGGAGCTCGGCGTAGGTCACGCTGGTGAGGCCGCCCGGGAAGCCCGAGTGGCGGTAGGCGCGCTTCTGCTGGAGCTTGGCGCCGGTGAGGGCCACCTTGTCCGCGTTGATGATGATGACGAAATCGCCCATGTCCATGTGGGACGCAAAGGTCGGCTTGTGCTTCCCGCGCAGCAGCGTTGCGGTCTGGCTGGCAAGACGACCCAGAACGACGTCGGTGGCGTCGATGACGTGCCACTGACGGTCGGCGTCGCCGGGCTTCGGAGTGTACGTACGCACAGTTATTGCCTTCGTTTCTTGGTCTGGTGGGGTGCCGGTGAGATACACCCCGTGCTTCGGTGCGCTACCGGACCAGAGGTGAGGGCTCCCAGACCAGTTATCCCTTGCATCTCGAATGCGCCCGGAAGCCGGCGTCCTGCAACTGGACACTCCCGAGGCGCGTTCCATCGAGTCAGGACACGCACAACGACTATCAAGAGTAGCCCGGCGCGGCGCGCCGGGTCAAAGCGGGGGCCCAGGAGGGCACCCGAAGGGGGCCCGGACCAGTGTACGCACCCCCCTGATTGGACATGTCCAGTACGCAAGTAGTCCGAAGGGGCCCGACTGAGTACCACCCACGCGTCCCTCCACGTGGCCGCCGGGTACCACCGTGAGCGTCAGCCCGGTATTCGGGCACTGTTATAAGGCTGAGATTCACGTATCAATGCTTATGGTGCCAGCCTCCAGGAGGTGGGAGATTTGTGGCACGGGCAGGAATACCGGGGGTGGCCCGCCACAAAGACCCCTTTGACAAATTGCTCCACCTCACGAAAAGGACATTGCCATGGAAAAGCTCTTTGTTTCCGTTCTCACTTTCTGGAACGGCATTGTGAACGGCGAGAAGGAAAAGGGTGCGACCGCCACGGAGTACGCGGTGCTCGTCTCGTTCATCGCGCTGATCATCATCGGGGGGGTGACGATCTTCGGCAACGCGCTCAGCGGCTGGTTCGGCACCCTGGCTGGCAAGGTCGCGCAGTAGCAGGGCCTCTGCGGGCCGGCTGGTCATCCGGCCGGCCCGCAGCCATACCCACCACGGACCAGGAGCCTGAGATGCCGAGAAGACCCCGCCGGAACCGCGAGCGTGGCGCCGCCGCCGTTGAATTCGCGATCGTCGTGCCGCTGCTGCTCGCGCTCGTGCTCGGCATCGTCGAGTTCTCCCGCATCTACAACGTCCAGATCATGGTGACGAACGCGGCGCGCGAAGGTGCCAGGACCATGGCCATCAAGAACGACACGGGGCTCGCCACTACGGCCGTCAACAACTCCGTCACCAACGTCACCCTGTCGAGCATCCAGATCACACCCGGTACGGGCGCCTGCACCAACGGCGCCGAAGCCAACGCCACGGTGACATCGAGCGTGGCGCTGATGACCGGGCCCTGGTTCAACATCGGCTCGAGCATCACCGTCACCGGACAAGGAGCCATGCGATGCGGCGGCTGATCTCTCGTCTGTTTCCCCCGGCGCGCGAGCGAGAGGAGGGCGCCACGATCGCATTCGTTGTCGTGATCCTCGTGGTGATGCTGGGAGCCGGCGCTATTGCCGTCGACTTCGGCCAGCTCGCCGCCGAGCGGGCCCAGCTCCAGAACGGAGCTGACGCCGCAGCCCTCGCCGTCGCGAGCACGTGCGCCAAGTCGCCAGGCACCTGTGCGTCCGGTTCCTCGGCCCTCAGCACTCTGTACGGGAATGCAAATGCCAACGACGGCGCGACGACCATTGCTCCGCCGACTATCGACTTCACGGCTCGCACGGTAACAGCCAACGCTTCGACGCTCACGAGCAGCGGCTCCTCGAGCATGACCCTCAGCTTCGCGCGGTTCCTCGGCATCAACACCGGCAGCGCCAAAGCGTCCGCCACCGCCGCATGGGTTCCCATCGGTAAGGGAACTGGCTTTCCCCTGACCTTTTCGAGCGCGTGCTTCGACATTTCAGCCACGTCCCAGACCGGCGCTGTGCAGCAATTCCAGTACAAGCCCGGCATGTACTGCACCAGCCCCTCTGGCCAGCAGATTCCCGGCGGCTGGGGCTGGCTGGACAGCTCCAACTGCCAGATCAGCACTCAGTCAGGAAGCACCAGCGTCGGCAGCGACCCGGGCAACAACCTGCCACTCGGGTGTTCCACGATCCTGCAGGGTTGGGTCGACACCATCCAGGCCGGCGGCGAGGTCGACGTCGTATTCCCCATCTTCACGAGCTCGACGCAGAACGGCACCAACGGCTCCTATGCCATCAGTGGATACGCCACGCTCAAGATCATCGGCTGGAAACTCGCGGGCGGCGCGAACAAGACCCCTGGGTCCTTCCAGAACACCGCTGGGGCTCTCACTGCGCTGGGCCTGCCCGCGATCTATGCCTGCAGCGGCGGCACTGACCGTTGCGTCATCGCTCAGTTCATCCGCTTCGACGTCGCGGATCCGACCCCCGGTCCCACGCCTGGACAGGACTACGGAACGTCAAGCATCACGCTCACCAAGTAACCGCTACGAAGGGAAATCGTTGTGAGAACCCGCCTACTGGGAGGCGTGGCTGCTCTGATTGTCGCAATCATCGGCACCGTGCTCCTCCTCACCTACGTCAACGGCGCAGACCGCCGCGCCCTCGCCGACGTGCAGACGCAGGACGTCTACGTCGTCCAGAAGTCCATCCCCGCCGGGGCCACGGCAGACGCCGTCACCGCCGCGGTGGCCCTCAAGCCCCTCCCCAAGGCCACGATCCCGGCGGACACGGTCACCGACCTGAACGCCCTCAAGGGGAAGGTCACCTCCGTGGCCCTCGAGCCCGGCGAGCAGCTCCTCTCCAGCCGGCTCGTCGATCCGGCCTTGCTCGGCACGCCGGGCCGCGCCCAGGTCCCCTCCGGCATGCAGGAGCTGACCGTCCGCCTCCCGATCGAGCGCGTCATTGGGGGCGCTCTCGCTCCGGGCGACACGGTCGGCGTCCTGCTCTCCCTCCCCAAGGAGGACAACGCGCCGGCCCAGACCGAGCTCGCCTACCACAAGGTCCTGGTGACCGCGGTCCAGCTCTCGAGCGGCGCCAATGCCAGCGAGGCTGCGGCCGGCTCGCAGCAGAGCGGCGGCAGCAGCGGCGGCGGCCTCAACAGCAGCACTAAGAGCTCCTCGCAGCCTGCCGGCGACTACCTCATCACCCTCGCACGACCTGCCGCAGACGCCGAGCGGATCGTCTACGCGACCGAGTTCGGCAAGGTCTACCTGACCAAGGAGCCGGCGGCCGCCCAGGAGAACACCTCGGGCGTCGTGGACCGGACGAAGGTATTCCGATGAGCCGCTTCGCACTGATCACGCAGGATCCCGACTTCGACCACCGAGTCAGGCTCGCCACCGCGGGGCTCCCGGGCTCCATCCAGGTGTTCCACGCGAACTTCCTGCCCTCGTCGATCGACGACGTCTTCGACCAGCTCGTGGGAGAGCCCCTCGAGGTGCTCGTCCTCGGGCCGGATCTCAGGGCCGAGGACGTGGTGAACTTCGCCGCAGCCGTGGACGTGCGCTTCCCCCACGTGAGCATCGCCTACGCGGCCGAGCCCACCGGGGACCTCGTCGCGGCGGCGATGCGCTCCGGAATCCGCGAATTCATCGATCCCACCGCCACGGCGGACGCCCTGAGGGCACGTCTCGAAGACGCCGCCGCGGCGGCGACCTACCGCCTCTCTGCCGGCCCCGCGCTCGATGCGGCGCCCACCGGTCAGGGCCGCGGAAGGGTCATCGCGGTGATGTCGCCGAAGGGCGGCGTCGGAAAGACGACGATTGCCACCAACATCGCTGTGGGCCTCGCCAGGTCCGCCCCGATGTCCGTGGTGATCGTGGACCTCGACCTCCAGTTCGGCGATGTGGCAAGCGGCCTCATGCTGGATCCCGAGCGCAGCGTGCTGGACGCCGTCAACGGCCCGAAGGACTCGCTGTCCCTGAAGACGTACCTCGCCCACCACTCGACCGATCTCTACGCGCTGTGCGCCCCCCGCAACCCGGCAGATGCCGAGCGCATCACCGCCGACCAGGTGGGCGAGCTCGTCGGCCGGCTCGCGTCGGAGTTCCAGTACGTGGTGGTCGACACCTCTCCCGGGCTCGGCGACCACGTGCTCGCCGTCCTCGACGAGGCCAGCGACGCGGTGTGGGTCTGCGGCATGGACATCCCCAGCGTCCGCGGCCTCAAGACCGGCCTCGAGGTCCTCTCGGAACTGCACCTGCTCCCCGAGCACCGCCATCTCGTGCTCAACATGGCGGACAAGAGGTCCGGCCTCTCCGTCCAGGATGTCGAGGCCACTCTGGGCCTCCCCGTGGATGTGGTGCTCGCGCGCTCCAGGGCCCTCCCGATGGCCACCAACCGCGGAGTCCCTGCCCTGCAGGACGGGCCGCGGGACAGGACCGTCAAGGCGCTCGAACGCCTCGTCGAACGGTTCAAGCCCACGTGGAGCGAGTCGAATCGGCGGGCCGTGCACAAGAGGGTGGTGTTCCAGTGAGCCTCGTCGACCGCCTCCGGGCAGCCAAGGACCTGCCCGCTGAGCCCATCCCTGACGCCGCGGCCCCGCCGACAGTGGAGGACGCTGAACAGCCTGCGAGCCTGGGCATGCGCCTCGAAGCCCATGCGGCCGCAGAGGCCGAGGCCCGCCTTGCCACGGCTCCCACCCACGGGAGCATCGCCTCGAGCCAGGCCCTCCGCGAGCTCAAGGAGAAGTCCACCGAAGAGCTCTTCGAACGGGTCGGCGGGAGAATCACCGACTCCTCGCTGAGCGAGGGAGACCTGCAGGACCTGGTCAAGAGCGAGCTGCGGGCCGTCCTGACGGACCAGCCGGTGCCCCTCACCTCGACGGAACGTGAGCGGCTGCTGAGCGAGATCATGGACGACGTCCTCGGTCTCGGCCCCATCCAGCGCTACATCGACGACCCCAGCGTCACCGAGGTCATGGTCAACCGTCAGGATCAGGTGTACATCGAGCGGCATGGCCGGCTCTATGCCACGGAGACGGTCTTCACCTCGGAGGAGCAGCTGCGCCGGGTCATCGACCGGATCGTCACCCGGGTAGGACGCCGCGTGGACGAGTCCTCGCCGCTCGTCGATGCCCGCCTGGCCGACGGCTCGCGCGTCAACGCCATCATCCCGCCCCTCGCGGTCAACGGCTCGGCGCTCACCATCCGCAAGTTCTCGCGTGAGGCCCTCAGCGTCGAGAAGCTCCAGGAACTGGGCACCCTCACCCCGGAGATGTCGGAGCTGCTCAGGGCCTGCGTCGAGGCGAGGATGAACATCATCGTCTCCGGCGGAACCGGTACCGGAAAGACAACCCTGCTCAATGTTCTCTCGGGCTTCATCCCGGCCACCGAACGGATTGTGACCATCGAGGACGCCGTGGAACTCCAGCTCCAGCAGGAGCACGTGGTCCGGCTCGAGAGCCGGCCGCCCAACATCGAGGGCCACGGCGCCATCTCGATCCGCGACCTCGTGCGGAACTCGCTGCGCATGCGGCCCGATCGGATCGTGGTCGGCGAGGTCCGCGGCGGCGAGACCCTGGACATGCTGCAGGCCATGAACACGGGCCACGACGGGTCACTCTCTACGGTCCACGCCAACTCGCCGCGCGACGCAATCGCCCGCCTCGAAACGCTCGTCCTGATGGCCGGCATGGACCTCCCGCTGCGGGCCATCCGCGAGCAAGTCGCTTCGGCGGTGAACCTCATCGTCCAGCTGGCCCGCCTCCGGGACGGCACCCGCCGGGTGACGCACGTGACCGAGGTGCAGGGCATGGAGGGCGACGTCGTCACGCTCCAGGACGCGTTCGTGTTCGACTACGCGGCCGGCATCGACGCCAACGGCCGCTTCCTCGGCCGGCCGATCTCCACCGGGGTGCGCCCACGCTTCACCGAGCGGTTCGCCGATCTGGGCATCAGAGTCAGCCCGACCCTGTTCGGCCCCCACACAGGGCGGAGGTGAGGACGTGCAGACTCCAGCAGTCCTCATTGCGGGGCTCCTGTGCCTCTACAGCGCCCTCGGCGCCGCGGTGTTCTTCCTCCTCAAGTCCCGGCGCGGCGTCCCCCTTGAACGTCGTCGGCCGGGAGCCCAGAGCTCCGCCTCCGCCCTGACCAAGATGACGGAGAGCGCCGTAGGGGCTCTCAACCAGACTCTCGGCGGCCGCCGCCTCCGGCTCGTCCCTGCGGACAAGTTCGAGCAGGCGGGGGTGAAGATCCGGGCGGCCGACTTCCTCCTGATGTGCGGGGCCGGGGTGCTGGGCGGCGCCGTCTTCGGCTTCCTCCTCGGCGGCGTGGGGCTCGCACTCCTCCTCGCCATCCTCGCGCCGGCTGGGCTCTTCCTCTGGCTAAACCTCAAGGCCTCCCGCCGGCAGGCGAAGTTCGGCGAGCAGCTCCCGGACGCCCTCCAGGGCCTCGCCGGCAGCCTCCGCGCAGGACACAGCCTCCTCCACGCGATCGACGGTGGGGCCGACGACGCCGAGTCGCCGATGCGCGAGGAGCTGCAGCGGGTGATCAACGAGACCCGCATCGGTCGCGACCTCATCGACTCGCTCCTCGACACGGCAGCCAGGATGAAGAGCGAGGACTTCCTCTGGGCGGCTCAGGCCATCGAGACCCAGCGGGAGGTAGGCGGCAATCTCGCGGAGGTCCTCGAGAACGTCAACGAGACCATCCGCGAACGGGCACAGCTGGGCCGCATGGTGAAGTCGCTGAGCGCGGAGGGCCGGACCTCGGCCATTGTCCTCGTGGCCCTGCCCATCGTGATGCTGATCCTGCTCTGCTTCATGAACCCCTTCTATGCGAGCACCTTCTTTGCGAGCGTCCTCGGGTGGATCATGCTGGGCGCCGCGGCGCTCCTGCTCTGCCTCGGCTCGTTCTGGCTCAGCCGACTCATCAAGCCGAAGTACTGAGGGAGGCCATCATGCCGTTCATCATGCTCGCCGCGATCCTCGCGATCGTCGCACCCGCCGCATACCTGACCTGGTCGCTCGCGTCCACAGACCGCTCGGCCCGCAGGGCCATCGCTCAGAACCTCGGCCTCATCAAGGCGAACCAGCCCAAGCAGCTCTCGATGGGAGGCGCGCTCCGCGCAGCGTCCCGGCGCATTACGCCGAGCGGCTACGCAGCCTGGTTGGACAAGAAGCTGGCCGGGGCGGGGCGGCCCAAAGAGTGGCCCCTGGAGAAGGTCATCGCCGTCAAGCCCATCCTGGGCGCCTTCGGCCTGACGCTGGGGATTCTCCTCTTCATGCGCAGTCCAGGGCCGCAGATGGCTGCGCTCACCGTCGGCGCGACAGCTCTGACCTACTTCCTGCCGGACATCCTCCTGCGCAACGTGGCCCAGAAGCGCCGCGAGTCCATGCAATTGGCCCTGCCGAACATGCTCGACCAGATGCTCATTTCCGTCGAGGCAGGCGTCGGCTTCGAGTCGGCCATGACCAAGGCGGCGGAGAACAGCAGCGGCCCGCTCGCCGACGAATTCATCCGCACCCTGCAGGACATCCAGGTGGGCCGCTCGCGGCGTGAGGCGTACCTGGATCTCGCAGTCCGGGCAGCCTTCCCTGAGCTGCGGTCGTTTATCCGGGCCGTGGTCCAGGCCGACCAGTACGGCATCGCGATCGCCAACGTCCTGCGGGCCCAGGCCAAGGAGATGCGGATCAAGCGTCGCCAGCGCGCCGAGGAGCACGCCATGAAGATCCCGGTGAAGATCCTCTTCCCACTGATCTTCTCGATCCTGCCGGCCCTGTTCATCATCATCCTCGGGCCCACGGTCCTCAACATCATCCACATGTTCTCGTGACCGGAAGGAGCCCCAGATGAGCGCGAGCGAGGGAACCGCCCTGAGCGAGCCTGTCGGCGACTCGGAGCGCGGCGCCACGGCCACGGAATACGCGGTGCTGATCGCCTTCATGGTCCTCGCCATCATCGCGGGAGTGACGATCTTCGGGGCCTGGCTGGGCGGCTACTACGCCAGCATGGGCCAGGAACTCCGCGACGTCCTCCGCTGAGCTCGCCCCCGCGGTCCATGCAGCTGGCCCGCGGGGGCGCCCACACCGGGTCCCCTCCCGATGCCCAGAATCGGGAGGGGACCCCTTCACTCGACTCTCAGGAGATGCCATGAGCAGCGACATCGGCGTCCAGACTCCCCCCGTCCATCCCGTCGACTGGGCCTGGTACCGCGAATTCGGCGGCGCGGCGGCCGTGCCGCCCTCGGTCCGGGCACGGAACCGCCGGATCGGCCGCCGGGCGCTGGCCAAGGCCGGCGCACTCGCCGTCGTGGTCGGCGGGATCGTGCTCGGGTCCGGCCTGCTGTGGGTCCGAGGGTCGCTCTCCGGACGCCCGGTCCTGCTCATCGCCCTCTGCGGCACCGCAGGCCTGGCGCTCTACACGCGGGCTGTGGTCAGCCGGGCGCTGACGGCGCGGCGCCGCAACGTGGCCGCTGCCGCCAGGGCAGCGCGGGAAGACAGGATCTTCGGCATCCCGTATGTGGCCGCCGTTCAGGTCGCACGCCCGGGCTTCCCGGTCCCAGCCCTGCGTCCCGCCCGGACCACTGCGGCGCTCCTGGACCTGCTCCTCGCGCTTCCCGGTCCGTCCGTCTTCCACCGGATCGGTCTGCCGGGCGGCAGTACGGCTGACCACGCCGTGGCGTGCGGGAACGCCGTGTTCCTCCTCGACTCGATCCAGCTGCACGGCGGGACGTGGCAGTGGGCGCCGGGCGCCCGGGACGCTCTTGTCCGTGCCGACCGGGCAGCCCAGCCACTCCCGCTTCCGCTGCACGAGGCGGCCGACGAACTGCGCCTGATCCTTGACCCGGACGTCGAGGTCATCCCGATCGTGGTGGTCCATGGCGCGAGGACCGCAGCCGGGCGGGCGAGCCTGTCGCAGCACGGAGTCCATCTGCTCACCGCTTCCGCGGCCCTAGAGCGCCTCGGCAACACCTGCGCGTACGGCTTCGCCGGTACCGCTCCCCTCCCCGGCCCGCAGGAGGCGCTCCAGAACCTGCTCGTCTAACCCGCCGGACCCGCGCGGTCCCTCCAGACCGGGGTTCCCTCCTGATGCCCAGAGTCGGGAGGGAACTCCGCAATGCCGTCTGAGCCGTTGCCTGCCCGCCCACCCGGCGCTTACGCTGAAGGTCACCTCTGGGACATCTGGGCAGGCTACCCCGAGGCCGCGCTCTTCTGGACGGAGAAGACATGGGCCGCGACACCCAGACCCCTGCCGGCGCCACGGCGATGCTGCTGCCATGAGGGCCGTCATGGTCGCCCTCATCTCCTACGGGACCGCGATCAACGGTCTGCTCCTCGGGCTCTGGCTGGCCGCGAAATGGCCCGCCCCGCGCCTGAAGCACTTCGCAATGATGGGCTGGGTGTTCCTCGGCCTGAATATCGGGATGCAGATCCTCATCGCGTAGGAATCCGCCTCCGGATCCTCAGCTGCCCGAAATTTCCTCCCGCAGCGCCCGCGTCAGGTCCGCCCGCGCGGCCATCTCCGCCCCCGACTCCGGGTACCCGACCTCCTCGAGCACGAGCGGGTGCGCCGGCGCGAGCCGCGTCTTGGCATCGCGCACCCGGGCGAGCATCCGCTCGTGGAGCCACCCCACGGACTCGAGCCCCTCCCCCACGCGCAGCGCGGAGCCGATGAGCGCCCGGACCATGTTGTGGCAGAAGGCGTCGGCGCGCACCCGGGCGACCACCACGCCGTCGGCCGTCCGCTCGAACGCGAACTCCTGCAGGGTGCGCACCGTGGTCGACCCCTCCCGCGGCTTGCAGAAGGCGAGGAAGTCCTGCAGGCCCAGCAGCTGGTCCGCGGCGGCGTTCATCCGCCCCACGTCCACCCCAGCTCGGTGCCAGAGCGTGATCCCACGCAGCAGCGGGTCCCAGTTCTCCGGCCGGTCCGCGATCCGGTACGAGTAGCGCCGCCACAGCGCCGAGAAGCGCGCGTCGAACCCGGCGGGAGGCACGACGGCGCTGCGCACCTCGAGCGCGCCCGTCTCCTTCCCGAGCACCCGGCTCAGCGCCCCGCGCAGCCGCCGCACGAGCACCTCCTCGGGCTCCTCAGACGAGCGGCGTACTAGCCCGTCCCACTCCGCGGGCGCCAGGTCCAGGTGCACCACCTGCCCCCGGGCGTGTACCCCGGCATCCGTGCGCCCGGCGACCACCACGCGGATCGGCCGGCGCAGGATCAGGGCGAGTGCCTCCTCGAGGGCCCCCTGCGCCGTGCGGAGCCCTGGCTGCACCGCCCACCCGCTGAACGGGGTGCCGTCGTACGCAAGATCGAGGCGCACGCGCACTGTGGAGGGCTCGGAAGTCATGCCTGCCAGTCTAAGGATTCGCACAGGAACGCCGCCGCCGAAGCGCAGGAACCCCGCGCCAGTCGGGTCCATGTGCTCGCCACGCGTCCCTCGCACCGGCGTGGCATCGTGCCCACGCTACCGGCCTCCGTCCTCCTTCGGCAGGGTGGAGCCGGGGCTGGGGGCGCATCTGGTGTGGTGCCCTGCGCGATCCTCGCCGCGGGCCTGTGCCGTCCTGGGGTCGCCGGGAGCGGCGCTCTTCTCGGGCTCACGACCCGCTGTCATTGGACAGCCGCGAGAGGGTGTGGGGCCCGCACTCGAGGATAGACGGGAGAAACCTTGTCGCAGCAGCTGTGCCCTCTGCACGCAAGCACCGTTCGAGCTGCCCGGCGAGCCCGGCGAGTCGGGAGGCTCCGACCATCGCAGAGGAGGTCCTCAGGCTGAGGGCGGCGTCGTGTGCGGCAGCGTAGTCGTCCTGTCCGAGGGCGGCGATGAGGCTGTCACGGCGGCGCGGCCAGAGGCGTACGAAGGCGCGTGAGAACGACGCCGCCGTCTCGGGGCCGACGTCCTCGGCGAGGATCTGCAGGGCCGCGGGGTTAATGAGTGGCTGGACGCCGCCTGCCCTCTCGGACACTATGCCCGGCGCGGTCACGACGGTCTCCTTCGTGCTCATGTCCTACCGCCCCGACAACGTTGCGATGGTGTTGATGACAGCGGGTCCGAGGATCGCGATGAACAGCACCGGGAAGATGAAGAAGAGCAACGGGAAGAGCACCTTGACGGGAAGCTTCATCGCTTGTTCCTCGGCGCGCTGACGGCGTTTGACGCGCATGGCCTTGGCCTGGATGTGGAGCACCCGGGCGATCGCGATGCCGTAAGCGTCGGCCTGGACGACGGCCTGGACGAAGCTGCGGACCTCTGCTGCTGTGGTGCGTTCGGCGAGGCCGAGGTAGGCCTCGCGCCGGGACCGGCCGACCTGCATGTCCTGGAGGGTGCGCGCGAGTTCTTCAGCGAGCGGGCCCTTGCCGTTCGAGCTCGCCCGGGCGAGGGCCGCTTCGAAGCCGAGGCCGGCTTCGACCGAGATGAGGAGCTGGTCGAGAGTGTTGGGGAGGTCGCGCTGGATGATCTTCTGCCGTTCCATGCCGCGGCTCAGGAGCATGAGGTCGGGAACCATGTATCCGAAGACCACGAGGAACAGTGCGATGAGCCGGAACGTGGGGGTCGAGCCGAGCGAGAGCAAGAGCAGGCCGGACACTGCGCCCAGGATGGCGAGGGCCGGCTTCGCGGCGAGGAGGCGTCCGAGAGGGAGGGACGCCGGTCGGCCCGCGTGCATGAGGAGCCTATCGAGGCGGCGGACGTAGGCTGCGGGAGTGAGCCGGCGCGTGATCGCCTCGAGGAGGGCGCTCAGGCCCGGGCTCGTCTGCGGAGCCGTGGCGGCGGGGGCGATGCCGCGGCCGAGGTTCGTCCGGATTGCGCGGAACCCGGCACGGTCGACCGAGAGGAGGGACCAGCATAGGGCAGCGAGGGAGGCGCCGACGACAGCGGCTGCGAGAAGGGGGATGGCCATTGCTGCTTCCTAGAACTGGATGGTGATGATCTTCTTCAGCCAGAACCCGCCGATGCCCATGAGCACCGCGGAGGCGGCGATCATCGCCCAGCCGAGCGGGTCTGTGAACATGGGGGTCATGTAGCTGGGGTTGACCAGCATGAGCATGACGACGATGCCGATGGGCAGCGCCATGAGTATGTACGCGGAGAACTTGCCTTCCGCGGCCAGGGCCGAGATATGGCCTTTGATCTCGCTTCGCTCGCGGATGGTCTCGTTGACCTGGTCAAGGACGTCGGCGAGGTTGCCACCGACCTCCCGGTTGATCTGGATGGCCTGCGCGACCCAGACGAAGTCCTCGTTCCGCATGCGCGTGGAGGTGTCCTGCAGAGAGGCGAGCAGGTCGCGGCCCAGCGCGGTCTCGTGCACGAGGCGGCGCATCTCGTTCGCCGTCGGCTCCGGGCTCTCGGCTGCGGCCGCGTCGATCGCCCTCAGGATGCTGTGGCCCGCGCGCAGGCCCCCTGCGAGCAGGTTCAGGGTGTCCGGGAGCTGGGTGTCGAACCGCTTGCGGCGCTTGCCGATCCGGGAGCGCACGAGCAGGTGCGGGGCGACCGGCGCGAGGAGCGCGAGCAGGATGCCGATCCCGAGGCTGCCGCCGAGGAGACCGAGGGCGATGCCCATGGCTGCGCCTGCGATCACCCAGATGAGCAGGTCGGCCTGGCGGACGCGCAGCCCGGCGAGGTCGAGTGACTCGGGAGACACGACGCGGAAGCGCCGCACCGAGATCCATCCCTGGAGGGCGTCCGCGAACCCGGCTGCGGCCCGCCCGAAGCCCGATTCGTTCGATGCGGTGGGAGGACGGCGCCGGGAGGCCGGGAGGGCGCGATGCCCCGGGCGCAGGGCCATGAGGGCTGAGATGAGGCCGGCGGCGAGGAGGAGGCCGCACCCGAGCATCACTTCCATGGCTGCTCCTGGGGCTGGGCGGCCGAGGCGAACACACTGGGGCGGACGTGGATGCCGAGGTCCTCGAAACGCTCGAGGAACCGCGGGCGCACTCCCGTGGCGATGGGCTTGCCGAGGAAGCGGCCGTGTGCGTCGACTCCCGCGCCGTAGTCGAAGACGAACGCGTCCTGGAGCGTGACGATCTCGCCCTCCATCCCCTGGACCTCGGTGACGTGGGTGATGCGGCGGGTGCCGTCGCGCAGGCGGGAGATCTGCACGATGAGGTTCACGGCCGAGGCGATCTGCTCGCGGATGGCGCGCAGGGGCAGGTCCATGCCGGCCATGAGCACGAGGGTCTCGAGGCGGGCGATCGCGTCGCGGGGGGAGTTCGAGTGCACGGTCGAGAGTGAGCCGTCGTGGCCGGTGTTCATGGCCTGGAGCATGTCCAGGGACTCCCCTCCGCGGACCTCGCCGACCACGATCCGGTCGGGCCGCATGCGCAGGGAGTTGCGCACGAGGTCGCGGATGGTGATCTCACCCTTGCCCTCGGTGTTCTGCGGCCGGCTCTCGAGCCGGACCACGTGCTCCTGCTGGATCTGCAGCTCCACGGCGTCCTCGATGGTGACAATGCGCTCGTCGTCCGGGATGAAGGAGGAGAGCACGTTCAGCAGGGTCGTCTTTCCCGTGCCGGTGCCTCCCGAGACAATGATGTTCAGCTTGGCCTTGACGCACGCCTGAAGGAGTTCGGCCATCTCGAGCGTGAGGCTCCCGAAGCCGATGAGGTCCCGCACCGTGAGCGGGACCTTTCCGAACTTGCGGATGGTGAGCGAGGAACCACCGACGGCCAGAGGAGGGATCACGGCGTTGACGCGGGAGCCGTCGGCCAGGCGCGCGTCCACGAGGGGCGAGGACTCGTCGATGCGGCGCCCCACGCGGGAGACGATCCGCTCGATGACCGTGCGCAGCTGCTGCTCCGAGCGGAATTGCTGGTCCGCGAGCACGAGGCGGCCCTTGCGCTCGATGTAGATCTGGTCGTGGCGGTTGACCATGATCTCGGTGACCTCGTCGTCGTCCAGGAGTCGCTGGAGCGGACCGTAGCCGAGGACGTCGTCCTCGATGTCGCGCAGCAGGCGCGTCCGCTCGGTCGCACTGAGCGGGACGCGCTCGGCGTCAATGACCTCGGTGAGCTCGTCCCGGGCGGCGGAGCGCAGCTCCTCCTCGGTGGCCCCCGAGTCGCCGAAGCGTGAGCCCATCCGCTCGAACAGGGCCTCGGCCGCGCGCTGCTTGAGGCCAGCGAGGGCGTCCGAGGCGGGCGGCAGGGCGGCGCCCGCCGGGGCCCCGGGCGCCGCGGCGGGAACGATGTGCGCGTCGGGGTCCACGGCACTGAAGGCCGCAGCCGGGGCGGCGGGGGCCGGGTGGCCCTCGGCCAGGCTGATGCGTTCGGAGAGCTTCATGAGACCACAACCCTTCGGTGGAGACGGCGGCGTGCTTTGGCAGTGCCGTCGGGAGTGAACCGGTCGACGACATAGCCGAGAGCGGTCGTCGCCTTGTCACGACGGCTCGACTGGAGGACAGGGACCCCGCGGTTGGTCGAGTAGGAGACCCAGCGCGAGCGGGGGACGCTCACGTCGACCGGGACCCCGACGGTTGCCTCGACGTCACGCACGCTCAGGTCAGCCTTCGCGTCGGCCATGTTGATCACGAGGTGGCGCGTCTCGGGGAGGAGCCCGAGGCGGCCCAGGACATCGAGGCTCGAGCGCAGGCCGCGCACGCCCGGGACATCCATACCGGTGACCCACACGCCGTCGGTGCACTCCTCGAGCGCCGAGAGCGTGCACTCGCCCAGTCCCGGCGCGGTGTCCACGATGACGTATTCGAACTGGTCGGCGAGCTGGCGGACGAGGCGCGCAACCTGCTCCGGCGTGATGTGGTCCGCCTCGACGGGGTCGCGGGGCGCGCACAGGGCGTAGATCCCGGCCGGGTGGAGCGTGAGGAACGCCTTGAGCACGAGCGAGTCCTGGGCCGCCGCGCGGGAGACGGCGTCCGTGACGGTGTGCTCGGGATCGAGATCAAGGCCTGAGGCGACATCGCCGAACTGGAGGTCGAGGTCGATGATCACGACGTTCATGGGCGAGACCTTGCCGAGGCCGACGGCGATGTTCGTCGCGAGCGTCGTCTTGCCGACGCCGCCCTTGGGCGAGAAGACGCCGATGACGCGGCCCCGATGATCCTTGGCGGGGCGGGCACATTCGATTCGCGGCGTCGGCCCTCCGAGGTCTGCACAGAGCGCTGGAGGACAACCCGCAGCTGGTCCGGCTCGACGTTGGCGGACACCACGTCGCGGATGCCGGCCCGCATGGCCTGGAGCATGAGCTCCGCGTCCGCTTCCGCTGCCAGCAGGATGGAGACGTCGGGGAAGCGGACGTCGAAGACCGTTGCGAGGCGCAGCGCGCCGTCGAGGGGTACGCCGGGCCCGAGGACGACGACGGCGGGCTGCACCCCGCCGAGCAGGTCGAAGATCTGCTCGGGCTGCTCGGGGAGTTCCGCGGTGGGGACCGTGTGCACGCCGCCCGGGAGGGCGCCCTCGACCGCTGCCCGCATGCGCTCCGCGAAGTCGGGGCTCGGGGTGATCAGCACGAAGCGGCTCATTGGTACACCTTCGATCGGTCGATCGGGTTGGGAGGCGTCTGCGGGAGGTTGGGCTGTTCCTTGCTCAGCCAGATGGTGCCCCACTGGGCCGCGAAGACGATCTTCGTGGCCTGGGCGTCGTTGACCGCGACGGTCAGCGTGATGCTGCCCGTGGCCGGCTTGGAGCTGTCCGGGCTCTGCGGCTCACCCTGCACCGAGATGACGAGGACCGAGTGGTAAACGAGGGCCGTGGACTCCGGACCGCCGGCGGGGACGGCGCCGTGGTCGAAGGAGAGGAAGACACCCACGGTGTCGCCCGCCTGGAGCTTGCCGCCCACCGCCCGGTCCGCGCTGATCGAGAACGCAACCTGCTGGAGGCCCGCCGGCACCGCCACCGAGCCGGGTGCGGTCAGCGTGCTCGGGTCCGCGAGGTGGTCCGAGAGCAGCTGCTCGCCCGGCTGCATCGCGACCGAGACGACCTTGCCGGACATCCCGTCGAGGGAGTGCAGCGCCGTCGGCGCGACCGCACTGGCTGGGAGCGGCTTCAGCTGCACCGAGTCCGCGATCCCGGCGGCGGGGGCGCCCTGCGGGATCGGCTTGGTGACCACCAGGACGTCGGTGGGCTTCATTCCGGCCTGCGCGCGGGCGTCGGCGCCGTTGGCGTATGCGATCACCAGCACGACGCCGAGGATGGCCGCGACGAGGGCGGCGGCGCCGGCAACGAGTCTGGACTTCACGGTGCTCCTGAGTTCGGTAGTTCGGTGGGGCGGTCAGTTGGTGAGCTTGACGATCGTCGCGCCGAAGCTCGTGGAAGGGCCGAGCTGGTAGACGCTGTCGAGGTCGACGTAGTTGATGAACTGGCCGATGATGCCGCGGCAGTTGCCCGTACAGGCCAGGGCCGAGGAACCGTTGGGGTTCTGGTTGTTGTAGACCGCAGGGCTGTTGCTGCCGAAGTTCCAGCCGATGACACTGAAGGCCGCGAAGCCTGCGAGCGTGTAGACCGCACCACTGCCGGTCCCGGTCACCGCGGTGAAGACCGGCAGGAGGACCACGATCTGCTGGCCGGCCTGGAGCGTGTTCACCCAGTTCTGCATGATCGTGGTGCAGTTCGGGGGCGGGCTGTTGCCCGGGGCGCTGCCGCCCTCGGACGATGCGATGTCGATCGTCGCACCGCACTGGTTCGGATTCTGCACGAGCCAGCCGAACCCTCCTGGGACCACTGCCCCGGAGGGGCCGTAGTTGCAGCTCGGGTTGGCGCCGGAGCCGTGGTCCTGGAGCAGCTGGTAGGCCCCGCCGACCATGCCCTGCACCTGGCACACGGAGAAGGCGAGCGGGAACGGGGCGATGCCCTTGCTGGGGCTGCCCCACGCCGCCGTCGCGGTCGCTCCCAGCGTCGCGCTCGTGATGCCGAGCGTCTGGGCCAGGAACAGCGAGACCGAGCCCGCCTGCATGCCGGGCTGGAGCGGCTGCGTGACGGCGGTGACAGTCTGGGCCGTGGTGTTGACGGCGAGGGACCCGATGCCGGCCTGCGCCTGGTACATGTTGGACTGGGTGAGCGAGGCGGCAAGCGTGGAAGTGCTTGAGCATTGTGGGTCGCTGAGCGACGCGCCGCACTTCTGTGCGACCGCGATAGCCGCAGCATCCGCGCCGCTTTGGAGCTGCGCGCGCTTGGCGTAGAGCATCCCGCCATCGACCGCGAGGGCGCCTGCGGCCAGCAGCACGACCAGGAGCAAGGCCGTCACCACGGCGACAGCCCCTCGCTCGCGGTCCGCCCCGCCGTCGTACGTCGCGATCACCCGCCGCACAGCATGACCCCCTTTCCCTGCAGAGGGAAGGTGCCGAAGAAGCCGGTGCCGGAGAACGTGTAGTTCACGGTGAAGGCCACCTGCGTTCCCGACGTGCACGTCGCCGGCGAGACGGCGAATGACGACGAGGGGAGTTGGCCGAGCGGGGACGCCGCGTTCTGCGCCGCGGCGACCGCCGCTGTCTGGCTGTTCTGCAGGACCATCACGCGCGCCCCGGCGCGGGCCGCGTACGTGAGCGTCTGCTGGGCGCTGAAGATCCGGCCGAAGTCGATGATGCCGAGCACCAGCAGAAGCAGGGCCGGCAGGACGAGTGCGAACTCGACTGCAGCGGCTCCGCGTTCGGGGTGCTGTGCACGCATGGGGACTCCTCTTGGTTCGGGTGAACGGGGTGGACACGAAGAAACCGCCCGGAGCCGGCATGGGACGGGTCCGGGCGGCCTCAGCAGATCACGCGGTCGTGGGAACCTGCCCGGCGACGTTGTTGAACATCGCCTGGAGATTGCCACCAAGAAGGCTGACGGCAACGATGATGACGACGGCGATGAGGGCGACCATGATGCCGTACTCGACAGCGGTAGCACCCTTTTCGCCCGAGAAGAGGCGGCGCATCTTCGGACGGCTCACGCGGTCGTGGGAACCTGGTTGGCAACGTTGTTGAACATCGTCTTGAGGTTGCCACCGAGCAGGGTCACGGCCACGATGATGACGACGGCGATGAGGGCGACCATGATGCCGTACTCAACGGCGGTGGCACCCTTCTCGTCGGAGAGGAAGCGCTCCTTGGCCTTGATACCCAGGACGTGCAGGGAAGCGATGAGAGAAAGCATTGTCTGGCTCCTGTTTTGGGGGTGGTTCCGCTGGCGGTTACCAGCTCCACGATCAACGCTAGGCGCCCCGCCACCGGTGGGCTCCGGACCTCGGGAAAAGCTTGGGAGGACTTGGGGGAATGCTCGGCGAAGTGGTTCCCAGCATCCCTCGGCGGTCCCATCCGCGTGTCAGCACCGGGCTTTCGATGCGAAAAACTGCGGCGCCG
This sequence comes from Sinomonas atrocyanea, assembly GCF_001577305.1. Classification (NCBI taxonomy): domain Bacteria; kingdom Bacillati; phylum Actinomycetota; class Actinomycetes; order Micrococcales; family Micrococcaceae; genus Sinomonas; species Sinomonas atrocyanea. The sequence goes on from NZ_CP014518.1 coordinate 3,213,357, forward strand.
GGAGCGCCGGTGGACCTGCCCGGAGCCCTTGCGCCGCTGGGCCCCGGCCCGGGCTCAGGGAATTTCACGGATCGGCCCTTGCCCCGCGTTCCGTACCGGTGCGCTCGCCCGGGGCCCAGGGGCACCCTCATCCCGACTGGGGGCGTCCAGCCCCCCTTCCGAGCCTCCGAGCAGGCCGTCCTCGGGGGCAGGCGCCCGGAAGCTTCGGAGGCATCCCACGCCAGCGGCATACCTGCGCCGACCGGGCGCTGCTGCGCTGCTCGAGAGGACGCCGCCGATCGTCGGTCCCACGATGCCCGAGGAGCCGGAGACATTGCAGGCTCGCGGAGACCGCGGCCGAAGATGCACCCGACGGGTCCGGCGAGGGAGCTGAAGCCGACCTTGGGCCACGGCTGAGGAGGCCGACGCTTTGACGCCGCCGGGTCCGACCACCGACCCATCGCTGCGGGCCCTGACAGGAATCCGGCAGGAAGGCCATGCGCGGGCCGGCCCCTTGCGGATGACGATGCCCAGCTCCGGGCGACTCGGATCCCTCGCCGAGCACTGGCCGGTGCTGATGGACGTGGAACTCAGGGCGCCTGCCTCCCGGCCCTCGTCCAGGGAGGTCATCGCCTCACATTGGCCCGAGATCAGCCGGGAGCGGCCGCCTCACGGTATGGCGTCCGGGGTAGCTGGGCCTATGGGAAGGATCGGGGAGCCGAAGTCAGTGATCGTGTAGCGGCCGCATCGGATGGTGCTGGACGGGGCGGTCTGGGCCACGGGAGGCAGGACGAACTGGGTGGCCTCCGAGTCGGTCAGCACGAAGGACACCCGTACGCTCGAGTAGTCCGCCCGGTCGGTGAGCCACGGGTACTCTCCGAAGTGGCTGTCCACCTGGACGAGCTGGCCAGGCTCGGGAAGGAAGGCCTTGGGGGCACGGATGGCCCAGAACCTTCCCGCACCGATCTCATGGCTTGCGCTCACCCAGGTGCCGACGCAGCGGACATCAGGATCGACGACCGCGGTCGACCGGCTCAGCGCTACCGTCGCCGCTGCCGAGGCACCCAGGCAAGCGACGACGACGCCCACGAGAAGGCCCTTGACCGTCCCCTTGGGAAGGCGTCGGATCAGCGCCGAACCGTGCGCGAAGAGCCTTGGTGCCAACACCAGAGTGCACACGGGAGCGAAATACATCGGCTGAAGGTATCGGATCCAGAATTGGCCCAGCACGACCACTCCGCCGAGGACCGCCAACGGCGCCACCCATCCCAGTCCGCTGATGAGAGCGGCGCCAGCATCACGCACCGCGAGGGACCTGCGGAAGACGATCGCGGAGATGAGGATCAGAGAGACGATGAGTGTCAGCCACACCGCTCCCGCGATGGTCGACGCCCGCTCTGCCAGCATGACTGGGTAGAAGATGGCGGTGAGCCCGGCCACCCCCGGCTTGGCGTATGAGGGGCCGTCCTTGAGGATGAGGGACGCGAAGAGGATTCTTGCCAGAAGACCAAGCCCACTGCCGGCGGCCAAGAGCACGCCGACAAACGCAAATCGGCGCCAGCTGATCACTCGCCGCCACGCGATGAGCCCGAGCACGACAGCGACTGGGAGCACCTCCCACGCCAGGAACAGGGGGTTCGTCAAACTCGAGAGCGCGCCGACGCCCACGAGAGCCAGCTCGAGCCAACGCCAACGGCTCCGAGCTCCGGGCGCGACGAGTCGTGCAGCGAGCCCCGTCGTGGCGACCGAGGCGAGCAGCGTCATGCTGTAGTACGTCGTGGTCGCGAGAAGCGATGCGAGCTCGAAGGTATTGCGGCCAGGGGAGTCCTCCAGGAGCGCCAGGCCCGTGGCCGTCCCGAAGGCGGCAAGCGCACCCACGACCCGGTGGACTCGCGGCCGGTCGTGCTGGACGACACCGCTCACGAATCTGAGCACTCCGTAGAACAGGGTCAGGTTGACGGCTGCGTTGAGCGCGAAGGTGGCCTTGATCCCGAGCCCCAGCGCGGAGAGGGCGAAGTACAGCCCCATCTCTGGGATGAACAGCACAGCCGAGAGGGCCCAATCCTGCGGCTGCCCCGACTGGATCGACCCGCGAACGAGCGCTGGCAGCACCGAGTCTCCGTCGTAGTACAGCATCGACGACCGGTCGGTGGCATCGATGTGCCACACAGTCAGCAGCGCGAACGCGACCGCCACCATCAGACCGATGCACTCGGCGACTCCACCGCGCACGGCGGCCCGGGAAGGGCCTTCGGTCCGGACGCCCACGGCGCCCCTGGGCTTCGGCCACGTCAGGCTGATCATTCCATCCCCCGATTCAACACGTCCGGATGCCCGGGAGGGGGCCGGCACTGTTACTGGAGCGATCATTCCAAGGGAAGAGGGGCCGGGAGCCGATCCGCTGGGAATCCTTGGGCATTGCTTGGCAGAATCTCGGACGCCAACCCGTTGCCCTGTTCCTTCAGGAGTGGACAGCCCGGGGGGCTCCCGCCCTCGTCCGCCACGAACACCGCGACGGTACGCTCGGGCCGCCTACCTCGCGCTAGCCCAGCGGTCCACCGTCCCCGGAGTCCGCAGCTTCATGCAGGCGGTGGTGCAGGCAGACGCCTACGGCATCGCCATCTCCCACGTGCTCCGGCTCCAGGCTGTTCTTCATCTTCCCCGCGAACCCGGGGCGTCGAGGTTTGCGCGCGGCGTCGTGCGGCTGTGGCCGCAGCGGCGCGAGCGGCTCGCCGCGGGCGGCGATGGCTCTGCTGCCTCAGGCGCTCGCCTGCGGCGACGTCACCATCGCCGTCCTGGCGCGGGGGTTCCCCGCCGAAGTGGCAGGCGCGGCTACCGCCGCTGGCTTCAGTCGCTCGTCGGCCGCAGCCGGTAGCCCACGCCCCTGACCGTCACGAGCCAGCGCGGCGCGCGCGGGTCATCGCCGAGCTTGCGGCGCAGGTTGCCGATGTGGACCTCGACCGCGCGTTCGTCCGCCTCGCTCACGTACGCGTCGTCGCGGAACCGGTCGCCGCGCGCCACGCGCACGAGATCCGCCCGCGTCAGCACCCGGCCGGCCCCGCGCAGGAGCGCCTGCAGCAGGTCGAACTCGCTGCGCGTGAGTTCGAGCTCCGCCCCCGCCACGGACGCTGTGCGGGTATGCGGGTCCAGGGCGAGGGCGCCGTTGCGCAGCAGCACCCAGTCGCCGTGCTGGGGCGGTGTCGGCGCGGGATATGGCCGTGCCGGCTCCGGCTGCCGCGGCGCCTGCTCGGACCGGGGCATCAAACCGTGCGCGTGCGTCTGCGGCGGCCGAGGGGCCGCAGACATGATGCCCGCCGTGCCCGCCACATGCCCCGCAATATGACCCACGCGCGGCCGGCGCAGCATGGCGCCAATCCGGGCGCGCAGCTCGCGCGGACGGAACGGCTTGGTGAGGTAATCGTCCGCCCCGGACTGGAGCGCGAAGAGGGCGTCCGGCTCCTCGTCCCGTCCGGAGACCATCACCACGTAGGCATCGCTGGCCCCCCGGATCCGCCGGAGGACCTCGAAGCCGTCGATGTCCGGCAGCCCGACGTCGAGCGTCACCACCGTGGGGTGCTCGGTGCGTGCCAATTCCGCACCCTCTCGCCCCGTCGACGCTGTCCGCACGTCGAAGCCGGCGTGCCCCAACACGGCCTCGAGGAGGCCGCGCACATCTTCGTCATCCTCCACGACCAACGCAATACCCAGACCGTTCACAGTGACCCTCCATACGACCGGGAAGCGACACGGCCTGTCATTGAGACCATGTCCTTATGTCACAGTATCCGCTATGCGTGATAAACAAGTGAAGGGGGCCGTCTCACGTATCGGGGAGTGAACGTGTCTGTCAAGGAGCTGGCCACCGCCAGCCGGGTCCTCCGCTACGTGGACCGGGCCGGGGCACGCACGCGAGTGGTCCTCTGCCAGCTGCCGCTTTCCGTGGCCGTGGCCGTCATTGCCGTCGCCGCGCCTACTGCCTGGGCGGACGCGGCGGCAGCGCCCCTGTTCGCCGCGGGCATCCTCGCCCAGATGGCGGCCGCGCTGGTGTCGCTGCTCCTGCCGTGGGAGCAGCTGGACGCCGCGGCAGCGCTCTGGGTCCCGGTCCTCGACCTCGTCTCCGTGTGGCTCCTGCGCAACGGCGGGCCGCACGGAGCGCTCACCGGAACCGGCGCCCTCGCCGTGTTCCCCGTCATCTGGATTGCCGGCTCGACGCTCTCGGCCCGCATCGCCCTGCCCACGGCGTTGTTCGGGCCCCTCCTCATCACCCTGCCCACGCTGCTCACGCCCGGGGCAGCAGGCCATCCCGTGTTCAGCGATGCCCTGCTCCTGCCGCCCCTCATGCTCACGGTCGCGGTCGCGATCCGGGCCGCCGGGGCGGGCCTGCGCCTGCAGGAGCGTGCACTGCGCGCGCACCAGGCCAAGCTCAAGGAGCTGCTCGAGGAGGCCGTGGAGAAGGAGGCGCTCCTGGCCACGATCCTCGACGCCGCGAGCGTGGGGATCGTCGCCGTGGACCCGGGCGGGCGGCCCGTGCGCTGGAACGAGGCGTTCCGCTCCCTGCTCGAGGGCGTGGGCTGGGAGTCGCCGGCGGACTTCGACATTGCCGACCGCGCCTTCCCCGTGTTCACGAAGGACCGCCGCGCACGCGTCGAGCCGGACCGCCGCGTCCTCCACCGGGCTGCCCGTGGCGAGTCGATCGACGGTGAGATGGTGTGGCTCGGCTGGGGACCGCGCGCCCGGGCGCTGCAGGTGGTGGCGCGGCCCGTCGACGGCGACCGCGGGGGCGCGGTGGTCTCCTACACCGACGTAACCCAGCTGGCCCAGACGGCCGAGGACAAGGCCGAGCTCGTGCGCACCGTCGCCCACGAGTTCCGATCCCCGCTCACGTCCGTGCTCGGCAACCTCGACCTCGCGCTCGAGGCCGAGCTGCCGGCCGCGGCGCGGTCGCGACTTGAGGTCGCCCAGGGCAACGCCGAGCGCCTCATCGAGCTCGCCCGCGACCTCATGGCCTCCTCCGAGGTCACCCTCCCGATCAGGCCCGCCCGGATCGACCTCTCTGCGGTGCTCGCCGCCCGCGCCGAGGCTGTGCAGACGGCAGCCGACGCCGCGCAGGTGCGGCTCGTCGTCGACCTCCCCCCGCAGCTGTGGGTGCAGGCGGACCCGCTGCGCATCGGGCAGGCGGCCGACAACCTGCTCTCGAACGCGGTGAAGTACTCCCCCGACGGCGGGGTGGTCACCCTGTGCGCCGCGGAGGCGTGCGGCTGGGTGCGGGTCGAGGTCGCGGACACCGGCATCGGGATCTCGGCCGAGGACCGTCCGCACATCTTCGACCGGTTCTTCCGCACCGACGCCGCCCGTGGCCTCGACATCCCTGGCGTGGGACTCGGGCTCTCCTTCACGCGGATGGTCGCCGAGCGCCACGGCGGCCGGCTCGAGGTCGAGAGCGAGCCGGGCACGGGCAGCGTGTTCTCCCTCGTCCTCCCGACGGCCGGCCCCAGCTAGGGCCCCTTTCACCGTTACAGAGGACGGAGCCCGGACGACGAGAAGGGCCCCCGTTCCCTGGAGGGGGAACGGGGGCCCTTCGCAGATCAGGCGTCCCGACGGTGCGGGACGGCCGGGAGCCGACTACTTGGCGTCGTCGGCCTTCTCCTCGGCGGGAGCCTCAGCGGCGTCCTCGGCCCGAGCCTCGGTGACCTCAGCCTCGGCGGGAGCCTCAGCGACGGTCTCCTCGGCAGCGGTCTCCTCGGCCGGAGCCTCGACGGTGGCCTCCGCCTTCGGCGCGCTCTTCTCGGCGGCCTTCTCGGCCTCCTTCACCACAGCCTGCTTCGCCGAGACCGGCTCGAGCACGAGCTCGATGACAGCCATGGGGGCGTTGTCGCCCTTGCGGTTGCCGATCTTGGTGATGCGGGTGTAGCCACCGTTGCGCTCCGACAGCTGCGGGGCGATCTCGGTGAAGAGCTCGTGGATGATGCCCTTGTTGGTGTTCGTGCGCGCCGAGATGGCGGCCTGGACACGGCGGCGCGAGGCGAGGTCGCCGCGCTTCGCGAACGTGATGAGGCGCTCGGCAACCGGGCGGAGGCGCTTGGCCTTCGTCACGGTCGTGGTGATGCGCTTGTGCTCGAAGAGCGCAGCGGCGAGGTTGTTGAGCATGAGGCGCTCGTGCGCCGGGCCACCGCCCAGACGCGGACCCTTGGTGGGTGCAGGCATTGTCGTTTCTCCTGTTGTGGACCGCTACCGGCTCTCACCGGCGGCGGGCAAGTTCTTCTTAGAGCTCGTCGTCGCTGTAAGCGGCTTCGTCCTCGTCGGCGGCAGCGCGCGCAGCGAGGGGATCGAACCCGACCGGCGAGTCCTTGAGCGAGAGGCCCAGCTCGAGGAGCTTGGCCTTGACCTCGTCGATCGACTTGGCACCGAAGTTGCGGATGTCCATCAGGTCCGCCTCGGAACGGGCCACGAGCTCGCCCACCGTGTGGATGCCCTCGCGCTTGAGGCAGTTGTACGAACGGACGGTGAGGTCCAGGTCCTCGATCGGCAGGGCCATGTCCGCAGCGAGCGCGGCGTCCGTCGGGGACGGGCCGATCTCGATGCCCTCGGCGGCGGTGTTCAGCTCGCGGGCGAGGCCGAACAGCTCCACGAGCGTGGTGCCGGCCGACGCGACGGCGTCGCGCGGCTTGATGGCCGGCTTCGTCTCCACATCGACGATGAGCTTGTCGAAGTCGGTGCGCTGCTCGACACGGGTCGCCTCGACGCGGAAGGTCACCTTCAGCACCGGGGAGTAGATCGAGTCGACCGGGATGCGGCCGATCTCCGCGTCCGCGGACTTGTTCTGCGCCGCGGAGACGTACCCGCGGCCGCGCTCGATGGTCAGCTCGAGCTCGAACTTGCCCTTGGAGTTCAGGGTGGCGATGTGCAGATCCGGGTTGTGGATCTCCACGCCGGCCGGCGGGGCGATGTCCGCGGCCGTCACGACGCCGGGGCCCTGCTTGCGCAGGTACGCGACGACGGGCTCGTCCTGGTCGGAGGAGATCGAGAGGCTCTTCAGGTTGAGGATGATCTCGGTGACATCCTCCTTGACCCCCTCAACCGTGGTGAATTCGTGCAGCACGCCGTCAATCCGGATGCTGGTGACGGCAGCCCCGGGGATCGAGGACAGCAGGGTGCGGCGCAGCGAGTTGCCGAGGGTGTAGCCGAAGCCCGGCTCCAGCGGCTCGATGACGAAGCGGGAGCGGTTCTCGGATACTACTTCTTCAGACAGGGTGGGGCGCTGTGCAATGAGCACTGGGTTTTCCTTTCAGGAAGCATCCGCTATATGACGCAACACAGATGGATGGAAAAGGTCTGAACTAAGTAATGAAGCCGGGCGGAACAGGCCGCGGGAGGCGAGCCGCGCCGTCGTGCGTTGTCTGTGACGCACGACGGCGAGGGCTCGCCTCGGGCGGACCGGCCCCGCCGGCCCCGAAACCCTGTTAGACGCGGCGGCGCTTCGGCGGGCGGCAGCCGTTGTGCGCGCTCGGGGTCACGTCCTGGATGGACCCGACCTCGAGGCCAGCGGCCTGCAGCGCGCGGATGGCGGTCTCGCGGCCCGAACCCGGACCCTTCACGAAGACGTCGACCTTGCGGAGGCCGTGCTCCTGGGCACGCTTCGCGGCGGACTCGGCGGCCTGCTGCGCAGCGTACGGGGTGGACTTGCGCGAGCCCTTGAAGCCGACCTCACCGGCCGAAGCCCAGGAGATCACAGCACCGGACGGGTCCGTGATGGACACGATGGTGTTGTTGAAGGTGCTCTTGATGTGCGCCTGACCGAGCGCGATGTTCTTCTTGTCCTTGCGGCGCGGCTTGCGGACCGACGTCGCACGAGTCTTTGGGGGCATGTAGCTTCTCCTACCTAAAGTTTTGGGTGACCGCTATCAGCGGCCGGCCTTCTTCTTGCCTGCGACGGTGCGCTTCGGGCCCTTGCGGGTACGAGCGTTGGTCTTGGTGCGCTGGCCGCGGACCGGGAGGCCCCGGCGGTGGCGCAGACCCTCGTAGCTGCCGATCTCGACCTTGCGGCGGATGTCGGCGGCCACCTCGCGGCGGAGGTCACCCTCAACCTTGTAGTTGCCCTCGATGTAGTCACGCAGCTGGACCAGCTCAGCGTCCGTCAGGTCCTTGACCCGGACATCCGCGCTGATGCCCGTGGCAGCGAGCGTTTCCTTCGCACGGGTGCGACCCACGCCGTAGATGTAAGTGAGCGCGATTTCCAGCCGCTTTTCGCGGGGAATGTCAACGCCAGCGAGACGAGCCATATCGGCGGTTCTCCTTGTGCTATCCGGAGGTCGTAGGCAGGACACCCGCTCCGTTCTCGAGCGGCCCCAGCCTCCGGGCCGGGGGTCAGCTGTCCGGGCCCATTCGTCCCAGCGCAGCTTGTGCTGCCTTCTCTAGTTATTGCGTGGGCGTTGCCCGGCCTGATCCTCTCCCTCGCGGGAGGGGATCAGCCCTGGCGCTGCTTGTGGCGCGGGTTCTCGCAGATCACCATGACCCGCCCATTGCGGCGGATCACCTTGCACTTGTCGCAGATCTGCTTGACGCTCGGCTTGACCTTCATGGCTGTGTCCTTTGCGTGTTCTGCAGGTGGTCAGCATTGACGCCCGGGTGCCCCCGGGCGCGGCTGCTTACTTGTAGCGGTAGACGATCCGGCCGCGAGTCAGGTCGTACGGGCTGAGCTCCACCACGACGCGGTCCTCAGGGAGGATGCGGATGTAGTGCTGGCGCATCTTGCCAGAGATGTGAGCGAGTACGACGTGCTTGTTCGTCAGCTCAACGCGGAACATTGCGTTGGGCAGCGCTTCAGTCACGACGCCCTCGATCTCGATGACACCGTCCTTCTTGGCCATAGCCTCCGCTAACTTTCTCTGCCGCCGGGCGCACGGAGCTCCCCGGCGGACGTGTATGGTTTGACGACTGGCTTCCCGCACGCCCCAAATGGGCATGGAAGGGCCGACAGCCAACACACAACTGTACGCCACGTGGGCGCGGAAGTTAAATCCGCCCATGGTACACGCCGTGCCGTTCCCCGGCTCCGTAGGCCCGGGGCGCCCTCCCCCACCTGCGCTCCTCCCCACCCTTGGGTGCAGTGCTCCCCACCTTTGGGTGCACTGCTCTCCAGCAATCCGAGCAGGGCGGCCCGGCACCAGGCCAGCGCGGTCCGCCACCATCGGTGCATGGACCGGGTACTGAAGGCCCTTCGGGAGAACGACGGGGCGGCGCGCCGCTCGGAGCTGCTGGCGGCGGGCGTGACCCAGCACGATCTCGTGTCGGCCATCCGGACAGGAGCAGTGCTCCGACCCACATCGTGGAGCGGTGCCTCGATCTTGAGATCGATGGGAAGACGCACCAGCAGCCCGAGAGCCGGTACAGCGACTACCTGCGGGACGGGGCAGCCCAGGCCCGCGGCTTTGCCGCCCTGCGGGTCAGCTACGCCGACGTGGTCCACCGGACGGCACAGATGGTGCGCCGCGTGGGCGCTGCCGTCTCGGGCCGCCTGGGCCAGGGCAGCCTCCCCGTCTACTGACGTGCCGCCTACTGCCCCGCACCAGCCTCAGCCTCGGCTTTGGCCTTGATCCCAGCCAACAGCTCCTCCTGGCTGCGCTCCGTGAGCTTGATGACCAGCGAATCGACGGCGGCGTCAGCCCAGTTGGACGGGATGACGTCCGACCGCATGCTCAGGCGGGTCCCGCCGTCCTCAGGTGCCACCGCCACCACGAACACCGGCCCGAGCGCGGCCTTGGACGTGAAGTGCTCGTTGGGGACGAACTCCGTGTACTCGTGGGTCGTCTTGAGCGGGATGCCCAGAATCCGCCACGAGGCGGCGAAGGTTGTTCCGACGCCCTCCGGCGCCACCTCGAGGTCTGAGATCTGGACATCCGGCCCCAGCCACACCGTTGGGTCCTTCACCAGGTCGAACACGCGCTCCACCGGGGCCTGGATGCTGACGGCGCCGGACCAGGTCAGCGTGTGGCCGGGCTTCTTCTCGGGCTGGAGGATGGCCTTCTGTCCGGTCTCCACGAGGCTCTTGATGTTGGCGACCAGGCCCTCGATGTCATCCTCGGCCCATCGGGTGAAGAGCGCCTGGAGCGGCACCCGCACGAGCGGGGTCTCGATGTCGAACCCCTGCTCGACGCTCAGCCTCGTCCCGGCGCCGGCGGGTTCGAGGGAGAAGGTGAGCACAGGGCCGGCCGAGGCCTTCGAGACGATCCGCTGGTTGGGGACCACCTCCCGGTACTCGTGGGTCACGGACATGTGGATGCCGAAAATCCTCGCCGCCCACTTCGCCGACGTGCCCACTCCGTCCGGGGCGAGCTGGACGTCCGTGACATCGCTGTCGCCGGGGAAGGCGAGCATCCACCGCGTCGGGTCACTGAGGAACGTGAAGACGGTGTCCACCGGCGCATTGATCTCCACGGTCTTCACGAGGTTCTCAACCATCGCTTCCATCCCCTCTCGCGGCGCGGATCGCTGCACCCAGTCAACCGACCCAGTGCGGCGCCCGCCCAGAGGAGAAGGTCACGGCACGGGGAATCGCTCCCAGGTCCCGGCCGGGGTGGTCACGGCCGTTGCCGAGCGGACCCCGTCCAGGATGGCCTCCCTGACGGCGTTGGCGGCGGCGACCTGCACGGACATGAGGCCGACGACGCGCCCCGCTTCCGAGGAGCGGTCCAGCTCGATGGCCCGCGTGGACACGCCGAAGACCGTGTCCCCGTCCACGAGGGTGTGGCTCGGGTCCAGGGCGCGGGCCAGGCCCGAGTGCGCGGCCGTGGCCAGGCGCTTGCATTCTGCGGGGGTCAGGGAGGCGTTCGTCGCCACGACCACGAGCGTCGTATTGAGGGGGCCCGGCGCCCCGGACGCCCCGGTGCGTCCGGAGGCGCGTCCGGAGCCACCGCCCTCACCGGCCGAGGCCGCCTCCTGCGCAATCTCGGCCTCCCCCTCGGCCGGGGGCGCCGCCACCACGGCCCCCGGGAACACCGGCACCCCGGCGGCGTTCACCACGGCGAGCGCCCCGACCACGATCCCCTCGGGCAGGACCACCGGCGCACCCCCGGGCGGTCCGGGCACGGGGCCGTCCGGCAGGCGCACCGATGCCATCCCCACGCCGCCCTTGTACAGGGCCCTGCCCACCGCCGCCCCGGTGCCGGCGCCGACGCAGCCGCGGAGCCCGCCGTCGGGCGCGTCCTCGAGCCCCACGCACGCGGCCGCCGCCTCGAAGCCCATCGCAGCGTCGGGCCGCGCGGCGAAGTCCCCGCCCCGGCCGAGGTCGAAGATCACCGCGCCGGCGACGATCGGCACCACGCCGCCCACCACGGGGTGCCCCTGGCCCTGCTGCTCGAGCCACAGCTGCACGCCGCTGGCCGCCGCGAGCCCGTACGCGCTCCCCCCGCACAGGGCGATCGCATCGACGGTCTGCACGAGGGTGGACGGGTCGAGGGCATCGGTCTCAATCGTGCCCGGGCCACCGCCGCGGACATCGACCCCGCCGGCGCTGCCGGGAGGGAGCACGACGGCGGTCACCCCGCTCAGCCATCCGTCGTCCGTGCGCTGGGCGTGGCCGACCCGGAGGCCGGGGACATCGAGAAGGGAATCCATGGGCCCATTCAACGCCCGCTCCTGCCCCCGCTCAACGGCGGGTACCCTACGCCCCGGCGCGGCCGTTGGGTGTGGCGCACGCCACTCATTACGCTAACGCAGTGTGAACTCTTGGATACACGGAACGGAATTTGCTGGGGGTGGGGGCAAATTCCGGTCAGGGCCCCCGCTGGGCCGTGGTCCACTACTACGCGGGGGTTTCACGCCCATACCCCAGATCTTGAAGGAATGCTTGTCAATGTCCCATCCCGCTTGCAGGATTCATCCATGAGCGAGTCGACCTTGGAGCGTCACCAGGGCGCCTCCTCCCCATCCCGTCCCGAGCGCAGGCGCCGCCGCTTCTCCGGCCGCAGCCGCCGCGACTTCTTCGTCTTCCTCGCGTTCGCGCTGCCGAACCTGGTCCTCATCGCCGTGTTCACCTACCGGCCCCTGTTCGCGAACCTCCAGTACTCGTTCCTCGACTGGACCCTCGGGTCCAAGACGGCCCGGAACATCGGCTTCGAGAACTACGCGACGTTCTTCGGCAGCGACGACGCCCCGCGCGTCCTCGGCACCACCGCGATCTTCACGGTGCTCACCGTGGGCCTGTCCATGGTGCTCGGCCTCCTCGTCGCGCTCGCGCTGAACGCCAAGGTCCGTGGCACCACGTTCGCCCGGTCGGCAGTGTTCGCCCCCTACGTCCTCTCGGGCGTGGGCGTGGGCCTGGTGTGGATGTTCATCTTCGACCCCGGCTACGGCGCCCTTGCCTGGTTCCTTCGCACGTTCGGCGTCGCGAGCCCGCAGTGGTTCAACGACCCGCAGCTCGCGCTGACCATGGTGATCATCGTCTACATCTGGAAGAACCTCGGCTACTGCGCGGTCGTGTACCTCGCGGGCCTGCAGTCCCTCCCGGGCGACGTCATGGAGGCCGCCGCGATCGACGGCGCCGGGGCGACCCGCCGTTTCCTGAGCATCAGCCTCCCGCTGCTCTCCCCCACCACGTTCTTCCTGCTCATCACCACGATCCTCTCGAGCCTCCAGGCGTTCGACCTCATCCGCATCATGACCCCGCTCGGCAACGGCACGAGCACGCTCATCTACGAGGCGTACATGCAGGCGTTCGGCTCCTACAACCGGGCCGGCTACTCGGCGTCGATCTCGGTGATCCTGTTCGTGATCCTGCTCGTGATCACGGTCGTGCAGATCCGCTTCGTCGAGAGGAAGGTGCACTACGCATGACCGCCCCCGCACCCGTCACCGTCACGGAGACCGCCGGCGAGCCCGAGCGCCCCCGCCCGTTCTCGTCCCAGAACCTGGTCCGCACCATCGCCGGCGGCTACGTTCCGCTCATCATCGCCACGCTCATCGTGGCGCTGCCCCTGCTGTGGATGGTCGTGAGCTCGTTCAAGACCCCCGGCGAGATCGTCACGACAGACCTCAAGGTCCTCCCCCAGTCGGTCAACCTCGACAACTACAAGACGGCGATGACCACGGTCCCGTTCGCGCGGTTCTTCCTCAATTCGACGATCGTCACGGCGGTCGGAGCGGTCGTGAAGGTGACCCTCGCCATCATGACCGCCTACGCACTCGTGTTCGTGCGCTTCCCGTTCAAGAACATCGTCTTCATCCTGATCCTTGTGGCGCTCATGGTGCCCTCCCAGGTCGCGATCCTGCCCAACTACGTGCTCATCGCGAGCATCGGCGGGAAGAACACCCTGTGGGGCATCATCCTGCCCGGCCTCGGCACGGCGTTCGGCACCTTCCTGCTGCGCCAGCACTTCATGACCCTGCCGGGCTCGATCCTCGAGGCCGCCGAGATCGACGGCGCGGGCCACTGGAAGCGGCTCTGGAGCATCGTGGTGCCGGTCTCGGTGCCCTCGATCGCCACTGTGGCGCTCGTGACGATCGTCTCCGAGTGGAACGACTACATCTGGCCGCTCATCATCACGGACAAGCCCGAGGTCATGACCCTCCCGGTGGGGCTGACCCTCCTGCAGAACTCCGAGAGCGGCACCGGCTCCTGGGGCATCCTCATGGCCGGCGCGGTCCTCGTGATCGTGCCCGTCCTCGTCATCTTCGCCATGCTCCAGCGCTACATCGTCGCCGGCCTCACCCAAGGCTCGGTCACCGGGTAGCGGACCGCTCCATCACCTTCCAGCACCTACGAAAGGCACAAGCAATGGCATTCCGACTCGATCGTCGGCACTTCCTCGGCCTCGCCGGCGCCAGCGCGTCCGTAGCGGCCCTCGCCGCGTGCGGCGGCCCCGACACCTCCGGCAGCAGCGCGAGCTCCGCGGTCGCCGACATCGACTTCAAGGACGTCAAGCCGGCGGCGTCGATCGACTTCTGGTCCAGCCACCCGGGCAAGTCCGAGGACATCGAGAAGCAGCTCGTGGCGAAGTTCGAGGCCGCGAACCCGGGCATCAAGGTCAACCTCGTCACGGCCGGGGCCAACTACGAGGAGATCGCCCAGAAGTTCCAGACCGCGCAGGCCGCGAACTCGGGGCTGCCCGGCGTCGTGCTGCTCTCCGACGTGTGGTGGTTCCGCTACTACATCAACGGCAACATCATCCCGATGGACTCCGCGATCAAGCAGCTGGGCATCAAGCTCAGCGACTACCGCGACTCGCTCGTGCAGGACTACCAGTACGCGAACAAGCAGTGGGCCATGCCGTACGCGCGCTCCACGCCGCTGTTCTACTACAACAAGGACCACTTCAAGGCCGCCGGGCTCCCCGACCGGGCCCCGGCCACGTGGTCCGAGTTCGGCGACTGGGCCCCGAAGATCAAGGCCGCCTCGGGCGCCCAGTACGCGTACATGTACCCGGCGCTGGCCGACTACGCGGGCTGGACCCTGCAGAACAACCTGTGGGGCTGGGGCTCGGGCTGGTCCAAGGGCTGGGACATCACGTGCGACTCGGACGACGCCGTCGCCGCGATGCAGTGGATCCAGGACTCGGTGTACAAGGACAAGTGGGCCGGCGTGTCCTCGAAGGACTCCTCGGCGGACTTCGGCGGCGGCATCGCCTCGGCGACGATCTCCTCGACGGGCTCCCTCGTGGGCGTGCTCAAGACGGCCAAGTTCAACGTGGGCGTCGGCTTCCTCCCCGGCGGCCCCAAGGCGACCAAGCCGGTGTGCCCCACGGGCGGCGCGGGCCTCGGCATCCCCTCCGGGATCTCCAAGGAGCAGCAGCTCGCCGCGGCGATGTTCATCAAGTTCGTGGGCCAGCCGGAGAACGCCGCGGCCTTCTCCGGGGCCACGGGGTACATGCCGGTCAACAAGTCCGCGGACATGACGGCCGTGCTGGCCAAGACCCCGCAGATCCAGACGGCGATCGACCAGCTTGCCGTGACCAAGGTCCAGGACAACGCGCGCGTGTTCCTGCCGGGCGCCGACCAGGAGATGGCCAAGGCCGTCTCGAAGATCGTCACCCAGCAGGCCGACGTGAAGTCCACCATGGGCGACCTGAAGAAGACGCTGCAGGGCATCTACGACAAGGACGTGAAGCCCAAGCTCAAGGCGTAGCGCACCCCGGCCACGCACGACGGCGCCGCCCACCTTCCGAAGGGGGGCGGCGCCGTCGTGCGTCAGGCGGGTCGCGTCACGTCAGGGGCGGACCACGAGCTTGCCGCGCACGTGGCCGCCCTCGAGGGTCCGGTACGCGTCGGCGGCCTGCGCGAGCTCGACGAGGTCCGCGACCTCGACCTTGAGCCTGCCGTCGGCGGCGAGCTGGGCGAGCTCGGCGAGGTCGGCCGCATCGGGGCGCACCCAGACGTACTGGCCGCCGTACTCGTCGCGGGCGGCGGGATCGGTGATGGAGGCGGCGGTGCCGCCCGCGCGCAGCAGCTGCGGGACGGTGTCCAGGGCGCCCTTCCCCACGAAGTCGAGGATCACGTCGAAGCCCTCCGGGGCCAGGGCGCGCGCCGCCTCGACGAGGCCCTCGCCGTACGCGATGGGCTCGGCGCCGAGGGAGCGCAGGTAGTCGTGGTTGCCCTCCGAGGCGGTGCCCACCACACGGGCGCCGGCGAGGACTGCCAGCTGGGTCGCGTAGGAGCCCACGCCGCCCGCGGCCGCGTGGATGAGCACGGTGGACCCGGCGGCGACCCCGGCCCGGCGCACGGTCTGCAGCGCGGTGAGGCCCGCGAGCGGCAGCGCCGCGGCGTCCTCGAAGCTGAGGCCCTCGGGCTTGCGGGCCGCGGTGCGCACGGGCACCTCGACGAGCTCGGCGAGGGTGCCGCCGGAGATGACGTCCTTGCGGGCGTAGGCGAGGATCTCGTCGCCCACCGCGAACTCCGGGGTGTCCAGCCCGGCCTTGACCACGACGCCGGCCACGTCCCAGCCCGGGACCACGGGGAAGACGGCGTCGATCACGCCCTGCAGGTAGCCCTCGCGCACCTTGTAGTCCACGGGGTTCAGGCTCGCGGACTTCACCTGGACGAGCACCGAGTCGGAGCCCGGGTGCGGGTCGGGGAGGTCCTTGAGCTCGAGGACGTCGGCGGATCCGAAGTGGTCGTATGCAATGGCCTTCATACCCGGGCCCAACGCGGTGCTACCGGCGGGTATTCCCCGGCGGGTGGCCGGCGTCCGGCGGAACCAGCGGGAACGTCAGGCCGGGATCGGCACGGGAGTCACGCCCAGGGGCGCGAGCTCGGAGGCGCCGCCGTCCGGGGCGGTGAGCACCCAGATGCCCCCGCTGTGCCGCGCCACGGAGTGCTCCCACTGGGACGCCCGCGAGCCGTCCGTCGTGACGACGGTCCACTCGTCGCCCAGGGTCTTCGTCTCGATCGAGCCGCGCACGAGCATCGGCTCGATCGCGAGGGCCATGCCGGGCTTGATCTTCGCCCCGCGGTGGCCGGTGCGGTAGTTGAGCACGTCCGGCGCCATGTGCATCGCGGAGCCGATGCCGTGGCCCACGTAGTCCTCGAGGATGCCCAGCGGCGCACCCTCCTGCGCGGAGACGAAGTCGTCGATCGCGTCCCCGATCTCGCCCACGTAGGAGGCGCGCGCGAAGGCCGCGATGCCGGCCCACACGGCGGCGCGCGTCACCTCGGACAGGCGAACGTCCTCGGGGTCGCCCTCCCCCACGATCACCGTCCGCGCCGAGTCGGCGTTCCAGCCGCGCACCACGCAGCCGCCGTCGATCGAGAGCACGTCGCCCTCGGCGAGCCGGCGCGGTCCGGGGATGCCGTGCACCACCTCGTCATTGACGGAGACGCAGATGTGCTTGGGGTAGCCGTAGTAGCCGAGGAAGTTGTACTGGGCGCCCGCGGCGTCGACCACCTCGGCGAACGCGGCGTCGAGCTCGTCCGTCGTCACCCCGGGCGCCACGGCCGCCACCGCGGCGTCGAGGGCGCGGCTGAGCAGCACCCCGGCCTCCGCCATGATCCGCAGCTGCCCGTTGTTCTTGTACTCGATCTTCCGCTGGCTGCCCACGATGGGCTCCTCCCTCACAAAGTGCGTGCGGCGCCGCCCGGGGGGAATCCCACCGGACGGCGCCGCACGTCGTACTGCTGAAACCGCCTACGAGGCGGACTTGACGGACTCGATGGCCGCCAGGACCCGCTCGGTGACCTCGTCGATGGCGCCGATGCCGTCGACTTTGGTCAGCGTGCCGCGGTCCGCGTACTGGGACACGACCGCCTCGGTCTGCGTGTGGTAGAGCTCGAGGCGGTGACGGATCACGTCCTCGGTGTCGTCGCTGCGGCCCGTCTCCTTGGCGCGGCCGAGCAGTCGGGCTACCAGCTCGTCGTCGTCCGCGGTCAGCTGGAGCACGACGTCGAGCGACTGCCCCTTCTCGGCCAGGATGCCGTCGAGGTACTCGACCTGCGCGACGGTGCGCGGGTACCCGTCGAGGAGGAATCCGCTGGCCGTGTCGTCCTCCGTGAGGCGGTCGCGGACCATCTTGTTCGTCACCGAGTCGGGGACGAAGTCGCCGGCATCCATGTACTTCTTCGCCTCGACGCCGAGCGGGGTCTGCTCCTTGACGTTGTAGCGGAAGATGTCGCCCGTGGAGATCGCGACGATACCGAGGCGGTCCGAGATTCGTTCCGCCTGGGTACCCTTGCCGGAACCGGGAGGGCCAATAAGGAGCATTCTCGTCATCGCAGTAGTCCTTCGTAGTGTCGCTGTTGGAGCTGCGCATCAATCTGCTTGACCGTCTCCAGGCCGACGCCCACCACGATCAGGATCGACGTGCCGCCGAACGGGAAGTTCTGGTTGGCATTGACGAGCACCAGGGCGATGAGCGGGATCAGAGCCACGATGCCGAGGTACAGGGCACCCGGCAGCGTGATGCGCGAGAGTACGTACTGCAGATAGTCCGCAGTGGGCCGGCCGGCACGGATGCCGGGGATGAACCCGCCGTACTTCTTCATGTTGTCGGAGACCTCTTCAGGGTTGAAGGTGATCGCGACGTAGAAGTAGGTGAAGAACACGATCATCACAAAGTAGATGACCATGTAGACCGGATGGTCCCCGCGGGTGAGGTTGTTGTTGATCCACTCGACCCAGCCGGCCGGAGCCGAGCCGTCGTGCGGGGTGTTGAACTGCGCGACGAGCGCGGGGAGGTACAGCATCGACGAGGCGAAGATGACCGGGATGACGCCCGCCATGTTGACCTTGATCGGGATGTACGTGCTCGTGCCGCCCACGGTCCGGCGGCCGATCATGCGCTTGGCGTACTGCACCGGGATCCGGCGCTGCGACTGCTCGACGAAGATGACCAGCGCCATGGTGACGAGGCCGACCACCAGCACGATGAAGAAGGTGCCCGGGCCCTTGGAGGTCCAGATCGCGCCGAGGGAGGCGGGGAACTGCGCCGCGATCGAGGTGAAGATCAGCAGCGACATGCCGTTGCCGATCCCCTTCTCGGTCACGAGCTCGCCCATCCACATGATGAGGCCGGTGCCGGCGGTCAGGGTGATGACCACGAGGACCGTCGCGATGACGGACGTGTCCGGGATGATCTGCAGCTGGCAGTTCGGGAACAGCTGACCCGAGCGCACGAGCGACACCAGCGTGGTGGCGTTCAGCAGGCCCAGCGCGATCGTCAGGTAGCGCGTGTACTGGGTGAGCTTCGTCTGGCCGGCCTGGCCCTCGTCGTAGAGCTCCTGGAACCGGGGGATCACCACGCGCAGCAGCTGCACGATGATGCTCGCCGTGATGTACGGCATGATGCCCAGGGCGAAGATCGAGACCTGCAGCAGAGCGCCGCCGCTGAACAGGTTCAGCATCTGGTAGATGCCGGTCGCCTGTCCGCTCACACCGGGAGAGAGGCAGGCCTTGACGTTCTGGTAGTTCACGCCCGGGGACGGAATGAACGCCCCGAGCCGGAAAATAGCGATGATGCCCAGCGTGAACAGCAGCTTGCGCCGCAGGTCGGGCGTCCGGAAAGCCCGGCCGATCGCAGAAAGCACGCTTCTCCTCCCCCGTGTCGAGGAATGTAGAGTCGACGCTCCGAGACACGGGTCAGTGCTCCGGAGTCTGAGGTCCAGCTCTTGAGTCTAGCCGCACGGGACCCCGAGCCGATAATCGCCCGGGCCGTCCTGCGACGAGCGGCACCCTCCGTGCGGTGGGCGCGCCTTAACGCGAGGGGCCCCGGCCGGCGTCGTGCGGTGTGCACGACGCCGGCCGGGGCCTTGCGCTTCACGGCGTCAGCCGCGCTCCGTCTCGTCTCAGAGGACGGTCGTGGAGCCGCCGGCTGCGGCGATCTTCTCCTCGGCCGAGGCCGAGAAGGCGTGCGCCGTGACATCGACCTTGACGGTGATGTCGCCGGAGCCGAGGACCTTGACCGGCTCGTTCTTGCGAACGGCGCCCTTGGCCACGAGATCCTCGACCGCGATGGTGCCGCCCTCGGGGAACAGCTCCGAGATGCGGTCCAGGTTCACGACCTGGAACTCGACGCGGAACGGGTTCTTGAAGCCGCGGAGCTTCGGCAGGCGCATGTGCAGCGGAAGCTGCCCGCCCGCGAAGCCGGCCTTGACCTGGTAGCGGGCCTTCGTGCCCTTGGTGCCACGGCCGGCGGTCTTGCCCTTGGAGCCCTCACCGCGACCCACACGGGTCTTCGCGGTCTTGGCGCCGATGGCCGGACGCAGGTGGTGGACCTTGAGGGCCGTGTTCTTCTCGGAGCTCTGCTCCTTGGCCTTCTCTGCCATTACTTCGCCTCCTCAACCTTCACGAGGTGCGGAACCGTGTTGATCATGCCCACGGTCACGGCGTCGGCCTTGCGGGTGACCGTGTGGCCGATCCGCTTGAGGCCGAGCGAACGCAGGGTCTCGCGGTGGTTCTGCTTGGCGCCGATGACGCCCTTGATCTGAGTGATCTCCAACGTGGCGTCGGAGGGAGTCAGGTTCTTCGCCATGACTCATGCACCTGCCTTCGTGTTCTGGAGGTTCCGCACGAGTGCAGCCGGAGCAACCTCGTCCAGCGGCAGGCCACGGCGGGCGGCCACGGCCTGCGGCTCCTCGAGGCTCTTGAGCGCCTCCACCGTCGCGTGGACGATGTTGATGGCGTTCGAGGACCCGAGGGACTTCGACAGCACGTCGTGGATGCCGACGCACTCGAGCACGGCGCGCACCGGACCGCCGGCGATCACACCGGTACCCGGGGCAGCCGGACGGAGCATGACCACACCAGCGGCGGCCTCGCCCTGCACCAGGTGCGGGACGGTGGTGCCGACGCGCGGGACGCGGAAGAAGGACTTCTTGGCCTCCTCCACGCCCTTGGCGATGGCCGCGGGGACCTCCTTGGCCTTGCCGTAGCCGACGCCGACCATGCCGTTGCCGTCGCCCACCACCACGAGGGCGGTGAAGCTGAAGCGACGGCCGCCCTTGACGACCTTGGCGACGCGGTTGATGGTCACCACGCGCTCGATGAACTGGCTCTTCTCGGCGTCGCGGCTGTCGCGGCCGCCACGGCCACCGCGATCGCCACGGCCCTGGCCGCGGCCCTCGCCACGACGACCGCCGCGGCGATCCTCGGTAGCGGGAGCGGAGCCGGCAGCCTCGGTTGCATTCTGCTCGGTCACGTTAACCTTCTCGTTGTTCTCAGCGGTCACAGGGCCAGCCCACCTTCACGTGCGCCGTCCGCGATCGCAGCCACGCGGCCGTGGTACTTGTTGCCACCACGGTCGAACACGACGGCCTCGATGCCCGCAGCCTTCGCACGCTCGGCGATGAGCTCGCCGACGCGCTTGGCCTTGGCGGTCTTGTCACCCTCGAACGAGCGGAGGTCGGCCTCGAGCGTGGAGGCGGAGACCAGCGTGACGCCCTTGCTGTCGTCGACAACCTGGACGAACACGTGCCGCGAGGAGCGGTTCACGACCAGACGGGGACGCTCGGCAGAGCCGACGACCTTCTTGCGGAGGCGGAAGTGGCGACGGGACCGAGCCTGCTGCTTGGACTTGGCGGCGCGCTTCTTGTTGATGCCCAGAGCCATGGTTACTTACCAGCCTTTCCGACCTTGCGGCGGACAACCTCGCCGGCGTAGCGGATGCCCTTGCCCTTGTACGGGTCGGGCTTGCGCAGCTTGCGGATGTTGGCAGCCACCTCACCGACCTGCTGCTTGTCGATGCCGGAGACCGAGAACTTCGTCGGTCCCTCGACGGCGAACGTGATGCCCTCGGGGGCAGTGATGTTCACCGGGTGGGAGAAGCCGAGCGCGAACTCGAGGTCCGAGCCCTTGGCCTGCACGCGGTAACCGGTGCCGACGATCTCGAGCTTCTTCTCGTAGCCCTTGGTCACGCCCTCGATCATGTTGAACAGGAGCGTGCGCGTCAGGCCGTGGAGCGAGCGCGAGAGGCGCTCGTCGTTGGGACGGGTCACCGAGAGGGTGGTGTCGTCGAGGGAGACCTCGATGGGGCTGGCCACAGTGTGGACCAGCTCGCCCTTGGCGCCCTTCACGGTCACGACGGGTCCGTCGATCTTGACCTCAACGTCGGACGGGACGGTGATGGGGAGACGTCCAATGCGGGACATATCTTCTTCTTCCTTCCCTTACCAGACGTATGCGAGGACTTCGCCGCCCACGCCCTTCTTGGAGGCCTGACGGTCAGTCAGGAGCCCCGAAGAGGTAGACAGGATGGCGATGCCGAGGCCGCCCAGGACGTGCGGGAGGTTCGTGGACTTCGCGTACACGCGGAGGCCCGGCTTGGAGATGCGGCGGACACCCGCGATGGAGCGCTCGCGGTTCGGACCGAACTTGAGCGTGAGGGTCAGCTTCTTGCCGACCTCGGCGTCCTCTTCCTTCCAGCCGGCGATGTAGCCCTCGGCCTTCAGGATGTCGGCCACGCGCACCTTCAGCTTCGACGACGGCATCGTGACGTCGTCGTGGTAGGCCGCGTTGGCGTTGCGCAGACGAGTAAGCATGTCTGCGACGGGATCAGTCATAGTCATTGTGGGCTCATGCCCTTCCTCGTGCCGGTTTCCGTTCCGGGCTGTGCGCCCGATGCGGACCTGTCACGTAGCGATTCAGTCTTCGGTCTTGAACGGGAAGCCGAGGTGCTTCAGAAGCGCACGGCCCTCGTCGTCGGTCTTCGCGGTGGTGACAACCGTGATGTCCATGCCACGGAGGCGATCGATCTTGTCCTGATCGATCTCGTGGAACATGACCTGCTCGGTGAGGCCGAACGTGTAGTTGCCGTTGCCGTCGAACTGCTTGCCCGAGAGGCCGCGGAAGTCGCGGATACGGGGCAGCGCGAGGGAGACGAGGCGGTCCACGAATTCCCACATGCGGTCGCCGCGGAGCGTCGCGAAGGCGCCGATGGGCATGCCCTCACGCAGCTTGAACTGGGCGATGGACTTGCGGGCCTTGGTGACCTGCGGCTTCTGGCCCGTGATGAGGGTCAGGTCGCGCACAGCGCCCTCGATGAGCTTGGAGTCCTTCGCGGCGTCGCCGACGCCCATGTTGACGACAACCTTGACCAGGCGCGGGACCTGGTTCACGTTCTCGTACTTGAACTCCTCGAGGAGGGCCTGCTTGATGGTCTCCGCGTACTTCGCCTTGAGGCGAGGAACGACCTTGACCGGAGTCTCGACAGTCTCAGTCATCAGATGTCCTTCCCGGTGGCCTTGGAGTAGCGGATGCGGACGGTCTTCTGCACGCCGTCCTTCTCCACGGTCTCGAGGCGGAAGCCGACCCTAGTGGGCTTCTTGGTCTCGGGGTCCACGAGGGCCACGTTCGAGATGTGGATCGGGGCCTCGACCTGCTCGATGCCGCCGGTCTTGGTACCGCGCTGGGACTGGCCCACCTTGGTGTGCTTGGTCACGCGGTTGATGCCCTCAACCAGGACGCGGTTGTCCTCGGGGAACACCTTCAGGACCTTGCCCTGCTTCCCCTTGTCACCGCCCTTGTCCTGCTTGGTGCCGGTGATGACCTGGACGAGGTCGCCCTTCTTGATCTTTGCGGCCATGAGTCAGAGCACCTCCGGAGCCAGCGAGACGATCTTCATGAACTTCTTGTCGCGCAGCTCGCGGCCGACCGGGCCGAAGATACGGGTGCCACGGGGATCCCCGTCGTTCTTGAGGATGACTGCCGCGTTCTCGTCGAACTTGATGTAGGAGCCGTCCGCGCGGCGGCGCTCCTTCTTGGTGCGGACGATGACGGCCTTGACCACGTCGCCCTTCTTGACGTTGCCGCCAGGGATTGCATCCTTGACGGTGGCGACGATGACATCGCCGATACCTGCGTAGCGGCGGCCCGAACCACCGAGAACGCGGATGGTGAGGATTTCCTTCGCACCCGTGTTGTCGGCGACCTTGAGCCGCGACTCCTGCTGAATCACTTCTACTCCTAACGTCTCGCTGGTTCTCGCACCTGCGGTCCTGCTGCAGAGCGAGCCTTGCGGAACGGTTGATGGGGCGTCTCTCGACCCGCCTGGATGTGGCCAGATCGGGCCTGAATCACCGTGCCGCGCGCATGTGTCCCCTTCCTGCCCGAGGACAGCGCCGGGGCGCTCCCCTTCGGCAGAAGGGCATTATGCGGTGGCACGATGGTTCACGAGGTTTTCGACGGCATGGCGAAGCCAGCCGTACAAGCTCAATATCGTAGCACGGCGCGCGTGTCCAGCCCGAATCCCCCAGGGCTCCCGCGCCGGGTTCCCTGCGCCCTCAGTCCCGTTCTCGCCACGAAGTCCGCCTTCAAGCGACTGCACGGCGAGAAGTGCACTTCTCGCCGACCGCCCGCAGCTGAATCGGCACTTCGACGGGTGGGAAGCCAGCGTCACCTGCGCTACAGGGCGAAAGCTGCACTTCGGGATGGGGGGAGACCACTGGCGACCAGCATCGAGCGGAACCTCGCCGGCTGTTCGAGCTCCGCCCACGTCCAGCGGAGCACCGGATGGCCCAGCGCGAGGAGCCGGTTCTCGCGCTTCTTCTCCCTCTTGATCACCGCGACTGGGCTTTCGCCTCCGTTGAGCTCGGAGTCGAAGTACTTGCCCCACCCGTCGAACTCCCCCACCCGCTCCTTGCCGGAGGGCGTCGGGGCGGCCCCCGTTCCGGGGGGCCACGCGAAGTCAGTCCTGCCGATGAGGCCCTGGGCATCCGCGTATTCGCGCTGCAGAACGGGCTCGGGGAAGCCGAACCGCAGCATGAGCGCCCGGCTTACCGATTCGCCAGGCGACTCGGCTCCAGCCCGTGCAAGCGATGCAACAGCCTCGCAGCGCCGCCGATGGGTGGCGTACCGCAGCGCAGTGATGGCCCCGAGGACAGGTGCCCGGTCGAGCAGAGGCGCTTCAGCGTCGAGGCGGAGCACTCCGTCGGCGACCGTGAGCGCGCGGGCGAACTTGGCGTGCACCATCGTCTCGACAAGTGCCTCCACGATGGGCACCGTGAGATAGCCGGGGACTTCCTGCGGCATCGCAGTCGCGTGGAAGTGGCGTCGGAGAGGCGGAGGCGCCGATCCGAGGGCGCGAACCGAGCGTTCCGTCGCGCCCCGGACCGCGAACGACGACGGCCTGATCCCCAAGCGCGTGGTCGACGAGGTCGCGACGTCGATGGTCGGAGGCACCTTGACGACAGGGATGCCCCTGAGGAACAGCGCCGTCTCACCGCAGAACACTGCGTCTGGATGCGTCCAGGCGTGGGCCGCCACTGCAAGCCGGAAGCGTTCGGCATCGGTCAGGGCCAGCCAGACGTCCGTCGGGTAGTAGCAGCCCCGGCGGACCCTCACGAGGTCACCGGCGGCGAAGGCCCTCCGTGGATCCGAGTCACGGGCCAGCAGATCAAGGATGGCTGTGTCCGAGGCCTGTCCGGGTGCGCTCATAGACCCATGCTGGCCGCCGCCCCGGGGCTATCGACGCCGGGCACTGCTCATGTGGGCGACATGCCCTGCCCACCCCCTGTGGAGGACGAATGCCAGGCGCCCGTGGGGGACCCAGTGCGTGCTCCCGAAGTCCCCAGGTCTCCGTGAAGTCCTGATCGCGCGCGGGCTCGGCCTTGGGGAAGTGCTGGTTCAGCCCATGGCCCCGGCGAGAAGTGCACTTCCCGCATCCAAGTCCGCGCAAGGAGGACTGGACGGCGAGATGCGAACTGTCGGTGGGCGCTTCGGGCCGAAGGCGCACTTCGGGGCCGGACCCGGCGCCGTCAGATGGCGATCCGGCAGCGGGAGGCGGGCGACCGCCGTCGTGCGTCCCGCCGTGCCCCCGCCCCAGGTGCCCCCAAAAGAAACCGCCAACGGCGACGGCCCGCCCCCTCGAGAGGGGACGGGCCGTCGGCACGGGTGCGGGAACCGCGAGGGGCGAAGGGTTACTTGGCCTTCTCGAGGATCTCGACGAGGCGCCACCGCTTGGTGGCGGACAGCGGACGGGTCTCCGCGATGAGAACGAGGTCGCCGATGCCGGCGGTGTTGTTCTCGTCGTGGGCCTTGCGCTTCTCGGTGCGGCGGATGACCTTGCCGTACAGCGAGTGCTTCACGCGGTCCTCGACCTCGACGACGATCGTCTTGTCCATCTTGTCGGACACGACGTAGCCGCGGGCCGTCTTGCGGTGGCCGCGCTGCTCGGCAGCGTTCTCCGTCAGGTTCTTCTCTTCGCTCACTTGGCGTCCTCCTCGGCAGCCTCGGCCGGCTCGGCCTTGGCAGCCTTCTTAGCCGCCTTCTTCGTGTCCTTCGTCTCGGCGACCACGGGGGCGGCCTCGGCACGGATGCCGAGCTCGCGCTCGCGCAGGATCGTGTAGATGCGGGCGATGTCCTTCTTGACCGCACGGAGGCGGCCGTGGTTCTCGAGCTGGCCGGTGGCCGACTGGAAGCGCAGGTTGAACAGCTCTTCCTTGGCCTTCTTGAGCTCCTCGAAGAGGCGCTCGTTGTCCAGCTGGTCGAGCTTCTCAGCCGTCATGTCCTTCGAACCGACTGCCATTCTCATTCACCACCTTCGCGGCGCACGATGCGCGCCTTCAACGGGAGCTTGTGGATGGCGAGGCGCAGGGCCTCGCGCGCCACCTCGTCGGACACACCGGAGAGCTCGAAGAGCACGCGGCCCGGCTTGACGTTGGCGACCCACCACTCCGGCGAGCCCTTACCGGAACCCATGCGGGTCTCGGCGGGCTTCTTGGTCAGCGGACGGTCCGGGTAGATGTTGATCCAGACCTTACCGCCACGCTTGATGTGACGGGTCATGGCGATACGAGCGGACTCGATCTGACGGTTGGTCACGTACGCCGGGGAGAGGGCCTGGATGCCGTACTCGCCGAAGGTGACCTTGGTGCCACCGGTGGCAGCGCCCGAGCGACCCGGGTGGTGCTGCTTGCGGTGCTTCACACGACGCGGGATAAGCATTTAAGCCTCTCCTCCTTCTGCTGCCGGAGCAGCGGCCTCGGCAACCGGAGCCTCGGCGGCCGCGGTGGCGGCCTGCGGCTGGCGGTCGCCAGACGGACGACGGCGGCGCTCGCCACCGGGGCGGCCCGCACGGTCGCCGCGGTCACCACGACCGCGGGACGGAGCGGCGGCAGCCTGGGCAGCCAGCTCCTTGGAGGTCACATCGCCCTTGTAGATCCAGACCTTCACGCCGATGCGGCCGAAGGTGGTCTTGGCCTCGTAGAAGCCGTAGTCGATGTTCGCGCGGAGCGTGTGCAGCGGCACACGGCCCTCGCGGTAGAACTCCGAGCGGGACATCTCGGCGCCGCCGAGACGGCCCGAGCAGGCGATGCGGATGCCCTTGGCACCGGCGCGCTGCGCCGACTGCATGGCCTTCTTCATGGCACGGCGGAACGCGACACGGCTCGAGAGCTGCTCCGCGACACCCTGGGCCACCAGCTGGGCCTCGACCTCGGGGTTCTTGACCTCGAGGATGTTCAGCTGGACCTGCTTGCCGGTGAGCTTCTCGAGCTCGCCGCGGATGCGGTCGGCCTCGGCGCCGCGGCGGCCGATCACGATGCCCGGGCGCGCCGTGTGGATGTCCACGCGGACGCGGTCGCGGGTGCGCTCGATCTCGACCTTGGCGATGCCGGCGCGCTCCATGCCGTTGGTCATGAGCTGGCGGATCTTGACGTCCTCACGGACGAAGTCCTTGTAGCGCTGACCGGGCTTGTTGCTGTCGGCAAACCAGTGCGAGACGTGGTCGGTGGTGATGCCGAGTCGGAACCCGTGGGGGTTGACCTTCTGTCCCATTTACCGGACCTCCTCGTTCTCGGGCGTCGCGACGACCACGGTGATGTGGCTGGTGCGCTTCTTGATGCGGTAGGCGCGGCCCTGGGCGCGCGGCTGGAACCGCTTCATGGTCGGACCCTCGTCGACGAACGCCTCAGAGATGTAGAGGTCGCTCTCGTCGAACGCGACACCGTCGCGGTCGGCGAGGACACGGGCGTTGGCCACCGCGGACGCGAGGACCTTGTACACCGGCTCCGAAGCCGCCTGCTGGGCGAACTTCAGGATCGCCAGAGCCTCATTCGCCTGCTTGCCACGAACAAGGTTGACGACGCGCCGGGCCTTCATCGGCGTTACGCGGATGTGACGCGCAATTGCCTTGGCTTCCATTGCTTTCCTTCTCTTTCTCAGAGCTCAGCGCTGCTGCTGCCTTGCGGCAGGGATCAGCGGCGCTTGCCCTTCTTGTCGTCCTTCACGTGGCCGCGGAAAGTCCGCGTCGGGGCGAATTCGCCGAGCTTGTGCCCGACCATCGACTCGGTGACGAAGACCGGGATGTGCTTGCGTCCGTCGTGCACGGCGATCGTGTGCCCGAGCATGTCGGGGACGATCATCGAGCGGCGGGACCAGGTCTTGATGACGTTCTTGGTGCCCTTCTCGTTTTCCCTGGCGACCTTCACAAAGAGGTGCTGGTCAACGAAAGGACCCTTCTTCAGGCTGCGTGGCATGTGTCCAGGCTCCTATCGCTTGTTCTTGCCAGTACGACGACGACGGACGATGAGCTTGTCGCTCGCCTTGTTCGGGCGGCGGGTGCGGCCCTCGGGCTTGCCGTTCGGGTTGACGGGGTGACGGCCACCGGAGGTCTTGCCCTCACCACCACCGTGCGGGTGGTCCACCGGGTTCATGGCGACACCGCGGACGGTCGGGCGGACGCCCTTCCAGCGCATGCGGCCGGCCTTGCCCCAGTTGATGTTCGACTGCTCGGCGTTGCCGACCTCGCCGACCGTCGCGCGGCAGCGGACGTCGACGTTGCGGACCTCGCCCGAGGGGAGGCGGAGCTGGGCATACTTGCCCTCCTTCGCCACCAGCTGGATCGAGGCACCGGCCGAGCGGGCCATCTTCGCGCCGCCACCGGGGCGGAGCTCGACGGCGTGGATGACCGTACCGACCGGGATGTTCCGCAGCGGCAGGTTGTTGCCGGGCTTGATGTCGGCGTCCGGACCGGACTCGACGATGTCGCCCTGGGAGAGCTTGTTCGGCGCGATGATGTAGCGCTTGGTGCCGTCCACGAAGTGCAGCAGCGCGATGCGCGCGGTGCGGTTCGGGTCGTACTCGATGTGCGCGACCTTGGCGTTGACGCCGTCCTTGTCGTGACGACGGAAGTCGATCAGACGGTACTGGCGCTTGTGCCCACCACCCTTGTGGCGCGTGGTGATCTTGCCGGAGTTGTTGCGGCCGCCCTTCTTGGGGAGGGGGCGAACCAGGGACTTCTCCGGCGTCGAGCGCGTGATCTCTGCGAAGTCGGCCACGCTCGAGCCGCGGCGGCCCGGGGTAGTCGGCTTGTAGTTACGGATTGCCATTTACCTGTTCCTCGTTAAAGTGGTCTCCGCTCAGGCGAGCGGACCGCCGAAGATGTCGATCGTGCTGCCGTCCTTGAGAGTGACGATGGCACGCTTGGTGCTCTTGCGCTCGCCCCAGCCGAACTTGGTGCGCTTGCGCTTGCCCGGGCGGTTGAGCGTGTTGATCGAGTCGACCTTGACCGAGAAGATGCGCTCGATCGCGATCTTGATCTCGGTCTTGTTCGAGCGCGGGTCCACCAGGAAGGTGTACTTGCCCTCGTCGATCAGCCCGTAGCTCTTCTCGGAGACGACCGGCGCGAAGATGACGTCGCGCGGGTCCTTGTAGCTGGATGCGCTCACTTGGAGCCCTCCTCATTCTTGGACTTGGACGCCACGAACGCGTCGAACGCAGCCTTCGTGAAGACCACGTCGTCGGAGACGAGAACGTCGTACGTGTTCAGCTGGTCGGCGTAGATCGCGTGCACCTCGGCGAGGTTGCGGACCGAGAGGGCCGCCAGCTCGTCGGCGCGGTCGATCACGACGAGCAGGTTCTTCCGCTCCGAGAGGGCGCGCAGGGTCTCCATGGCGCCCTTCGTGCTCGGCTTCTCGCCGGAGACGAGGGACTCGACGACGTGGATCCGGCCGTTACGGGCCCGGTCCGAGAGGGCGCCGCGGAGGGCAGCGGCCTTCATCTTCTTGGGGGTGCGCTGGCTGTAGTCACGCGGCACGGGGCCGTGGACGACGCCGCCGCCGGTCATGTGCGGGGCGCGGATCGAGCCCTGGCGGGCGCGGCCGGTGCCCTTCTGCTTGAACGGCTTGCGGCCGGCGCCGGAGACCTCGCCGCGGGTCTTCACCTTGTGCGTGCCCTGGCGTGCAGCGGCCAGCTGGGCGACGACGACCTGGTGCAGGAGCGGGATGTTGGTCTGGACGTCGAAGATCTCGGCGGGGAGATCGACCTTGACAGTAGCGTTAGCCATGAGTTCAGGCTCCCTTCACGGCGGTGCGGACGAGGACGACCGAGCCGCGGGCACCGGGGAGGGCGCCCTTGATGAGGAGCAGCGAGTTCTCGGCATCCACGGCGTGGACGGTGAGGTTCATGGTCGTCTGACGGACGTTGCCCATGCGACCGGCCATGCGGAGGCCCTTGAAGACGCGGCCCGGGGTGGCGCAGGCACCGATGGAACCGGGCTTGCGGTGGTTCTTGTGGGCACCGTGGGAGGCACCGACACCGGAGAAGCCGTGACGCTTCATGACACCGGCGAAGCCCTTGCCCTTGGTGGTGCCGACGATGTCGATCTTCTGACCGGCCTCGAAGGTACCCACGGAGAGCTCCTGGCCCACCTCGTAGGAGTCGGCGTCGGCAGTGCGGACCTCGACGAGGTGGCGGCGCGGCGTCACGCCGGCCTTCTCGAAGTGGCCGGTGAGCGGCTTGTTGACCTTGCGCGGGTCAATCTGGCCGTAGCCGATCTGGACGGCGGTGTAGCCGTCGGTCTCGGCGTTGCGGAGCTGGGTGACGACGTTGGAGTCGGCCTTAACGACAGTGACGGGGATGAGCTTGTTGTTCTCGTCCCAGACCTGGGTCATGCCGAGCTTCGTGCCCAGCAGGCCCTTCACATTGCGGGTAGCGGTCATAGTTCTCTCAGCACCTCCCTCTTAGAGCTTGATTTCGATGTTGACGTCGGCCGGCAGGTCGAGACGCATGAGCGAGTCGACAGCCTTGGGCGTCGGGTCGATGATGTCGATCAGCCGCTTGTGCGTGCGCATTTCGAAGTGCTCGCGGCTGTCCTTGTACTTGTGCGGAGAGCGGATGACGCAGTACACGTTCTTCTCCGTGGGAAGCGGGACGGGGCCCACCACCGTTGCGCCTGCGCGCGTGACCGTCTCAACGATCTTCCGAGCCGAAGTGTCGATGACCTCGTGGTCATACGACTTCAGCCGGATGCGGATCTTCTGTCCCGCCATATCGCCTGACTCGCTTTCGTCGTCTTAGCACTGCACTGTTCTGTTGGCTGTGGCTGCCGAAGCATTCAAGGTCACGACCACCACCGGCAGCACTGCCTGAATCCGGAATCCCGGGTTCCTCAGACAGCCGGCCTCTCCGACCCCCGCGGTCGGGCGTGTCGCGCCACTGGCGCACACGGTCCCCTAGCCTCTGTCGCGAAGGTGGGTCATATTTGGGCTCCAGCCTGGACCCTGCACCCGGCATTATCCGGATCGGGACACGAAGGAGCGCTTGAACAACTCATCTAGTCTGCCAGAGATCTCCGCCAGGCGCCAATCGAGCGCGGGCGGCCCGGCGGCGGCGCCCCATTGCCCTCGGGGACTGTGCTGAGGATCATAGTCCCATGCTCCCTGCGGACCAGTCACCGGCTCCCGGCCCCGACCATGGTCCCACAGGGCCGCTCAGTCCTGCCGCCTCGGCCGTGGAGGCGCTGGCCGGCCGGATCCCCGACGGGTTCACGCTCGGAGTGGCGACGGCGGCATTCCAGATCGAGGGGGCCCTTGAGGAGGACGGCCGCGGCCCGTCCGGCTGGGACGAGTTCGCAACGCGTCCCGGCATGATCGCCCACGGGGACTCCCCCGCCGTCGCGTGCGACCACTACCACCGCAGCGAGGAGGACCTCGCGCTGCTCACCGACCTCGGCGTGGACTCCTACCGCTTCTCGATCGCGTGGCCGCGCGTGCAGCCGGACGGCCGCGGCGCGTGGAACGAGAAGGGCTGGGACTTCTACGACCGCCTCATCGACGACATGCTCGCCGCGGGCCTCTCCCCCATGGCCACGCTGTACCACTGGGACACACCGCTCCCCCTCGAGCACGACGGCGGGTGGCTGAGCCGCGAGACCGCGGAACGGTGCGCTGCCTTCGCCGCAGAGGCCGGGCGCCGCTTCGGCGACCGCGTGGACCGATGGGTGACGCTCAACGAGCCGGTGTCGGTGACCCTGAACGGGTACGCGGTGGGCATCCATGCCCCGGGCAAGCAGCTCCTGTTCGACGCCATGCCGGCCGTGCACCACCAGCTGCTGGCCCACGGCCTGTCCGTCCAGGCCCTCCGCGCGTCCGGCGCCCGGGGAGCGATCGGGGTCACGAACATGCACGCCCCCGTGCACCCGGCGGGCGCGAACCCGCTCGACTGGATCCACGCGCGCGTGGTCGACCTCATGGTCAACCGGCTCTACGCGGACCCGATCCTCCTGGGCCGCTACCCGAAGCCGCCCTTCCTCGCGCGCCGGTTCTTCCACGCGCTGCGCGACCCGCGCCCGGAGGACCTCGCCACGATCCACCAGCCGCTCGACTTCTACGGCGTCAACTACTACTACCCCGCGCGCATCCGCTCCGGGCCCGGGCCGACGCCGGAGGGTGTGAAGCCGACGAAGGCCATGACGAAGGTGCCCTTCCACCTCGCCGACTTCCCCGAGTACGCGAGCACCGGCTTCGGCTGGCCCATCTCCCCGAAGTACTGCGGGGTGGTCCTGTCCGAGCTCAAGAAGCGCTACGGCGACGCGCTCCCCCCGATCTACATCACCGAGAGCGGGGCGAGCTTCCCCGAGCCCGCCCAGGCGGACGGGATGGTGTACGACGACGAGCGGATCGCCTACCTCGCCTCGCACCTCGAGGCGGCGCTCGCCGCCGTCGCGCCGGGCGGGGCCGCCGAGGGCGTCGACCTGCGCGGCTGGTATGTGTGGACGCTCATGGACAACTTCGAATGGGCGGCCGGCTACACGCAGCGGTTCGGGCTCGTGCACACGGACTTCGCCACGCTCGAGCGGACGCCCAAGGCCTCCTACTACTGGCTGCGCCGGCTCGCGCGGGCCAGGCACCGGCCCGCCGTCAGCGCCTGACCGGCTGCGGGCCCGGCTCGGCTACCGGAGCAAGGTGCCCCGGGGCCGGCGCTCCAGCCACCAGACGGCCGCCGCGATGAGGGCGAGTCCGAGAATGCCGAGCAGCGCGTAGACATACGCACGGACAGACCACAGCACGCAGGCGACGACTCCCACGGCGCCCCAGGCGGTGAACCGCCGCTCGCCGAGGACCAGCCCCGCGAGCGTCAGGACTGCGAACGCGATGAGCAGCCAGACCTGCTGGGCGTTGTCGCCGGCTGTCGCCGCAACCCAGATCCCGCTGAGACTGAGGAGTGCGGCGCTCCCTTCGAGCCAGATGCGGGCGGCCCGGACCTGGCGCCCCACGTAGTAGCGCAGGAGCGCTATCACAGCCGCACCGACTGCGTACCATTGGGCCAGCCAGAAGGCGCTCGGTTCCTCGTCCCCGGCGAAGACGGCGCGCTGGACGGCCGCGACGAGGAGTACCACGCCGGCCTCGAGCCCAAGCCGGCGCACCCGGGCCGGGAGTTCCGGCACCACCATGGCGACCAGGGCAGCCGCGAGCACCGGGACCAGCACCACGGCGGGCGGATCCCAGGCGGCCCGGGCAGAGAGCACCAGTGCGGCCGCTGCTACCCCGGCGAGCGACCAGCGCCGTATGGGCTCGGCGGCGAAGCGGGCCGCCGTCTCCAGGCGCCGCCCCGCATCGCCGGGCCACCGTGCCGACCAGCGGAGGGCGAGCCCTATGGCGGCTGGCGTGAGCGTGCCCATGAGCACCTGCGCCGGGACCTGCCATGCAGGGGCAAAGCCCTCCACGAGGTCGTGGGCCACGGACGTCCCCGCAGGAAGTGTCAGGAGCACTCCCAGCGGGAAGGTCGCCGAGAGGACCGCGGGCACTCCGCGCCACACATAGCTCGCCGCGAGGAGCACTGCGGCGCAGGCCCCGATGGCCACGCCGCTGACCCACAGGCGCTCGGGCACCGACGCCAGCACCGCGGCCGCGCCGAAGGCGCCCGCGGCTGCCGACCATGGCCATGCGCCGAGGCTGCCCGCCTGCAGCCCGTGCTCCGGCCGCCCGTGCTCCCACCGGGCCATGCCGACGATGTGCAGCAGCGCTACTGCCACGAGCACGAGTGCCACCGCAGTGCCCCCGAGCAGGGGTTCGACGAGGACCTGCCCCGGCTGGAAGCGCAGCAGCGGCCCGAGTGCCACAACGCCGAAGAGGAGGGCGGCGGCACCGAGATAGCCGGCTGCCGGGTGCGCGCGGAGGGTTCCAAGAACGCTCACGACGACGAGGGCGGCCTCGAGCAGCACGACCCACCGGCCGCCCTCGGCCCCTTGCCGTGCGGTGAAGAGGTAGGCAAACGGCAGAGCAAGCTGGCCGACAAGCCCGCTCCAATAGGCAGCCTCCTGGAAGGGAAGGCGGGCGGCTGCGTCCCTGAGGAGCTGCCGCACCAGATGCTGGGCAGCGAGGCCTGCGGCGAGGACAACGCTGACCCAGGTGGGCGACGCGGTGGCATCCTGCGCCACCAGTGCGGCGAGCGCCACCGGGAGGGCCCTCGCAGCCACGAGATGGGCGCCCTTCGAGGCGGTCTGCGGCGCGAGATACACCATCGCCGCCGAGAACACCGCGAACAGCGCGGCGAGGAGCTCGAGCAGCCGCAGGTCGGGCGCCGCGAGCAGACCGGTGAGGACGAGGGCAGCCGGAGCCACAGCCACGGATCCACGCCGGAAGCGCAGGACTGCTCCGGTCAAGGCCGCGGACACCGCGAGCGCCAGGACCAGAACCGAACCGACCGTGCTGACCGTGTCGGGGGTAGCGGTACCGACCCCGAGCGCGGCACCCGCCGTTCCGGGAACCGCGGCAGCCAGGACCACGGTGGCATCGCCCAGCGCCCATGGGAGCGGTTGGCCCGTGCGCCGTCCGCGGAGCTCGACGGCGAGCGGGACGAAGACTTGGACGATGATCACGGCGACCATGGCATCCGCAAGGGTGACCGGCTGCCCGGCGACTGTCGGGGACCAGCCGTGGAGCTGGAGTTCCCAGAAGATTCCGGCGGCGAGCAAGGTGGCTGCCGTCCGGGCCAGCCAGATGTAGCTCCAGCGGCGCAGACGTGCGGCCGCACGCCATGCCGAGGCGCCCAGCACGGCCGTCGCGAGCACGAGGACCGAATTCAGGATGGGCAGCACGGGAAGGGCCAGACTGCCCCGGGCGAAGGCGTACAGCTCGAGGGCGAGGAGGCCCAGAAGAGTTGCCGGTGCCACCTCGCCCACCGAGAGCCGGCCCGCGCGGGGCGGCCGGACGAGGTACAGGCCGACGGCCAGCGCAGCGATCCCGGCGCACAGGACGGACACGGCGGGGCCTAAGAGCGGAGAGACTGCGACGGGGCCGCCTATCCGCGGTCCGGGAGCCGTTCCCTGCGAGAAGCGCATGTCCGCCACACCGACCACAGCGACCGAGATGAGCGCGCAGGCGCCCAGCATCCAGACCATGGCCCTGGGCAGGAATTCCCTCTGCCCCACCGCCCCCAGCACGCCCGTCACCGCCAGCTGCACGGCTGCGGCCGTCGCAATGCCGAACGCGACCGCTGTGACCCGCGCGGGGGAGGGCACGGCGGTACCTGCGAGCACGGCTGCGACCACAGCGGCCGCCGTGGGGATGGAGGCGAGCCGCGCCGCCGCCACGAAATGCACGCGCTCCCAGACGCGGCCGACGTCGTCGGGCTCATGCTCTGCGAGCCGCCACCATCCGGCGCTGGGCCACGCGGCCCGAGCGGCGAAGTAGGAGAATCCGAGCATCAGGAGCCATGCCAGCGGCCACGCCTCGAGGCGCACCAACAAGGCCTCGACGAACGCCACGACGGGCAGCCATTCCGCCTGGCGTCCCCACCGCCAGGCCACCAGCTGCGCAGTCACTGCGAGGAGCGCGGCAGCGGCAAAGGCCGGTTCCCGCGTGAGCGGGCCGCCCGAGGCCGATGCCACCGCGACGAGCCCGGCCTGCAGCACTGTGGCGATCACCTGCTCCGCGCGATCGATGCGCGGGGGCAGCCCGAGTGACCCTGCACGGGCACTGCCAAGGGCCGCTGCCGCGAGGGTCATCGCAGCGATCGCGGCCGACGCGGCGACCGCCCCCGCCGCCGTCGCGGGCCACCGCTCCGAGCCGAAGGCGAAGCCCGCATCGACCGCTTGGGCTGCCCCCACGCCGGCAGCCACCGCTGCCGCCGCCCGGGCCCCCCACCATGACAGACGTCTGGTGAGGCGGCCGTCCGCCAGGAAGGACTGTGCCGCGAGATAGATTCCCATCGCCAACGTCAGGAGCGGGTACTGGCCCCTCTCCAGCGTCCCCGCAGCTACGGTTGCGGCCACGAACGTCGAGGGAACCACCCATGGATGCAGGCGCGCCACGGGCTGGAGGAAGAGGGGCGGAACCCAGCGCGGCGCCGTGGCGGACACGACCGCGAGCAGCGCTGCGGCCGCGATCAGGGCCGCGAAGTCCGCCGCAAGGGCTCCCCCGAGGACCTCGGTGCCCGACCATGCCGCGGAGAACAGGAACGTGAGGCTGAGGAACACCAGCACTCGGCTCTCGAGGCGCAGCGCGGCGAAGCCGAACGCGACCAGCCCGACGGCGCTCGTGATGAGCCACGAGAGGCTCGCATCGTGCAGGACCACGATGTCCAGGCCCAAGCCCGTCACGGGCAGGAGCGCGAGGCCCGTGCCGGCGAACGCGACGGCAGCCGGCCGCAGGCGCACGAACTTCGCATGGACCACGAGTCCCGCGGTGTAGAACAGCGCGGTCACCCCGGCGAGTCCGGCGAGCCGCAGGGACTCCGCCACACTGCTGGACAGGAAGAGCCCAGCCGCGGCGACGATCAGGAGAGCGGCCGCGTAGAGGGCGATATTGGCACTTTGGACGCCGCGCCGTTCCCGGCGCCGGGCGGCCTCCTCGGCGACCTGATCC
Source organism: Sinomonas atrocyanea (assembly GCF_001577305.1). Classification (NCBI taxonomy): domain Bacteria; kingdom Bacillati; phylum Actinomycetota; class Actinomycetes; order Micrococcales; family Micrococcaceae; genus Sinomonas; species Sinomonas atrocyanea. Next base: position 3,249,837 of record NZ_CP014518.1, read on the forward strand.
GCGCTCGCCCCCTCGGGCGCGCTCGTTGCCCGCAGCCGGCCTTGCACAGGTGAGGACTCAGGCGCCCCCGTGTCCGGACCGACTGGCCACTGGCGGCGGATCGTTGTGAGCCACGTCGCGGAGGCGACGCCCTCGGCTGGCGGAGTCTTGGGCCCGGGTTCGGCGGCGGCGCCATGCTTCACGGGCGCACCCGCGGGGGCCGGATCCACTTCCGGGGACTGGGCTCGAACCGCTGCCGGTGCCTCCGGTCGCGCGGCGGCGTCCGGCGGCGCCGCGGGGCCGTGCACCGCATACTCCCACCCGGCCCGGTGCCCTTCGAAATAGCCCGCGCGGTGCCCTTCGGCGTATCCGGCGGCGTACCCGGCAGATTGTCCCGCCGTGTAGCCCTCTGCTCGGCCGGCCGCGTACTCCCCGGAAGGGGAGGCGCCGCCTGCCGGGTCCGCCTCCCCCGGCGCTCCGTGCCCTGCTTCCCTCGCGCCCACGGCTGCCTCCACGGCTCCGCCGCCCGTCGGGCGGGAGTCCATCGTTCGACAAGGCCGACTGTAGGGATCGGCGACGATGGCCCACCAGAGGCGAAAGGACCCCGCCGCACAGAGTGCGACGGGGTCCTTCCAGATCCGGCCCTCAGGCCAGCAGTTCCGCGAGGAACTACTTGATGATCTTGGTCACGCGGCCCGAGCCAACGGTGCGGCCACCCTCGCGGATGGCGAAGCCGAGGCCCTCTTCCATGGCGATGGGCTGGATGAGCTGAACGGTCATCTCAGTGTTGTCGCCGGGCATGACCATCTCGGTGCCCTCGGGGAGGGTGATGACGCCGGTCACGTCCGTGGTACGGAAGTAGAACTGCGGGCGGTAGTTCGAGTAGAACGGGTTGTGACGGCCGCCCTCGTCCTTGGAGAGGATGTAGACGTTCGCCTCGAAGTCGGTGTGCGGGGTGATGGAACCCGGCTTCACGACGACCTGGCCACGCTCGACGTCCTCGCGCTTGATGCCGCGGAGCAGGAGGCCACAGTTCTCGCCGGCCCACGCCTCGTCGAGCTGCTTGTGGAACATCTCGATACCGGTGACCGTGGTCTTCTGGACCGGGCGGATACCGACGATCTCGACCTCGGAGTTGAGGGCGAGGGTGCCACGCTCGGCGCGGCCGGTCACGACCGTGCCACGGCCGGTGATCGTGAAGACGTCCTCGATCGGCATGAGGAACGGCTTGTCGCGGTCACGGACCGGGTCCGGGATGTTCTCGTCGACGGCCTCCATGAGGTCCTCAACCGACTTGACCCACTTCGGGTCGCCCTCGAGAGCCTTGAGGCCCGAGACGCGGATGACCGGAGCGTTGTCGCCATCGAAGCCCTGCGAGGACAGGAGCTCACGGACCTCCATCTCGACGAGATCGAGGAGCTCCTCGTCGTCGACCATGTCGGCCTTGTTCAGCGCGACCAGCAGGTACGGCACGCCGACCTGGCGGGCGAGCAGAACGTGCTCGCGGGTCTGAGCCATCGGACCATCAGTCGCCGCAACCACGAGGATGGCGCCGTCCATCTGCGCCGCACCCGTGATCATGTTCTTGATGTAGTCAGCGTGGCCCGGAGCGTCGACGTGAGCGTAGTGGCGCTTCTCCGTCTGGTACTCGATGTGGGAGATGTTGATGGTGATGCCGCGCTGGCGCTCCTCAGGAGCGGAGTCGATCTGCGCGAAGTCGCGCTTCTCGTTGAGGTCGGGGTACTTGTCGGCAAGCACCTTCGAGATGGCAGCAGTCAGCGTCGTCTTGCCGTGGTCAACGTGGCCGATGGTGCCGATGTTGACGTGCGGCTTAGTCCGCTCGAACTTTGCCTTCGCCACTTGTTCCTCCTAGAACTGGATTCAGAAGACTGCTTCCAGCCGCGCCTTTCGCAACTGAAACTTGTGCAAGTCTACTGTGGGCTGTGTTTTTTCGTGAAATCACGCGGAAGTCGGCTCCCGCGCGGAGGGCGACCCGCCGCCGTCGTGCGTGCCGGCCCCTGGGGACCGGTGCCGGCGGCGGCGGGCCGCGATCGGTGAACTACTCGCCGCGCGACTTCTGGATGATCTCGTCGGCGACGGCCTTCGGGACCTCGGAGTAGCTGTCGAACTGCATCGAGTAGACAGCACGTCCCTGGGTCTTCGAGCGAAGGTCGCCGATGTAGCCGAACATCTCGGACAGCGGCACGAGGGCGCGGATGACCTTGACGCCGACAGCGTCCTCCATGGCCTGGATCTGGCCACGGCGGGAGTTCAGGTCGCCGATGACGTCGCCCATGTACTCCTCGGGCGTACGGACCTCGACGGCCATGAGCGGCTCGAGGAGCACCGGGTTGGCGCGGCGTGCGCCCTCCTTGAACACCTGCGAACCGGCGATCTTGAACGCCATCTCCGAGGAGTCGACGTCGTGGTAGGCACCGTCGGTGAGCGACGCCTTCACGCCCACCATCGGGTAGCCCGCCAGGATGCCGAACTGCATGGCGTCCTGGATGCCCGCGTCCACGCTCGGGATGTACTCGCGCGGGACGCGACCGCCGGTGACGGCGTTCACGAACTCGTAGAACGTGCCCTCCGCCGTGTCGAGCGGCTCGAACGTGACCTGCACCTTCGCGAACTGGCCGGAACCGCCAGTCTGCTTCTTGTGCGTGTAGTCGACCTTCTCGACCTTCTTCTTGATGGTCTCGCGGTAGGCCACCTGCGGCTTGCCCACGTTGGCCTCGACCTTGAACTCGCGGCGCATGCGGTCCACCAGGATGTCAAGGTGGAGCTCGCCCATGCCGCCGATCTCGGTCTGGCCGGTCTCCTCGTTGAGGGAGACGGTGAACGTCGGGTCCTCAGCGGAGAGCTTCTGGATGGCGGTGGAGAGCTTCTCCTGGTCGCCCTTGGTCTTCGGCTCGATGGCCACGAAGATCACGGGCTCGGGGAAGGTCATCGACTCGAGGACGATCGGGTTCGCCATGTCGCACAGCGTGTCGCCGGTCGTGGTGTCCTTGAGGCCGATCACCGCGTAGATGTGGCCAGCGTGGAGCTCCTCGACGGGGTTCTCCTTGTTGGCGTGCATCTGGAAGAGCTTGCCGAGGCGCTCCTTCTTGCCCTTCGTCGAGTTCAGCACCTGCATGCCCGAGGTCGCCTTGCCCGAGTACACGCGGATGAAGTTGAGCTGGCCGAAGAACGGGTGCGAAGCGATCTTGAACGCCAGAGCGGAGAACGGCTCCTCCTCGCTCGGCTTGCGGGTCATCTCGACCGTCTCGTCCTTCGGGTCGTGACCGATCATGGCGGGCACGTCGAGCGGGGACGGGAGGTAGTCGATGACCGCGTCGAGCATCGGCTGGACGCCGCGGTTCTTGAACGCAGAGCCACAGAACACGGGGTAGATCTCCGAGTTGACCGTGAGCTTGCGGATACCGGCCTTGAGCTCCTCGAGGGTGAGCTCCTCGCCCTCGAGGTACTTCTCCATGAGCTCCTCGGAGGCCTCAGCGACGGCCTCGACGAGCTCGTGGCGGTACTGCTCGGCCTTCTCCTGCATGTCCGCGGGGATCTCGCGGGTCTCGTAGGAGGCACCCATGGTCACGTCGCCCTTGGCGTCGCCAGGCCAGACGAGGGCCTTCATGGTGAGCAGGTCCACGACGCCGATGAAGTCGCTCTCGGAGCCGATGGGCAGCTGCATGACGAGCGGCTTGGCACCGAGGCGCTTCACGATGGTGTCGACCGTGAAGTAGAAGTCGGCGCCGAGCTTGTCCATCTTGTTGACGAAGCAGATGCGCGGGACGTCGTACTTGTCGGCCTGGCGCCACACCGTCTCGGACTGCGGCTCGACGCCCTCCTTGCCGTCGAAGACGGCGACGGCGCCGTCGAGCACGCGCAGGGAGCGCTCGACCTCTACCGTGAAGTCCACGTGGCCGGGCGTGTCGATGATGTTGATCTGGTTGTTGTTCCAGAAGCAGGACACGGCGGCAGACGTGATGGTGATGCCGCGCTCCTTCTCCTGCTCCATCCAGTCGGTCGTCGAGGCGCCGTCGTGCGTCTCGCCGATCTTGTGCGTCATGCCCGTGTAGAAGAGAATGCGCTCGGTCGTGGTGGTCTTGCCGGCATCGATGTGCGCCATGATGCCGATGTTGCGGACCCTGCTGAGGTCGGTAAGCACGTCGAGTGCCACGGTGTCTCCCTGTTTGTCCTAAATGGCTGCACGTTCGCCGCCGGCCCTCGTGGGGCCGGCGGCGAACCCTGGCATTACCAGCGGTAGTGGGCGAAGGCCTTGTTGGACTCGGCCATCTTGTGCGTGTCCTCGCGGCGCTTCACAGCGGCACCGAGGCCGTTCGAGGCGTCCAAGATCTCGTTCTGGAGACGCTCGGTCATCGTCTTCTCGCGGCGGGCCTTCGAGTAGCCGACGAGCCAGCGGAGGGCCAGCGCGGTGGCGCGGCCGGGCTTGACCTCGACCGGGACCTGGTAGGTCGCGCCGCCGACGCGGCGGGAGCGGACCTCGAGGGTCGGGCGGACGTTGTCCATGGCCTTCTTGAGCGCCGCGACGGGGTCGTTGCCCGTCTTCTGGCGGGCGCCCTCGAGGGCACCGTAGACGATGCGCTCGGCCGTGGACTTCTTGCCGTCCACGAGGACCTTGTTGATGAGCTGCGTCACGAGCGGCGAACCGTAGACCGGGTCGACGACGAGAGGACGCTTCGGGGCAGGGCCCTTACGAGGCATTACTTCTTCTCCTTCTTGGCGCCGTAGCGGCTGCGGGCCTGCTGGCGGTTCTTGACACCCTGGGTGTCGAGGGCACCGCGGACGATCTTGTAGCGGACACCGGGAAGGTCCTTCACGCGGCCGCCGCGCACGAGCACGATCGAGTGCTCCTGGAGGTTGTGGCCGACGCCGGGGATGTAGGCCGTGACCTCGACGCCGCCGTTGAGGCGGACGCGCGCGACCTTGCGGAGCGCGGAGTTCGGCTTCTTCGGGGTCGTGGTGTACACACGGGTGCACACGCCACGACGCATGGGGCTGCCCTTGAGGGCAGGGGCCTTGGTCTTGGAGACCTTCGGCGTGCGGCCCTTCCGGACCAGCTGCTGAATAGTAGGCACTATCGCTCCGTCTTGTACTTGCGTACGTCGTTGAACTTCCGCCCACGTCTGCCCGTGATGGAGGGATTCGGTGGACGCTCTCGGTTGCTTCGCACTTCTGCGGCAACCGACCGTAGGCGTGCAAAAGTGTGGCATTCGTTGCGCACCAACCCCGCAACCCGGAAACAGGCTCCGTCGTCGCTGGGCCCCAGAGGGCTTTCCCGACGGCCTTCATCCACTGCCACACAGAAACAATCGAAGAAAGCCTATCACGGAGCGGGGGCAGGGCCGAATCGCCCCTCCCCCGCCTCCCGTCCCACCCGCCGAGGTCACCCCGTGGACGCGCGAGATCGGGCCTCCGGTCCCTGCCCGAGACGCACGAGGGCGGCTCCAGGCGGGCGGCCCGTGCTGGGACGCCGGACGGCCGGCACCCTGAGGGGTGCCGGCCGTCCGGTCTGGACCGTGCTGCGGATCAGCGGTAGTCGCCGCCCAGGTCGTAGTCGTCCAGCGGAATCGCGTGGAACTCCTGGACCCCGTCGCCGTTCAGCGGATCGTAGGCGAAGTCGCTGAAGGCGCTCGGACCGGTGAAGAGCGTCGCCTTGGCCTCCTCGGTGGGCTCGACCGTGATGTCGGTGTACCGGGGAAGACCCGTACCGGCCGGGATGAGCTTACCGATGATGACGTTCTCCTTGAGGCCCAGCAGCGGGTCGCTCTTGCCCTCCATGGCCGCCTGCGTGAGCACGCGGGTGGTCTCCTGGAAGGACGCGGCCGAGAGCCAGGACTCCGTGGCCAGCGAGGCCTTGGTGATGCCCATGAGCTCGGGACGGCCCGACGCCGGCCGCTTGCCCTCGGAGACCACGCGGCGGTTCTCGTCTCGGTAGCGGCGGCCCTCCGCGAGCTCGCCCGGCAGCAGGTCCGTGTCGCCCGACTCGATGACCGTGACGCGGCGCAGCATCTGGCGGACGATGACCTCCACGTGCTTGTCGTGGATGCCGATGCCCTGGCTGCGGTACACGCCCTGGACCTCGTCGACGAGGAACTTCTGCGCCTCGCGCGGGCCCTGGATGCGCAGGACCTGCTTCGGGTCGACCGGGCCGTTGACGAGCTTCTGCCCGACGGTGACGCGGTCGCCGTCCTCGACGAGGAGACGCGCACGGCGGGAGACCGGGTAGGCGATCTCCTCGGTGCCGTCGTCCGGGGTGAGGACGATGCGCAGCTGCTTCTCGGTGTCCTCGATCGCCACGCGGCCTGCGGCCTCGGAGATCGGGGCCACACCCTTGGGGGTGCGGGCCTCGAAGAGCTCCTGGATACGGGGCAGACCCTGCGTGATGTCCTCGCCGCCGGACGCCGAGACGGCGCCACCGGTGTGGAACGTACGCATGGTGAGCTGCGTGCCGGGCTCGCCGATGGACTGCGCGGCGATGATGCCGACGGCCTCGCCGATGTCCACGAGCTTGCCGGAGGCCAGCGAGCGGCCGTAGCACTTGGCGCAGGTCCCGACCGCGGACTCGCACGTGAGGACCGAGCGGACCCGGATCTCCGTGATGCCCGCGTTGATGAGCTGGTTGATCAGCACATCGCCCAGGTCGGCGCCGGCCTCGGCGAGGACGGTGCCCTTGGAGTCCGTGACGTCCACCGCGAGCGTGCGGGTGTAGGCCGTGTTCTCGACGTTCTCCTCGCGGGTGAGCTCGCCGTTGTGGTCGGCGACCGCGATCGTGACCATGAGGCCGCGCTCGGTGCCGCAGTCCTCCTCGCGCACGATCACGTCCTGCGAGACGTCGACGAGACGACGCGTCAGGTAGCCCGAGTTGGCGGTACGGAGGGCCGTGTCCGCCAGACCCTTGCGGGCACCGTGCGTGGCGATGAAGTACTCGAGCACCGACAGGCCCTCGCGGTACGAGGACTTGATCGGGCGCGGGATGATCTCGCCCTTCGGGTTCGCCACGAGGCCGCGGATACCGGCGATCTGGCGGACCTGCATCCAGTTGCCTCGGGCACCGGAGGAGACCATGCGATTGATGGTGTTCATCTTCGGCATGGACTCGCGCATGACCGACGCGATCTCGGTGGTCGCCTTGTCCCAGATCTCGATGAGCTCGGAGCGGCGCTCCTCGTCGTCGATGAGACCACGGTCGTACTGGCTCTGGATCTTCGCCGCGCGGTCCTCGTAGCCGGCCAGGATCTCCGGCTTGGCCTCGGGGACGGCGATATCGGAGATCGCGACCGTGACACCCGAACGCGTGGCCCAGTGGAAGCCGGCGTCCTTGAGGTTGTCCAGGGTCTGCGCCACGACGACCTTCGGGTAGCGCTCGGCGAGATCGTTGACGATCTTCGAGAGCTGGCCCTTGTCCGCCACGGCCTCGACCCAGGGGTAGTCCTCGGGCAGGGTCTGGTTGAACACGACCTGGCCCAGCGAGGTGTCCACGAGCGCCGGCGTGCCGGGCTCCCAGCCCTCGGGCGCGGGACGGTCCTTCGAGGGCACAAAGCCCTCGAGCCGGATCTTCACCTGCGCGTTGAGGTGCAGCTCGCGCGCATCGTGCGCCATGATCGCCTCGGCCACCGAGGAGAACACCCGACCCTCGCCGGCCGCACCCTCACGCTTGGTGGTGAGGTGGTACAGGCCGATGATCATGTCCTGCGAGGGCAGGGTGACGGGACGGCCGTCCGACGGCTTGAGGATGTTGTTCGAGGAGAGCATCAGGATGCGCGCCTCCGCCTGGGCCTCGGGGCTCAGCGGCAGGTGCACAGCCATCTGGTCGCCGTCGAAGTCGGCGTTGAACGCCGCGCAGACGAGCGGGTGCAGCTGGATGGCCTTGCCCTCGACGAGCTGCGGCTCGAACGCCTGGATGCCGAGGCGGTGCAGGGTGGGTGCACGGTTGAGCAGCACCGGGTGCTCGGTGATGATCTCCTCGAGCACGTCCCAGACCTGCGGGCGGTACCGCTCCACCATGCGCTTGGCGCTCTTGATGTTCTGCGCGTGGTTGAGGTCCACGAGCCGCTTCATGACGAACGGCTTGAACAGCTCGAGTGCCATCTGCTTCGGCAGGCCGCACTGGTGCAGCTTCAGCTGCGGGCCGACGACGATGACCGAACGGCCCGAGTAGTCGACGCGCTTGCCGAGCAGGTTCTGGCGGAACCGGCCCTGCTTGCCCTTGAGCATGTCCGAGAGCGACTTGAGCGGGCGGTTGCCCGGACCCGTCACCGGACGGCCACGGCGGCCGTTGTCGAACAGCGAGTCCACGGCCTCCTGGAGCATGCGCTTCTCGTTGTTGACGATGATCTCCGGCGCACCGAGGTCAAGCAGGCGCTTGAGGCGGTTGTTGCGGTTGATCACGCGGCGGTACAGGTCGTTCAGGTCGGAGGTCGCGAAGCGGCCGCCGTCGAGCTGCACCATCGGGCGCAGCTCCGGCGGGATCACCGGGACGGCGTCCAGGACCATGCCGGTCGGCTTGTTCTCCGTGGTGAGGAACGCGTTGACGACCTTGAGGCGCTTGAGCGCACGGGTCTTCCGCTGGCCCTTGCCGTTCTGGATGATGTCGCGGAGCGATTCGGCCTCCGCCTCCAGATCGAAGGACTGGAGGCGCTTCTGGATCGCCTCGGCGCCCATCGAGCCCTCGAAGTACATCCCGTAGCGGTCACGGAGCTCGCGGTAGAGAGCCTCGTCGCCCTCGAGGTCGGCGACCTTGAGGTTCTTGAAGCGGTCCCACACGGCCTCGAGGCGCTCGATGTCGGCGTCCGCACGCTTGCGGATCGTGGCCATCGTCTTGTCGGCGAGGTCGCGGGCCTTCTTCTTGTCCGCGGCCTTGGCGCCCTCGGCCTCGAGCTTGCCGAGCTCGCCCTCGAGGTCGCGGGCAACAGCGGCGATGTCGGAGTCGCGGTTGTCGACGAGGCGCTTGCGCTCGAGGTCGTGCTCAGCCTGGAGGTTGGGCAGCTGCTCGTGGCGGCGCTCCTCGTCGACCCGGGTGATCATGTAGGCCGCGAAGTAGATGACCTTCTCGAGGTCCTTCGGGGCCAGGTCGAGCAGGTAGCCGAGGCGCGACGGGACGCCCTTGAAGTACCAGATGTGCGTCACGGGCGCGGCGAGCTCGATGTGGCCCATGCGCTCGCGGCGGACCTTGGCACGGGTGACCTCGACGCCGCAGCGCTCGCAGATGATGCCCTTGAAGCGGACGCGCTTGTACTTGCCGCAGTAGCACTCCCAGTCCCGCGACGGGCCGAAGATCTTCTCGCAGAAGAGGCCGTCCTTCTCGGGCTTGAGGGTGCGGTAGTTGATGGTTTCCGGCTTCTTCACTTCGCCGTGCGACCAGGTGCGGATGTCATCCGCGGTCGCCAGGCCGATCTGCATGAGGCCGAAGGAGGATTCGTTGGACAATGTGGTCCCTTATCTCTCGTGTCTCGAAAGTCTTGCTGCTGCCGGTGCCGGTGGAGGGTCAGACCTCTTCGACGGAGCTGGGCTCGTCGCGGGAGAGGTCGATGCCCAGTTCCTCCGCGGCAGTGAAGACTGCATCATCGGCGTCGCGCATCTCGATCGTCTGGCCGTCGGCGGAGAGGACCTCCACGTTCAGGCACAGCGACTGCATTTCCTTGATGAGGACCTTGAAGGACTCGGGGACGCCCGGCTCGGGGATGTTCTCGCCCTTGACGATCGCCTCGTAGACCTTCACACGGCCGTGGATGTCATCCGACTTGATCGTCAGGAGCTCCTGGAGCGTGTACGCCGCACCGTAGGCCTCGAGGGCCCACACTTCCATCTCGCCGAAGCGCTGGCCGCCGAACTGCGCCTTACCACCGAGCGGCTGCTGGGTGATCATCGAGTACGGGCCAGTGGAACGCGCGTGGATCTTGTCGTCCACGAGGTGGTGCAGCTTCAGGATGTACATGTAGCCGACCGAGACCGGGTCCGGGAACGGCTCGCCGGAGCGGCCGTCGAACAGCTGGGCCTTGCCGGAGGCGCCGATGAGGCGCTCGCCGTCACGCGTGACGTTGGTGGAGTCGAGCAGGCCCGAGATCTCCTCCTCGCGGGCACCGTCGAACACCGGCGTGGCCAGGTTCTGGTTGGGGCCCGTCTCGCGCGGCATGTTCGGCAGGTTCTTGATCCACTCGGGCTCGCCCTCGACCTTCCAGCCGGTCTTGGCGATCCAGCCCAGGTGCAGCTCGAGGACCTGGCCGACGTTCATGCGGCCGGGGACGCCGAGCGGGTTCAGGACGACATCCACCGGGGTCCCGTCGGCGAGGAACGGCATGTCCTCGACCGGCAGGATCTTGGAGATGACGCCCTTGTTGCCGTGGCGGCCGGCGAGCTTGTCGCCGTCGGTGATCTTGCGCTTGGCGGCCACGTACACGCGGACGAGCTGGTTCACGCCCGGGGGCAGCTCGTCGTCGTTGTCGCGGTCGAACACGCGCACGCCGATGACCGTGCCGGACTCGCCGTGGGGGACCTTGAGGGACGTGTCGCGCACCTCGCGCGACTTCTCGCCGAAGATCGCGCGCAGCAGGCGCTCCTCCGGGGTCAGCTCGGTCTCGCCCTTCGGGGTGACCTTGCCGACCAGGATGTCGCCGGCCTCGACCTCGGCGCCGATGTGGATGATGCCGCGCTCGTCGAGCTGGGCAAGCACCTCCTCGGACACGTTGGGGATGTCGCGCGTGATCTCCTCGGCACCCAGCTTGGTGTCGCGGGCATCGATCTCGTGCTCCTCGATGTGGATCGAGGACAGGACGTCCTCGGCCACGATCCGCTGGCTGAGGATGATCGCGTCCTCGAAGTTGTGGCCCTCCCACGACATGAACGCGACGAGGAGGTTCCGGCCGAGGGCGAGCTCGCCCTGGTCGGTGGCCGGCCCGTCGGCGATGATGCCGCCGAGCTCGAGGCGGTCGCCCTCGTTGACGAGCACACGGTGGTTGTAGCAGTTGCCCTGGTTGGAGCGGGAGAACTTGCCGATGCGGTAGTTCGTCTCCGTGCCGTCGTCGTTGAGCATCACCACGAGGTCCGCGGAGACCTCGGTGACGACGCCCGCCTTCTTGGCCACGACGACGTCGCCCGCGTCCACCGCGGCCGAGCGCTCCATGCCGGTGCCGACGAACGGCGCCTCGGAGCGGACGAGCGGCACGGCCTGGCGCTGCATGTTCGCACCCATGAGGGCGCGGTTGGCGTCGTCGTGCTCGAGGAACGGGATGAGGGCCGTCGCGACCGACACCATCTGGCGCGGGGAGACGTCCATGTACTCGACCTCGTCGGCCGGGACGAGCGTGGGCTCGCCGCCGCCGCCGCGCTGGCGGACCAGGACCATCTCCTCGGCGAAGGAGCCGTCCTCGTTCAGCGGCGAGTTCGCCTGGGCGATCTGCACCTCGGCCTCGTCGTCGGCCGTGAGGTAGTCGACCTGGTCCGAGACGATCCCGTTGGACACCTTGCGGTACGGGGTCTCGATGAAGCCGAACGGGTTGATGCGCCCGTAGGACGCGAGCGAGCCGATGAGGCCGATGTTCGGGCCTTCAGGGGTCTCGATGGGGCACATGCGGCCGTAGTGCGACGGGTGCACGTCGCGGACCTCCATGCCCGCGCGGTCGCGGGACAGGCCGCCGGGGCCGAGCGCCGAGAGGCGGCGCTTGTGGGTCAGGCCCGAGAGCGGGTTGTTCTGGTCCATGAACTGCGAGAGCTGGGAGGTTCCGAAGAACTCCTTGATCGCAGCGACGACCGGACGGATGTTGATCAGGGTCTGCGGCGTGATCGCCTCGACGTCCTGCGTGGTCATGCGCTCGCGGACCACGCGCTCCATGCGGGACAGGCCGGTGCGGACCTGGTTCTCGATGAGCTCGCCGACCGCGCGGATGCGGCGGTTGCCGAAGTGGTCGATGTCGTCGACCTCGACGCGGACGTCGATCTCCTCGCCGTCGCGGGTGCCCTTGATCGACTTCTCGCCGGCGTGGAGCGCCACGAGGAACTTGATCATGGCGACGATGTCCTCGATGTGGAGGATGGACGCCGTCGGGTCCGAGAGCGGGCGGTCGATGCCGAGCTTGCGGTTGATCTTGTAGCGGCCGACCTTCGCGAGGTCGTAGCGCTTGACGTTGAAGTACAGGTTGTCAAGCAGGGACTGCGCGGCGTCGACCGTCGGCGGCTCGCCCGGACGGAGCTTGCGGTAGATGTCGAGGAGGGCGTCCTCGCGGGTCTCCGTGGTGTCCTTCTCGAGGGTCGCGCGGATCGAGTCGTACTCGCCGAACTCCTCGAGGATCTGGCCCTCGGTCCACCCGAGCGCCTTGAGCAGGACGGTCACGGACTGCTTGCGCTTGCGGTCGAGGCGCACGCCGACCTGGTCGCGCTTGTCGATTTCGAGCTCGAACCAGGCGCCGCGCGAGGGGATGATCTTCGCCGTGAAGATGTCCTTGTCGCTCGTCTTGTCCGCGGTGCGCTCGAAGTACGCGCCCGGGGAGCGGACGAGCTGGGAGACAACGACACGCTCGGTGCCGTTGACGACGAACGTGCCCTTGTCCGTCATGAGCGGGAAGTCGCCCATGAACACGGTCTGCTGCTTGATCTCGCCCGTGTTGTTGTTCATGAACTCGGCCTTGACGTACAGCGGGGCCGAGTAGGTGGCGTCGCGGTCCTTGCACTCCGCCATGGTGAACTTCGGATCGGCGAACTCCGGGTCCGAGAAGCTCAGGGACATGGTGCCCTGGAAGTCCTCGATCGGGGAGATCTCCTCGAAGATGTCCGAGAGGCCGGACGTCGTCGCCACACTGTCGTCGCCCTTCGCCTGGGCCTCGGCCACGCGGGCCTGCCAGCGCTCGTTGCCGACGAGCCAGTCGAAGCTCTCGGTCTGGAGGGCGAGGAGATTCGGAACATCCAGCGGTTCGTGAATCTTGGCGAATGAGAGCCGGCGGTTTGCACCGTCGGTGGTAGCGGTTTGGGTTTCAGAGGTGCTCGAGGCGACCAAGAGGGATCCTTCCACAGACCTTCAGGATTGTCCGCACCCTCCCCCGACGGGGCCTTGGCCCGCAGAACCTCATGGTTGACCGCGTGACCGTCCCGAGAGCCCACCGCTATATGAAGGCACCACCGGTTAACAGCTGTTAAAAGGGAGAACGCAAAGATTTACCATACCGCAGATGGGCGCACGTGTCTACCGCACACCGCGCGTCGGGTCAAGTGTCCCGCTGGCATCGCCTGGAATCACCCTCGATTCGGCCGCCGTACGAACAGGTCGCGAACCACACTGTACACCCGGCATCCGCCGGCGTCCGGTGGGCGGCCTCTGGCGCTGCCGGGGACCCATGGCTGTAGCCTGATGGACACCACAGGGCTCCGGGGCGCATCCCGGGGACCCGCAGGCACGTCAGATCCGGGAGCGAAGCACCATGAGCAACGACGACGTCGTCATCCTCTCCGCAGCTCGCACGCCGCTGGGCCGCCTCAACGGCCAGCTCGTCTCCTTCACCGCGGTGGAGCTCGGGACCCACGCGATCAGGGCCGCGATCGGTCGCGCCGGAATCGGCGCCGAGGCCGTGGACGCCGTGATCATGGGCCAGGTGCTCCAGGCGGGCGCCGGGCAGAACCCCGCGAGGCAGAGCGCGATCGCGGCGGGCATCGGCTGGGACGTGCCGTGCGTGACCATCAACAAGGTCTGCCTCTCCGGTCTCACCGCCGTGATCGACGCGGCCCGGATGATCCGCGCCGGGGACGCGACCGTGGTGGTGGCCGGCGGCCAGGAGTCGATGTCCCGTGCCCCGCACGTGCTCCCCGGCTCCCGCCAGGGCTGGACCTACGGCACGGTCGGCGCCCTCGACGTCGCCGCCCACGACGGCCTGACGGATGCGTTCGACGGGCAGTCGATGGGCCTGTCCACCGAGATGCGGAACCTGGCCCTCGGCATCGGCCGAGACGCCCAGGACGAGGTCGCCGCCGCCTCCCACGTGCGCGCCGCGGTCGCCCAGAAGGAGGGCGTGTTCGACGACGAGATCGCCCCGATCGAGGTCAAGCAGCGCAAGGGGGACCCGATCCTCCTGTCCGCGGACGAGGGGGTCAGGCCCAACACCTCCCGCGAGACCCTCGCCCCGCTGCGGCCCGCGTTCGCGACCGATGGCACCATCACCGCGGGCAACTCCTCGCCGCTCTCCGACGGCGCCGCGGCCCTGGTCCTGACCAGCCGCGCCTACGCCGAGGAGCACGGTCTTGATTGGCTCGCCGTGGTGGGCAGGCCGGGGCAGGTGGCCGGCCCCGACAACTCGCTCCACTCGCAGCCGTCCCACGCCATCTCGCAGGCCCTCTCCCGCGCTCAGTGGAGCACCGCGGACCTCGACTTCATCGAGATCAACGAGGCCTTCGGCTCGGTGGCCGTCCAGTCGCTCAAGGACCTCGACTACCCGCTCGAGAAGTGCAACATCCACGGCGGCGCGATCGCCCTCGGCCACCCGATCGGCGCCTCGGGCGCCCGGCTCGCCGGCCACGCCGCGCACGAGCTCGCCCGGCGCGGCTCCGGCAAGGCCGCGGTGGCCCTCTGCGGCGGCGGCGGGCAGGGCGAGGCCCTGCTCCTCTACCGGGACTGAGGGGCAGCCATGACGCACGACGGCGCGGGGCCGGCTCCCGCGGCAGGCGAGGGGCCGGCGTCGGCCGCCTCAGGCGACGGCCACGCGAGGTTCCTCGCCGACGCCGCCGCCCACGGGATCGACGTCCAGGTGGCCGAGCGCGGGCGCGCCCGCAGCCTCGAGGAGGCGGCGGCGAACCTCGGGATCGAGCCGCGGGACATCGTGAAGTCGCTCGTAGTCAAGCACCCCGACGGCTCGTTCCTGTTCGCGCTCATCCCGGGCGACCGGCAGATCTCCTGGCCCAAGCTCCGGGGACTGCTCGGGGTCAACCGGCTCTCGATGCCGCCCGCTGACGTGGCCCTTGCGGCGACCGGGTACGAGCGCGGCACCATCACGCCCCTGGGGTCCTCGACGCCGTGGCCGGTGTGGGCCGACGCGTCGATCTCGGGGCGCATCTCCCTCGGGGCCGGGGCGCACGGGCTGAGCGCGTTCGTGGACGCCTCGGAGCTGCTCGCGGCGCTGGGGGCGACGATCGCCGACATCAGCGAGCCCGCCTGACCCACACACGCCGGTGGCAGTCCACGTTTCGCCCAGGCGTGCGCCTTCCGTGGACTACAGGACGAGAAGTGAACTTCCGCAGCTCGCTCGTGCGAGACGTGAACTGTTGCACCACGGTGCGTGCGCAGAGGCCCCCCGGGGGGGGACCTCGCACTCCCCCGGAGGGACCTCGCACTCCCCCGGGTGACCTCGGCGGGGTGAGGGGCGGAGACGCGGAAGGGCCCCGCGGTCCGTGTGGACTGCGGGGCCCTTCGTCCAGAGCCGGGGCTCCGGATCAAGCGGGGAAAACCTACTTGAGGGTGACCGTGGCGCCGGCGGCCTCGAGGGTCTCCTTGGCCTTGTCGGCAGCCTCCTTGGTCGCGCCCTCGAGGACGGCCTTGGGGGCCGAGTCGACGAGGTCCTTGGCCTCCTTCAGGCCGAGGGAGGTCAGGGCGCGCACCTCCTTGATGACCGCGATCTTCTTGTCGCCAGCGGCCTCGAGGATGACGTCGAAGGAGGTCTTCTCCTCCTCGGCAGCGGCCTCGCCGCCGGCAGCGGGGCCCGCGACGGCCACGGCAGCAGCGGTGACCTCGAAGACCTCCTCGAACTTCTTCACGAACTCGGAGAGCTCGATGATGGAGAGCTCCTTGAAGGCCTCGATCAGCTCGTCCTGGGTGAGCTTCGCCATGGTTGGCGTCCTTTCACTTGGGTGGCGTCCGCCCGCAGTGGGCGGGGCGCCGAGAATATGGGGGTGGGGGAAGAGAATCAGTTCTCTTCGGCAGCGGCCGGGGCGGCCTCGGCGGCAGCCGGAGCCTCCTCAGCAGCGGGGGCCTCGGACTCGGCAGCGGGAGCCTCGGCGGCAGCCGGAGCGCCGCCCTCCTCCTCGAGCTTGAGACGCAGGGCGTCGATGATGCGCGCAGCCGCGGCCATGGGCGCCTTGAGGACACCCGCAACCCGTGCGAGCTGCAGCTCGCGGGACTCCAGGGCCGCCAGTGCGGCGACCTCGCTCGCGTCGAGCGCCTTGCCCTCGAAGAAGCCGGTCTTGATGACCAGCTGCTTGTTGTCCTTGGCAAAGTCGGTCAGGCTCTTGGCGGCCGCAACGGCGTCACCCTTGATGAACGCGATCGCGGTGGGGCCGGCAAGCTGGCCGTCGAACGCGTCGACACCCGCTTCCTTGGCAGCGATGGCGGTCAGGGAGTTCTTGACGACCGAGAACTTGTTGTCGGTGCCGAGCGCACGACGCAGCTTCTTGAGCTGGGCGACGGAGAGCCCACGGTATTCGGTCAGGACTGCAGCGTTCGACTCCTGGAAATCCTTGGTGATCTCCTCGACAGCTGCCACCTTGGTAGGCGTTGCCATAACCCTCCTTCCGGGGAACAGAAGCCGGTGGGGGCGGGCCCGTGAAACGTCAAACGCCCCGCGCAAGTGCACGGGGCGTGGTCTGCGCGGCCTGGGGCCGCGAGCATTCGCTCAGTTCACCTGCGCAGGCCGCCCCACGAAATCGGGGACCTTCGGTGGAGGTGCGGGCCGCTTCTCGGCACACACGATCCAACGACCGGCGGTCTTTGGTGCTTCAACTGTACGGGACGATCCTCGGCCCGGCCAAATCGGTGGATGCACGACGCCGGCCGCGCACCCATCGCGGCCCCGCCCGCCTACGTCAGCAGAGACCGCAGCGACTGGATGGTGTCGGCAGCCGCGGGGTCCTTGTCCTCCCGGTACCGCTTCACGCGCGCGAACCGCAGTGCGACGCCGCCGGGGTAGCGGCTCGACCGCTGCACGCCGTCGATGGCGATCTCGACGACCGTGGTGGGCTCGACGAAGACCGTGTGGCCGTCGCGGCGCGCCTCGATGTCCAGGAACCGTTCGGTCTGCCACCGCAGGAGCTCGTCCGTGAGGCCCTTGAACGTCTTCCCGACCATCACGAGGCTGCCGGGCTCGCCGAACTCGCCGCTCGGATCGTAGGCGCCGAGATGAAGGTTCGAGAGCCAGCCCTGCCGGCGGCCGCTGCCCCACTCTGCGGCGAGCACCACGAGGTCGTACGTCGCCACCGGCTTGACCTTGATCCAGCTCGAGCCCCGGCGCCCGGCAGAGTAGAGGGAGCCGATGGCCTTCACCACCACCCCTTCGTGGCCGGCGGCGAGCGCTTCCCGGGAGATCCGTTCGGCCGTGTCCGGGTCGGCGGTGACCTCGCCCGGGACGATGAGGCCCGGCGCGACCCTCGCCAGCTCGGCGCGGCGCACGGCCAGGGGCTCGTCGAGGAGGTCACGCCCGTCGACGTGCAGCACGTCGAAGAACCAGGGGTGCAGGACGGCATCGCGCGCCCGCTCGGCGCCGAAGCGGGACATGGTCTCCTGGAACGGCCTGGGCGCCCCGCCCTCATCGAGGGTGAGCGTCTCGCCGTCGAGGATGGCCTCGCGCACGGGCAGCGCACGCACCACGTGGACGACCTCGGGCACCCGGTGGGTGACGTCGGCCAGGCTCCGGGTGAAGACGCGCACGTCGTCGCCTGAGCGGTGGACCTGGATCCGGGCGCCGTCGAGCTTGAACTCGACCGAGGCCTCCCCGGTGGCGGCCAGGGCCTCGGCGGGCGTCGCCGCCGAGGCGGCGAGCATGGGCAGCACCGGCCGGCCGACGAGGAGGCCGACGCCGCGCAGGTCCTCCTCGGTCCCCATGAGCGCGATCCGCGCCGTCTCCCCCAGATCGCCCGAGAGCATCGCCGCGCGCCGGACCAGCGCGGCCGGCCAGCCCCCGGCGCTCGCGAGAGCGTCCACGAGCACGCCCTCGAGGGCCCCCGTGCGCAGCTCGCCGAGCAGCACGCCGACGATGAACCGCTGCTCGCGTTCCGTGGCGCGCCGCAGGAACGCTGCCAGCAGCCCGGTGCGCACCGCCTCGGACCCCGCCCCCGATGTCGCGGCGAGGCGGTCGAGCAGTGCGTCGAAGCCTTCCACCGTGATCGAGGGCTGGGCTGCGGGCGGTGCCTCGCCGCGGGTGCGGGAGAGCCCGCGCCAGCCGACGCCGACGCGGCCCTGGCGCGGCTTCCCGACGAGCATGGCGACGGCGGTGCCGACCTCGCGTGGGGACTCCTCGGCGATGCGGCGCAGGAGTCCCGCGAGCGCCTCGACCTTGGCCTTCCGGGAACGGGTGGACGCGACCGCGTCGGCGGTGGAGACTAGCTCGGCGAGCAGCATGGGCCCAGTCTCGCACTCGGGGGCGCAGGGACATGACCCCTCAACGCAGGGACATGACCCCTCAACGCAGGGACATGACGCCTCAACGGGATTGGACTGCGCGGCTGCGGCCCATGAGGGCCGCCAGCACGAGGGCCACGAGCGCCGTGGCGACGAGGAGCAGCAGACCGATCGCGTACGAATGCTGCTGTGCGTTGTACGTGGCTCCCATGACGAGCGGCGGGAAGTACCCGCCGAGCCCCCCTGCCGCGCTGACGACCCCGGTGACCGCGCCGACCGTCCCCGCAGGAGCCTGCCTGCCGACCCAGGCGAAGACGCCACCGGTGCCGAGGCCGAGCGCCGCAGCCATGGCCAGGAAGGTCAGCCCCGTGGGGACCTCGGGGGGCGGCTGCATGTTCACGACGAAGGCCAGGACCGCGACACCGGCGAGCGATACGAGCACCACCGACCTCGGCCCGATGCGGTCGGCGATGATGCCGCCGATCGGCCGCGCGATGACAGCGGCGAGTGCGAAGCCTGCCGTGCGCGTCCCGGCGGCCGTGAGGTCGAAGCTGTAGATGTCCCTCAGGTAGGTGGGCAGATAGGTGCTGAACGAGACGAAGCCGCCGAAGACCACGGCGTAGAGGAAGCAGAGCTGCCAGGTGACGGGCATCCTGGCGGCGGCGACGAGCTTGCCGAAGCTGCCGTGCGTGACCGGGGTCCATGTCGGGGACTCGCGCATGAAGAAGAAGACGATCGCCGCCGTGACCACGAGGAGGACGGCGATGATGACGTGCGTGGGCCAGTAGCCGAAGGCCGTGACCAGTCGGGGAGTCAGGAAGGCCGAGAGCGCGGTGCCGCCCATGCCCATCCCGAAGATGCCGGTCGCGAACCCCTGCCGGGTCTTCGGGTACCACGCTGCCGAGAACGGGATTCCGGCGGTGAACACCGTTCCTGCGACGCCGAGGAAGAATCCGACGCCGAGCAGGAGCCCGTATGACTTCAGGCTGCCCGCGAGCGCGACGAGCAGGACGAGAGGTGCGGTCAGCACGAGGATGAGGATCAGGAGGCGCCGGCCGCCGAATTTGTCGGTCAGGACGCCGACGGGCACGCGGCCGACCGCGCCGACGAGCACTGGCATGGCGACGAGCGCGCCCGTCTGCGCCGCGTTGAGCCCTAGGTCATGCGCGTAGCGGGTGCCGAGGGGCGCGATCACCGTCCAGCCCCAGAAGCCCACCACCGAGGCGAGGGTGGCCAGGGTCAGGTTGCGGGCTGCGCCGGGCCGTGCCGTGTCCTGGGCGGCGGCACCGGCCGTGGGGCGGGGAGAGGGATCTCGTGTGCTCACTGTTCCTCCTGGCGTCTGGCGGCCCGGGCCTGGGCTCAGCGGTCCCGGTCGCGGGTGCCGGTGGTCTCCCAGCCTCGCCGGGTGCGGCGGGCGCCGGGCGACACACCCTCGTCGCGGGTGCGGTAGACGATGTAGGGCCGGAACAGGTAGTGGAACGGGGCCGTGAGCGCGTGGACGAGCCGGGTGAACGGCCACAGGGCGAAGAGCGCCATGCCCACGAGGGTGTGCCACTTGAACTCCATCGGCGCCGCCGCCATGGAGGCGACGTCGGGCTGGAACACGAACAGCGACCGGAACCAGGGGCTCACAGTCTCCCGGTAGTCGAAGGCGGCCGAGCCGGGCTGGGCCGCCGAGACGAGCGTGGTCCACACCCCGAGGGCGATCGCGCCGACGAGGAAGACGTACATCGCCTTGTCGTTGCGGGTGGTCGCCATGAACACCGGCCCCGTGCGGCGCCGCCGGACGATGAGCAGCACGATGCCCGCCAGCGTGGAGACTCCCGCAATGAGGCCCACGGAGAGCGCGAGCGCGTGGTAGAGCGCCTCGGACATGCCGACGGCCTGGGTCCAGGCCTTGGGGATCACCAGCCCCACGAAGTGCCCCGCGATGACGAAGACCAGCCCGTAGTGGAAGAGCGGGGATCCGATCCGCAGCAGCCGGGACTCGTACAGCTGCGAGGAGCGGGTGGTCCAGCCGAACTGGTCGTACCGGTACCGCCAGATGCTGCCGCCCACCAGGATGAGCACCATGAGGTACGGGGCAACGCCCCAGAGCAGGACGTCCATCAGCGCGCTCCTTCCGCAAGTTCCCGCGGCGCCCCGGACCGTCGCTCGGCGAGCGGCAGCAGGCGCGGGTCGAACGGTTCGAGGCCAACCTGCTCGACGGGCGGCGGCCCGGCGAGCGCCATCGCCTCTGCCCGACTGGTCGGCGAGGGGCCGGGCAGGGTCGCGCAGATGGCCTCGAGGACAGGGGCGTACACGGGCGAGTCGGCGGCGAGTTCGATCCGCAGCAGCTCGACGCTGGCCCGGTACTCCTGGAGGAGATCACGGCCGGCGGCGAAGTCCACGCGCGCGGTGAACTCCAGGACGAGGGGCAGGAAGTCCGGCAGCTCGCCGCCCAGGTTCACAAGCCAGCCGCTCTCCCGATAGCGCTGCTTGAACTTCCCGAGCGTCTCGCCGCGACGCCTCGTGTCGCCGTCCGTCCAATAGGACAGATGGAGGGCGTGCCTGCGCGAGAGGTCGAAGGTATCGACGTAGCGGCGACAGGCGACCGCCTCGCCGTCGTCCGCGATCTGCGCCGCGGTCCCCTCGAGGAGCCGCGGCAGCGGTCCGGGAAGCTCGGCGAGCGCCGCGCGCACCGTAGGCAGCATCCCGCGGACGCGGGGACCCGGGTAGTCGAGCAGCGCAGCGGCCGCCGCGTACAGGACGCGGCGGTGAGAGTCACTCGCTCGCACTGCCGTCCCCCTTCGGCGGGAAGATGCCTTCCGGGACACCGCGGCCGTCCCAGTTGAGCAGGTTCACGCGGCCGCGCAGGGACCCGGGCTGGACCTCGCTGTCGGTGGTCTGGCGCTCCTTGAGCGCATAGAACGTCTCGACGGCGACCGGCACAGGCTTGCCGCTGCCCTCGCCGAAGGCGTCCGAGGGGTACATGCCGGGCCCGTCCTCGAAGTCGAGGGAGCACCCCATCTCCTCGAGGCCGTGCGCCTGCTCCACGTGCGCGGTCGGAATGACGTAGCGCTCGTTGTACTTCGCGATCGCCATGAGCCGGTACATCTCCTGGACGGTCTTCCCCTCCATGCCGATGTTCGCGGCGATCGACTCGTCAGCCCCGGTTCCGAGCGAGATCCCCCGCATGTAGGCCCTCATGCCGGCGAGTCGACGCAGGACGCCGTCGATAACCTCCGTGTCCCCGGCGGTGAACAGTTCGGCGAGGTAGGCCGAAGGGATCCGCAGCGCGTCGATCGCGCCGAAGAGGGTGCCGGCGGCCTCGGCGTCGTGCCCCTGGCTCGAGAGCAGGTCGACGATCGGGGAGAGCGGGGGGATGTACCAGACCATCGGCATGGTGCGGTACTCGGGGTGCAGGGGAAGGGCCACCCGGTAGACCTTGGCCAGCTTGTAGATCGGGGACCGCCGCGCCGCGTCCATCCAGTCCTCCGGGATCCCGGCGTGGCGCGCGGCCGCGATGACCTCCGGGTCGTTGGGGTCGAGGAGCAGGTCGAGCTGGGCCTGGTACAGGTCCTTCGGATCGGGGGTCGAGGCCGCCGCCGTGACGGCATCGGCGTCGTACAGGAAGATCCCCAAGTACCGCAGACGGCCCACGCACGTCTCCGAGCACACGGTGGGCAGGCCGATCTCGATGCGGGGATAGCAGAAGGTGCACTTCTCGGCCTTGCCGCTCTTGTGGTTGAAGTACATCTTCTTGTAGGGGCATCCCGTGATGCACTGGCGCCAGCCGCGGCAGCGGTCCTGGTCGACGAGCACGATCCCGTCCTCGGCCCGCTTGTAGATCGCGCCCGAGGGGCACGAGGCCATGCACGAGGGGTTCAGGCAGTGCTCGCAGATGCGCGGCAGGTAGAACATGAAGGTCTTCTCGAACTCGAACCTGATCTTCTCGTTCGACTCAGTGCGCAGCTTGGCGACGATGGGATCGAGCTCTCCGTTCTGCATGGACCCACCGAGGTCGTCGTCCCAGTTGGCGCTCCACGTGATCTTCGTGTCCTCGCCAGTGATGAGGGACTTGGGGCGCGCCACGGGAAAGTCGTCGCCGAGGGGCGCCTCGATGAGCGTCTTGTAGTCATAGGTCCAGGGTTCGTAGTAGTCCGCGAGCTCGGGCTGGACTGGACTCGCGAAGATGCCGAGGAGCTTCTTCACGCGGCCACCGCCCTTGAGGCGGAGGCGCCCACGCCGGTTCAGCTCCCACCCGCCGCGCCATCGCTCCTGGTCCTCGTACCTGCGCGGATAGCCCTGTCCGGGCCTCGTCTCGACATTGTTGAACCAGACGTACTCCGTGCCGGCGCGGTTGGTCCACGCCTGCTTGCACGTCACCGAGCACGTGTGGCACCCGATGCACTTGTCCAGGTTCATCACCATCCCGACTTGGGCCATGATCCTCATGACGCCCTCCCCTGCGTGCGGCGGCGAGTACCCATCAGTACGTGACCTCCTGGGATCGCTTGCGGATAGTGCTGACCATGTCCCGCTGGTTGCCAGTCGGGCCAAGGTAGTTGAACGCGTAGGCGAGCTGGGCGTAGCCGCCGATGAGGTGGGTCGGCTTGACGAGGAGGCGGGTGGCCGAGTTGTGGATGCCACCGCGCCGGCCCGTGGCCTCCGACTTCGGCACGTCAATCGTGCGCTCCTGGGCGTGGTACACGTACACGACGCCGGTCGGCATGCGGTGGCTCACGATGGCCCGGCCGACGAACACCCCGTTGGCGTTGACGCACTCGATCCAGTCATTGTCCTCGACGCCGACCGCGGCGGCGTCGTCGGCGCTCATCCAGCAGGTGGGGCCACCGCGCGAGAGCGAGAGCATGAACAGGTTGTCCTGGTACTCGGAGTGGATCGACCACTTGCTGTGCGGCGTGAGGAACCTGACGGTGACCTCCATGCCGTCCTGTCCGAGCCGCGGCTCCCCGAACAGCCGATGCATGTCCAGTGGCGGGCGGTAGATGGGCAGGGCCTCGCCGAGGTCCCTCATCCAATCGTGGTCGAGGAAGAAGTGCATCCGGCCCGTGAGCGTGTGCCAGGGCTTGAGTCGCTCGACGTTGATGGTGAACGGCGCGTACCGGCGCCCGCCGGTCTCGGACCCGGACCACTCCGGCGACGTGATGACCGGGACCGGGGCCGCCTGGGTGTCCGCGAACCGGATGGCCTTCTCTTCGGACCCCTCAGCGAGGTCCGCGAGCCGGCGCCCGGTGCGGCGTTCGAGCTCCTTGAACCCCTGGACCGCGAGCGCGCCGTTCGTGGTCCCGGAGAAGGTCAGGATCGCCTCGGCGAGCTTCGCATCGGTGTCGATCGCCGGCAGGCCGGCCGCAACTCCGTGGGACATGACCCCGTTGGCCCGGGCGAGCCGGTTGAGGGCGTGGTCCAGCTCGAACGTGACCCCTTTGACCGTGAACCCCTTCTCCGCGGCGAGCGGGCCGATGGCCGCGATCTTCTGCCCGATCGCGGTGTAGTCGCGCTCCACGACGCTCACCTGGGGCATGGTCACGCCGGGCACGGCTGGCACGCCCGGGTCACGCCAATCGCGCACCACGCCGCCGGGCTGCGCGATCTGTCCGGGTGTGTCGTGCTGGAGCGGGACGGTGACGAGGTCGCGCCGCGTTCCGAGGTGTGTGCGTGCCAGGCGGGAGAACTCCTGGGCGAGCTGGTGGAACATGTCGAAGTCCGTCTTCGTCTCCCATGGCGGATCGATCGCAGGGCTGAAGGCGTGGACGTAGGGATGCATGTCCGTCGAGGAGAGGTCGTGCTTCTCGTACCACGTCGCGGCCGGGAAGACGATGTCGGAGAGGAGCGTCGTCGAGGTCATGCGGAAGTCTGCCGACATGAGCAGATCGAGCTTGCCCTCCGGCGTCTCCTCCCGCCAGGCCACGTCCCTCGGGTGCGGCATCTGCGACTCGAGCGCAGTGCCCATCACGCTGTGGTGGGTGCCGAGGAGGTTCTTGAGGAAGTACTCATTGCCCTTCGCGGACGAGCCCAGGAGGTTCGAGCGCCAGAGCACGAGCGTGCGGGGCCAGTTCTCCGGGGCATCGACGTCATCGATCGCTGAGTGCAGGGAGCCGCCCTTGAGCTGCGCCGCGACATAGGCGGCCTCGGACTCCGCCGCGCCGGCCTCGACGGCCGCCCGCGCCTCGTCGGCGATGTCCAGCGGGTTGCGGTCGAACTGCGGGTAGAAGGGCATCCAGCCGAGTCTGGCGGACTGCGCGATCGCGTCCGCGGTGTGCATTCCGTCGAGGTTCCCCTCGGCCAGCGGAGAGGCGAGGGACGCGGCCGAGTACCCGTCATTGCGCCACTGGCCGGTGTGCATGTACCAGTACGACGTTCCCGTCATGGTGCGCGGCGGCCGCGACCAGTCGAGCGCGTTCGCGAGGGAGACCCAGCCGGTGAGCGGCCTCGTCTTCTCCTGGCCCACATAGTGCGCCCAGCCGCCCCCGTTGCGGCCCATCGAGCCCGTGAGCAGCAGGAGCGAGAGGATCGAGCGGTAGGTCACGTCTCCGTGGAACCACTGGCAGATGCCCGCCCCCATGATCACCATCGAGCGGCCGTTGGAGTCCTCGGCATTCTTCGCGAACTCACGTGCAACCCGCAGGCACTGGGCCATGGGCACGTTGGTGATGCCTTCCTGCCACGCGGGGGTGTAGGGCACCGAGGCGTCGCCATAGCCTGTGGGCCACTCCCCCGGCAGGCCGGGACGCGCTACGCCGTACTGGGCGAGCATGAGGTCGAAGACGGTGGTGACCGTCTTGCCGGCCACCGTCCGCACGGGAACGCCGCGGCGCAGGACGGACCCCGAGCCGTCTGCCGCCTCGAAGCACGGGAACATCACCTCGGCGACTTCCGACGGCGGAGCCACCCCGCCGCCGTCGGCCGCGGACAGCAGCGGGTCGACGCTGCCGAGATCGAGGTTCCACCGGCCCTCGTCGGCGGAGTTGTAGCGGAAGCCGATCGAACCGTTGGGCACCACGGGCTCCCCGGTGCCGGCATCGAGCAGGACGGTCTTCCAGGCCGAATCGGCCTCGTGTTCATGCCCGGGCAGGTCCGCGGCAGTAAGGAACTTGCCGGGCACAAGGCCAGTGCCGTCCTGGGAGTCGACGAGGGTGATGAGGAAGGGCAGGTCGGTGTACCGCTTGGCGAAGTCGGTGAAGAACGGCACCTCACGGTCGAGATAGAACTCCTTGAGGATCACGTGCCCCATGGCCATGGCGAGCGCCGCATCTGTGCCTGCCTGCGGGGCCATCCACTCGTCGGCGAACTTCGTGTTGTCCGCGTAGTCAGGGCTGACCACCACCACCTTGGTACCGCGGTAGCGGACTTCCGTCATCCAGTGCGCGTCCGGGGTGCGGGTGACCGGGACGTTCGAGCCCCACATCATGAGGTAGGTGGAGTCCCACCAGTCCCCCGATTCCGGGACGTCGGTCTGGTCCCCGAACACCTGCGGGCTCGCGACCGGCAGGTCCGCATACCAGTCGTAGAAGCTCGTCATGACGCCGCCGATGAGCTGGATGAACCGGGTGCCGACGCAGTGGCTCACGATCGACATGGCCGGGATCGGCGAGAATCCCGAACAGCGGTCGGGCCCGTAGGCCTTGATCGTATGGACGTGGGCGGCGGCGGCGATCTCGATGGCTTCGTTCCAGCTCGCTCGCACGAGGCCGCCCTTGCCGCGGGCCTTCTGGTAGCGGCGGCGCCGCTCCGGGTCTGAGACGATGTCCGCCCATGCGGCCACCGGGTCTCGCAGCCGCTGCTTGGCCTCGCGGTACATCTCGAGCAGCGGCCCGCGCACGTAGGGGTAGCGGACGCGGGTCGGCGAGTACGTGTACCAGGAGAACGCCGCACCCCGGGGGCAGCCCCTCGGCTCGTATTCCGGCCGGTCCGGCCCCACGGAGGGGTAGTCGGTCTGCTGCGATTCCCAGGTGATGATGCCGTCCTTGACGTACACCTTCCACGAGCACGAGCCGGTGCAGTTCACCCCGTGGGTCGAACGGACCACCTTGTCGTGGCTCCACCTGTCGCGGTAGAACACGTCTCCCGCGCGCCCGCCTTCGCGGAACACCGCGCGCCCGTCGTCTGTCTCCTCCCATCGGGTGAAGAAGCGCCCCATCGCGAGCATCGCATCGGAGGCACTGCCATCGAGTCCTGGTCGGATCGGTCCGGCTGCCATGGGCCACACTCTAGGGATGCGCCGATCGGAGCGGGAAGGGGACACGGCCTAGAACATGAAAATATGCTCTATTGATGCGAATTTCTTCTCGCCTGGTGGCCGCCCAGTGAAGCGACGTCCTCGTGCCGCCGCACGTCCTCGACCGCGGCCGCTACGTTGCGCGTGAAGAGGACGAGCCATGCCAGCACGACGCCGGCGATCACGAGCTCCATCGCGGTCATGTTGTAGTACCCGAGCGGCCACCAGAGCATGACCGAGACCACGGCCGCGCCCAGCAGCGCGTAGCCCGCCGCGTAGAACGTCCGGCTCAGCCCCGGGACCCACGCCGGCGTCCGGACGAGGAGCAGCGTGAAGGCGGCTGCCATGGAGGTCGCCATGGTGTTGTGCGCCGCCATGAACACGTCCACGGGGATGAGGCCGGTGCACACGAGGAACGCCCCCATCAGCACGAGGCACGCGAGCAGCGGCCGCTCGCGTGTGGCGGGCGTGGCCAGGCCGGCCCGGCGCCGGTGTGCGTCGAGGGCGCGCAGGTCGCGTGTCATGTACTCGGCCAGGAGCGCGATCACGACCCCTGCCGTCACGAGCGTCGCGTTGAAGGCCAGCGCCACCCCGTAGTCCGCGGCCCCGAGCACGCTGAAGTTGACTTCCCACCAGTTGGAGCGGGTCGTCGTCACCATCGACGTGAGGATCCCCGCGCCCAGGAAGGTCGCGAGCAGGTTGGAGAGCACGTAGCTGTCCATGCGCGAGCCCGACTGGTACGCCGCGTAGGCCGCGAGGGCAGCCGACACGGCAGTCAGGAGGGACGCCGCGAACGCGTCCAGCGTCAGCCCGGTGAACGCGCGCTGGAAGATCTGGAAGCTGGCCCAGGCCACCATGAAGGAGATGGCCGCATGCACGAAGGCGAGCGCCACCGTGCCCAGCAGCCGCCGCCACAGGGGACGGCCGGCGAGCCAGCGCCGGTCCGGATCGGCGTACGAGCGCCGGTACGCGACCGGGAACACGATCAGCGCCGCTGCCCCCGCCACGAGCCCGGCGACCTCCCCGACGCCGTGGTCGCCCGAGAGGGCAGGCCTGCGCCCGGCGAAGGCGACGAGCGCCACGACGAGCCCGGCCAGCGCGGCCACGAGGCCGGTGGCGAGCGCCCGCGCCTCCACGGCGGTCGCCGTGGGCTCGGGCCGCAGCCGTTCGCGCGGCGGGCGCTGCGCGGACTCCGCGCCGCGGCGGTTCACCGCAGGCTCCGGTACCACTCGCCATCGTGGCCCGCGGGGCGGAAGCCGATCGCCTCGTTGATGGCTAGCATGTGCGCGTTCTCCTCGGCATTGAAGGTCACGACCTTGGCCGCCTGAGGGTACCTGGCGCGGTACTGCGCCAGGTTCGCGAGCTTGATCCACATCCCGAGGGACCGGCCGCGGTGCCCCGCCCGAACGAGGGTGTCGTCCTGGTCGGCCACGTCCTCCTTGCCGCGCCGGACCCACAGGGCCGTGTACGCGGCGAACTCCCCCGTGGCCCGGTGACGGGCCACGGCGTACAGCGGCACCGTGCCGGCCTCCGCGAGCATCGCCTCGAGCGCGGCGACGCGCTCGGCATCCCAGACCGCGGCGTCCGTCCACGACTCCCCCTGGGGCGCGTCCACGGACATGCGCGCGAACAGCTCCGCCATCCCCGCCCGGTGCTCGGGCGGGACCCCCTCCCAGGTCATGAGTTCGTACTCCGTCGAGGCCTTCGCCGAGGCCGCCGCCGCGAGGGCCGGCCACCCGCCGTCGTGCGCCGCGAGGTCCAGCGCGCTGAAGCGCACCACCTGGTTCAGCGAGAACCCGGCCGCGCGGGCGAAGCGCACCGGCCTCTCGGCTGCCCGCAGGGCGCCGGTGCCGGTCGAGGGCACCACCGCGCCGTCCTCGGCCGGGGAGCCGCCGGAGCCGGCCGGACCGGAGGCGGGGACGGGATGCTCGGTGAACGCGTCCGCGACGGTGCGGCCCCGCCGTCGTGCCTCCTCGAGGGCCGCGTCCAGCAGCGCGCGCCCCAGCCCCCGCCCCGAGAAGTCGTCCAGGACCTCGGCGCGCACCATCGCACGGTCCAGGTCCTCCTTGAGCGAGACCCGGCACCAGGCGCGCCCGGCCATCCGTCCCCCCGCACGGGCGAAGAACAGCGCCGTCTCGTCGTACGGCGAATCCCGCCAGACCCGCAACCGGTACTCCGGCGGCGAGCAGCGGTCCTCGTGCCCCCAGATCTGCCGCTGCACGGCGTCGGTGAGGCGCGAGAACTCCAGGAACTCCTCGGCCTCCGGCCCCTCGAGCCTCGAGGGCAGGCGCAGCCGCTCGATACGGTAGCCAGCGCTCATGTGCGCCAGTCTAGCCGCGCCCGCGCGTGCGGGCGGGAACGCACGAGGGCCCCCTTCCACGGGCGGGAAGGGGGCCCTCGTCAGCGGTGCGAGTGGGGCTGATCAGCCCTCGATGATCACCTTGGTGGCGTTCGGGTCGACCTGGACGCCGGGGCCGAACGTCGTGGCGACGGTGGCCTTCTGGATGTAGCGGCCCTTCGACGCGGACGGCTTGAGGCGGAGCACCTCGTCGAGCGCGGCCGCGTAGTTCTCGGCGAGCTGGCGCGCGTCGAACGAGGTCTTGCCGATGATGAAGTGCAGGTTCGAGTGCTTGTCGACGCGGAAGTCGATCTTGCCGCCCTTGATCTCGTTCACGGCCTTGGCCACGTCCGGGGTCACGGTGCCGGTCTTCGGGTTCGGCATGAGGTTGCGCGGGCCGAGGATCTTGCCGAGGCGGCCGACCTTGCCCATGAGCTCCGGGGTGGCCACGGCGGCGTCGAAGTCCGTCCAGCCGCCCTGGATGCGCTCGATCAGGTCGTCCGAGCCGACCACGTCGGCGCCGGCGGCCTCGGCCGCCGCTGCCTTGTCGCCGGTCGCGAACACGACGACGCGGGCGGTCTTGCCCGTGCCGTGCGGGAGGATGACCGTGCCGCGGACCATCTGGTCCGCCTTGCGCGGATCGACGCCGAGGCGGAACGCGACCTCAACCGTCGCGTCCGTCTTCGACGGGTTGATCTCCTTGGCCAGGGCGACGCCCTCGGCCGGGGAGTACACCTTGCCGGCCTCGATCTTCTCGGCCGCTGCCTGGTATGCCTTGCTGCGCTTTGCCATGCTGCTCTTGATCTCCTTGTGCAGGTGTGGTCATTGTGGGCCGCGCTCGGCCCTGCCACGGACGACGGCGGGACTCGCCGTGCGTCGTTGATGAATGGGGGTGAGGTCTTAGCCCTCGACGGTGATGCCCATGGAGCGGGCGGTGCCGGCGATGATCTTCTTCGCGGCCTCGACGTCGTTGGCGTTGAGGTCCTCGAGCTTGGTCTTGGCAATCTCCTCGACCTGGGCGTCGGAGAGCTTGGCGACCTTCACGGTGTGCGGGGTCGCGGAGCCCTTCTGGACGCCCGCAGCCTTCTTGATCAGCTCAGCGGCCGGCGGGGTCTTGGTGATGAAGGTGAAGGAGCGGTCCTCGTAGACCGTGATCTCCACCGGGATGACGTTGCCACGCTGGGATTCCGTCGCAGCGTTGTACGCCTTGCAGAACTCCATGATGTTGACACCGTGCTGGCCGAGCGCAGGACCGATCGGCGGGGCCGGGTTGGCGGCGCCTGCCTGGATCTGCAGCTTGATGAGGCCGGTGACCTTCTTCTTGGGAGCCAATGTAGGGTCCTTTTCTTCCTTACGCTTCCTGGAGCAGCAGGAGCGCCGCCCAGGTGGTGACCGCCATGGCGAGGCAGTCGACCGCCCCGGCACCGGTAGGCATCCGGTCCCGGGGCGAAGTCTTCAATTGTACAGACGTGGCGTCGGTGCGGCGTCCTAGATCTTCGCGACCTGGTTGAACGCGAGCGTCACGGGGGTCTCGCGCTCGAAGATCGAGACGAGGACCACGAGGGTCTGCGACTCGGGCTTGATCTCCGAGATGGTCGCCGGGAGGGTCTCGAACGGGCCCTCCTTGACGATGACGGACTCGCCGACCTCGAAGTCCACGGCGACCGGCGCGGCCTGGGCCTTCTGGCCGGCCTTGCCTGCGGCCTTCGCCTCGGCAGCCTGCTCCTGCTCGAACACCGGGGCGAGCATCGAGAAGACCTCGTCGAGGGTCAGCGGGACCGGGTTGTGGGCGTTGCCCACGAAGCCGGTGACGCCCGGGGTGTGGCGGACGGCGCCCCACGAGGCGTCGGTCAGGTCCATGCGCACCAGCACGTAGCCCGGGATGCGGACCCGGTTCACGATCTTGCGCTGGGCGTTCTTGATCTCGACGACTTCCTCCATCGGGACCTGGATCTCGAAGATGTAGTCTTCCATGTCCAGCGTCTGGATGCGGGTCTCGAGGTTCGACTTCACGCGGTTCTCGTAGCCCGCGTAGGAGTGGATGACGTACCAGTCGCCCGGCTGGCGGCGCAGCTTGGCACGGAAGTCCTCGGCGGCCTTGGCGGCGGCAGCGGCCGGGTCGATCTCCTCGGCGGCCTCCGCGCCCTCGGCGACGTCCTCGCCCGTGGAGGCGGCGTCGTCGTGCGCGGTCTCCTCGGCGACCGGAGCCTCCTCGGCCTCGGCCTCCTCAGCCGGAGCTTCCTCGGCCTCAGCTTCCTCAGCCGGAGCCTGCTCAGCCTCGTCGGAGACAACCTCGTCGTCGCCGGCCTCGTCAGGGGAAGCGGCAGGGGCAACGGGCGCAGCGGCGTCGGAGAAGGCCGGCTCGAATGCCGACTCCTCGTGCTCGGTCCCGCGATCCTCGAGCTCGTGCTCAGACACTTAGTCTCCTGCTTTCCTCGTGCGACTTACTCGTTGCGACTTAAATGGCTCATCCGCACACCCTGCCCCGTCCCGGTCTCCCGGTTCCGGGCCAGAGGTCTGCGGACCCAGGCCTAGTTGGTGGTGGACGTCCCGCCGAAGACCCAGCCGATGCCGATCCCGAAGAGGAAGTCGAGGACGAACACGACCACCATCATCACTATGACGAACCCCAGCACCACGAGCGTGTAGTTCACCAGCTCCTGACGGGTCGGCGTGACGACCTTGCGGAGCTCGCCGATCACCTGCCGGACAAAGAGCGCGATCCGGCCGAAGAAGCCAAGCTTCCTGGCCTGCTTGGGGCGGCCCGAACTGCTTGAAGCTGTTTCGGTCAACCGATTCCTCGCTCACTCGCTCTGCCCGCAGGACTTCCCCGCCGGATCCGTTCTGTGGGTGCTGGAACAGCCCGGACAAAGCCGGGCTGTGTTCCTGCGCAGGGCAGACAGGACTCGAACCTGCAACCTGCGGTTTTGGAGACCGCTGCGCTACCAATTGCGCCACTGCCCTTCGGTGGAAACCACCTGACGGCGGAATCGCCGTGGACTACCTTACCAAGGATCCTGCGGGGCCGCGCCCAGCAGCGTCCCGGCAGAGGAGACCACGCGCCGCTTCCGGCGCCGAGGATCAAGTCTACGCACAATCCCCGCCGGCGTCGAACTGGGACGGGGGCGGCCG
This sequence comes from Sinomonas atrocyanea, assembly GCF_001577305.1. Taxonomy (NCBI): domain Bacteria; kingdom Bacillati; phylum Actinomycetota; class Actinomycetes; order Micrococcales; family Micrococcaceae; genus Sinomonas; species Sinomonas atrocyanea. The sequence continues at coordinate 3,281,826 of NZ_CP014518.1, forward strand.
GGGGCGGCAGGGCCCGAGCGCCTAGAGTAGGTACCACCAGCCTCCCGAGAAGAAGGATTGCCCCATGACCTCCGCCCGCGTCTCCCAGCGCATCGGATCCATCGCAGAATCCGCCACCCTGGCCGTCGACGCGAAGGCGAAGGCCCTCAAGGCCGCGGGGCGCCCCGTCATCGGCTTCGGCGCCGGCGAGCCCGACTTCCCGACCCCGCAGTACATCGTGGACGCCGCCATCGAGGCCGCCCGCCAGCCGCGCTTCCACCGGTACTCCCCCGCCGGCGGCCTGCCCGAGCTCAAGGCCGCCATCGCCGCGAAGACCAAGCGGGATTCCGGCTACGAGGCCGAGGCGTCCCAGGTGCTGGTCACCAACGGCGGCAAGCAGGCCGTCTACAACACGTTCGCGACCCTGCTCGACCCGGGCGACGAGGTGCTGCTCCCCACTCCGTACTGGACCACCTACCCCGAGTCCATCCGCCTCGCCGGCGGCGTCCCGGTCGAGGTCTTCGCCGGGCCCGAGCAGGGCTACCTCGTCACCGTGGACCAGCTCGAGGCCGCGCTCACCGAGCGCACCAAGATCCTGCTGTTCGTCTCGCCGTCCAACCCCACCGGCGCGGTGTACTCCCCCGAGCAGGTCAAGGAGATCGGCCAGTGGGCTGCCGCGAAGGGCCTGTGGGTGGTCACCGACGAGATCTACGAGCACCTCACCTACGACGGCGTGCCGTTCACCTCGATCGCGACCGCGGTCCCCGAGCTCGGGGACCGGGTCGTGATCCTCAACGGCGTGGCCAAGACGTACGCGATGACCGGCTGGCGCGTGGGCTGGATGATCGGCCCGGCCGATGTCATCAAGGCGGCTACGAACCTCCAGTCGCACGCCACGAGCAACGTCGCGAACGTCTCCCAGATGGCGGCCCTCGCCGCCGTGTCGGGCCCGCTGGACGCCGTGGAGGAGATGAAGGTCGCCTTCGACCGCCGGCGCAAGACGATGGTGAGCATGCTCTCGGCCATCGAGGGCGTGAACTGCCCGACGCCCAAGGGCGCCTTCTACGTCTACCCCGACGTCCGCGGGATCCTCGGCAAGGAGATCGCCGGCATCCGCCCGGCCACCTCGGCCGAGCTCGCGGCGCTCATCCTCGACAAGGCCGAGGTGGCGATCGTCCCCGGCGAGGCCTTCGGGCCGAGCGGGTTCGTGCGCCTCTCCTACGCGCTCGGCGACGACGACCTCGCCGAGGGTGTGGGCCGCATCCAGGAACTCCTCGGGACGGCCAAGTAGGGCTCGTCCCCTCCTGAAGCACGCCGTCGTCCGTCTGAGAGTCACCTTCTGAAAGTCACCTTCTGAGAGGCAGCTTCTGCGGGTCCACCCACAGGACGTGACCCCCAGAAGGTGACACCCAAACCCCACCCACAGGAGCTGACCCCCAGAAGATGACACCCAAACCCCACCCACAGGAGGCGACCCCCAGAAGGTGACCCCCAGGACGTGACCCCCAGGAGGTGACACCCAGACGGGGCGGGGCTACCAGATGCGGCGGTCTGCGGCCCAGCGCGAGAGCTCGTGCCGATTGGTGAGCTGGAGCTTGCGCAGCACCGCGGAGACGTGGGTCTCGACCGTCTTGACCGAGATGAACAGCTCCTTCGCGGTCTCCTTGTAGGAGTAGCCGCGGGCGATGAGCCGCATGACGTCGAGCTCGCGGGCGGAGAGCTTGTCGAGCTCGTCGTCGGCCACAGACTGGGTGCCGAACGCGTCGAGGACGAAGCCCGCGAGGCGGGGCGAGAACACGGCGTCCCCGTCCGCGACGCGCAGCACGGCGTCGGTGATCTCGCGGCCCGAGGCGGTCTTGGTGACGTAGCCGCGGGCCCCGGCGCGGATCACGGAGACCACGTCCTCGGCCGCATCGGAGACGCTGAGCGCGAGGAAGCGCACCGTCTGCAGGAGCGGCGCGCACCGCGTGAGCACCTCGCGCCCTCCCCCGCCGAGGCCGCCCGGAAGGTGGACGTCCAGGAGGACGACGCGGGGACGGAGCTGCTCGATCGCCTCGACGGCACCCTCGACCGTCCCGGCCTCGCCCACCACGCGCACGCGCTCGTCGAGGTCGGCCTTCAGCCCCGACCGGAAGATGGTGTGGTCGTCCACGATGACGACGTCCACCGGCTCCCGCCCCGATTCCGTGCTCATGTCTCCTCCGTCCTCGGCAGCCGCAGCCGCACCTCGGTGCCGTCCGGTCCGCTCACGATCGCCGCCTCGCCCCCGTGCCGGCGCATGCGCCCGACGATCGACTCCCGCACGCCCAGCCTGTCCTCCGGCACGGCCTCGAGGTCGAAGCCGGGGCCCCGGTCCTTGATGAAGACCTCCGTGGCGTCGCTGCCCGTCTCCGCATAGACCGAGACGGGGCCCGCGCCGTGGCGGACCGCGTTGAGCATCGCCTCGCGGGCGGCCTGCAGGAGGGCGTCCTGGCGGTCGCGGGCCGACGTGCCGCCGGTCCGGGTGGCCTCGGGCTCGCCGACGGTGACGACGTCGATCGGGACGCCGTGCAGGTCCTCGACCTCGCCCGCGAGCGCGGCGATCCTATCCGCGAAGGTGCCCTCGCCGCTGCGGGCATCCCGGTAGAGCCATTCGCGCAGCTCGCGTTCCTGGGCGCGGGCGAGGCGCGTCACGTCCGCCTCGCTGCCGGCGCGGCGCTGGATGAGGGCCAGGGTCTGCAGGACCGAGTCGTGCAGGTGCGCGGCGATCTCGGCCCGCTCCTCCTCCCGCACCCGCGCGGCCCGCTCCGCACCCAGCTCACGCCAGAACTTCAGGCCCCACGGCAGCAGCACGAGGGCCACCCCGGCGAGCACGGCGAACGAGGCCAGCAGCGCCATGCCCAGCACATTCCACTGGCTGCCCGACACGGCCAGGGTCACGCCTGCCACGACCAGGGCGATCCCCGCTCCGAGGCGCAGCCAGCCCGTCCAGCGCTCGGCGCCGGCGCCGCGGACGAGCCTCTCGCGCCGCGCCTCGTCCAGCTGCATCCAGGCCAGCGCCACGCCGCCGAGGATGGCGGCAACGGGCACGATCGTGTCCAGCGGCACCTGGACCCCGATGAGGGACCCGCCCAGCGCCACCGCCCCGAGGAGGAGGACGACGCCGAGCAGCACCTCGCGCGCGTACCGCGCCGCGTGCGGGGCCTGGCGGGGGGCCGCCGGCGGGAGGACCGGCTCGGACACCGCGGGCGCGATGTGCGACGCCGGGCGGCGCGCGGCCCGGCGGGCCGCCTCGGCCGCGGTGGGCACCATGACCCACAGCCAGCCGTACAGGACGATCCCCGCGCCGCCGAGGACCGCGGCGACGGCCATGATCCAGCGGACCACGTCGGTGCGCATCCCCAGGTGCCGTGCGAGCCCGGAGCACACCCCTGCGATGAGGCGGTCGTCTCCTCGTACGAGGGGAGGGCGCACGGGCACGGCGTTCATGGATCCATCCAAGCACTCCTCGGTGCCCTCAGGGGCGCCGCGGCCCCCTTCCCGGGGTCCGTTCAGGGTCCGTTCAGGGTCTCCCCCCATGGGGGCGCGCGGGGCCGGGCGGAAGGATGGGGGCATGAGCACCGATCGGTCCCCCGGCGAGCAGCCGGACCCCCTCCCGCAGCCCGGGCTTCCGCAGCCCGGCCCCGAAGCGCGGCCCACCGCGGAGGGCACCGGCTCTGCGCCCCGCCCCCTCCCGCCCCGCGGGGGCGACTTCTTCGGCTGGATCCGCGGGCTCGGCCTCGTCCGCGGCCGCGACCGCTGGATGGGCGGGGTCGCGAGCGGCCTGGCGCACCGGTGGGGCATCGACCCCATCCTGGTCCGCGGCCTCTTCATCGTCGCCGCGATCTTCCTGGGCGTCGGCGTCCTCGCCTACGGCCTCCTCTGGCTGCTCCTGCCCGAGCCCGACGGCCGCATCCATGCGCAGGAGGCAGCGCACGGGCGCTGGACGGCGGGCATGACGGGCGGCCTCATCGTCACGGTGATCGGCCTCGGCGGGGCCCGGGCGGGGTTCTGGTTCGGAGACCACGGGATCGGCGGGGCGTTCTGGGGCCTGTTCTGGGTCGCCGTCGTGGGCTTCGGGATCTACAGCATCGTGCGCGGGAGCCGGAGGCACACCGCCTCCCGGACGGCCGAGGCGCACCGGCCCGGCGGGACGGTGCCGCCGGCACCGCCGCACCCGGCGGCCGACGCGCGCCAGGACAGCCCCTTCGCTGCAGGCGTACCGAGCGCCGGTGACACCGCCTACACGAAGCCGGGGACACCGCCGTCGTACGCCGATACGTACTCGCCGCAGCCCGGCCCCGCCTACTCCGCGGCCCCCCACTACGCCGCTCCCCACTACGGCCCCTATGTCCCGGCCCCGACCGTGGTGCACCCGCCGCGGCGGCCGCGCGCCTCCGGCCCCTACGTGCTCGTGGTGCTCGGTGCGGCGGCCCTCGCGGCGGGCTCCCTCGGCGCCGTCATCGCCACCGGGGCGGTGCCGCTCGCGATGGGGACGATCTGGACCGCCATCGCGGTGGTCCTCGGCCTCGGCATCCTCGTCGCCGGCCTCCGCGGCCGCCGGGCCGGGGTCCTGACGCTGTTCGCGATCGTCGCGCTCGTCGGCAGCGCCGCCTCGCAGGGGGCCGACCGGCTCGCGAGCGTCCGCTCGAGCCAGGTCGCCTTCGCCCCCGCGAGCCTGCAGGAGGCGGCGAGGGGCTACGACGTCGCGATGGCGAGGGGCAGCCTCGACCTGTCCGGCCTCGACACCGCGCGCCCGCTCCCGTCGGAGACGCTGGTCCCCGTCAAGGCCACGATGAGCGACCTCACGATCACGGTCCCGAAGGACGTCCCCGTCGAGGTGCGCACCTCCACGACGCTCGCGGACGTCACCGCGAACGGCCGGCGCGCCACCGGCCTCAGCCGGCACGACACCACCACCTACAACTCCGGCACGTCCGGGCCCGCGCTCGTCGTCGAACTCGACGCCACCCTGAGCTCGGTCACTGTCAACGAGGAGCGCTGAGATGAGCACCCAGCAGCAGATGCGGCCGGAGGCCACCGGCCCGGCCGTCGGAACGATCGTGTGGGGAGCAGTGGTGATCGTCCTGGGAGCCCTCATGTTCGCCAACCGGCTCGGCTGGCTGACCGTCGATCCCGGATACGCCGCCGCGGGCGTCCTGCTCCTGGCCGGGCTCGGCCTCGTGGTCGGCGGCGTGCTCGCCGCGCGGCGGCGGAGGGCCCTCCCGGACGACGGCGCAGCGGTCGCCCCGGGCGGTGCCGAGCCCTCCCAGCCCGCACCGGGACCCCGTCCGAGCCCGTACGAGGACCTTGGGCCTCGCGGCGACGGCTCAGAGCGCACAGACTGAAGACCCGCAGCATCCCATCAACCCTTCACACCCTAGGGAGAGACCATGGACAAGTTCTTCGACGCGCTCCGCTCGATGGGGCTCAGGCGCGGCCCAAGGCGGATCGTCGGCGGCGTGCTCGGCGGCATCGCCGACAGGCTCAACGTCGACCCCGCCTTCGTGCGGATCGTCTTCGTCATCCTCTGCCTCCTCCCGGGGCCCGCGGTCCTCGTCTACCTTGCGGCGTGGATCGTGGTCCCCGACCAGGACGGGAGGATCATCCTCGAGGACTGGGTCCGGCCCAGGGGCATCGGCCCCGGCGGCCCCGGCCGAGGGCCCGTGGGCCCCGGCGCGGGCGGTCCCGGCGCAGGCGGTCCCGGCGCAGGCGGTCCTGCCGCGTGAGCTGATCCAGCAGCGTGAGCTGATCCGGCAGCGTGAGCTGATCCAGCGGCGGCCGCTCCATCCTGGAGCGGCCGCCGCTGCATCCTGGAGCGGCCGCCGCTGCCCTGGCCGCCGCTGCCCTGGCCGCCGAGAGGTGTCCGGGGAGCGCGCGCCGGCCCGGGCCGAAGGCCTCTGGGAGCCCTGCATCCGCCTGCCGACACTGGAGGCAGTGGGCCGGACCCACGGCTCGGAGGGACAGCATCATGAGCACGGAACAGACCCACGGGCCCGCGGGAGCCCCCTTCCCCGGCCGTCCATCGGGACAGTCGGGCGCAGACTTCTTCACGTGGGTCCGTGCCCTCGGCCTCTCCCGCGGGCCGGACCGGTGGGCGGGAGGCGTGGCGAGCGGCCTCGCCCACCGCTGGGGCGTGGATCCGATCCTGGTGCGCGGCCTGTTCGTCCTCGCGTCGGTCTTCCTCGGCGTCGGACTGCTCGTCTACGGGGTCCTGTGGCTCCTGCTCCCCGAGCCGGACGGCCGCATCTACCTCCAGCAGGCGATGCGGGGCCAATGGACCGGGGGCATGACCGGCGCCCTCATCGCCGTCGTCGTGGGCCTCGGCGGGACCCGCACGGGACTGGCGTTCGAGGCCGGCGGCGACGGCCCGCTCTGGGGGACGGTGTGGGCCCTGTTCTGGCTGGCTGTCGCGGTGCTCGTCGTGACGAGCATCGCCCGGTCGCACCGCTCGCGCAGGGCGCCCGAAGCGCGGTCCACGGCAGGGACGCCGGGGGCGCCCATGGCGTCTGCCGGAGACATGTCCGGGAGCCCCGCGCCGCACCCCGCGGCACCCCCACCGCTCTACCCGCCCCCGCCGCTGTACCCCACCGCTCCGGGCCCCGCCCCGGGTGAACCGGCGCCGTCGGCCGCGGCCCTTCCGCCGCCCGCCCTGCCGCGCCCGTACCGACTCGGGCCCGGTGGCCCCTTCACCACCGTGGTCGTCGGCCTGGCCGTCATCGTCGGCGGGCTCCTGCTGGCGTTCCAGCTCAGCGGCCACCCGCTCGTCGACCCGGCCTCGGGCGCGATCTGGGCCGCCGGCGCCGCCATCATCGGCCTGGGCATCATCGTGGCCGGCCTCCGCGGGCGCTCGGCCGGGATCCTCTCCTTCTTCGCCGTCGCCGCTCTGGCCACCGCCGCCGTCACACAGCCCGCATACCAGTTGAGCCGCTCACCGGGACCCGTCGACCTCTCCCCCACCACCCTGTCCCAGGCGACATCGGGCTATTCGGTCACCGCGGCATCGGGGCAGCTGGACCTGCGGGGGCTCGACGTCGCCGGCCCCCTGTCGGCCACCGCCGTCGTCCCGGTGGAGGCCACCATGAGCCAGCTGACGGTCACGGTCCCCAAGAACATCCCCGTGCGGGTGGAGGCGGACGCGACGATGGGCAATGTCCACTTCGGCTCGAAGTCGGTCGCCGGGCTCACGGCCCAGGACTCCGAGACCTTCAACGCGGGACAGCCGGGCTCCACGCTCGTCGTCCGCATCCACGCCACCATGAGCAACGTCGAGATCCGGCAGGAGCAATGAGATGAGCACTGACTTCGGCGCCCAGGGCGCCCGCGAGGGCGCCCCCGAACGTGGCCCGAGCGTCAGCACGATCGTGTGGGGCGCCGTCGTGGTGGCTGCCGCGGCACTCCTCGTGGCCAGCCGGCTCGGCTGGTTCACCGTCGATCCCGGAGTCGTCACCGTCGCGCTCCTCCTCGTCGCGGGCGTGGGACTCGTCATCGGCGGCGTCGTCGCGGCCAGCCGGAACCGGCGCGGCTCCGGCGGCCACACACCATCCTGACCCCCCTGCGGGGTGCCGGACCGAGCACCCGTTCGGCGGCCGTTCCGTCATGGAACGGCCGCCGCTGCGTGTGGTGTGCATCACCAACAGGCCGCGACTACAATCGGCGTGGGCTCAACGGGGCGCCTCAAGCACACCACCGACGGCCCGCCGCCCCACGGCCCGGCCGCACCCTACGGGAAGGCCCCCTGCATGAAGATCGGCATCCTCACCTCCGGCGGCGACTGCCCCGGCCTCAACGCCGTCATCCGTGGGGCGGTGCTCAAGGGCATCGCCGTGCACGGCCAGGAGTTCGTGGGCTACCGGGACGGCTGGCGCGGGGTCGTCGAGGGGGACGTCATCGAGCTGCCGCGCACCTCGGTCCGCGGCATCGCCAAGCAGGGCGGCACGATCCTGGGGACCTCCCGCACCAACCCGTTCGAGAACAACGGCGGCCCCGAGGTGATCAAGGCCCACATGGAGCGGCTCGGGATCGACGCCATCATCGCGATCGGCGGCGAGGGCACGCTGGCGGCTGCGCGGCGCCTCACGGACGCGGGCCTGAAGATCGTCGGCGTCCCCAAGACCGTCGACAACGACCTCGACGCCACCGACTACACGTTCGGCTTCGACACCGCCGTGGAGATCGCCACCGAGGCGATCGACCGGCTCCGCACCACGGGCGAGTCCCACCACCGCTGCATGATCGCCGAGGTCATGGGCCGCCACGTCGGCTGGATCGCCCTGCACTCCGGGATGGCCTCCGGCGCCCACGCGATCCTCATCCCCGAGCACAAGGTCACCATGGACCAGATCGCCACGTGGGTGAAGCTGGCCCGGGACCGCGGTAGGGCCCCGCTCGTGGTCGTCGCCGAGGGGTTCGTGCTCGAGGGCATGGACGCCCCCCACTCGGAGCGCGGCCTCGACACCTTCGGCCGCCCGCGCCTGGGCGGCATCGCCGAGCAGCTCGCGCCCGAGATCGAGGCGCGCACCGGCATCGAGACGCGGGCGACGATCCTGGGCCACATCCAGCGCGGCGGCGTCCCCACCGCGTTCGACCGCGTCCTCGCCACGCGCCTGGGCATGGCCGCGATCGACTCCGTGGTGGAGGGCCGCTGGGGCACCATGGTCTCGCTGCACGGCACGGAGATCGCCCACGTGGGCTTCGAGGAGGCCCTCGGCCGGCTCAAGGTCGTGCCCCAGCACCGCTACGACGAGGCCGCCGTCCTGTTCGGCTGACGGGCGGCCCGTGGTGTCTCCGACCTTCTCCGCCGGCAGCCGGGGCATCGTCCGGCTGGCCTGGGCGCGCCGGCTCGGCCTCCCCGATCTGAGCTTCGCGGACGACGGCGGCACCCTCCTCGGGTGCCACGACGGCGCGTCCGAGCTGGTCGCCGTCGCGCTCTTCGGCCAGCTCGCCCTCGTCGGCCCCACCGGGCCGGTGGAGGCGGCGGCCGAGCTCGATGCCGAGGAGCTCCTCGGCGGCGGAGCGCTGCTGCGGGCCGCCGGTCCGCGCGCGCACGGGCTGCGCTCCGCGGTGCTCGGCTTCGCCGACGACCTGCCGCTCGAACAGCCGGACACGGAGCCGCAGGTCTCGCGCGGGGCGCCGGAGGCGATCGAGCTCGAGATGCGCTGCCCGCCGGACGACGTCACGTCGGCGGGACTGACCGAGCGCGACCACCGGTTCACGATCATGCTCCCGGAGGGCCCCGCCGCCTGCGCGGCCTACTCGGTCCGGGACGGTCTCCTGGCCGACCTCGGGGTGCTCGTGGCGCCCCCGCTGCGCGGCAGGGGGCTCGGACGGCTGGCCGCCTCCGTCGCCGCCCACGAGGCGCTCGCGGACGGCCTCATCGTGCAGGCCGCCGTCCCGTCCCACGCCCTCGCCGCGCTGCGCCTGGCCGATTCCCTCGGGATCCAGGCGCAGGGACGGTACGCGGCGGTCTCGCTCCCGCCCCGCTGACCGCCCCGCCGCGACGTCACCCCGCGCAGGAACGCGAGATCACCCCGTGGGAGGGAGGAAGGTCAGCGGCGGGACTCGGCCACCGTGTCCTCCGCGGCAGCCGGCCTCCCGACCGCCGGGGGGACCTTCACGAAGAACAGCGCCACCGCCAGGCCGACCACGCCGAGCGCGGCGGGCAGGAGCACGGACTGCCCCATGGCCGCGGAGAAGCCGGCCTGCAGGAACGCCGGAAGGTGGCCGGAGGCGAGCTCGCCGGTCGGGGCGGCGTGGCCGCCGGTGGGGAGCTCGGCCGAGAGCCTGGCCTCCATGAGCGCCGCGATCGCCGCCGAGCCCAGCACGGCGCCCACCTGGCGGGTGGTGTTGTAGATGCCGGACCCGGCGCCGGCCAGCTGCGGCGGGAGGCCGCGCGTGGCCAGGGTGGCGAGCGGCCCCCAGATCCCGGCGTTCGCGACGCCGACCACTGCGCTCGGGATGAGCAGGAGCCAGATGGGCTGCTCGGGCGTCATGAGCACGGCGTAGAGGACGAGCCCGACGGCGAAGACGAGCATGCCGCCGATGTTCATGGCCTTCGCATGGCCGCGGTCCACCAGCCTGCCGGCGAACGGCGCGAGCGCGCCGGAGAACACGGCGAGCGGGATGCTCATCAGCGCGGACTGCGTGGGCGTCATCCCGCGCACGAGCTGGTAGTAGAAGATCGTCGGCAGTCCGAACGAGGTGACGGCGAAGCCGACTGTGGAGATCCCCAGGTTCGCGATCGAGAAGTTCCGGTCGCGGAAGAGCCCCAGCGGCACGAGCGGCTCGGCCTTGTTCACGGCCTGCCAGAGGACGAACAGTGCCATCACCACGACGCCCGCGATGATGAGCGACCACACCGTGAGGGGACCGCTGATGGTGCCCCACGAGTAGGTCTGCCCCTCCTGGATGCCGAAGACGACGAGGAACATGCCCGCCCCGCTGAGGACCACGCCGAGCCAGTCGAAGCGGTGCGAATGCGTGGGGAGCGTCGGGACGAGCCGGGCGGCCAGGATGAAGCCGACGACCCCGACGGGCACATTGATGTAGAACACCCACTCCCAGCCGAAGCCGTCCACGAGGATGCCGCCGAGGATCGGGCCCACCAGCATCGCCACACCGGCGGTAGAGCCCCACACGCTCATCGCTGCACCCCGGCGCTCAGGCGGGAAGATGCGGGTGATGACCGCCATGGTCTGTGGGGTCATGAAGGACGCGCCGAGCCCCTGCACCACGCGCGCGGCGATGAGCGAGGCGATGCTCCCGGACAGGCCGCACCACAGCGAGGACAGGGTGAAGACGACGAGCCCGATCAGGTACACCCGCTTCGGGCCGAACCTGTCGCCGAGCCTGCCGGTGATGAGCAGCGGCACGGCGTACGCGAGCAGGTAGGCGCTCGTGACCCAGATGACGGCATTGATGTCCGCCCCGAGCGCCCGCATGATGGCCGGGTTGGCCACCGAGACGATCGTCGTGTCGATGAGGATCATGAAGAAGCCGATGACGAGTGCCCACAGCGCAGCCCATGGCCGCTGGATGTCTACCACCGGACAAGGGTCTCACTTCCGGCAATCGCCGGCGCTCGGCGGCCGGCCGCCTGTGGTGAGCCTCACGGTTACCAGGTGTAGTTGTTGGTCCGCGCAGTGCCGCCCCGTCCGTCATCGAGCGTCGCCCAACCAGCGGACCAAGGGTTGATGGCGTTGTGCCCGAGATAGCAGCCGGAGTTCTGGTTGAAGTAACCGTTGGCATCCGTCGTTGCGTGGAAGCTCGCGAACACGTGGTCGCCTCCGGCATTGTTCCAGCACTGGACGAAGACCGACGCATTGGGGTGGAAGTTCCGCGCCGTGATGTCAAAGTAATAGCAGGCGTTGGACGCGCACTGCGGGTCGCTTGTCACGCGCGGCCCCTGCGCGAGGCTCGCGCTCGGCGATGCCGTGCGAGCGGAATCGGACTTGCTCGAGCAGTTCGTCGGCTCGCCCTGCACGCAGGCCCTGACGGTGATCGAGTGCGCCTCGTCGGGCCCGTTGCCCACGGTGGCGGCGCCGTCGTTGGCCACGGCGTTGCCGTCGATCGTCACGCTGACGGTGCTGGGCCGGCCGTTGTCGTATCCGCCGGTGTTCCAGGTCATCTTCACGCGGATGCCATCGGTCGCGGCATTGGCCACGGGGGTCTTGGGCTGGCCGTAGGGATTGGCCGAGGCGCGGTTGCTGCTCGGCCCAGGCCCGGCCGAGTTCACGGCTCGGACCAGGAAGGAGTAGGTCGTGCCGTTCTGCAGGCCGCTGACGGTCTTGTCCGACGCGAGTGAGCTCCAGCTGCTGCCCCCGTCGATCGAGTATTGGTAGCCGGAGACGGGGTCACCGTTGGCCGTGGCAGGGCTGAAGGCGAGCTGGACTTGGCCGCCGTTGCCGGTGGTGTTCGCCGGCGCCGCGCTCAGGTTCGACACCGCGCCGGGCCGCCCGTACGGGGTCACCGGGTTGCTGCGGGCACCCTGCGGCGACGCGCCCACGTTGTTGTGGGCCACGAGGGCGAAGGTGTAGGTCGAGGAGGTGTCGAGGCCGGTGACCTGCTGCTGGGTCCCCTGGACACCGGAGACCGTCTTGGCGAGGGACCCGCCGCGGTACACGAGCACGTCGTAGGACGTCACGGGCTCGCCGTTGCTCTTGAGCGGCTCCGAGGCCCAGGCCACGTCGACGACGCCGCCGTTGACGGCCGACGTCGAGCGGGTCGCCGTGGGTGCCGCAGGTGCGAGGGGGGCGCCGGCCGGCTTCGCGGCGGCCGAGAGCGTGGACCAGTCCGACGGGTCCTTCGCCCCGTTCTTGGCCTGGATGCGCGCGCGGTACTCCACGCCGTTGGTGAGGCCCGTCCATGTCAGCTGCGTGACGGCCCCGACGGTGCGCCGCTGGATGCCCTCCTCGGAGGAGAGCTCGATCGTGTAGCTCTGGATCGCGGTGCCCTCGTTCGCGGGCGCGGTCCAGGTCATGGAGATGCTCTTGTCGCCGCGAGACAGCACGGGAGGCCCGGGCTGGGAGGGCTTGGCGTCCGGGGTGATGGGTGCCGAGGCGGGGCTCGGTGCGGAGTCGCCGACGGCGTTGGTCGCCACGACCGTGAAGGTGTACTCAGTGCCGTTGGTGAGCCCCGTGACGGTGCAGGTGGTCGTCGGGCAGGTCTGGCTGCCGCCCGCGTAGTTGACCTTGTAGGCGCTGATCTCGGCGCCGTTGTTCGACGGCGGGGCCCAGTGCAGCACCACCTGCCGGCTCGACATGCCGTCCACGACGGGGGCGCTCGGTGCATCCGGCTTGTCGCGGACCGTCACGGTGAAGGTGCCCTCGACCTCGCGCTCGGTGTCCCCGGTCGCGTCGCCGACGCGGTAGGTGCCGGTCAGCTGGCCGTGGAATCCGGCGGCGGGGGTCACGATCACGTGGTCGCCCTCGACCCTCGCATCGCCGCCGCCGCTGCCGACACCCGCGCGGACCAGCGTGAGCGCTTTGCCGGGGAACGGGTTGGCATCGTTGGCGAGGACGGGGATGTCGACGGGCTTGCCGGCCTGGGCCTCCGGGACCGCATCGGGATTGGCGACGGCGAGCGGCCGGGTCGAGCGGACCACCCGCACCTCGACCGTGCCCTCGGCCTTCCCTCCGCGCCCATCGTCGACCTGGATGCCGACCGTTCCCGAGGTGCCGCGCTGGGCGGAGGTCACCTTGGCCTTGAGGACGGAGCCGTCGAGGGTGACGTCGACGCCCTCGGGAGCGGCGCCGGTGACCTTGAAGGAGGCGCGGTCGATGTCGCCCGGGTCGGGATCGGTCGTTGCGGCGCGGAGGTCGAGCTGCGCGGCGTCCTCGCCCTGGGCCGCCTCGAGGATGCTCGTGGCGAAGGTGGGCGCCGTGTTGGGCTTGTCTGCGGTCGGCTCGACGTCGATCGGAATGGTCAGGACGCTCTTGAGCCCGTCCGAGTCGTCGGGGCCGGAGCCGTCGGTGACCTCGAAGGTGATCGAGGCGCGGCCGCCGTAGTCCTTGCGGGCCGTGTACCGCAGGGTGCCGGCGTCCTTGACGAGGCCGGAGCCGTCGGCGGCGACCGCGGAGACGGCGCCCTCCCCCGTGATCCGCGGGCTCCTGCCGGGCCTCACGGTGACGTAGTCGGCGAGCTTGAGCTCGAGCGGCTCCCCGGCCTTGGAGTGCGCGGGATCGAGCGTCTTGAGCACCGGCCGCTGGTCGCGCAGGCCGGGCACCCAGATGATCGCTGTCGCCTGCAGCCCGTCCACGTCCGTGACGGTGTACGGGATGGCCTGGGGCGCCTCGGTGAGCGCGACGTTCACCCGGCCCCCGTCCACGGTGGTGCCCGGGGCTGCGGCGCTCGGCGGAATGGTGACCTTCAGGTCGCTGGCGACGCCGTCGGGGTCCTCGTCGTTCTTGAGGACGTCCACCGCGAACGTCTTCTTGCCGGCCACGTCCATGGGGTTGACCCGGTCGTCGCGGACGATCGGGGCCTTGAGCGGGGCGTTCGGGTCGACCGTGACGATGATGTTGCCGACGGCCCGGCCGCCGCGGCCGTCGTCGACCGTGTAGCGGACCGTGACCGTGCCGGGCGCCGACGGCGGGGTGACGACGACGCGGCCCTCGTCCACCCTGGCGGTGGTCCCCTGCGGCAGCTCGAAGCCGTCGGCGACGAGGCGCACGGTGTCGCCGTCGGGGTCGGTGTCGTTGGCGAGCGCGTCGACGGAGACCGGACGCCCGGGCCGGACGGAGACCTTGTCGTCGCCCGGGATGGGCTTCTGGTTGGTGTTCGGGACCGCGGCGACGCCGACCAGGACGGTCGCCACGCCGCGGCCGCCGAACCTGTCCTCGACCACGTAGGTGAAGGTGTCCTTGCCGCTGGCGTCGTTGGCCGCCGTGTACTCGATGTACCCGTCCTTGACGATGGCGGTGCCGAGAGCGGGGGGCTTCTCGATGCCCGTGATGGTCACGGAGTCGCCGTCGGGATCGACGCCGTCGAGCGGGACGGCCACCTTCGCGGCATGGCCGGCGAGCACGCGGGCGGTGAGGTTCTTGGGGACGGGCATGCCGTTCTGCGCCGGGTCCGCGGGCCGGATCGTGATGGTGACCTTGGCCGAGTCCTTCTGGCCGGCCGGGTCGACGACCTGGTAGATGCCGTACACGGTCCCGGGGTTCGGCCCGGCCGAGAAGCGCAGCTTGTCCTGGTCGACGAAGAGGTGGCCCGAGGCCGGGTCCGGGACCTCGACGAGCTTGGGGTCGAGCGTGATGGGTGCCCCGTTGGGGTGCGAGTCGTTGGCGAGCACGGGGATCGTCACCGTGTCGCCCGCCCGGACCACCACCGAGTCCGGCTTCGCGACCGGCGGGTCGAGCTTGGCGGGCGGCGGCACCGGTGTCACGGTCACGGTCGAGCTGGCCGTCTTGTCTCCGTTGGAGACCACGTAGCCGAAGGAGAGCGGCTCCTTGAGCCCCCTCGTGTCCGTGATCCGCAGGATCGCGTGGTCGATGACCGAGACGGTGACCGGCGCGTCCTGCGGCAGCGAGATCGACTGGACGACGAGCACGCCGCCGCCCGGGTCGGTGTCGTTCGCGAGGGGGTCGACGAGCACGTTGCCGCCGGAAGGAAGGAGGGCGACGTCGCGCACCGCGACGGGCGCGCCGTCGTCGGCCGTCTTCGCCTCGACATCGATCCGGACGAGCCCCTGCGCGGTGGCCGATCCGTTCGAGGCGAGGTAGACGGCGTAGTACACCTTCGGCTCGGCGGCCTTCGCGGAGAACGTGCCGTCCTCGGAGTTCATGACGACGTCGAGTCCCGGGACGGGCTCGACCTTGAGCAGGCGCAGCCCGGTCCCCGACGGGTCGATGTCGTTGGCAAGCGGGGAGACGACGATGGGCTCGTCCACGCCGGTGCGGACATGGTCCGGCGTGGTCTGCGGCGGCAGGGACCCCCGCGAGCGGACGTCCGCCGTGATCGTCGCCTCGGTGACGTCGCGCCCGTCGGAGACCCTGACGGTGATCTCCTTCTTGCCGAGCGAGGTGCCGCCGTCCGTGAACGTGATGGTGCCGTCGGGCTGGGAGCGCACGGAGTCGCCGGCGCCGGACGTTGCAGCCCCCGCGAGGAACATCTCGTCGCCGTCGGGGTCCACGAAGTCGCCGAGGATGTTCTGCGAGACGGAGGTGCCCTGCTCGACCGCGATGGTGTTGGCCCGCATCTGGCGCGGCGGCGTGTTCGTCGCATTGTCGCGGACCGCGAGGGTGACCTTCGCCGTGGCGGTGCCGCCGCGGCCGTCGGAGACCTCGTACTCGAAGGCGTCGTTGCCCTTCGCGTCCGCGGCCACGACGATCTGCAGGGCCGCGCCGTTGAAGATCGGCTGGACGGCGCCGATGCGCGCGGCCTGTCCGGTGGGGCGCACGGTGAGGACGTCGCCGTCCGGGTCGGAGTCGTTGAGGAGCACGGGCAGGATCACCGTGCGGCCCGGCCGGACCCCGAAGTCGTCCGGCATGGCCGTGGGCGGCTTGTTCTCCTCGTCCCGCTTGGGCAGCTCCTTCTGGAGCATGATCTCGGCGGAGTCCTCCTTGTCGCCGTTCTTGACGGTCTTCTGGGGGACGATCTCCTGCCAGTTGTTGACGAGCTGCATCTGCTCGGTGACGAGCCAGACGTTGCCGCCGTGGACGTCGTTGAGGACCACCACGTCCCGGTTGGTGCGGAACACGAGTTCGGAGTCGGGCCGCGCCGAGGGGATGTCCTTGATCTCGGGCTGGCCCCCGCCGCACTGGCGCAGGTAGATGCCGGTTCCGGCCCAGGCGGAGTGGACGCAGCCGCCCTGCTGCACCGGCCGGGCGGGGAGCCCGGCACGGCCCGCTGCCGCCTCGAGCACGCGCGGGTCGCCGCCTCCCAGTGGGACGGTGACGAGCGCCTTGGCGGTGGCCACCGCCACCGCGTCGGCCGAGGGCCCGGTGTCCTGCAGCTGGGCGTTGCGGAAGTCGTCGCGCGTGATGCGCTGGCCGTTGGGGAGGAAGAGGGTGCCCGCACCGGTGTCGAGCACGACGACGTCCTCCCCGACCGCTGCGACCTGCACCTTCGCTGAGGTGGAGAGCCCGTCGAGCTTCGTGAAGGTCGGGTCACCGTTCTCGGGCACGCGGACGATCTCGGTGCGGGCGGCCGACACCGCGACGACCTCGTTCTGCGCGGATACCGTCGCCACGGCACCGGGGAGGTCCTGGACGGTTGGCTCGGTGTTCTGGGGGGTGAAGCCGCTGAGCCGGTCGAGCGGGAGGGCCCAGAGCCGGCCGGTGCCGGGGTCGGCGAGCGCGGCCGTCGTCGTGCCGAACGCGGAGGTGCCGGTGCCCGCGAACGGGAGGTCACCGGCCAGGCGCACGTCGGCGACGTCGACGGGGCTCAGCGTTGCGACTCCCTTGTCCTGGACGGCGACGGAGCGGCCCTGCTGCACCACGTCGAAGCTGCCCGAGCGGGCGGAGACGCCGCCGTCGAGCACCTTCGAGGAGAAGTTGAGGTGGCCCACCATGTTCACGGAGCCGTTCGTGACCCAGACGCCGCCGTCGTTCAGGTCGGCGGACACGGAGGTGAATCCCGGGTACAGGATTGCCGCGGCTGCGAGCAGGGCCGCGGCCACCCCCATCGCCGTCGATACAACAAGCCTTGTCGCCCGATGGCGCAGCCCCCCGGCTCGTCGCACTGGCCTTCTCCCGTCGATTCGCCGCACCCGCGGGCAGCATTATCGGCGGCCCGGTCCCCTTGCGGTCCAGATGCCGCAGCCCTCCCCGAGAGGGCAGTCGGCACCCCGAGGTTACCAAAGGCCCTTGCGCGCTGCCGAGGCCGTGGGGAGAACTCCCCATGCAGCGGGATGCCTCTGGGTCAGTCCAGGGGCGACGTCGGGGTCCCGCAGGGCGACCTCGCGGTCGCTAGCCTGCGGTGCCGAACCTGTCGACGAGGTCCGACCGGCCGAACATATGGGCCGCCTGCCGGGCGGTGGGGCTCCCCGCATCGGGATCCGCCCCGAGCTCGAGGAGGACCTCCACGACGTCGGCGTGGCCCTTGAACACGGCCCCCGCGAGGGGGGTCTGGCCGCGGTCGTTGGCGACCGCGACGTCGGCCCCGTGCGCGCCGAGGAGGCGGACGGACTCGGCGTGGCCGTGGTAGGCGGCCAGCATGACGAGCGTGTCCCCGGCCTGGTTCGCCAGGGTCGCGGGGGCGCCGGCCTCGAGGTACGCGCGGAGCACGGGGGTGTCCCCGGCTCGGGCGGCGTCGAACAGCTTCCCGGCGAGGGCGATGACGTCCTCGGGCATCCCGGAGGCCCCGGGGGTCTGGGCGTTCTCGCTCACGCGTTCCTCCTGAGCAGTCCTGTGGGCCTGCCGACGACTTGGCCGGCGTCGGGGGCGACGATGGTCTCCTGGGCGGCCGCATACTCCTCGCCCTCGGCCTCGCCGCGGACCACCAGCGTTGCGCCGGGGTCCACGGAGCGCTTGAGGACGGCGAGCGCGATCGGCCCCATCTCATGGTGGAGGGCCGCCGAGGTCACGGTGCCGACCGGCCGCGCCCCTGCGTCGGTGCCCGCGGGGAAGACTGCGCTGCCGGGCGCGGGCAGCGTGTGCGCGGACCCGTCCAGCTGCAGGAGCGTGAGCCGCCGCGGGGGGTGCCCCAGGTTGTGCACGCGGGCCACGGTCTCCTGGCCCTTGTAGCAGCCCTTCGCGAGGTGGACGGCGGTCCGGAGCAGGTCGAGCTCGTGCGGGATGGTGCGTTCGTCGGTCTCGAGGCCCCAGCGCGGGCGCCAGGCGGCGATGCGCAGCGCCTCGGAGGCCATGGTCCCGGCGAGCCCCACGCCGTCGGCCTCCAGCGCTGCCGCGGCCTCGGCGAGGCGCGAGCGCTCCACCACATGCTCGAACCAGGGCCGCTCGAGCCCCGGATGGTGGGCCTCGTCGACCGCGGCGTAGCTGAAGCCGCCCGGGGCGACGTGCGGCCAGGGGTCCTCCCACGTCAGGCCGCGCCCGCCGGGAGCGAACCGGGCGAGCGCCTCGAGGTGGCGGGTCGCACCGAGCACGCCGCAGCGCGCCGAGACGTCCTCGACCTCGACGCGGAGCATGAACTTCATGGACTCGAGCCACGCCGCGAGGCCCTGGGCCTCACCGGACTCGACGAGGAGCCAGGCCCGCTCGCCGTCGTCCACGATCCGCGCATCGAACTCGATGCGGCCCTGGACGCTGAGCAGGAGCAGCTCGCTGGACTGGCCCGGGCGCAGGCCGGAGACCTGCTGCGAGGACAGGGTGGTCAGCCAGGAGAGCCGGTCGGGGCCGGCGACAGTGACGACGCCACGGTAGGACAGGTCCACTGCGGCGCGGCCGGCGGCGAGCGCACGCTGCTCCCGCACCGGGTCTCCGTAGTGGGCGGCCACGCCCTCGTCGGGGCCGTGCGCGGCCACCGCGCCGGGTTGTGCCATGAGGGGGGAAGCCTGGGTCATATCCATTCCAACGAGATCGGGGCCGATTTCACTCCCGGTGCCGTGCCCCGGCGCCACCGCCCGGTCCGCCACGAGGCACTCGGTCCGGGCGGGGCTACTCGGTCGGGACGCGGCCGGACTCGGGCGGGGACACGCGGTGCAGGATCGCCGACGCGTGCGGCGCGAGGGGCTCGCCGCCGGCGGCGACGTCCCAGCGCCAGAAGAGGTCCGAGTTGACGAGGCCGAAGATGCGCGTGGCCGCCTTGTAGTCGCGGGCATGGGCGCCGCGCAGCACGGCGTCGGTGCTGAGCTGGATCTGCGGGCCCCTGATCTGGCCGTAGTACAGCTCGGCGATGCTGCCGGGGTGCACGATCGTCACGGTGATGTCGAAGCCGTCGCTGCTGTTGCGCAGGGACTCGACCTCGTCCGCCGAGGTGTAGGCCGGGACGATGTCCGGGGGCGTGAGCCCCGGACCGCCGTCGGCATCCTGGACCGGACGGTCCAGCTGCCAGTACCCGACCTCGGTGGCGAGCGGCCTGATGCGCTTGCCGTCCTCGTCCGCGAGCCAGCTCTCGGCCGTGTACTTCAGGTAGGGGAAGCCACTGTGGGCGAACACGACGTGCTGGACGAAGTGCTCGTCGTCGCCCTCGCCCGCGCCGAGCCGGCCGCGGCCCTCCCACTCCCCGATGAGCCACGACAGCGGGACGAGCTCGGGGGTCAGGCCGGACGGGATCTCAATGGGCACGTACTGGCTCCTTGGCCGCGGGCGGGGGCTCTAGCTCAGCGCTGGCCCTTGAACAGCTTCCACACGACGAGGCCGGCGAACCAGGCCATGGAGACGGACGCGACGGCAAGGAGGACGAGGAAGAAGATCTCGAAGGCAGCAACGCTCATAGCTGCCATCGTAGCGCCTCTCGGAGGGCCGCCGAGCGTGAGGGGCGCCACAGCGGCCGGGGCCGCCGGAGGGCTCAGACCACCAGCATCCGGTCGAGGAAGTAGGCGATCGCGCCCACCGCGAAGGCGGGGGCGAGGCCCATCGCCACGAACCCGGCGGCGGCCAGGCGGTCCGGGCGGGCGCTGTTGAGGGCGCGGAAGGCCGCGAGCACCGCGCCGATCACCACGCCCGCGATCGTCGCCGGGAGGACGGCGACGTCGGTCAGGACCAGCCCGGCGAGCGGGGCGGCGAGGCCGGCGAAGACCACCGTGGCCGGGGCGATGATGGTGTCCGGCCAGCGGATCATGCCCAGCAGCAGTGCGACCACGGTGCTGATGGCAGCGACGAGGAGCATCGACCCGGCGCCGGTGAGCCTGGCGGTCGCGATCCACCCCGCGCCGAGGGCGCACAGCAGCACGCCGGCGCTGGCCCCGAAGGCGGACTCGAGCCGGTGGCTCTGGCCCGTCCCCCGGAGGAGCTGCACCACCACGACGGCCATGACGCCCACGGCGATCGCCAGGGGCGTCCACGCGAGGTACTGCGGACCGGGCACGAGGGCCGTCACCGCGGCCGAGGCGATTCCCGCGAGGGAAATGACGGCGCCGTTCGTCTTCTTCGCCGGGATCCCCAGGAAATGGGGCCAGCCGAATCCCACCGCCACGGCCACCACTGCGACGCCCACGAACTGCGCCACGACGCCTCCGAGGCCCGTGCCGACGGCCACCGCAATGCCCGCGATGGCGACGGCTCCGCTCGCCACGGAGCGGGTCCAGCCCCTCACCGTGCCGCCCTCTCGTCTGCGCTAGTCACCCTGCCATCCTGCCTCACGTCGGGTGCAAATGTGACACGGGTACCACGGGCGGGCCCGCTGCGCGCCCTATAATCGGCTCATCGGCGAGATAGGCCGCTGCCCGACGCAGTGCAGACAGATCCTTACGGAGGAACCATGTCGCACATCCTGCTTCTGACGAACGCCACCGGCTCGTCGGTCGACATCCTCCCCGCACTCGAGCTGCTCAACCACCGCGTGCACATCCTCCCGGCCGAGCCGACCGCCCTCTTGGACGCGGACCCTTCCGACGTCATCTTCCTCGATGCGCGCAAGGACCTCGTAGGCTCCCGTTCCCTGACGCAGCTGCTGCGGGCCACGGGGCTCAGCGCCCCCCTCATCCTCGTCCTCACCGAGGGCGGCATGGCCGCCGTCTCCCCCGCGTGGAGCGTCGACGACATCGTGCTCGACTCCGCGGGCCCCGCCGAGGTCGAGGCGAGGATCCGCCTTGCCACCTCCCGCGCCGCAACCGTGGAGGAGCCCGAGACCGAGATCCGGGCGGCCGGCGTCGTGATCGATGAGGCGAGCTACACGGCGAAGGTCAACGGCGAGGCGCTCAACCTGACGTTCAAGGAGTTCGAACTGCTCAAGTACCTCGCGCAGCATCCCGGCCGGGTCTTCACCCGCCAGCAGCTGCTCACCGAGGTGTGGGGCTACGACTACTACGGCGGCACCCGGACGGTGGACGTGCATGTGCGGCGGCTCCGCGCGAAGCTCGGCACGGACCACGAGGGCCTCATCGGCACCGTGCGGAACGTCGGCTACCGGCTCACCCTCACCCGCCTGGCCGAGGACGAGCTGAGCGAGGCCTGAGCCGCGGAAACCCGGGGGCGGCGCGGAAACAGCGAAGGCCCCGCACTCACGGTGCGGGGCCAACGCCTCGGTGGAGGACATACGGGTCGAACGTATCAAGGCCACCCCACTGGTGGATCCCCCGTGCCCGCCGGCTTCCCGGCGGCAGACGACGACTCTACCGCACCGCCCGGGGCCCGGCAAACCGTACGGATTCATGCGCCCGTTCGCTAGCCTTGCTCCCATGACCAGCGCATACCCGCAGGATTGGCCAGTCACCGTGGTCGAGGGCCGCATCCCCCAGGCCCTGTGGGCCGAGGCCCGGGCCCTGCTGGAGGCCGCCGAGGACGCCGACGGCAACCCCTCCCTCTCGGAGCAGACGACCGTGCTGATGAAGTCCCCCGAGACGCGGTCGGAGGAGATCCTCACCGTCGCCGTGCACGCCCTGGACGACACGTCCGGGTCGTCGGCGCCCGAGGACCTCGCGGGGATCGCCGGCATCGCCTTCGGGCCCGACGGCGTCGGCGTGGTCGAGCTCGCCGTGCACCCCAACTACCGCAACCAGGGCGTGGGCGTCCGGCTCGTGGAGGCCATCAAGGAGCTGCGCGGCGCCACCGGCCTCGCCGGGCTCAAGGCGTGGTCCCACGGCAACCACGAGGCCGCCGCGGAGCTGGCCACCGCCTACGGGTTCGTCCCCGAGCGCGAGCTGTGGAAGATGGTCCTCGTCCGCCGGCCGCACGAGTCGACGCCGCCCCTGCCCGACGGGGTCCGGATCCGCGCCTTCGAGCCCGGCCGGGACGAGGACGCCTGGCTCGCCGCGAACCGAGCGGCCTTCGCCCACCACCCCGAGCAGGGCCAGCTGCGGCGCAGCGACCTGGAGGCGCGGATGGCCGAAGAGTGGTTCGACCCGCAGGGCTTCTTCCTGGCGGTCGACGACGAGGACCGCATCCTCGGATTCCACTGGACCAAGGTCCATCCGGCCCACGGCGAGCACCGCGCGCTCGGCGAGGTCTACGCCGTCGGCGTGGTCCCCGAGGCCCAGGGCCGCGGGCTCGGGCGCGTCCTGACCCTGCAGGGCATCGACTACCTCCATGCGCTCGGCCTCGGAACCGTCATGCTCTACACCGACGCGGACAACATCCCGGCCGTGGCCATGTACCGGCGCCTGGGCTTCACCGTGTGGGACCGGGACATCCTGTACAGCACGGCTCCGGCCGCAGGGGAAGCGCGCGCCACCCCGGCCGACTAGCTGTACCCGGTCAGCAGGTTGGTTGCAGTCGGCTGGTCGGGGGTTTGCCTCCGAGTGCGCTGTGACAGCGTTCAGTGTTGTAGTGCTCGATCCAGGGCGCAAGGGCTGCTGTCCGCTGCTCGTTGCTGGTGAACGCCTGGCGGTAGGCCCACTCCGTGGCCAGGGTGCGGTTGAGTCTTTCGACTTTGCCGTTCTGCCAGGGGCAGTGGGGGCGGATAAACTTCTGTCTGATCTCCAGTGCGGCGCAGACGCCCTTGAGGTCGTTGGAGTAGCGGTAGGCGAAGGCGTTGTCGGTCATGAGCCGCTCGATCCGGGCGATGCCCTTGGCCGCGAAGTAGGCCGCGGCGCGTTCGAGGAAGCCGGCGCAGGTGGGGCCCTTCTCGTCCGGGAGGATCTCGGAGTAGGCCAGCCGGGAGTGGTCATCGACCAGCGAGTGGACGTAGTCGTAGCCGATCAGTGTCTTCTTGTGCTTGTGGTCCACGGTCGCTTCCCTGCCGAGTGCGCGCCAGCCGCCGCCGTCGGGGATGCGCCCGATCTTCTTCACATCCATATGCACCAGCTCGCCGGGCCGCTGACGCTCGTAGCGGACCGCGGTCTGCTTCGAGGAACGGATCACCTCCCCGGTCATCGGATCGCACTCGCGCAGGCGCGGCACGCCGTGCCGGCGCAGGATCCGCGACACAGTCCTGGCCGGGACGCCGAGTTTCGCCCCGAGCACGTCGGGACCCTGCCGGTGCTCGGCCCGGGCGGCGAGGACCTGCTGCTCGACCTCGGGCGCGGTCCGGGTGGGCATCGAGTGCGGACGTGAGGAGCGGGTTTCCAGGCCGGCCTCGCCCTCGGCCCGGTGCCGGTCGATCCAGGTCTTCACGCACTTGCGGGAGACGCCCATCGCGGCGGCAATGTGGGCCGTCTTCCATCCGGCCCGGTGCCGGTCGACGATCAGCTTTCGGCCATGGACGGTCAGGCGGGCATTACGGTGGGACATGAGAACCTCCGGGTTGGAGTGGGCCTTAGACAAGCCACATCCCACCCGGAGGTTCTCCCTCGTTCAACCAGGCTCGCCGCCACCAACGTCCTGACCGGGTACAACTAGCCCCCGCCCTAGTAGGGTTGGACCAGCACCAGACCGCCCCTTGCGCTCCCGGGAGAACCCATGACTGAAGCCGCCCAGAGCAGCAGCACCGTTGCCGCGCCGTCGCCCGCAGCGGGCACGACGGCGGCCCGCCCCGCCCCCGTCTTCGGCTCCTCCGAGGTGCCCGCCGCCCGGGCCACCGAGGACCGCATCTACATCCCGGAGGCCGAGCCGAGCCTGGCCCCCGAGGGCGAGCACGGACCGGACCGCTTCCTCGACCGCGAGCTCAGCTGGCTCGCGTTCAACGCGCGCGTGCTCGAGCTCGCCGAGGACCCCGACCTGTTCCTGCTCGAGCGGGTCAGCTTCCTGTCCATCTTCGCCTCCAACCTGGACGAGTTCTTCATGGTGCGCGTGGCCGGGCTCAAGCGGCGCATCGCGACCGGCCTCGCGGTGCCCTCTCCTGCCGGTCTCAGCCCGCACGAGGTGCTGGACCAGATCTCCGAGGCGGCCCACGTCCTCCAGGAGCGGCACACCCGGGTCTTCGCCGAGCAGATCCGCCCGGCCCTCGAGGAGTCGGGCATCCGCCTGGTGTCCTGGGGCGACCTCGGCGAGGCCGAGCACGAGCAGCTCAGCGCGATGTTCTCCGAGCAGGTCTTCCCGATCCTGACCCCGCTCGCGGTGGACCCGGCCCACCCCTTCCCCTACATCTCGGGCCTGTCCCTCAACCTCGCGGTGATCGTCCGCAACCCGGTGAGCGAGAAGGAGCTGTTCGCCAGGCTCAAGGTCCCGGACCAGCTCCCGCGCCTGATCTCCGTGGACGGCCCGCGTGCCGGGAGCCGCCGCAGCGCCCGCTTCATCCCGCTCGAGGAGCTCATCGCCGTCCACCTCGACCAGCTCTTCCCCGGCATGGAAGTGCTCGAGCACCACACGTTCCGGGTCACCCGCAACGAGGACCTCGAGGTCGAGGAGGACGACGCCGAGAACCTCCTCCAGGCGCTCGAGAAGGAGCTCCTGCGGCGCCGCTTCGGCCCGCCCGTGCGCCTGGAGGTCACCACGGACATCAGCCCCAACGTCCTCGCGCTGCTGGTGCGCGAGCTCGGGGTCGAGGAGCCGGAGGTGTACTCGCTCCCGGCGCCCCTGGACCTGCGCGGGCTCTCCGTGATCGCCCGGGTCGACCGGCCGGAACTGCACTACCCCAAGCAGCTCGCGCACACCTCGCGGTTCCTGAACGAGTCCGAGACTGCGAAGGCCGCGAACGTGTTCGCCGCGATGCGCCGCCGCGACATCCTCCTGCACCACCCCTACGATTCCTTCTCCACGTCGGTCCAGGCCTTCCTCGAGCAGGCGGCCGCCGATCCGAAGGTGCAGGCGATCAAGCAGACGCTGTACCGCACCTCCGGCGACTCCCCGATCGTGGACGCCCTCATCGACGCCGCCGAGGCCGGCAAGCAGGTCCTGGCCCTCGTGGAGATCAAGGCCCGGTTCGACGAACAGGCCAACATCTCCTGGGCCCGCAAGCTCGAGCAGGCCGGCGTGCACGTGGTGTACGGGATCGTGGGCCTCAAGACCCACTGCAAGCTCTCGCTCGTGGTCCGCCAGGAGAACGACGGCCTGCGCCGCTACTGCCACATCGGCACCGGCAACTACCACCCGCGCACCGCCCGGTACTACGAGGACCTCGGCCTGCTCACGTGCGACGAGCAGGTGGGCGAGGACCTGTCCAAGCTCTTCAACCAGCTCTCCGGCTACGCGCCGAAGTCCACGTTCAAGCGCCTCCTCGTGGCCCCGCGCTCGGTGCGCTCGGGGCTGATCGACCGCATCGAGACGGAGATCCGCAACGCCAGGGCCGGCCTGCGCGCGCGGGTGGTCATCAAGGTCAACTCGATGGTCGACGAGGCGATCATCGACGCGCTCTACCGCGCCTCGCAGGCGGGCGTGAAGGTGGACATCATCGTCCGCGGCATCTGTGCGCTGCGGCCGGGCGTGCCCGGACTGAGCGAGAACATCACCGTCCGCTCGATCCTGGGACGCTTCCTCGAGCACTCCCGCGTCTTCGCGTTCGCCAACGGCGGCAACCCGGTCGTCTACATCGGCTCCGCCGACATGATGCACCGCAACCTGGACCGCCGCGTGGAGGCCCTCGTCCAGCTGCGCAACCGCGAGGACATCGCGGACCTCATCGCCCTCCTCGACCGGTACGTCGCGCCCACCACCGCCTCGTGGCACCTGGACCGGGAGGGCCACTGGACGCGGCACCACGTCGACGAGAGCGGCCGCCCGCTCGAGGACATCCAGTCCTGGCTCCTCGCCTCCCGCGCCCGCCAGCGGGCAGTGAGCATCCGCTGATGTCCGACGCCCCCGTCGTCGACCAGTCCGAACACCCGGGCGAGCTGGTCGCCGTCCGGGCCGCCGGGGCGATCCCGTGGCGGGCCGACGGCGAGGCGCTCAAGGTGCTGCTGATCCACCGCCCCCGCTACGACGACTGGTCCTGGCCCAAGGGCAAGATCGATGCCGGCGAGACCCTCCCCGAGTGCGCCGCCCGGGAGGTCCGCGAGGAGATCGGCGTCGACGCGCGCCTCGGGATCCCCCTGCCCACCGCCCACTACCGGGTGGCGGCCGGCCTCAAGACCGTCCACTACTGGGCCCTGCAGCTCGAGAAGTCCGTCCCGGTGCAGCCGGACGGGGAAGAAGTGGACCAGGTGCACTGGTGCAGCCCGGAGGAGGCCGAGCTGCTCCTGAGCAACCAGTCCGACGTCGCCCCGCTCAAGGCCCTCGTCCGCGCCCATGAGCGGGGCACCCTTGCCACGGTGCCGCTCATCCTCCTGCGGCACGCCAAGGCGAAGCCCCGCAGCTCCTGGACGAAGGCCGAGGGAGACAGGACCCTCGCGGCCAGCGGGGTCCGCCAGGCCCAGGCCGTGGGGCGGCTCCTGACGGTGTGGAAGCCGGTCCGCGTCGTGACGAGCCCGTGGAGGCGCTGTCTCGACACCGTGCTCCCCTACGTGCGCGCCTCCCCGATCAAGGTCAAGATGCGCCTCGTCGACGACCTGACGGAGCACCGCGCGGCGAGGAAGCCGCGGAAGGCTGCGGCCGCCGTCGCACGCCTCTTCGACAAGGGCAAGCCTGCCGTGCTGTGCACGCACCGCCCGGTCCTCCCCGTCCTCCTCGAGGAGTTCCGCGCCCATCTCCGCTCCGGCCTGTCCTCGACGCTGCCCGCCTCCGACCCCTACCTGGCCCCCGGCGAGCTCATCGTGTTCCATGTGCCGGCCGACGGCCGGGGCGACGTCGTGGCGGTCGAGCAGGTGAAGCCCTTCGACGACTGATGCGACTAGGCTGGGAGCCATGATCCCCACCCCCTACGAGGACCTCTTGCGGGACGTGCTCGCGCACGGCGCCCACAAGGGCGACCGCACCGGCACCGGCACCCGCAGCGTGTTCGGCCGGCAGCTGCGCTTCGACCTCGCCGAGGGGTTCCCGCTCGTGACGACGAAGCGGGTGCACTTCAAGTCAGTGGCGCTCGAGCTGCTGTGGTTCCTCCGCGGCGACTCGAATGTGCGCTGGCTCCAGGAGCGGGGGGTGACCATCTGGGACGAGTGGGCGGACGACGCCGGCGAGCTGGGCCCCGTCTACGGCGTCCAGTGGCGCTCGTGGCCCACGCCGGACGGCGGCCACATCGACCAGATCTCCAAGGTCATGGAGTCGCTGCGCACCAACCCGGACTCGCGCCGGCACATCGTCACCGCCTGGAATCCCGCCGAGGTGGACCAGATGGCGCTCCCGCCCTGCCACGCCCTCTTCCAGTTCTACGTCGAGCCCGGCACTGAGGGGCCAGGCGGGACCACGCCGGGCAGGCTCTCCTGCCAGCTGTACCAGCGCAGCGCCGACCTGTTCCTCGGCGTCCCGTTCAACATCGCCTCCTACGCCCTGCTGACCCACCTCGTCGCGGACCAGCTCGGCCTGGGCGTCGGCGAGTTCGTCTGGACCGGCGGCGACTGCCACATCTACGACAACCACCTCGACCAGGTCCAGGAGCAGCTCTCCCGCGAGCCCTACCCGGCTCCGCGCCTCGCGATCGCGCGGACCCCGGCCAGCATCTTCGAGTACCAGTACGAGGACTTCGAGGTGCTCGGCTACCGGCACCACCCCACGATCAAGGCTCCCATCGCCGTATGAGCACCGAGCAGCGCGGCAAAGACGCCAGGATCGGGCTCATCTGGGCCCAGACGCAGCAGGGCGGCGTGATCGGCCGCGACGGATCCATGCCGTGGCACGTCCCCGAGGACATGAAGCACTTCGCCGCGACCACCACCGGCCACCCCGTGGTGATGGGCCGGCGCACGTGGGACTCGATCCCCGAGCGCTTCCGCCCCTTCTCCGGCCGCACCAACATCGTGGTCACCCGCCAGCCCGGCTGGGAGGCGAGCGGCGCCGTCGTCGTCCATTCCCTCGAGGAGGGGCTGCGCGTGGCCCAGGAGTCCGAGGGCGCCGAGCGGGTGTGGGTGATCGGCGGCGGCGAGCTGTTCGAGCAGGCCCTGCCGCTCGCCGACGTCGCGATGGTCACGATCCTCGACCTGGACGTCGACGGCGACACCTTCGCCCCCGATCTGGGTGCCGACTGGCAGCTCGGCTCGGTCCTCCCGGACGACGGCGGGTGGCTCACCTCGTCCACGGGCGTCCCGTACCGCATCGTGGAGTTCCGCCGGAACTAGGCGCAGCTGGCGCGGGCTTCCCCGCCCCATCGAGCCCCTCCGCGTGCGGCGCCCCTCGATGTAGTTAGCTGGTGCCATGACGACGGCGACCCACCCCACCCCCTCCGACGGCACCTCGTCCCGCGACACCTCGGCCGCGGCGCCCGAGCAGATCGGCCTCGGGTTCGCGGAGGTGCTCGCGCTGCTCGCCTTCCACGGCGGCGACTCCGTGGAGGCCACGGCCGCCCTCCTCGGCGTGGACCACTTCGCCCACGTCGAGGACATCATCTCGGCAGGCGCATCCTCCCTCGTCGCGCGCAGCTACGCGCTCGTCGATGCCCGCGGCGAGCTCACGGTCGAGGGGGCGGTGGCGGGCATCGCTGTCGCGCTCGGCGGCGCCGAGCGGCGCATGCTCCTCACCCTCGAGGCCTCCGGATGGACCGACAGGATCGTCCTGCTCGAGGCGCCCGAGGTCGCGATCCTCCTGCGGCCCCGCGCCTACGGCACCTGGTGGGCGCTCCCCCAGCCCGCAGACGTCCCGGGGGCCGAGGCCACCCTCAGCCTCGTCCGCGGCCACCTCGCCGAGCATCCGGCGGGCCGGGTGACCGTCGAGCGGCACCTTGAGGGACAGGGCGTCTCCCTCACCGTCCGGCGGGCGGACGACGGCGGGTGGCTGCTCGGCCAGACCGTGCCCGAGGGCGAGGAGCCGACCGAGTACCCTGCGGACGACGCCGACCTGCTGGTGACGCTCCGGGCCGTCCGCGGCGACCTCCCCTAGGGCACGGGGCCGGATCGCTGGGGCAGCGCGGGGAGGACTCCCCATCGCGCGCCAGCGGGCCGCCCGCCTACGGTGGTGGCTGAGAACAGTGGATGTGAGGGGAAGAGGGGGACGCATGGCCATCCAGCAGGGCGCGAACCCCGAGCAGCTCAGGGCGCTCGGGAAGCAGCTGACGATCAAGTCGACGACCATCCGCAATGCGCAGCGGTCCATCGACCAGCTCACCGCCAGGCTCCCGCAGGTGTGGGCCGGCCAGGACGCCGAGGACTTCGCCCGTGCTTGGGCCCAACTGCACCGGCCCGCGTTCGCGAAGATCGCGGCCGATCTGGCCGACAGCGCGAGGACCCTCGCGGCGAACGCCGACGCCCAGGAGCGCACGAGCGCCGAGCTCAACGGCGGCCAGCGCGGTGGCGCCGACGGCGGCGCAGCCGGTCCGGAAGGATCCGGCACCGCCGCGGGCGGCAAGGACACCCCCTGGCTTCCCGACTGGCTCGAGAACAACCCCTTCTACAACGCCTGGAACGTCTACGGCACCATCAAGGCCTTCCCCAACCTGCGGTTCGGCATCACGGAGCTGGTCCGCCTCGGCCGCGGCCTCGACCTCACGGCGGACTCCGACAAGCTCCTCGTCGGCTTCCGCAACGCCTTCAAGGTCAGCTCGGACATCTTCGACCTGAACTTCAAGGACATCTCGGTGATGGGTGGGCTTGCCGAGAGTTCGAAGTGGGCGAAGGGACTGGACGCCTTCGGCAAGGGCCTCGGCGGCCTCGGGGTGGCCATCGATGGCGTGCAGGCCATCGACCACTTCTCCGACGGAGACTATGGACAGGGCGCCTACTCCCTCGTGAAGGCGGGGCTCGGTGCTGCGTCCTTCCTGCCCCCACCGGCCGGGACGGCGTGCATGGTGGCCAGCGGGGCGCTCGCGCTCTACGACAACGTCCCGGTGATCCACAACGCGGTCAACGCTGTCGGCTCGGGCGTCAAGGACGCCGCGGAGGGCGTCGCGCACGCCGCCGAGAGCGCGTGGGACGGCGCCAAGAGCTTCTTCGGATTCTGAACGACTGAGGGGACCTGACATGATCGAGACCATGACGAACGAGACGAGCCCGACTGCCGACACGCAGTATCCGGAGTCCCTGGGCTTCGGCTTCGCGGAGCTCGTCGCCCTCCTCCAGATGGCGCCGGGCGAGGGCACGGAGGCAAGCGCGGAGGCCCTGCGCCTGACCGAGGAGGTCAAGGACGTGCGCTGCGTCTCCGCTGGCGCCTCATCCCTCGTGGCCCGCGGCCTGGCCACAGCGTCCGAGGACGGCGAACTCTCCATCTCCGGTCCTGTCGCGGCCACCGCGCACACACTCGGCACGGCCCACCGGTGGGTCGAGATCACCCTCCTGGCCCCCGACCGCAACGACCACGTGTTCACCGTCGACGGGGCCGAGTACTCGATCCTGCTCCAGCCGAGGGCCCAGTACAGCTGGTTCGTCATGGCCAGGAACCCCACGCTGGGGCTCGCTGAAGGGGACTTCTCCATCGCCAAGGCGCATCTGGCGAGCCGTGCCCAGGCGGGGGTCTCGTTCCTCAACCGCAGCGACCCGGACCACATGCTGCTCCTGCGGCGTGCGGACGAGCCCGAGCGCTACATCGTCGGGCTCCTCGCGGCCGGCGCAGAGCAGGCGGACGAGTCCGGCCCGCTGGACGAGTCCCAGGTGGTGGCCCGCCTCCGCGAATTCCGGGGCGACGCCGCGTGACGGCCGATCCCGCCCGCGCGGCCCGGGACGAGGCCGCGATCGCCGAGTTCCGCCGCCTCCGCGACGCCGGCGACCGCCGCATCCTGCACCGCTCCGTGGACGGCGAGCTCGTCCTGTACAGGCCCGATGAGCTCGGCTTCCGCCGGAGCGGACCCGCCAACACGATCCGCACCCGTCGCGGGGCCCTGGCGCTCGCGGTCGGCACGGGCATCCTGTGCGCGGTGTGCCTCATCGCGGGTGCCGTCGTGGCCGCGGCAGGCGGACCGGGAGCCGCCATCGCCGTGCCCGGCCTGCTCTTCGGCGCCGTCGCAGCGTGGGCGGCGATCCTTGGCGCCCGCGAACGCCGCGCCGAGGGGGTACGTGCCTCCCGCGGCGTGCCCGAGCCGTCCACCGGGCCCGGTTCCTGATCCTGCCCCGGCCCGCCCGGTGGTCCCCTGGCCGCGGGCGGCGGCGCCCGGCGTCGTCCGCGGCGCAGGGCCGAGGTGAGGCGGACGCCACAGCGGCCCACCGCGCTGCGCTCTAGAATGGTCCCCATGACTTCTTCGGTAGGCTTCGTCGGCTGGCGTGGCATGGTCGGCTCCGTCCTGATGGAGCGCATGCAGGATGAGGGCGACTTCGCCTCGATCGATCCGGTGTTCTTCTCGACGTCCAACGCGGGCGGCGCCGCCCCCGCCTTCGCCGAGGGCGCCGGCGCCCTCCAGGACGCGTACGACCTCGAGGCGCTGAAGAAGCTGCCCATCATCGTCACCGCGCAGGGCGGCGACTACACCAAGCAGGTCCACCCGCAGCTGCGCGCCGCGGGGTGGGACGGCCTCTGGATCGACGCGGCGTCGACGCTGCGGATGAACGAGGACTCGATCATCGTCCTCGACCCGGTGAACCGGAGCGTGATCGACGAGGGCCTCGCCTCGGGCGTGAAGGACTTCGTGGGCGGCAACTGCACCGTCTCCTGCATGCTCATGGGGCTCGGCGGCCTGTTCCGCAACAACCTCGTCGAATGGGGCACGTCGATGACGTACCAGGCCGCCTCCGGCGGCGGGGCGCGGCACATGCGCGAGCTCCTCACCCAGTTCGGCACCCTCAACGGTGCGGTGGCCGCGGAACTGTCCGACCCGGCGTCCGCCATCCTCGAGATCGACCGGAAGGTGCTCGCGGCCCAGCGCGGCGGCGTCGACGCGACCCAGTTCGGGGTGCCGCTCGCGGGCTCGCTCATCCCGTGGATCGACGCCGACCTCGGCAACGGCCAGTCCAAGGAGGAGTGGAAGGCCGGGGTCGAGACCAACAAGATCCTCGGCACCGCTGCCGGGGCCGCGATCGAGCCCGTGATCATGGACGGCCTCTGCGTGCGGATCGGCGCCATGCGCTCGCACTCCCAGGCGCTCACCCTCAAGCTCCGCGAGGACCTCTCCGTGGCGGAGATCGAGCGGATCATCGACGCGGACAACGAGTGGGCGCACGTGGTGCCCAACGAGAAGCAGGCCTCGATGGACCAGCTGACCCCGGTGGCCGCGTCCGGCACCCTCGACATCCCTGTGGGCCGCATCCGCAAGCTCGAGATGGGCCCCCAGTACATCTCCGCCTTCACGGTGGGCGACCAGCTCCTCTGGGGCGCGGCCGAGCCGCTGCGCCGCATGCTCAAGATCGCCACCGGGACGCTCTGACTTTATCGGCCGTCGCCGGCTGGGTTCCGGTTCCGGCGAGGCGACCGGCTGACAAGGGCGGCCCTGGACCGCATGTACGGCCCCGCTCCGGGCCGCTCATGCGGTCAAGGGCCGCCCTTTCCGCTGTGGTGGCTCGCGCATTGTCCTCGGGCCGCTGGCTCCTGCGCGGCCTGGCGGGGTGCCGTGGCTAGGCGGTGCGCCTCCGAGCCCGGGCGATCGCCGCCTCGAGCCGCCGCCGGACCTCTTCCGGCCTCTCGAGGTCGGACCAGCTCAGACGCACAAAGATCCACCCCTGCTCCATGAGCAGGTTCTCGCGGCGGCGCTCGGCCAGCAGGACCTGCGGCGTGGGGGCGTAGTCCATGTACTTCCCCTCGCCGTCGAACTCGATGATGATCCTGAGCTCGATCCACGCGAAGTCCACACGATGTGGGCCTTCGCCCGTCATGAGCCGGAGCTGCGCCACGGGTCGGGCGAAGCCCAGCCGCTCGATCAGCACGCGGGTGCGCGACTCCCCGACCGACTCCGTCTTGGGTTCCAATGCCTCGAGCACAGCGAGGGCCTGCCGCCGCCCCCGCGGTGAGCCGTTCACGATGGCCTCACGGATTTCCTCCCGGGACACTCCGCTGAGAAGCGCGCTGTCCCCGACGACCACAGCCTCCTCGAATGGCAGCAGCCGCGCGCAGTCTGCCGCGGTCCGGGGCTTCGAAGTCACCCTGAGCCGGCGACCACGGCGGATCGCGACAACCACATCCTTCTCGTCCAGGTCGAGTCGGTGGGAGCGCGTGTCGGCGCCCCGACTCGTCGTGGAGCCCGCGTATTCCGTGGCCACATGCACGAGCGGACCGGAGTTCCACACCGAAAGCCCATGGATGATCGCCGCGCTGCCCAGACAGTAGACGGATGCCCCGCCGGTCCCCTCGACGTGGGCGTCGATCCGGGCGGCGTCCTTCTCCCACGGCGGCAGGGCGGCCCATCGCCGCGCGAGGATGTACGCCCCGCGGCGAAGCCGCACGAGCGCCCCGGCCCGGACGGCCTGCGTCAGCAGACGATCGTCAAGCCCAGCATTCCGGAGGGTCGCGGTGGAGGCCACCTCCGTGCGCGGCCACTTCGGGGCGATCAGCAGTTCTGCAGCGCGCTTGTCCATGGGCCGATCCTCGCCCGCTGGCGACGAGCGGGGCAACGCGCCCCGGCTCAGCTGTGGATAACCGCGCGGTCCCGGACGCGGAGGGAGTGCGGCAGGCGTGCTGAGCGATGAGATGGGCTGCCCTGCCCCGCACCAGCGGCCGGGGTCGGGGCCGCTCGTGCGGGTCGGGGCCGCTCGTGCGGGCGGGGCCGCTCCACCCCGACGACCGCCCCGCCCCCGGCGGGATGGACGGTGAGGCGCGGGCGGCCTGACGCGGAGGCGCGGGCGGCCCGGCGGTGCGGCGCCCGGGGCCTGACGCGGCTACCCAGCCCAGTAGGACTCGATGCGGGCCACCGCCCTGGCCAGCGCCGCCGAGGCTGCCGGGCCGAGGTCCTCGAACAGCTCCGGCTCCACCCGGGGTGCCGTGGGCCGGCCGCCCTTGGTCCACGTTCCCACCGCCCGGCCGCCCACCGTGACCATGGCCTTGAAGAGTCCGTTCGTGCCGGGGACCAGCCGCTGCAGATACGGGTCCGGGATCGCCACGGAACGGTCCGGGTAGCCGATCGCCAGCTCGTCGAAGCCGGGCACCGCGGCCACGGCGCGGGCCCCGGTCCGGGAGCCTGCGAGCGCGGCGACCTCCTGGCTGCAGAAGAGGGTGCGGCCGGCGTGCTCCGCTGCGGCGGCCCGGGAAGCCGCCGCTCGGAAGGGACCGCGCACCCGCCCGACCGGCTGCCCGATCCACCAGGCGAAGTCCCGCTCGTCCACCGGCCCGTGCGAGGCGATGTACCGCTCAGCGAGGTGCTCGAGCGCGTCGTCCCCCGCGAGGCCGGGGCCGGGCGGCAGCCACTCGTCGGCGAGCCGGAACTCCTGCTGCCGTCCGCGCAGGGGCCCCTGCACTAGCACCATGCGGTGACTGAGGATCGAGATCAGGTGGATGCCGCGCTGGGCGCCGCTGGGCTGCCCGGCCGCCTCGAAGGCCTCGAACAGTTCGGCCCGGGTCAGGCCCACGCCGCCCGCAAGCCTGTCCTCTGCGACCTTGCGGACCACGGCGACGTCCTCCTCGCTGATCCCGAGGTTCCGGTGGCGCGACGAGGCCGCACGCATGACGCGCTCGTGCGCGAGACCGACGAACGTCCGTGCGTCCTCCGCCGCCACGGTGAACAACGTGCCCCGCATGGTCCAGGTGCGCACGATCGAGCCGTTCGCCAGCGCGCCGGCCACCTCGGACGCTGCGCAGGTCCTCGTCCTGAGGCCGATCGCCAGGAGCCCTGACTGGAGATCCTGGCTCTGCAGGGCTCCCATCCGGCGCACCGCGGCGGCCGGATCGGCCGCCGGCGCGAGCAGGTCCCCTGCCGAGCCGAGCGGAAGCAGCCCCTGCGCGGCGAGCCTGAGGCGCGCCACCGCCGTCGTGCGCAGCCCGTGCGGCACCCCGGAAGACTCCATGCGTCCATGATCGCCCGGGGTGCGGACAGGAGGAGTCCTCTGCGCGCCCGCATTCTGAGGGTCACCTTCTGGGAGTCACATCGGGTGACTCCCAGAAGGTGACCTTCAGAAGGTGACCTCCAGAAGATGACCTCCAGAAGGTGACTTTCAGACGGGGCGGGGTCAGCGCTCGAGGAGCAGCGCGTCGCCCTGTCCCCCGCCGCCGCACAGCGCCACGGCGGCGCGTCCGGAACCGCGGCGCAGCAGCTCGTGCACGGCCGTGACCACCACGCGCGCGCCGGAGGCGCCGATCGGGTGCCCGATCGCGATCGCCCCGCCGTTGACGTTCACGCGGTCCATCGGCACACCCAGCAGGCCCGCGGAGTGCGCGGCGACCGAGGCGAACGCCTCGTTGATCTCCACGAGGTCCAGCTCGTCCGCGGACCAGCCCTCCCGCTCGAGCGCGGCGGAGATGGCCTTGGCCGGCTTGTCCGGGAGCGTGGTGTCCGGCCCGGCGATCTGGCCGTGCGCACGCACGACGGCGAGCACCTCCAGCCCGCGGCGCTCGGCTTCGGCGCGGGTCGTCAGCACGAGCGCCGAGGCCCCGTCGGAGATGGGCGAGGCGTTCCCCGCGGTGACGGTCCCGTCCGGGGAGAAGGCGGGCCGCAGCTTCGCGAGGGTCTTGGGGGTCGAGCCGGGCCGGATGCCCTCGTCCTCGGCCACCTCGAGCACCGCGCCCTTGCGCTGCGGGACCTTGACGGGCACGATCTCTTCCGCCCACAGCCCGGCGGCGGCCGCGGCGCCGGCCCGGACGTGGGAGGCCGACGCGACGGCGTCCGCCTCGTCCCGGGTGAGCCCGAGGGCGGCGTTGGCCCGGTCGGTCGCGAGCCCCATGGCCTCGTGGTCGAACGCGTCGGTGAGGCCGTCGTGGGCGGTGGCGTCGATGAGCTCCATCGAGCCGTAGGCGGTCCCGGCCCGGGTGCCGGCCAGCAGGCGCGGGGCCTGGCTCATGGACTCCTGGCCGCCGGCCACGACGATCCGCGCGTCGCCGAGCCGCAGCATGCGGGCGGCCTCGATCACGGCGGAGAGCCCGGAGAGGCAGACCTTGTTGACCGTGGCCGCGGGCGCGGTGAGCGGGATGCCGGCCGCGGCGGCGGACTGCCGGGCGGGGTTCTGGCCCGCTCCGGCCTGCAGGACCTGGCCCATGACCACGGCGTCGACGTCCTCGGCGGCGACTCCGGCGCGCCCGAGCGCCCCGGCGATCGCGGTGCCGCCGAGCTCCACCGCCGTCAGCGCGGCGAGCTGGCCGAGCAGCTTCCCCTGGGGCGAGCGGGCGGCGCCGACGATGACCACGTCCTCGGGTCGGGCTGGGCGGCTCTGCGTGTTCTCGTTCATCGTGCTCCTTCCGCCGCGGCGAGGGCGCGCAGCTCGTGCTTGAGGGTCTTGCCGGTGGAGGTCTTGGGCAGTTCGTCGGTGAAGTGGATCTCGCGAGGGACCTTGAACCCGGCGAGGAGACCGCGGACGTGTCCGGAGAGCTCCTCGGCGGTCAGCGCCGAGCCGCTGGCCCGGACCACGAACGCCACGGGCCGCTCGCCCCAGCGCGGGTCCGGCATGCCGATCACGGCGGCATCGAGCACGTCGGGATGGGACACGACGGCCTGCTCGACCTCGATCGTGGAGATGTTCTCGCCGCCGGAGATCACGATGTCCTTGGCGCGGTCCTTGAGCTGGATGTACCCGTCGGGGTGCATGACACCGAGGTCGCCGGTGTGGAACCAGCCGCCCGCGAACGCGCGCTCAGTGGCGTCGGGGTCCTTGAAGTAGCCGAGCATGACGTTGTTGCCGCGCAGCACGATCTCGCCGAGCGTCGCCCCGTCCGCGGGCACGTCCCGCAACTCGCCCGGGGTCCCGACCTCGACGATCCGCGCCGCCTCGGCCTGGACCATGCCCACGCCCTGCCGGGAGAGCCTGGCCGCCCTCTCGTCCGCGTCCAGGGCGCCCCACGCGTCCTGGTACTCGCAGATCGTGTAGGGCCCGTACACCTCGGTGAGCCCGTACACGTGCACCACGCGCACGCCCAGGTCACCGAGCCGCCGGATGATCGTGGGCGAGGGCGGGGCGCCCGCCGTCGTGATCCGCAGCGGGGCGGCTCCCCGGCCCGAGAGCGGGTGCGCCTGCTCGGCGTCGGCGATGATCGAGCAGACGGTGGGGGCCCCGCACAGGTGGGTCACGCCGTCGTCGAGCGCGGCCCAGACCGGCTCGGGCCGGACGGCGCGCAGGCACACGTGGGTGCCTGCCGCAACGGTGACGGCCCAGGGCGTGCACCAGCCGTTGCAGTGGAACATCGGCAGAGTCCACAGGTAGCGGGTGGCGCCGTCGAAGCCCTGGTGGTGCGCCTCCCCGAGGGCGTTGAGGTAGGCGCCGCGGTGCGAGTAGAGCACGCCCTTGGGCCTGCCCGTGGTGCCCGACGTGTAGTTGAGGGTGATGGGCGCCTGCTCGTCGTCGACGCCCCACGGCAGGTCCGGCCCGTCCGGTGCGCCCGCGAGGAGGTCGGCGTACAGCTCGCGCCCGCCGCTGCCGTCCTCACCTGCCCGGCGCACGACGCCGGCCGCCTCCTCGTGCGCGCCCGGCACCTCGGCGTCGGGCACCACGACGACCGGCACCTCGGCGGCCGGCCCGCCCAGGCCCGCGACGCCGTCGACGGTCGGGAGCAGTTCCGTGTCCGCGAACAGGAGCACCGCCTCGGAGTGCTCGAGGATGTACTTCACCTCGTGGGCGGCGAGGCGCGTGTTGAGCGCCACGAGGACGCCGCCGGCGAGCGGCACCGCGAAGTGCGCGATGAGCAGCTCCGGGACGTTGGGGGCGAGGAACGCGACCCGGTCGCCGGGCTGGATCCGTGCCCGGAGAGCCTGGGCGAGGCGCTGCGCCTCGGCGCCGAACTCGGCGTAGGTGTAGCGGCGGGCGCCGTGCTCGATCGCGGTCCTGGCGGGGAAGACTGCGGCGGACCGCTCGAGGAAGCGCAGGGGGCTCAGCGCTGAGTAGTTGGCCTGCATCGGTGTCCTCCTCCGGATCAGGCGAACGCGCCCACGCCGGTGACGTCCCGGCCGATCAGAAGGGCCTGGACGCTCTCGGTGCCCTCGTACGTGTGGATCGACTCGATGTCCATCATGTGCCGCACCACGTGGTTCTCAAGCAGGATGCCGTTGCCGCCGAGCAGGTCGCGCGCGGTCTGGGCGATGAAGCGGGCCTTGCGGGTGTTGTGGTACTTCGCCATGGACGCCTGCGTGGGCCGCATCTGGCCCGCGGCGTCGAGCCGGGCGAGGTGGACGCAGTGCAGCTGCATGCTCGTCAGCTCGGCGAGCATCTGGGAGAGCCGGTCCTGGACGAGCTGGAACTTAGCGAGCGGCTTGCCGAACTGGACGCGCTGGCCGGCGTAGTTCACGGCGGCCTCGTAGGCCGCGGTCGCGTGGCCGAGCGCGGACCAGGCCACGCCGAGGCGGGTCGCGACGAGGACCTTCGAGGTGTCCTTGAACGTCTTCGCCCCCGGGAGGACGTTGTCCTGGGGGATGCGCACGCCCTCCAGGCGGATGCGGGCCTGGTGGATCGCGCGCAGCGATCCCTTGCCCTCGATGACCTCGGCCTCATAGCCGGGGGTGTCCTGCTCGACGAGGAAGCCGCGCACGTTGCCGTCCTCGTCCCGGGCCCACACCACGGTCACGCCGCCGGAGGCGCCGTTGCCGATCCACTTCTTCTCACCGTCCAGGACCCAGTGGTCGCCGTCGAGGCGCGCGGTGGTCTCGAGGCTCACCGAGTCCGAGCCATGGTCCGGCTCGGTGAGCGCGAACGCGCCGAGCTCCTCGCCGCGGGCGAGGGGCCCGAGCCAGCGCTCCTTCTGCTCCGCCGAGCCGTGGTAGGCGATCGAGCGGAGGGCCAGGCCGCCCTGGACGGCCACGACCGTGCCCAGGGAGCCGTCGGCGCGGGAGATCTCCATGTTCACGAGCCCGGCGGCGAGCGGGCTCATGGGCTCCAGGCCCGGGACCTCGATGCCGTCGGCGAGCAGGTTCAGCTCCCCCATGCGCTTGACGAGGTGCAGCGGGTACTCGGCGCGGTCCCAGTACTCGTTCATCTGGGGCAGGGCCTCGTCGCTGAACGCGCGGGCACGGGCCCAGTGGGCCCGGTCCTCGTCGCTGAGGGTGCCGAAGGCGGAGAACACCGCGTAGTAGTCGGTGTCGAGGGCTGCGGAGACGTCGTAGTCGGGCATGGGGGTCCTTCGAGTCAGGGCGTGGATCAGGGGCGGATCAGCGGGCGGGTGTGGCCAGCAGCGGGGTGAGGCCGCCGGCGGGGTAGTTGGCGCCGAGGACCATGCACCGGTCGATGTCCTCGGCGGAGTCGACGATGCCCTCGGCCAGCATGAGCTCGACTTCCTCGGTGAGGGCGGCGCGGACGCGCTCGAGGATCCGGGCGCCGTCGACGGGCTCCCGGGCGGCGCCGGCGCGGGCGGGGGCCGCCGTCGGCAGGAGGGCGGCCGCCTCGGGTGCGAGCCCGCCGTCGTCCGCGAGGAGGCGGCGCACGCCGGCCTCCGCGAGGGCGGCGAGCCACGGCGAGAGCGGGAACCGCCCCGGGTAGGCGCGGTGCATCGTGGCACAGATGTGCTGCTGCACGGCGGTGCCGATGTAGTCGATGAGGGTCAGCGGGGTCATCGGCAGGCCCCACGGGGCGAGGGCGCGGTCGACGGCGAGCGGGTCGCCTCCCGCGGCCGCGGTCGCCTCGACCTCGGCCAGGACCTCGGCGAAGAGCCGGGTCAGGAGGCGGTTGACCACGAAGCCCGGCGCGTCCGCGACGGGCACGGCGGTCTTGCCGAGCGCCGCCGCGAGCTGCGCGGCGGCGGACACCGCGTCCTCGGAGGCCACCGGGGTGCGGACGAGCTCGAGCAGGGGCAGGACCGCAACGGGGTTGAAGAAGTGGAAGCCCACCACGCGTTCGGGGTGCGCGAGGCCCTCGGCCATGGCCTCGACCGAGAGCGAGGACGTGTTCGTCAGCAGGAGGGCGTCCGGTGCGATCGCGGCCTCGGCGGCGGCGAAGACCGAGCGCTTCACCGCGAGCTCCTCGAACACGGCTTCGATCACGGCGTCGCAGCCGGCGAAGTCGGCGGGGTCGGTGGTGCCCGTGATGAGGGCGGCGATCTCGGCGGCCTCGCCGGGGGCGAGCCGGCGCTTGGCCTCGGCACGGTCGAGCCGGGCGCGGATGCCCACGCGGGCGGCCTCGACGCGCTCCGCGGACAGGTCG
Organism: Sinomonas atrocyanea; assembly: GCF_001577305.1. Taxonomy (NCBI): domain Bacteria; kingdom Bacillati; phylum Actinomycetota; class Actinomycetes; order Micrococcales; family Micrococcaceae; genus Sinomonas; species Sinomonas atrocyanea. The sequence continues at coordinate 3,322,339 of NZ_CP014518.1, forward strand.
CTCATCGTCACCGGGACCCTCAGCTGCTGGGCGAAGAGCGTGGCGAGCTGGCTCGCCATGAGCCCTGCGCCGATGACGCCGACGGCGCGGACCCCGCGGGGCGCGGGCGGTGCGGCAGGGGCGGGCGAGGAGGCGGTGGTGTGGGGCACGCCACCATGTAATCGTGAAACTCAGTATCAGGTCAAGTGATACGCAGTGTCAGCCTCGGGTGTCGAGGGCTTCCTGGATCCTCCGGGCGATGTCCGCCGGGGCCGCCGAGCGGGGGAAGACGGCGACGACCATGTCGTCCGGCCGCGGCCCGGGGCGCTCCCCGGCACCGCCGGCGACCTCCGCGCCGCCGGCGGCCGGCCCGGCGTCGTCCGCAGAGGCCGCGGAGGCCTCGGCGGGGGCGACGCCGTAGAGGCGGCGCACGGCGTCCAGCTCGGTCCGCAGCCGGGCGGCGTCGAATCCGGGCTCGCCGCGCATGAGCCCACGCAGGCAGTAGTTGTGGGTGGCGATGACGGTCGAGGCGAAGCGGACCGCGTCGAGGGGTGCGATGCCGGGCACGGCACCGCGGAGGTAGCGCTGGAAGAGCCGTTCGTAGCGGAACGTGGTCACGAGCTCCTTGTCGCGCAGGCCCGGCTCCTGGTTGACCACGCGGTAGCGCAGCTGTGCCAGATCCCCGAGCCCCGCGAAGTGCTCGAACACGAGGCCCGCCGCGCGGCACACCGCCTCCCACGGGTCCTCGTGGGCCTCGGCGAGGAAGGCCTCGGCCTGTTCCAGGAGCGTGTCATGGTCGGCGAAGACCACGTCCTCCTTGGAGCGGAACTGGCGGAAGAACGTGCTCCGGGACAGGCCCGCGGCCGCGGCGATCTGGTCCGCGCTCGTGGCCTCGTAGCCGTGCTCGGCGTAGAGCCGCACGGCGGCCGCGGCGACGTCGAGGCGGCGGCGGGCGGCCTCGCTCACAGCTCGAGCCCGATCAGGAGCGGCTCGTTGTGCAGCTCGATCCCGAAGCGGGCGCGGACGCCGTCGCGCACCTCGCGGGCGAGGGCGAGGAGGTCCTTCGCGGTGGCGTCCCCGCGGTTGGTCAGGGCGAGCGTGTGCTTCGTGGACAGCGAGGCGCGGCCGCCGGCCACGCTGTCCGCCCCGAGGCCGTAGCCCTTGGGGAAGCCGGCGTGCTCGATGAGCCACGCCGCGGAGGTCTTCACGAGCCCCTCGCCGGCCGGGTAGCGCGGGGCCCCCTCGGGCAGGGACGCGGCCTCGGACTCGGCGAGGACGGGGTTGGTGAAGAAGGATCCGGTCGAGTAGGTGTCCCGGTCCGCGGGGTCCAGGACCATGCCCTTGGACGCGCGCAGCCGCAGGACCTCGCGGCGGACGTCGGTCGCGTAGGCGCGCTGGCCCGGCTCGACGCCGAGGGCCCGGGCCAGCTCGGCGTACCGCACGGGGGCGCCCATGCGCCCCAGGGCCAGCTGGAACTCGACCGTGAGGACCACGTACCGGGGCGAGCCGTTGGCGGTGGTCCGCTTGAGCACGGAGTCCCGGTAGCCGAAGGCCAGCTCGGAGGGGACGAAGGTCTTCACGGCGTTCGCCTCGCGGTCCCACGTGCGCACCTGCCAGATGGTCTGCGAGACGTCCTGCCCGTATGCCCCGACGTTCTGCACCGGGGTGGCGCCCGTGGAGCCCGGGATGCCGGAGAGGGCCTCGATCCCGCTCCACGCGTGGTGCACCGCGTGGTCCACGAGCGCGTCCCACGGGTGGCCCGCCTGGACCCTGACGGACACTCCCCCGCAGGTGTCCGCGGAGTTGACCTCGAGCCCCTCGGAGCCGATCTTCAGCACGGTGCCGGGGTAGCCGTCGTCGGAGACGAGGAGGTTCGAGCCGCCGGCGATGATGAGCAGCGGCTCCCCCGCGGAGTCGGCGGTGCGCACGGCGTCGATGATCTCGGCCTCGCTGTGAGCTTCCTCGAAGCGCGCGGCCGGGCCGCCCACGGCGGAGGTGGTCAGGGAGGACAGGAGGGTCTGGCTCACCCGTCCAGCTTAGTCACACGGCAGGCTTGGCCCGGCGGGCGGCCTGTCCCGCGAGGGCCACACTGACGACGACGAAGAGCAGGACGGTCAGCAGCGAGTAGCGCACGCCGGTGAACTCGGCCACGAACCCCAGCAGCGGCGGCCCGCACAGGAACGCGCCGTAGCCGATCGTGGAGACCACGGAGACGCGGGCGGCGGCGTGGACGGGATCGTCCGCGGCGGCGGACATCCCCACCGGGAAGCCGAGCGAGGCGCCGAGGCCCCAGACCACGAGCCCGGCGAACGCGAGCCACAGCGCGGGCGCGAGCACGAACAGGGCCAGCCCGATCAGCGCCAGCACCCCGCACGCCCGCAGCGCCGTCACCCGGCCGTGGCGGTTGAGCACCGGGGTGCCGAGGAAGCGGCCCGTGGCCATCGCGCAGACGAACACGCTGTACCCCACGGCGCCCTCGGCCTGGGAGACGCCGTAGCCGTCCGCGAGCGCGAGCGCGACCCAGTCGCCCGCGGCGCCCTCGGCCAGCGCGAGGCCGAGGACCATCACGCCCAGCAGCACGGTGCGGCGGTCGCGCCAGGCCGCCGCGACCTGGGCGCGGCCGCCCGGGCCCGCGTTTCCGGCGTTTCCGGCGGATCCGCTTCCGTCGGCGCCGCTTCCGTCGGGCCCGGTTCCGCCGGCTTCGGCGGGCGGGGCGAGCACGGACGACGGCGAGGGCTCCCCGGCGGCGGGGATCCCGCCGTCGTGCGCGGTCCCGGCAGCGCGGTCGGCGCGCAGGAAGGTCCCGGCGGTCACGACGGTCCCGGCCACGACCACGCCGGCGGCCCCGAGGTGCCAGGCGAGCGGCACCGCTGCGGCGGCGGCCCACGTGCCCACCACGGCCCCGAGGACGGTGCCCAGGCTGAAGGCGCCGTGCAGCCGGGGCATGATGAACTTCCGCAGCGCCCGCTCGACGGCGGCCCCCTCGACGTTGGACGCGGTGTTCCAGCTCGCCGTCCCGAGGCCGATCACCGCGAACCCCACGGCAGCCGCCACGGGCGAGCGGACCACGGTCGCCCCCAGGCCCAGCGTGAGGAGGCCGGCGCCCACCAGGAGGGAGCCCGCCTGGATGGTGCGGGCGGAGCCGATCCGCAGGACCACAAGGCCCGAGGCCGAGACCGAGGCGAAGGAGGCCAGCGTCATGCACAGCAGGAGCAGGCCGACCCCGGCCGGGCTGAGGCCGAGGTCGGTGCGCAGCGCCGGGACCCGGGAGACCCAGCTCGAGAACGCGACGCCGCTCGCGCCGTACGCGGCGATGACGGCGAGGTGCCAGCGCCGGACCTCGGCGGCCACGGGCGGCGCTGGCGTCCGTGCCGCGGGCAGCCGTGCCACGGGGACGCTCAGGCCAGCCGGACGAGCGCCTGCGCCTTGGTCAGCACCCGCTGGCCGGCGTTGGTGACGGTGAGGTCGATCCGGGCCGTGCGCGCCTCGGGGTCCAGGGCCCCGACGGTCCCGACGACCTCGAGGACCGCGCCGGGCTCCTCGGTGCCGGTCGTGTCCTGGACCGGCACGGGCTTGGTGAAGCGCGTCTGGTAGTCCACCACGGCGCCCGGGTCCCCGGCCCAGTCGACGACGAGCTGGACGGCGGCGCCCATCGTGAACATGCCGTGGGCGATCACGCCCGGCAGCTCGACGGCGACCGCGAAGTCGTTGTTCCAGTGGATCGGGTTGAAGTCCCCCGAGGCCCCGGCGTACCGGACGAGGTCGGCGCGGGTCACGGCGACCTCGCGGCGGCCGATCTCCAGGCCCTTCTCGAGCTGGTCGAACACGGGCATCACGGCAGTGCCGGCCTGCACGCTCTCCTCGGCGCTCACTGGCCCTCTCCCCTCACGAGAATCGACGAGACGGTGGTGGCGACGCTCTCGCCCTCGGCGTCCCCGGAGCCCAGCGCGCGGATCTCGGCGCGGGTGGTGATCATGGCGCCGCCGCCCATCGCGCGGACGGTGTCGACGTGGAGCTCGGCGGTGAGCCGGTCCCCGGCCACGATCGGGCGGTGGTGGGTGAAGCGCTGCTCGGCGTGGACCACCCGGGAGAAGTCGATGCCCGACTCCGGGTCGGCGATGAGCTGGGCGTCCGCCCGCTGGGCCACGATGATCGCGAACGTGGGCGGCGCGACGAGGTCGGCGTGGCCGAGGGCACGCGCGGCGTCGACCTCGTAGTGGGCGGGGTGCCCCGCCTTGACGGCGCGGGCGAACTCGCGGATCTTCTCGCGGGCAACGTCGTACACCTCGGCGGGCGGGTACACGCGACCGGCGAGGTCGGGGTTGATGGCCATAGGGAAAGCCTATCCGGTGGCACCGACGCCCTCCGAGGCTCGCGGTATGATGAATTCATCAATCCATCATCTGGAGGCAGCATGTTCAGCGACCGCGAGGCGCCCCTCTACGAGATCAAGGCGAACCTGTTCAAGGGCCTCGCCCATCCCGCCCGGATCCGCATCCTGGAGATCCTCGCCGGCTCCCCCGGGCAGTCCTGCCCGGTGAGCGAGCTGCTCGAGGGCACCGGACTCGAGGCCTCGCACCTCTCGCAGCACCTTGCGACGCTGCGCCGCCACCGCGTCGTGACGAGCGTCCGCACGGCCAACTCCGTGACGTACTCGCTCGCGCACCCCACGATCGCCGAGCTCCTCGCGATCGCCCGCACCTTCCTCCTCGACACGCTCGCGGAGACCCGCGAGCAGCTCGAGGCCGCCTCCGCCCTCCCCTCGGTCGCGGCGCACGGCGGGGGAACCCGGTGAACGCGCCCGGGGTGCAGCGCTCGGGGCCGGGCGCCCTGGCCAGAGGGCTCGGCACCCTCCGGTCCCTCCTCCCCCAGGCGTCCGACTACACGGGGGTGCGCCGCACCTGGCGCGGGGACCTCGTTGCGGGCCTCACGGTGGGCATCGTGGCCCTCCCGCTCGCGCTCGCCTTCGGGGTGAGCTCGGGGGCAGGCGCCGAGGCTGGGCTCGTGACGGCAATCGTGGCGGGGCTCCTCGCGGCGGTCTTCGGCGGCTCGCATGTGCAGGTCTCCGGCCCGACCGGGGCCATGGTCGTGGTCCTCGCCCCGATCGTGGCGGCCCATGGGGCGGGCGCGGCCGCCCTGCTCTCCGTCCTGGCCGGGATCGTCCTCGTGGCCCTCGGCGCGTCACGGCTCGGCCGGGCGGTCGCCTACATCCCCTGGCCCGTCGTCGAGGGCTTCACGCTCGGGATCGGTGTGATCATCTTCCTCCAGCAGGTTCCCCTCGCCGTGTCCGCCCCCGTCGCCCCCGGACAGAACACGGCGGTGGCGGCGGTCGCCGCCGTGGCCTCCGCCCCGTGGCCCCGCGCCGCGGCGAGCCTCGGCGTCGTCGCGCTCGTCGTCGCCACCACCCTCCTCGTGCCGCGGATCCACCGCAGCCTCCCTGCCAGCCTCCTCGCGATCCTCGCGGCTTCGCTGGGGGCCGGGTTGCTGGGCCTCGAGGTCGAGCGCATCGGCGCCCTGCCGGCCTCGCTCCCGGCCCCGGCCCTGCCCGGCTTCGGCATCTCGGACCTGCCCTCCCTGGCCGGCCCTGCGCTGGCGGTCGCAGCGCTGGCCGCGATCGAGTCGCTCCTCTCGGCGCGGGTCGCCTCCGGGCTCGCCGGTCCCGACGGGCGGACCACCGGACCGTACAACCCCGACCGTGAACTCGTGGGCCAGGGGCTGGCGTCAGTCGCCGCCGGGCTCTTCGGCGGCATGCCGGCCACCGGCGCGATCGCGCGGACGGCAGTGAACGTCCGCTCGGGCGGCAGGTCCCGCACGGCGTCGATCGTCCACGCCCTGGTGCTGCTCGGCATCGTCTACCTGGCAGCCCCGCTCGTCGCCCAGATTCCGCTCGCGGCCCTCGCCGGCGTCCTCATGGTCACGGCCGGGCGCATGGTCTCGGTGGGGACCGCCCGCCGGATCCTCGGCTCGACGCGGCAGGACGCGGTGGCGTTCGTCCTCACGGCCGTCATCACCGTCGCCTTCGACCTCATCGTGGCGATCCAGATCGGGCTCGCCGCTGCGGCCCTGCTCACGCTGCGCCAGTTCGCGAAGCTCGGCAGCGTCCGGCGCGAGCCGATCCCGGGGCCGGCGCACGACGGCGACGAGCACATCGCCGTCTTCCGCCTCGACGGCCTCATGTTCTTCGGCGCGGCGGAGCGGGTGCTCGAGGAGGTCACGCGCACGTCATCGGCCGACGGCGTCGAGGTCGCCGTCCTGCGCCTGTCCCAGCTCCGCTACCTCGACGCGACCGGGGCCCAGACCCTCGTCGAGGCGGTCCGCCGGCTCGAGGCGCGGGGCGTCACGGTGCTCCTCAAGGGGGTGCAGGAGCAGCATCTCGACCTCGTGCGCAGGGTCGGGGTGATCGCCGAGCTGCGGCACCACAGGCATCTCTTCGACTCGCTCGATGACGCCGTGGAGCATGCCCGCAGCCACGTGCGGCGGGCGCGGCTGCCCAGCGCTACTGCTTGAGCCGCCGCTTCGTCTCGCGGACCCGGATGCCGAGCCCGACCATGTGGACGACGAGGCCGACGCCGATCACCGCGATCGAGGGCCACAGGAGCCACGTGACGTGGCCGAGGTTGGCGACGATGCTCAGCACGATCCCGATGCCGAGGAAGGCCATGCCCGAGAACACGACCTTCTTGTAGAGCGGCGAGGCGGTCTCCCAGTAGTCGTTCGGCACGGCGTCCAGTCTAGGCGGGCGCGCGCCCTGCTCAGAACAGCGGGGCCTGCCGGGGCGGGAGGGCGCCCTCGAACGGTCCGAGCTCGATCACCCTGCCGCGGAGCCGGCCCAGGTGGACGACGAAGGCCTCCCCATCCGGTCCGGCCGAGCCGAGCGCGAAGGGGCCGAGGACCGAGGCGAGGGTGAGCGCATGGTCGCCAGGGCGGGGTCGGCGGGATAGGCGCTCCGCGGCGCGGCGGAGAGCAGCCCCGTCCCTGCCGCCGGCGGCTGCCAGCTCTCGCGGACGACGTCGAACCCTCCGATGCCTCCCACCTCGCCGAGCAGCCGGGTCACCTCGGCGGCCCTGGCGTCGAGGAGTACGGCGAGGCGGGGCGCGGGGAGCGCGCCAGTGCGGCTGCATGAGGTAGTCGCGCAGTCCCGCCGGAACGTTCCCGCCGCGGTGGAAGGCGTGGATGAAGCGCGTGTCGTCGCGCTGCTCGGCGGGGCCGTCCCACGCGATGCCGTGGACGAGCCAGGGCCCGCCTTCCATGGCGGAGGCCGTGGCTCCTAGACCGCCGGCTGGACGCCGAACGCCGTGGCGAGCTTCATGATCTTCTCGGCGCGGCCGAGGCGCGGGAGGTCCGAGCCGTCGCGGATCACGCGGCCGTTGGCCTCGAAGTCGCGCATGAAGTCCGTGGCCCAGGCGACATCGGTCGGCGTCGGGGAGATGACCTCGTTGATGACCGTGGTCTGGTCGATGGCGAGGCACAGCTTGCCCGTCATGCCCATCATCACCGTGATGGCGCTCTGCTCGCGCAGGATCGGGTGGTTCGTGCCGACGGTGGGGCCATCGATCGGGCCCGGAAGGTTGCCGACGCGGGAGGCGACGACGAGCTTCGCGCGCGGGTAGGCCATGGCCTCGGGCGTCGCCGCCATACCGGTGTCGCGGCGGAAGTCGCCCGAGCCGAAGGCGAGGCGGAACGCACCCTGGGCCTTGGCGATGCGGTTGGCCTCCTCGATGCCGACCGCCGACTCGACGAGCGCGATCACCGGGGTCTTGCCGTCCATGCGGTGGAAGCTCTCCGTCACCTGGTCGGCCGACTCGGTCTTGGCGAGCATGACGCCGAGCAGGCCGGGAGTGCCGCGCAGCCCGGCGAGGTCGTCGGCCCAGAAGGGGCTCGTGGCGTCGTTGACGCGCACCCAGGCGCGGCCGCCGGCGGTCAGCCAGCGGGTGACGTTCTCGCGGGCCTCGTCCTTGTGCGAGGGGTCCACGGCGTCCTCGATGTCGAGGATGATCGCGTCCGCACGGGACGCTGCCGACTCGTCGAAGAGCTCCGTGCGCATCGCGTTGACGAGCAGCCAGGAGCGGGCGATCTCCGGGCTGATCTCGCGCGCGGGGCGGCCGGGGCGGTCTGCGCCCACGGGACGCGTCGAATCGGCGGAAACAGGTGACGTCATGGGTCCACCGTATCGCTGCGGAGGCCCCGCTGGCACATCCGTGAGCCGGCCTCGCAGGCCAGCCCACCCCGGGTCAGAAGACGCTCAGCTGGTAGCCCGCCGTCCAGCCGCCGCAAGCCTCCCACCAGCGAATTCCGGCGGGCAGACGCGGAACACAGGAGGGCACAGCGTCGGAGCGGCGTCGCTCCTGTGTCCTGGGGCTCCTGTCGACGGGACGGGGCGCCTCGTGGGGTGAGGGGCTGGTGACGGTCTCCTGCTCAGCCATGGGACTCTCCTGACAGATGAACGGTCGAAGAATCGGGCTCCCCAGCCAACCTCGATGCATCCAGTCCACGCCCGCGGCGGCAATTTGTCAAGCGACTTTACTAATAGCGCGGCGGTACGCCTCGCGGCCCTGGCCGCGACACCGCCGGTCCGCAGGTCCGCTACTGCGCGAGGTACACGCGCCGGCCGCTGAGGCGCTCGGGACGGACGCGGACGAACGCGTCGCGCACTCCCCCGGCCCACGGCTCGTCCACCATCTGGCCGAACAGCGTGGTGAGCTCGTGGGCATCCTCGACCACCTCGGCCCGGCCGCTCACGAGGACGGACCATCCCGCCTGGACGGACGGCTGCATGGCGTCCACCTGCAGGGCGACCCCGTCCTGGGGCAGGCTGTTCACCACGGTCCCATCCGGGGAGGTGCGGAAGTGGACGGCACCGCCGTAGACGAGGTATCCGACCGGGTAGACCGCGACACGGCCCTCGTGGACAAAGGCGAATCGCCCTACGCCGGAGGAGCCGAGCAGTGACCAGCACTGCTCGGCATCCAGCTCGTAGTCCTCGTGACGGGCGCCCGGCCCGTACTGGAAGTCCGCGTTGACGTCGGCCATGGCCCCTCCCCGTCGGTGGTCTCCCTAGGCTCCCATGGAGCACCCGGGCGCGGAAGGGCCCTTTGCCCCCTCCTGGACTAGGCCTGCACGCGGACCCAGGCCGTTGCGTCGCCGGGCAGCTTGCCGCCCTCGACCTCGACGCTCGAGAGCAGCACCTCCCCCTCCGGCAGCTCCGTCGGGGCGGCACCGAAGTTCGCCACCACGTGCCAGGCACCGCCGTCCCGAGCCGTACGCGCAAAGTGCAGCACGTCGTCGTCCGCGGCGTCGGCCCACTCGAGGTGCTCCTCGCCGACGAGCTCGTGGCGCAGCGCGAGGGCCCGGCGGTAGAAGGCGAGGGTCGAGCCGGCGTCCTGCTCCTCGACGCTGACGGCGTAGTCCTTGAACCATGCCGGCTGCGGGAGGTGCGAGCCGTTGGCGCCGAAGCCGAACGAGGTGCCCGTGGGCTCCCAGGGAAGCGGGACCCGGCAGCCGTCGCGGCCGATCTCCACGCCGCGGTTGCGGAAGTAGGTGGGGTCCTGCCGGTCCTGCTCCGGAATGCGGCCGACCTCCTGCAGACCGAGCTCCTCGCCCTGGTAGAGGTAGGCCGAGCCGGGCAGGGCGAGCATGAGCAGGGTCGCGGCCTTGGCCCGGCGGAGCCCGAGCGCGGCGTCGACCTCGGCCGGGTCCCCGCCGTCGAGGAGCCAGTCCTTCCCGTCGGTGCCGGCGCCGCCGCGGCCCGTGCCCTTGGGAAGGCCGTAGCGGGTGGCGTGGCGGACCACGTCGTGGTTCGAAAAGACCCACGTCGAGGAGGCGCCGGTCGCGGCGGCCTCGGCGAGGTTCTTCGTGATGACCTCGCGGAACTGGGCGGCGTCGAAGTCGGCCTGGAGGAGGTCGAAGTTGAACGCCTGGCCGAGGCCGTCCGGCGAGGCGTACCGGGCGCGGCGGTCCGCATGGACCCAGGCCTCGGCGACGGCGGCCCGCGGCGGGGTGTACTCGTTGAACACCCTGCGCCATTCGGCGTAGATCGAGTGGACCTCGTCCCGGTCCCAGAGCGGGTGCTCGCCGAGGGCGAAGAGGTCGGCGCGGTGGATGGTCTCGAGGTCGTCGTGGACGGCGTCCATGTCCTTCTTCAGCCCGTGTGCCACGTCCACGCGGAAGCCGTCGACGCCGCGGTCGGACCAGAAGCGCAGGGTCGTCAGGAAGTCCTCGTGCACCTCGGAGTTGTCCCAGTTCAGGTCCGGCTGCTCCTTGGCGAAGAGGTGGAAGTACCACTGCCCGGGCGTGCCGTCGGCCTCGGTGACGCGCTCCCACGCTCCGCCGCCGAAGATGGAGGTCCACTCGTTCGGGGGCAGCTCCCCGTGCTCGCCGCGGCCGTCACGGAAGATGTAGCGGTTGCGGGCCGGGGACCCCGGCGCCGCGGCCAGTGCCTCCTGGAACCACACGTGGCGGTCCGAGGTGTGGTTCGGGACGATGTCCGCGATCACCTTGATGCCGGCGCCGTGGAGCGCGGAGACCATCTCGTCGAAGTCCTCGAGGCTCCCGAGCCGGGGGTCCACGTTGCGGTAGTCGTCCACGTCGTAGCCGCCGTCGGCGAGGGCCGAGGGGTAGAACGGGCTGAGCCAGACGGCGTCGATGCCGAGCTTCGCGAGGTACGGCACGCGCGAGGTGATGCCGCGGATGTCCCCGAGGCCGTCGGCGTTGGAGTCGGCGAAGCTGCGGGGATAGATCTGGTAGACGGCGGCCTGGCGCCACCAGTCGGCGGACGGGTTCGTGCGGTCGGGCTCGTGGGCGGTGGTGGGCACCGGTCCTCCTGTTCCGTGGGTCTGCCGCGGGTGCGCATCACATCCCCGCGTTTTATATTTAGAATCTAAATCAATGCCGGAGTCCATTATTCGGCCGGGGCGAGCGGGAGGTCAAGCGGATGCGGAAGGGACCTGCGGCAGGGCCGCACGTGGTGCGGCTCGCGAATGCCGAGGCAGTCCTGCGGCGGCTGAGGGAGGCCCCGGAAGCGGGCCTCACCGCCACGGAGCTCGTGGATGCCACGGGGCTGAGCCGGGCGACCGTGATCGCCGTCGGCGACGACCTCGTGCGCAGGGGCTGGGCCATCGGCCTCGACCCCGAGCGGGCCGAGGCCGGCCGAGGGCGCCCGCCGCGGACCTTTGCCTTCCGCGCCGACGCCGGAGTGGTCCTCGGGCTCGACATGGGCGCCGGGAAGACGACCGCGCTCGTGGCCGACCTCCGCGGCCGCACCCTCGGCTCGGCCAGCGGGGCCTTCCCCGGGGCGGGCGCCGCAGGGCGCGTGGACACCGTGAGCGCCACCGCGCTCGCCGCCCTCGCCGCGGCCGGCACGCGGCCTGGAAGGGTGCTCGCGGCAGCCGCGGGCGTCGCCGCACCCGTGGACAGGGACGGCCGGATCGCGACCCCCCGGGACTTCTGGGAGCAGTTCGATGTGGGCCTCGCCGAGGGCCTGCGGGCGCGCCACGGGTGGCCCGTGATCCTCGAGAACGACGCGAACCTCGCGGCCCTGGCCGAGCAGTGGCGCGGTGCGGCGCAGGGGGTGGACGACGTCGCCGTCGTGCTCGCCGGGGAGCGTCTGGGCGCGGGACTGCTCGAATCGGGGCGGCTCCTGCGGGGCCGCCACGGCGGCGCCGGCGAGCTGTCCTTCCTGCGCCTCGTCGAGGGCGCCGCGGGGCCCCACGGCATCGGGCAGCTCGCCCGGGCGTGGGGTGCGGAGGCGGCTGCGGGCGGCCTTGCGGGCCTCGCGCCGGCGGAGGTCACCGCGGAGGCGGTCTTCGAAGCGGCGCGCGACGGCGACCCGGGCGCCTTGGGCGTCCTGGCCCGCCTCGCGGAGCACATGAGCCGCGTCGTCGCGGTGCTGGGCACGCTCCTGAATCCAGAGCTCGTGGTCCTGGGCGGCGCGGTGGCGGGCGCGGCCGCGGCCCTGCTGCCGGGAATCCGCCAGGAGCTCCCGCGCCTGACGGACACGCCCCCGCGCGTCGAGGTGTCCGCTCTCGGGGGCGACGCGGTGGCCCTCGGCGCGGTGCGCCGGGCGCTCGACGACGTGGCCGACCGCGCCCTGGCGATCGAGCTCCCCTAGCGGGCAGACCCGGGGGCGGCCCGCCTGCCGCAGGCGGCAGGCCGTCCCGAGGCGGCCTGCCGCCTCAGGCCGGCGCCCCTGAGGGCACGGCGGCGCGGGGAGCCCAGGTGGCGGTGCGGGCCCTAAGCCACGTCACGAGCGGCTTGGTCGCGGCGTGCGCACCGGCCGCCAGCACGAACGAGAGCGGCCCCGCGATCGCTCCGACCTCGAGGAACTGCGAGTGGGCGAGCACGCCGAGCACGCACAGGACGGGGTAGTGCCAGAGGTAGATCTCGTAGCTGATGCGGCCCACGTAGGTCAGCGGGCGCAGCGACAGGAGGCGCTGCAGGGGCCCGTCGCCCCCGCGCACGATCGCGACGATGAGCAGCAGCGTTCCGGCTGCCGCCGCGAGGGTGTGGATGATGGAGAGCGGCACGATCGAGGAGTGGACCACGGAGAACCCGATGAGGGCCACGCCGAGCAGGCCGTGCCAGGCACGCGCCCGGAGGTCGGAGCCGTGGAGGACGAGGGCCAGCGCGCAGCCCGCGAACAGGCCGCTGGCGCGGAGGATGAAGGACATGTGGCCCGTGGTGGCCTCGAGCACGAGCGCCCACGTCCCGAGGCCGACGGCCGCGGCACCCGCGACGGCGATGGCACGCCGCCGGCGCTGGCCGTGCACCGTCCGGGCGCCCTTCACGAGGAGCACGAGCGCGAGCGGCCAGACGAAGTAGAACCACTCCTCGAGCCCGAGCGTCCAGGTGTGGGCATAGGCCGAGAGGCTGTCGGCGCCCGTCTCGGCGCCGACCGGCATGAGGTAGAAGAGCGCCATGAGCGAGCCCCAGGCGGCATTGCCGGTGCCCATGAGGACGGCAATCGGCACGAAGACCACGGCCAGCATGATCAGCAGCGGCGGGTACAGCCGGATGACGCGCCTGAGGTAGAAGCGGCGCAGCGAGATGCCCCCGTGCGCGTCGTGCTCCTCGAGGAGCAGGGTGGTGATCAGGAAGCCGGAGAGGGCGAAGAAGATGTCCACGCCACCGGCACCGCCGAAGTGCACCGGCATGACGGCGTGGTAGACCACGACCAGGATGATGGCGAGGGCGCGGATGCCGTCGAGCGCCGGCACATGGCCCAGGCCCCCCGCGCGGGGCCGGGCCGGCGCTGCTGAACTGACAGTGGCTGTTGCCGTCATGCTTTCCTCTCGTTCGGGTCCGAGAGAGTGTAGCGGAATTGCCTTGGGACCATTTTGAGGATGCTTACCCAGAGGGCCGCGGGAGGAATCAGGATCGGGCCGCCCGGACAGGAAAAAGGACCCCCGGTCTCCCGGGGGTCCTGCTGTAGCGGTGCCGGGACTCGATCCCGGGACCTCACGATTATGAGTCGTGCGCTCTAACCAGCTGAGCTACACCGCCACGACAAGGAAAAAGGCCGCGCCATCCGGCCAACACCGGTTGACGCGGACCCTCCTTGCGAGAGCCCCCCACGGGAATCGATCCCGTGACCTCCATCTTACCAAGATGGCGCTCTACCACTGAGCTAGGGGGGCAACAGACAGATACTTTACCGGAAGAGCGGCGGCCCCACCAAATCGGCTGGGCCCGCCCCGCTCCCCCCGCTCGGGCGGCCGCCGCGGCCGGCCCCGGACCGGGAACGCGGACCGGGAAAAGGGGACGAGCCCGCCCCCGGGTCTCCGGGGACGGGCTCGTCCATCAGGCGCTGTGGATCACCAGGCGCGGCTGCGGCCGCTGTCCTTGCCGTGGCGCGGCTTGCGGTCGCCGAAGCCGCCGCGGCCGGCATACCCGCGGTCGTCGCGGTCGCGTCCGCCGCTGCGGCCACCACGGTCCGGACGGCCGCCGAACCCGCGGTCGCCGCCACGGTCGCCGCGGTCGCTGCGGCCGCGGAAGCCGCCACGCTCGCCACCACGGTCGCCGCCGCGGTCACCGGTGGGGCGGCGGCCCGAGTCGAGCTCGAGCTTGATGAGCTCGCCGCCGATCCGGGTCTTGGACAGGGCCTTCCACTGATCGGAGGAGAGCTCCGCAGGCAGCTCCACGAGGGAGTGGTCCGCCCGGATGTCGATCCCGCCGATCTGGCTCGAGTGGAAGCCGCCCTCGTTCGCGAGTGCGCCCACGATCGAGCCCGGCATGACGCGCTGGCGGCGGCCGACGGCGATGCGGTACGTCGCGTTGCCCTCGGTCACCGACCGGGACGGGCCGCGGGAGCCGAAGCCGTCCTTGTTGCGGTCGCGCTTCTGGAACTCGGGAGTGGAGGGGAGCTCCTTGACGAAGAACGGGGTGTCACCCTGCACCATGACCGCGAGCGCGGCAGCGATCTCCGCCGCCGGCACCTCGTGCTCGTTCTCGTAGGAGGCGATGAGGTCGCGGAACATCGAGACGTCCTCGGACTCGAGCGTCTCGGTGATCCGGTCGGCGAACTTGCTCATGCGCAGCGAGTTGACCGTCTCGGCCGTGGGCAGGTGCATCTGCTCGACCGCCTGGCGCGTGGCCTTCTCGATGGCCCGCAGGAGGTACTTCTCGCGCGGGGTCATGAACAGGATCGCGTCACCCTTGCGGCCGGCGCGGCCGGTGCGGCCGATCCGGTGCACGTAGCTCTCGGTGTCGTGCGGGATGTCGTAGTTCACGACGTGGCTGATGCGCTCGACGTCGAGCCCGCGGGCGGCGACGTCGGTGGCGACGAGGATGTCGATCTTGCCCTCGCGCAGCGCCTCGACCGTGCGCTCGCGCTGGGCCTGGGCGATGTCGCCGTTGATCGCGGCGGCCTGGAAGCCCCGGGCCTTGAGCTTCTCGGCGAGGTCCTCGGTGGCCATCTTCGTGCGGACGAACGCGATGACGCCGTCGAACTCCTCGACCTCGAGGATGCGGGTGAGGGCATCGAGCTTGTGCGCGCCCATGACCTGGACGTAGCGCTGGCGGATGTTCTTCCCAGTGGTGGTCTGGGACTTGACCGTGACCTCTTCCGGCATGTTGAGGTACTGCTTCGACATGCGGCGGATCTGCGAGGGCATGGTCGCCGAGAACAGCGCCACCTGGCGGCCGTCCGGGGTCTCCTGGAAGATGCGCTCGACGTCCTCCGCGAAGCCCATCCGGAGCATCTCGTCGGCCTCGTCCAGGACGAGGTACTGCAGCTCGGAGAGGTCCAGGGACCCCTTCTCGATGTGGTCGATCACGCGGCCGGGGGTGCCGACCACGACCTGGGCGCCGCGGCGGAGGCCCGCGAGCTGGGGGCCGTAGGCCGAGCCGCCGTAGACCGGCAGGACGGTGAAGTCCTCGAGGTGCTTGGCGTAGGAGGTGAAGGCCTCGGCCACCTGGAGCGCGAGCTCGCGGGTCGGGGCGAGCACGAGCGCCTGGGTGGCGCGGGAGGGGCCGTTGAGGTCGTGCAGCTCGGCGAGGCGCGAGAGCGCGGGGACGGCGAACGCGGCGGTCTTGCCGGTGCCGGTCTGGGCCAGGCCCACGACGTCGCGTCCCTCGAGCAGGAGCGGGATCGTCGCCGCCTGGATGGGGGACGGCTTCTCGTAGCCGACGTCGGCGAGGGCCGCGAGGACGCGGCCGTCGATGCCGAGGTCGGTGAAGCGGGGGGTGCCGTCGTCCTCGGAGGAGGGCGCGGCGTCGTCCGCGGTGGTCTCGGCGTCGTCCGCGGTGATCTCGGCGTCCGTCGGGGTGACCTCGCGGGTCTCGGGGGTGATCTCGGCGTCCGTCGGGGTGACCTCGGCGTCGGTGATCACGGGGGTCTCGATGGTTTCAGGCATGCGTGTGTCCTCGCAGTGGGGAGCCTGGGGAGGCTCGTCGTCGGTCAGTTACTCAGGCCCGGCGCTCTCTCAATCCCAGGCAGGGCTCCTACGCTGCATTCGGCACCACATGCACCCGTACAGCGTTTGCTTCAGCCGGACTCCCCTATGCAATTGCCCGCTCCGCGGGCCCCAACACGCACCAGTCCTGCCTCAAGAATTGGGCAGGAGAAGGGAATTCCGGAAAGTGGGGGATGCATCCATCATACAGGACGCACGACGCCGGCCCTCACCTCGGGCGGCCAGGGCGCCGTGAGGTCGGGCACAGTCGGGTCCCGGCCCTACTCGCCGTCGCGCTCCACGGCAGCCACCACGTACTTCCGCAGCGCCGGGGCGAGGCGCAGCCCGCCGTCGGCCTCGGCGTCGAGGAGTGCCTCGGCCATCTCCGCGGTCGGGTCCGCGAGCCAGGCGCCGACGCGCACCCCGTGGTCGGGCACGTGCTCGATCCCGAACTGGGAGCCCGCCTCGACGTCCCCGGACGTGAGGACCCTCAGGTAGGCCCCGGAGAGTCCCGCGCGGGTGAACCACGAGACCCAGCCGTCCTCGCCCATGCGCCGGGCGAAGGTCGCGCACGGGATGCGAGGCATCGTCACCTCGAGCAGCGCTCCCGAGGAGAAGCGCCAGCGTTCGCCGATCACGGCGTTGCTCGCGGTGATCCCCTCGACGCGGAGGTTTTCCCCGAAGAGCCCGGGCGGGATCTCGCGGCCGAGCTCGCGCGCCCAGAGCGCGGCGTCGTCCTCCGAATAGGCGTACACGGCCTTGTCCTCGCCGCCGTGGTTCGCGCGGTCGGCCTGGACGTCCCCGCGCAGGCCGAGGCGCCGGATCCGCACCGGTCCCTCGACCGGCCGTTTGTCGATCCCCGTCACCCCCACAGAGCCGGCATCGGCGAGCAGCTGGTGGACTCGGCAGACGGCGACGACGCGGGCGGTCTTCATGGCCACCAGCGTACCCGCGGCGCCCCGCGCGGGAGCGCTCACGGATCGAAGCGGTAGCCCATGCCGGCCTCGGTGTGCAGGTGCCGGGGGTGGGCGGCATCCTCCTCGAGCTTGCGCCGCAGCTGGGCCAGGTACACGCGCAGGTACTGGGTCTCCTTCGCGTACGCGGGGCCCCACACCTGCGTGAGGATCTCCCGCTGGGTCACGAGCTGCCCCGCGCGCCGCACGAGGAGGGCGAGGATGTTCCACTCGGTGGGCGTGAGGCGGACGTCGGCGCCCCTGACGACCACGCGCCGCGCGGCGAGGTCCACGCTCAGGTCGCCGGTCTGCAGGCGGGGCGCCTCGCCGCTCCGGGCCCCCCGGCGGGCGGCAGCCCGCAGCCGCGCCAGCAGCTCCTCGAGCCCGAACGGCTTGGTCACGTAGTCGTCCGCGCCGGCGTCGAGGGCCTCGACCTTGTCCTCGGAGCCGTGCCGGGCGGAGAGGACGATGATGGGCAGGTCCGTCCAGCCCCGCAGCCGCCGGATCACCTCGATCCCGTCGATGCCGGGCAGGCCGAGGTCCAGCACCACGATGTCCACGCTGCGCTCGGCGGCGATCTCGAGGGCGTCCTCGCCCGTGGGCGCCGTGACGGCCTCGTACCCGTGGACCCGGAGGTTGATCTGCAGGGCCCGGGCGAACCGCGCCTCGTCCTCGACGATGAGGACCGTGGTGCGGCCGGGGGCCTGGGGCGCCTGGCTCATGCGGCCATCCCCGGCGCCCCGGCCCCCGGAGCCCGCACGCCTTGGGAGAGCGGGAGGGAGACGGACATGGTGAGCCCTCCCCCGGGCGTCTCCTCGGCCTCGATGCGCCCGCCCATCGCCTCCACGAAGCCCTTGGCGACGGCGAGGCCGAGCCCCACGCCCCCCTGGGCCGTGACGTCGCCGAGTCGCTGGAACGGTCGGAACACGACGAGGAGGTCCTCGGGCGGGATGCCGGCGCCGTGGTCCACGACCCGGAGCACCCCGCAGGGGCGGCCGCGCTCGTCCTGCATGCCGCTGCGTGCGGTGAGCTCGACGGCGGCCCCCGGGGCGTACCGCAGGGCGTTCTCGACGAGGTTGGCCACGGCCCGCTCGAGCAGCACCGGGTCGGCGTCGACCGCCGGCGCGTTGGCGGGGATGAGGTCGGCCACGCGGTCCTGGCCCGCGAGCCCCCGGGGCAGGACCTCGCGCCAGGTGACCGGGCGCAGGAGCGGGCGGACGGTGTCGGCGGAGATGCGGGACATGTCCAGCAGGTTCCCGACCACGTGGGAGAGGCGGTCCGTGTAGTCCTCGATGGTGCCCAGGAGCTCGGCCTCCTCCTCCGGGGTGAACTCGACGGAGGCCTGGCGCAGGCTGCTCACGCTGAGCTTGATCCCGGCCAGCGGGGTGCGCAGGTCGTGGGAGACGGCCTGGAGGATCGCGGTGCGGATCGTGTTGCCCTCCTCGAGGCGACGGTTGGCCTCCCGGCTGCGGGCCAGCTGGGCGCGCTCGCGCATCGCGACGAGGTACACGCCGAAGGCCTGGAGGGTGCGCCGCTCGCCGTCGTCCAGCGGATGCCCCGCGGCGAGGAGGGTGTAGTAGCCGTCGGGGGCCACGGCGTCGTCCGCCGCGGCGTGCGAGACCGGGGGCGCCTCCCCCGCGGTGGCGAGCACGTCCCAGCCGGCGGCCTGCCCGGATGCGGCAGCGGGGCCGTCCGCGGGGCGCCGGGCGAGCAGCGTGACGGCGCGCAGGCCCAAGGTCGAGCGGACCCGCTCGAGGAACTCCTCCATCCCGCCGGTCGAGCCGAGGATGCCGAGGGCGAGCTCGGTCATGGCGTCCGCCTCCGCTGCCGCGCGCGTGGCCTGCTCGTAACGGCGCGTCGCGGCGCCCACGGCGAGGGCCACCGCGCACGCGACGGCGAGGAAGACGAGGAGGCCGACGACGGCCTCCGGGTGCGCCACGCTCAGGCTGCCCACGGGTTCGGCGGTGAACCAGTTGAGCAGGAGGCTCCCCGCCACGGCCGCGATGACCGCGGGCCACAGCCCGCCCACGAGGGCGACGAGGACCGCGGCGAGCAGCTGCAGGAGCTCGACGGTCGCGACCGCGCGCCCGCCCCGGCCGTCCGCGAGCAGCGGGGTGGCTGCGAGCTGGACCAGCGCGGGCAGGAGCACGGCAAGGACGAGCCCGAGCAGGGTGCGCCGGCGGTCGAGGACGCCGAGCTCCGCGAGCCGGAGCCGGTGCTCGGGCGCCGGGAGGAACGGGATCCGCTGGCTCATGCGGCCATTGTGGCAGGCGGCCCGGCAGGTGCCCGCCTGCCCGGGGGGGTTCCGGGTCAGTTCCGGGTCACCGTGCCCATGAGCGAGGCCACCGGCCGCAGGAACAGCGGCCGCGCGAGGAGCCAGAGGCCGGCGATGAGGAGCACGCCGATGGCGAAGAAGATGAACCCGAGCCAGTCCCCGCCGTCGTGCGCGGCGAACATGTGATTGAGGTTCTTCAGCGCCCCGGTGGTGAGCACGAGCACCACGTGGACGATCACGAAGACCACGAAGAAGCCCATGACCGGGAAGTGCACGGCGCGGGCCCACTCCATGGGGTAGGCCTTGTTGAGGCGGGGGGCCTTGGCGTTCGTGGGCCACACGGCGGACATGCGCAGGCCCGTGAGGATCGCGAGCGGTGCGGCGATGAACACGACCGCGAAGTAGGTCAGCTGCTGGAGCGCGTTGTAGTTGACCCAGCCGTCCTCGAGCGGCCAGTCGAGCGAGGCGTACTGCAGGGCCGCGGACACCGCGTGCGGGAAGACGTCCCACGAGGTCGGCACGAGGCGCACCCAGTGGCCGGTGGCGAACATGAGCACGAAGAACACGATCCCGTTCAGCACCCACAGGGCGTCCAGGCACAGGTGGAGCCACAGGTCGAGGCTGATCTTCTTGGGCTGGCCCTTGGTCTTGAAGAACCCCTTGTTGCTGCGCTTCCAGTAGCCCTGCGGCCGGGTCGTGAAGCGGACCTGCAGGCCCGTGCGCACGATCAGCGTCAGGAACATCATGTTCAGGAAGTGCAGCACGTTCAGCCACGCGGGCAGCCCGTCGGGGGCCCAGCTGGGCAGCGGGGCGTGGCCGGGATAGGTCGCGATGAACTGCGAGACCGCCGCGGTGCTGCGCAGCCACTTCGCGCCGAGCACGACGATCGCGAGCACGACGACGGCGCCGACGCCGACCGCCGTCGGCCGGAACCACGGCGCCCGGGTGAACCCGGACTTCGCAGGTGAGGTCTGCGGCATGGAAGGAGTCCTTGGAGAGTAAAGGGTGGGAGGGAGGGTGAGGAAAGGAGGGCGGGTGAGGAAAGGAGGGCGGGTGAGAGGACCGAACAGGCGGGCGGGGCGGGTCAGAGCCGCGAGATCGCCGCGTCCAGGTCGGCGATGAGGTCCTCGACGTCCTCGATGCCGACGGAGAGGCGCAGGAGGTTGACCGGGACGGCCAGCTCGGTGCCCTTGACGGATGCGTGCGTCATCTCGGACGGGTAGTTCATGAGCGACTCGATGCCGCCGAGGCTCTCGGCGAGCGTGAACAGCCGCGTGGACTCGGCGACCGTGCGCGCCGCGGCCTCGCCGCCCGCGAACTGCACCGAGACCATGCCGCCGAACCGGCGCATCTGCCTCGCCGCGAGCTCGTGGCCCGGGTGCTCGGGCAGGCCCGGGTAGAGCACCCGCTCGATGCCCGGGCGGCCCACGAGCCATTCGGCGATCTTCTGCGCGTTGTCCGAATGGCGCTCCATGCGCACCCCGAGCGTCTTGAGGCCGCGGGTGGTGAGGAAGGCGTCCATGGGGCCGGAGACGGCGCCGACCGCGAACTGGACGAAGCCGATCTTCTCCGCGAGCTCGCCGTCGTTGACGACGACGGCCCCGCCGACCACGTCCGAGTGCCCGCCGATGTACTTGGTGGTCGAGTGGACGACCACGTCCGCGCCGAGGGCGAGGGGGTTCTGCAGGTACGGGGACGCGAAGGTGTTGTCGACGACAAGGAGGGCCCCGGCGTCGTGCGCGAGCTCGGCGAGGGCGGCGATGTCGGTGACCTTCATCATCGGGTTCGAGGGGGTCTCGACCCACACGAGGCGGGCGCCGCCCTCGGCGACGGCGGCGCGCACGCCGTCGAGGTCCGACATGTCGACGGGCTTGTTGGCGATCCCCCACGGGGCGAGGACCCGGGAGATGAGGCGGTAGGTGCCGCCGTAGGCGTCGTTGCCGAGCACGATCCTGTCCCCCGGCGAGCACAGGGCGCGGATGAGGGCGTCCTCGGCGGCCAGGCCCGAGCCGAAGGAGTAGGCGTGGGAGCCGCCCTCGAGTGCCGCGAGCTGCTCCTGCAGCGCGTCCCGGGTCGGGTTGCCGCCGCGGCCGTACTCGTAGCCGGAGCGCAGGCCGCCGATCCCGTCCTGGGCATAGGTGGAGGAGAAGTGCAGCGGTGGGACGACGGCGCCCGTCCGCGGCTCGAACTCCTGGCCGGCGTGGACGGCCCGCGTGTTGAATCCGGTGGTCTTCTCGCCCTGCTCAGGCATGGGGGTCTCCCTTACTTGTTGAGGTTGGCCAGGAGGTCGTGGCGGGTGAGGATGCCGACGGGCGCACCGACGAAGGTGACCATGACGGCGTCGTCCTCGCTGAGCATCTTGCGCAGCTCCGCCTGGCCCTCGAGGGAGCCGATGACGGGCAGCCGCGGGCCCATGTGCTCGGAGATCTTGTCGGTGAGCATCGCCTCGCCGCGGAACAGCTTGGCGGACAGCGAGCGCTCGTCCACGGCGCCGAGCACTTCGCCCATGACCACCGGGGGCTCGGTCGAGAGGACCGGCAGGTGGCCCACGCCGTACTCGGTCATGATGTCGATGACGTCGCGGACCGTCTCGTTGGGGTGGGTGTGGACGAGGTCCGGGAGGCGGCCGTCCTTGCCCTTGAGCAGGTCTCCGACCGTCTTCTCGTCCTGGCCCGGGAGGAAGCCGTAGGAGCGCATCCAGTCGTCGTTGAAGATCTTGGCGAGGTAGCCGCGCCCGGAGTCGGGCAGGACGACGACGACGACCGCGTCCTCGGGCAGGTCCTTCGCCACACGCAGGGCGGCGGCCACGGCCATGCCGGAGGAGCCGCCGACGAGGAGGCCCTCCTCGCGGGCGAGCCGGCGCGTCATGGCGAAGGACTCGGCGTCGCTGACGGCCAGGACCTCGTCCGGGACGGACTTGTCATAGTTCCCCGGCCACATGTCCTCGCCGACGCCCTCGACGAAGTACGGCCGGCCGGTGCCGCCGGAGTAGACGGAGCCCTCGGGGTCCGCGCCGATGACCTTGACCTGGCCGCCCTCGGAGGCAGGCCGGTCCCGGGAGACCTCCTTGAGGTACCGGCCGGTGCCGGTGATGGTGCCGCCGGTGCCGGCGCCGATGACCACGTGCGTGATCCTGCCGTCGGTGTCGGCCCAGATCTCCGGGCCGGTGGTCTCGTAGTGGCTGGCCGGGGCCCCCGGGTTGGAGAACTGGTCCGGCTTGAACGCGCCGGGGATCTCGCTGACGAGCCGGTCGGAGACGCCGTAGTAGGACTGCGGGGAGTCCGGCGGGACGGCGGTCGGGGTGACGACGACCTCGGCGCCGTAGGCCGCGAGCACGGCGCGCTTCTCCTCGCCGACCTTGTCCGGGACCACGAAGATGCACCGGTAGCCCTTCTGCTGGCCCACCAGGGCGAGGCCCACGCCGGTGTTGCCGCTCGTGGGCTCGACGATGGTGCCGCCGGGGCCGAGCTTGCCGTCCGCCTCCGCCTGCTCGATCATCTTCAGCGCGATGCGGTCCTTGATGGAGCCGCCGGGGTTGAGGTACTCGAGTTTGACCAGGACCGTCGCCTTGATGCCTTCGGTGACCTTGTTCAGCTGGACGAGGGGCGTGTGCCCGATGAGTTCGACGACGGACTTGGCGTACTTCACGACCCCCACTGTAGCCTCTGGGCCCGGACGCGCAGAGGCGGGCGACTCGGGGGTTCACGCACAGCCCGGAGTTTCGAACGGCGCTCCTTTCCCGATTGACTTATTCGAACATGTTTTCGAGAATTGGAGCATGTCCCTCGCCCTCAGCTCCGATCCCGCGGCGGCCGCCGCGGGGCAGCTGCGCGAGCTCCAGGAACGCATCCACACCCTGCAGGGCCGGCGGAACCGCCAGGGCTCGCACCCCGTGCTCCCGTGCCTGGCACCCCTGTTCCCCGCGGGGCTCCGCGGCGGGGCCGCCTACTCCCTCGACACCCACCTCTCCGTCGCGATGGCCCTGCTGGCCGCCCCGTCCGCCGAGGGGCAGTGGTGCGGCGTGGCCGGGATCCCGGACTTCGGCGCGGAGGCGGCCGCCGGGTTCGGGATCGCCCTCGACCGCCTCGTGCTCGTGCCGGACCCGGGGGCAGACTGGCTCGCCACGGTCGGGGCCCTCGTCGACGTGCTGCCGCTGGTCCTGGTCCGCCCGCCCTCGGCGGCGCGGGCCGGCGAGGCCTCCCGGCTCGCCTCGCGGCTGCGCGAGCGGTCCGGCGTGCTGCTGGTCCTGGGCCCCTGGCCCCAGAGCGAGGCCACGCTGAGCCTGACGGGGTCCAGCTGGGAGGGCCTCGGCCGGGGCCACGGGCATCTGGCGCGCCACCTCGTGGAGCTCCGGGCGAACCACCGCGGGCGCGTCCGCACCGCGACCGTGGACCTCGCCTCCCCCGAGACCTTGGCCCTCCCGGTCCGCGTCCCCCGCCAGGGAGCGGGGAGCCGGCCGTGAGCTCGGCAACGGGCCCTGCCCAGCCGCCCCGGGCGCTCGTGCTGTGGTTCCCGGACTGGCCCCTCGTGGCCGCGCACCTGGCCGGGGAGGTGCCGGACCAGGCCGCGGCGGCCGTGATCGAGAAGGGCCTCGTGTCCGTGTGCTCCGCCCCGGCGCGGGCCGCCGGCGTGGCCCGGGGCCTGCGGGTGCGCGAGGCGCAGGCGCGCTGCCCCGAGCTCGTCAAGGTTCCCGCGGACCCGGAGCGCTCGGCCCGGGAGTTCGAACCCGTGGTGCGGGCCCTCGAGACCGCCGTCCCGGGCGTGCAGGTGCTCCGCCCCGGCCTGTGCGCCCTCAGGGCACCGGGCGCGGCCCGCTACTACGGCAGCGAGCAGGGTGCCGGGGGCGCCGCCCTCGAGGCCGTCTCCCGGCTGGGGCTCGAGGCCCGGGCGGGGATCGCGGACTCGGTCTTCGCCGCGGAACAGGCCGCGCGGGGCACCCAGGAGCTCTCTCCCCTGCGGATCGTGGAGCCGGGCGCCTCGGCCCGGTTCCTCGCGCCCCTGCCCGTCGCGGCCCTCGGCGATGCGAAGATCGCCTCCCTCCTGACGCGGCTGGGCCTGCGCACCCTCGAGGACTTCGCGGCGCTGCCCGCCGCCGAGGTCCGCTCCCGATTCGGCGCCGAGGGCCTCGCCGCCCATGCCCGGGCACGGGGCCGGGACCCCCGGCCCGTCCTGCCCCGGGTCCCGCCGGAGCCGCTCGACCGCTCGGCGGACTTCGAGCCCGGGCTCGAGCGCATCGACCAGATCGCGTTCGCCCTCCGCCCGGTCGCCGAGGACCTCGTCGCCGGGCTCGTGCGCGCGGGGCTCGCCTGCACGCAGCTGCGGGTGCAGATCACCGACGACGCCGGGGGCCGCTCCGAGCGCTCGTGGGGGCACCCGCACCAGTTCGGGCCCGGCGACGCGGTCGACCGGGTCCGCTGGCAGCTGCAGTCCGGCGGCCCCGAGGGCGCGGCCCGGCACCGCACCCCGTGGCGCTCCACGGGCGAGGCGCTGGCGGCCCCGGTGGTCCAGATCCGCCTGGCCCCGGAGCGGGTGGACCTCCTCGGGCGGCGCACCCAGACGCTGTTCGGCGGCGTGGACGAGCGGCTCGACCACGGCCTGCACCGCCTCCAGACGATGCTGGGGCACGGATCGGTGCTGCAGCCGGCCGCGGCCGGCGGCCGGCTCCTGGCAGAGCGCTGCCTTCTCGTGCCCTGGGGCGAGGAGGCCCCGGCCGGGACCTCGGACCTCGCCTCCCGGCCGTGGCCGGGGGCCGTCCCGCCGCCCCTGCCCGCCACGGTCTTCCCCGAACCCCTGCCCGTCGCGCTGTTCGGCGACGATGCGCGCCCCCTCGAGGTGGACGACCGCGGGCACCTCGCCTCCGCGCCGGCCTGGTTCTCCCCGGACCCGGGCACGGCCCGGCGCGCTGTGCGCAGCTGGGCAGGGCCCTGGCCGCTGCGCGAGAGGTGGTGGGACGTGGAAGGGAGCCGGCGGGCGGAACGCTTCCAGATCCTCGACAGCGAGGGAGAGGCCTGGCTGCTGCTGGGCGAGGACGGCCGATGGTGGGCCGAGGCCCGGTACGACTGAGGCCGGTACGACCAGAGCCGGCGACGACTGAGAACTGAGGGAGGAACCGATGGGGTGGACCAATCCGCCGATCCCCTGGCGGCAGCTCCACGACATCCTCGACGGCAAGGAGGTCACCGCGGACGAGCTCCGCGGACGCACCGGAGCCGGCCGGGCCCCGGTCGAGCACGACGGCGGGGACAGCCCGGCCTGGTCCCGCAAGCGCGGCCCCTACATCCCCCTCCCCGCGCTCTCCGGCGGACCCCGCGCCGGGGGCGGGGACGGAACCGACGCCCAGGCTGCGGGCGCGCACGACGGCGGCCGGTCGCCGTCGTCGGTCGGCTCGCCCGCGGCCGTGCCCTACGCGGAGCTGCACGTCCACTCGCACTACAGCTTCCTCGACGGGGCATCCTCGCCGGAGGAGCTCGTGGAGGAGGCCGTGCGGCTGGGCCTGTCCGCGATCGCCATCACGGACCACGACGGCTTCTACGGGGCGGTGCGCCTCGCCGAGGCCGCCGAGGCCTACGGGCTGGCCACCGTGTTCGGCGCCGAGCTCTCGCTGGGCCTGTCCGCCCCGCAGAACGGGCGGCCTGACCCGGAGGGCGAGCACCTGCTCGTCCTGGCCCGCGGTGAGGAGGGGTACCACCGGCTGGCCGGGGCCATCACCGCCGGGCAGCTCGCCCGGGAGGCGGAGAAGGGCCGGCCCGTGTTCGTCCTCGAAGACCTCGCCGAGCGCCTGCGCGGGCACTGCGTGGTACT
This sequence comes from Sinomonas atrocyanea, assembly GCF_001577305.1. Taxonomy (NCBI): domain Bacteria; kingdom Bacillati; phylum Actinomycetota; class Actinomycetes; order Micrococcales; family Micrococcaceae; genus Sinomonas; species Sinomonas atrocyanea. The sequence continues at coordinate 3,348,234 of NZ_CP014518.1, forward strand.
CAGCGGGTGCCGCAAGGGCGTGGTCCGCAGGGCCCTCGTCGACCACGGGGAGGCGGCCGCCGAGCGCGCCGTCCGGACGCTCGTGGAGCTGTTCGGCCACGACGGGGTCGCCGTGGAGCTCTACGACCAGGGCAGCCCGCTCGACACCGACCACAACGACGTCCTCGCCGCCCTCGCCGCCCGCCTGGACCTGCCGTGCGTGGCCACGAACGCGGTGCACTTCGCCGCACCGTCCCGGCACCCCCTCGCGACGGCGCTCGCGGCGGTGCGCGCCCGGCGCAGCCTCGACGAGCTCGACGGCTGGCTGCCCGCCACCGACGGCGCGCACCTGCGCAGCGGGGCCGAGATGGCGCACCGGTTCGCGCGCTATCCCGGCGCGGTGGAGAACACCGTGCGCCTCGCCGGAGCGCTGGCCTTCCCCCTGCGCTCCGCCCGCCCGAGGCTGCCGAAGCAGGAGGTCCCGGAGGGCAGCACGCCGATGTCCCACCTGCGGGACCTCGTGGAGCTCGGCCTCGCGGACCGGTACGGCGTCCCGGGACCCGGCTGGCGGGGGCCCGTGCCGCCCGAGGAGGTCCGCGAGCGCCTCGAGAAGGAGCTCGCGGTGATCGAGAAGAAGGACTTCCCGGGCTACTTCCTCATCGTGCACGAGATCGTCCAGTTCGCCCGCAGCCGGGGCATCCTCTGCCAGGGCCGCGGCTCGGCGGCCAACTCGGCCGTGTGCTACCTGCTGGGGATCACGGCGGTGGACAGCATCGCGTACCGGCTGCCGTTCGAGCGGTTCCTCTCGAGCCTGCGCGAGGAGGAGCCGGACATCGACGTCGACTTCGACTCGGACCGGCGCGAGGAGGTCATCCAGCACGTGTACGCGAAGTACGGCCGCGCCAACGCCGCCCAGGTCGCCAACGTGATCAGCTACCGGCCCAAGAACGCGGTGCGGGACGCGGCCAAGGCCCTGGGCTACGGCCCCGGACAGCAGGACGCCTGGTCCAAGCGGCTCGAGCGGTGGGACGCCCTCTCGGCCGCCGGGTCCGACGACGCCGACGGCATCCCGCCACGCGTCGTGGCCCTCGCCGAGCAGTTCCTCGGCTACCCGCGCCACCTGGGCATCCACTCCGGCGGCATGGTGCTCACGGAGCGGCCGGTGGGCGAGGTGGTGCCGATCGAGCACGCACGCATGGAGAACCGGACGGTCCTGCAGTGGGACAAGGACGACTGCGAGTGGATGGGCCTGGTCAAGTTCGACCTGCTCGGCCTCGGGATGCTCGCGGCCCTCCAGTACTGCTTCGACCTGGTCGAGGAGCACTTCGGGGTGCGCTGGCGGATCGAGGACCTCCCCAAGGAGGAGCCCGCCGTCTATGACATGCTGTGCCGCGCCGACTCGGTGGGCGTGTTCCAGGTCGAGTCGAGGGCGCAGATGAGCACGCTCCCGCGGCTGCGGCCCCGGTGCTTCTACGACCTCGTGGTGGAGATCGCCCTCATCCGGCCCGGGCCGATCCAGGGCGGCGCGGTCCACCCCTACATCCGCCGGCGTGCGGGCGAGGAGCCGGTGACCTACCCGCACCCGCTGCTCGAGCCGGTGCTCGAGCGCACCTTGGGGGTGCCCCTGTTCCAGGAGCAGCTCATGCAGATGGCCATGGCGATCGGCGGCTGCACGGCCGAGGACGCCGACCTGCTGCGCCGGGCGATGGGCTCCAAGCGAGGGGTCGAGAAGATCGGGAGCCTGAAGGAGAAGCTCTTCGCCGGCATGGCCGCGAACGGGCTGACGCCCGAGGAGTCGAAGGCGATCTACACCCAGATCGCAGCGTTCGCCGACTTCGGCTTCGCCGAGTCCCACTCCATCAGCTTCGCGGTGCTCGTGTACGCGAGCTCGTGGCTCAAGCTGCACTACCCCGGCGCCTTCCTCGCCGCGCTCCTGCGGGCCCAGCCCATGGGCTTCTACTCGCCTCAGACCCTGGTGGCGGACGCGCGCCGGCACGGCGTCACGGTGCTCCGCCCGGACATCCTCCGCTCCCGCGCGGACGCGTGCCTCGAGCCGCATGATGGGACGCATGATGGGGCGGACGACGCCGGCCGGGAGGCTCCGGCGGCGGGCTCACCGCACGCCCCGGGGCCGGGGGCCTCGACGCAGGCCCCGGCAAGCCCGGGCCTGGAGACGTGCCTGGACCGGGTCCAGCCCCCGATCGGCCCCTTCGACCCCCAGGCCCCGGATGAGGGGGCCGCCCACCGGCGGGACGGGAGCCGCGCGGTACGGCTCGGGCTCTCCAGCGTGCGCGGCATCGGCCAGGACCTCGCCGAGAGGATCGTCGCAGAGCGCGAGGCCGGGGGCCCCTTCCGGGAGCTGGCCGAGCTGTCCCGGCGCACCGGGCTCACGGCGGAGCAGCTCGAGGCGCTCTCCTCGGCCGGGGCCCTGGACTCGCTCGGCCTCACCCGGCGCGAGGCCCTGTGGCAGTCGGGGGCAGCAGCCCTCGAGCGGCCGGGCCAGCTCCCCGGGTCCCAGCCCTACGTCCAGCCGCCGCTCCTGCCCGAACTGGCCGCGGAGGACGCCGTGGCCTACGACCTGTGGGCCACCGGCGTCGCCACCGACGACCACCCGCTGCGCCACGCCCGCGGCCGCCTCGACGCGCGCGGCGTCCTGCAGATCAGCCAGCTGGAGACCGCGGCGCCGGGAGGCCGGATCGAGGTGGCCGGGATCGTGACCCACCGGCAGCGGCCGCAGACCGCACAGGGCATCACCTTCATGAACATCGAGGACGAGACGGGGATCCTCAATGTGGTGTGCAGCATCGGGGTCTGGACCCGCTACCGGCGGACCGCACAGGCCGCGCCCGCCATGGTCATCCGCGGGATGCTCGAGCGCTCGAAGGAGGGCGTGACGAACCTGGTCGCGGACCGGCTCGAGGCACTGCCCCTGAAGGCGAAGACGGCCAGCCGCGACTTCAGGTGAGCCCCTCCCGCCCTGCCGGGACGGGACCGCTACCCGGCCTGCGGCCTGCGGGTCTCCCACAGCCCGAGGACGTTGCCCTCCGTGTCCTTGAAGTACGCGGTGAAGCCCATCTCCCCCACGGGCATGCGCGGGAGGACCGTGGAGCCGCCAAGGGACTCGATCTTCGCCAGGGCAGCGTCGATGTCCTCGACGTCGATGGTGACCACCGGCGCGGACGAGGGCGCCTGGGCGCCGCGGGCGAACATCCCGCCGTTGATCGAGCCGGCCTCTGCAGGCCTGCCCTGCTCGTCCAGCGGCGTGGTCCCCACCAGGGTGTACTCCATCTCCGGCAACGGGTTGATCTCCCATCCGAACGCTTCGGCGAAGAACCGGCGCCCCCGCTCCACGTCGTCGAGGGGGATCTCGAAATGGACAACTCCTCCAGCCATGGCGCTGCAGTCCTCTCCTGCTCGTGGAACCCTCAGGCAGTCGGATTCTCGCCCCGCGCGCGTGCAGCCGCTAGGGCAGAAGGACACCCCTGTCAGCTTCTGTCGGCGCCCCGTGGCATGATGCTCCGGTGACTCTCGCTCCCCCGCCCCCTCGGACCGCGGCCCCCGCCGCGGCGCCTCCGGAGGCAGGCTCGGCTCCACGGTGCGCGGACGCCGAGGGCACCTGGGAGGCTCCGGAGCACTACTCCCTGGCCGCGACCTGGTTCCCCCTCCAGCGCGGGGACGGCGACCCCAGCTTCGCGCCCCATCCGGGCGGGCTCTGGGCCGCCTTCGCGACTCCTGAAGGCCCCGTCTCCCTCCTCGCCACCCACCAGCGCGCCCCCGGCCGCCCCGGAACGGTGACGGTGCGCGCGTGGGGCGACGGAGCGGCGTCGGCCGTCGCCTTGGCGCCGGCGATGCTGGGCCTGCACGACGACTGGTCCGCGTTCGACGACGCGGCCTTCCTCGCCGGGCTCCCCCGCCTGGTCCGGGAGACGAGACGGCGCCACCCCGGATTCAGGCTGCCCGCCACGGGACGGATGGTGGAGGCCCTCGTGCCCACCATCCTCGAGCAGAAGGTCACGACCCTCGAGGCCCGCCGCGCCTACCGGTACCTCGTGCGCCGCTACGGCACGCCCGCGCCCGGCGCCGGGCAGTTCGCCCCGGCCGGCCTCATGGTCGCCCCGGACGCACGGGCCTGGCTCGGGATCCCCTCCTGGGAGTGGCACCGGGCCGGCGTCGGCCCGCAGCGCTCGGACACCGTGATGCGGGCACTGCGCTCCGCCGCGGGGATCGAGCGCCTCGCAGCGCGCACCGCGGCCGAGGCCTCGGCGGCCCTGCAGAGCATCCCCGGCATCGGCGTGTGGACCGCCGCCGAAGTCACCCAGCGCACGCATGCAGACCCCGATTCGATCTCGGTGGGCGACTACCACCTCGCGCACTTCGTCGGCTACGCCCTCACCGGCGAGCGCACCGATGACCACGGCATGCTGCGCCTCCTCGAGCCGTGGCGCGGCCACCGGCAGCGGATCGTCCGGCTCCTCGGCCTGTCGGGGGTGCGTGCCCCGCGCTATGGGGCGAGGATCACGATCCAGGATCACCGCCGGCACTGAGGGGCGACCCTAGACTGTGCCCATGCCCTTGGCCGTCGTCGGAGCCCTGCTGCTCGTCCTCGGCGCCGCCGCTGCGGCCGTGGGCATCCTGCCATGGCCCGCGGTCGGCGCCCTGACCGAGCGCGTCGGCCCCATTCTCGCCTTCGTCGCCTCCATCACCGTGGTGACCGAACTCCTCAACGCCGCCGGGCTGTTCGAGTGGATGGCCTCCTACTTCCGGCGCTGGGGCCGCGGGCGCGTGTGGGTGCTGTGGCTGCTCGTGGTCGGCCTGTCCCTGGCCGCCACCGTGTTCCTCTCCCTCGACACGACGGCGGTGCTGCTGACCCCGATCGTGGTGGTCCTCGCGCGGCGCTGCGGCCTGCCGCCGCTGCCCTTCGCGCTCACCACAGTGTGGCTGGCGAACACCGGCTCGCTGCTGCTGCCCGTCTCCAACCTCACCAACCTCCTCGCCCTGCACGCGCTCGGCTCCGTCTCCCCGGGGGAGTTCGCCGCACGCATGGCGCTGCCCGCGCTGTGGTGCGCGGCCGTGCCGGTCGCGGCGGTGGCCCTCGTGTTCCGCCGCGAGCTGGCGGGGCGCTACAACAGCGTCCGGCTGGGCCGCGTCCAGTCCGATCCGGACGAGGCCCAGGGCGCCCAGGCGTCCACGAGGGACCCCGTGCTGCTCGGCCTCGGCGCCGGCGTCCTCGCGCTCCTCCTCCCGGCCCTCGTGACCGGGGTGCCCGTGTGGATCCCGGCGACGGCGGCCGCGCTCGTCCTCCTCGTCGCCTTCGGCATCCGGCGCCGCACGGTGCTGCGGTGGGCGCTCGTGCCCTGGCAGCTGCTCGTCTTCGCGGCGGGCCTGTTCCTCGTGATGGAGGCGCTGCAGTACGTCGGCGCTCGCGAGCTCGCCGCCGCGGTGCTCGGCACCGGCGATGGCCCCGGCAGCCTCGTGCGGGTCGCGGCCGCGGGGGCCGTGGGCGCCAACGTGGTCAACAACCTGCCCGCGTATCTGGCCTTCGAGCAGGCAGCAGGCGGCCCGGCGCGGCTCGTGGCCCTGCTCGTCGGGGTGAACGCGGGCCCGCTCGTGGCCCCGTGGGCGTCCCTCGCGACGCTCATCTGGCACGAGCAGCTGCGGCGGCTCGGCGTGGGCATCTCGTGGTGGGGGTACGCCGCGGCCGGCGCCGTACTGGTCCCGCTGATGGTGGTCCCGGCGGCCCTGCTCGCGGCCCTCGGGTAACCCGGGCCCGCGGCGTGAGAGGATCGGCGCATGGTCACCCGCGCAGAGCTTGACGGAGTGCTCGAGGCCGGCGGCCGGCTGATCGGCTCCGACGGCACGGACCTCGGCTCGATCGACCAGATCGTGCTGGACACCTCCGGGTCCTGGCCCGCCTTCGTGTCCGTCCGCGCCGGCTTCTTCGGGATCACCCAGCGGTTCGTCCCGCTGGACGGAGCGAGTGTGGACGGCTCCGCCGTACGCATCGCGTTCGACGCCGACGCCGTCCGGTCCGCGCCGCGCGTCGCCTCCGACCGCGGCGGCCTCAGCAGGGACCAGGCGGCCCAGCTCCGGGAGCACTACGGACTCCCTGCTGACGCTGGCAACTCCGGCACCGCCGAGGTCACCTCTTCGGACGCCGAGGTCGGGTCCCCGGACGCCGGGCCAGAGCACCCTGCTCCCCCACAACCCGGGCCGCCGCCTCCGCCTTCACCATCATCTGGGGTGCCCCCGCACCCGCAGCCCCCGCACGAGCCGGGACCTCCGCACCGCCCGCACGAGCCGGGGCCACCGCACCACCCGCGACCGCCGCACCCACCGGGACCGCCGCCCCAGCCATGACCTCGGCAGTCGGTGCTGCCCCGAGGCCGGGGAGCCCTCCCCATCGTGGGCCCGCGGCGCGCCCGCTAGGGTGAGGGGGCAGAGCGGGTGCGGCCGGACACGGCCGCGGCGAGGCACGTGAGGGGGGATCCACGTGGGGGAAAAGGTCGGCGCCGACGTCGAGGCGCTGCGGGGCGCGGCCCGCGCGATGCTTGCACGCGCGGGACGCCTCGAGCAGACGTCCCGGGACGTGGACCGTCTCGTGCGCCTGGACGGGATCTGGGCCGGTCAGGACGCCGAGGCGTTCGGGGCGGCGTGGTTCGGCTCCGCGAGGCCCCAGCTGCTCCTGGTGGCCACCGCGGTGAAGTCCGCCGGGGAGACCATGCTCCGCAACGCGGATGCGCAGGAGGCGACGAGCAGCGAACTCGGCAGCGCGGGCCAGGGCGGACACGGCGAGGGCGGGCAGGGCGGCACCCGGCCGCCCTCGGGCGCGCCGGCACCCGATCCGGTCAGCTCCGACGCCGGCCCCACCGCAGACCACTCCACGCCCCGCTTCCCCGACCCGGGCGCCGCCGACCTGACCACGAGACAGCTGGACGATCTCAAGGGCCGGCTGCACGATGCGGCCACCGATGGCGGCCTCGGAGACTTCTTCGGCGGAAACGAGGGGGACATCGCCGCACTCCGCGCCGCGCTGGCCGCGCTCCGCCCGGCTGAGCTCGACCAATTCCTGCGCAGCTGCTCGGACGTCGAGCTCCGCAGGCTCGGACAGACCGTGGCAGGCGGCAACGGCGGCCTCTTCGACTGGGACGGCACCAGCGCCTTCGACCGCCAGTCCCTTCTGGACACCATGCTCGCCAAGGCCTCCCCCGGACAGGTGGCCCGGGTCGGAAGCCTCATCCCCTGGGCCCAGCCGGACGCCCAGGCGATGGGCGACCAGGCCCGGGGCCAGGGCGGCGACGCCAGCAACCGCTGGATGACCCCTGCAGGGCCGGTGGTCTCAGCCCACCCTCAGGGGCCCGAGGACATCCGCCAAGGTGGGTACGGCACGTGCGTGGTCGATTCCGCCGCGGGAGCACTCGTCACCGCGGATCCGAACTGGGCCCGCGACCACGTGGCAGACAACGGCAACGGCACGGTGTCCGTCAAGCTCTACGATGGCGGCCACGAGCGATGGGTCACGGTCTCCGCGTCGCTCCCCGATGACGGCCAGGGCGGCCAGAAGGGTGCCAAGCCGGGTCCCGGCGGCAACTGGAACGCCTACGTCGAGAAGGCGCTCGCCCAGGTGTACACCGACGACGACGGCCGCGACGGCCCGGGGGACGCGGTCTACGGACCGGGGCACTACCGGGCGATCGAGGGAAACTACGGCCCGGACGTACTGAAGTACCTCACGCCGTCCTCCACCGCCCAGGACCACGACCCGGCCACACTCTGGGATGCGGTGCGCGACCGCCGCCCCGCCATCGTCTCCACGTTCGGCACCAAGCCGGACGGTGCCCCCAGCGGCTACATCGCCGGGCACGAGTTCTTCGCCACCGGCATGGACGGCGACAAGGTGGTGCTCCAGAATCCCTGGGGCCCGTCGGAGACGAAGCTCGTCATCACGAGGGACCAGTACGCGGCGTACTTCCAGAACGCGACGGTGGTGAGCCGATGAGGGCGCGCACCCGGAACGCCGCGTCCGGGCGGCCCACCGGCCCGTCCCTCCTCGCGGGCGCAGCCGCCGCGGCCCTCGCCGTCGCCGTCCTCGCCGGGTGCGGGTCGGCCGCGCCCGCGTCCCCGCCCCCGCAGTCCTCCGCGAAAGGAACCACCGTGGCCGCATGCCAGCACACCGGCGCCTACAAGCTGGTCCCGTCCGTCAACGGCTCGTATCCGCTGCTGCCGGTCTCGCCCCGGGGCGCCGACGCGACGCCCCGGGTCCGCCTCGTCTCGGCCAGGCCGGCGGCGGACCCCGCCACGGTGGACCTCTCGCTCATCGCCGACGATCCCGCCTTGGGCGGTCCGAAGGAGTTCCCCGGGCTGACCGTCGGCGAGACGGCCGAGTACGCCGGCTACACCGTCCGGGTGACCGCAATCTGCGAGGGAGAGGTCTGGTTCGACCTCACGGCACGGCCCTAGGCCGGCGAGGCCTCCCCGAGCCCCAGCCGCGCGACCGCCTCTTCGCGCATCTGGACCTTGCGGACCTTCCCGGAGACGGTCATGGGGAACGAGTCGCGGATGTCCACGTAGCGCGGCACCTTGTAGTGCGCCAACTCGCCCTTGCAGTACTCCGCGATGTCCTCGGCGGTGAGCGGCTGCGCGCCGGGCCGGAGGATGATGCACGCCATGAGCTCCTCGCCGTAGGTCGGGTCGGGAACCCCGATGACCTGGACGTCCTGGATGTCCGGGTGCCGGTAGAGGAACTCCTCGATCTCGCGCGGGTAGACGTTCTCGCCCCCGCGGATCACCATGTCCTTGATCCGCCCCTCGATCATCACGTAGCCGTCCTCGTCCATCCGGGCGAGGTCGCCCGTGTGCATCCAGCCGTCCGCGTCGATGGCCTCGGCCGTCTTGTCGGGCTGGTCCCAGTAGCCGGCCATCACGGCGTAGCCGCGGGTGCACAGCTCGCCGATGGCCCCGCGTTCCACGGTCTCGCCGGTCGCCGGGTCCACCACCTTGCTCTCGAGGTTGGGCATGGTCCGTCCGACGGTGCCCGTGCGCTGGGCGAGGGAGTCCCCCGCACGGGTCATGGTGGAGACCGGGGAGGTCTCGGTCATGCCGTAGCAGATGGCCACCCCCTCCATGTGCATGTCGGAGATGACCCGCTCCATGACCTCGACCGGGCACGTCGAGCCGGCCATGACCCCGGTGCGGAGCGTGCCGAGCCGGTAGGAGCCGAAGTCGGGCAGCGCGAGCTCGGCGATGAACATGGTCGGGACGCCGTAGAGGGAGGTGCCGCCGAAGTCCTGGACGGCCCGCAGGGCGGCGTCGGGCTTGAAGCCGCGGCCGGGCAGGATCGTGGCACAGCCGTGCGAGTACGCCGCGAGGTTGCCGATGACCATGCCGAAGCAGTGGTAGAACGGCACCGGGATGACCACCCGGTCCTCGGGCGTGTAGCCGAGCAGCTCGCCGATCGCGAACCCGTTGTTGAGGATGTTCCGGTGCGTGAGCGTGGCGCCCTTGGGGAACCCCGTGGTGCCGGACGTGTACTGGATGTTGATCGGGTCCTCCGCGGAGAGCATCGCCGCCCGCTCCTCGACGGCCGACGCCGGCACCTCGCCCGCGCGGGCCACGAGGGCCTCCCAGGTGGTCTCCTCGCCCGACGCCGGCACGCCGGGCTCGAACACGGCCTCGCCCGGGGCGGGGGGCGCCGGCAGGAACACGAGCTCGCGCAGGTCGGGGCATTCGGCGAGCGCGGTGCGGGCCATGGCGACGTACTCGCTCGTGCGGTCGCTGGGCGCGACGACGAGCATGCGCATGCCGTTCTGCCGGACCACGAACTGCAGCTCGTGGGCGCGGTAGGCCGGGTTGACGTTGACGAGGATGGCGCCGATGGCCGCGGTCGCGTACTGGATCACCGTCCACTCGGCGCAGTTCGGGCTCCAGATGCCCACACGGTCGCCCTTCGCGACGCCCGCGGCGAGGAGCCCGCGGGCGGCGGCATCGACGTCGTGCGCGAGCTCCGCGTAGGTCCAGCGGCGGGCGGCGTCGGCGCGGCCGTCTCCCGCCGCCTCCACGAGGGCCTCCCGGTCAGCGTGCTGCCCGACCGCGCGGGCGAAGTTGGCGCCGATGGTCTCTTCGAGCAGGGACATCGTCGTCTCGCCTGCCGTGTAGGAGCTCTGCATGGATGAAAGCTACCAACTCGGTAGGCTGGCGACCATGACTGATCCCGTGCGCCTGAAGGCGACCTTCATCCCCAACGAGGGCGAGTTCTTCCGCGTCAAGCTCGCCCTCGACATCGCGATCGAGGAGGTCCAGCGCGAGCCCGGCTGCCTCCAGTACGAGATCACCGACGAGTCGGAGGACCGGCTCGTGCTCTCCGAGCTCTGGGCCTCCGAGGAGGACCTCGAGAGGCACTCGAAGGGTGTGGCCGTGCAGGACCTCAACGAGTCGCTCAGCGCCCTGCTGGCCGAGCCGATCACCATCGAGCGCCTGTAGGAGCCCGGACGCAGCAACGGCGCCGCCCCCAGCTGCTGGGAGCGGCGCCGTTCGCGCGCAGGGGGCGCGGTGCGTCAGTTCTGCGGGCCCTGGGCCTGCGCCTCGGCGACCTTCTTGTGGACGTCCTCCATGTCGAGGTCCTTCACCGCGGTGATGACCTGCTCGAGCGCGGAGGCGGGCAGGGCGCCGGGCTGCGAGAAGACGAGGACCTTCTCGCGGAACGCCATGAGGGTCGGGATCGAGGTGATGTTCGCCTGGGCGGCGAGCATCTGCTCGGCCTCAGTGTCCACCTTGGCGAACACCACGTCCGGGTGCTTCTCCGAGGCGGCCTCGTAGGTCGGGGCGAACTGGCGGCACGGGCCGCACCACGACGCCCAGAAGTCCACCAGGACGATGTCGTTCTTCTCGATGACCTCGGCGAAGTCCTCGCCGGTGACGTTCTTCGTTGCCATGCCGCGCTCCTTGCTCTCTGTGCGGGTGACCCTGCGGGGTCGGTCTGAAAGTCTCAACGATACCCAGGGGGGTTTCATTCCCGGGGTACGGGCTCCCGGCCTCCTTCCCCGTGGGCCGGGACTCAAACAGCCGCGGGCTCGTGCGCCTGGATGTACTTCCGGCCGCCCAGGGCGATGCCGATCGAGATGACGAGGGCGGCGGCGGAGGCGTAGAACGGCACGGGGGCCCCGTAGGTCTCGCCGAGCCACGTGGCGATGAAGGGGGCGAGGGCGCCGCCCATCCAGCGGACAAAGTTGTAGCCGGCGCTCGCCACGGGCCGCGGCGCGTCGGAGACGCCCATCGCGAGCTCGGTGTAGACGGTGTTGTTGATGCCCAGCAGCGCCCCGGCGACGATCGTCAGGACCACGACTGCGGGGACCGCGTGGGCGGCCGCCGAGAGGGCCATGCCCACCAGGACCACAGCCAGCCCGGCGAGCGTGCCGGCCAGGACCTTCACGTCCCCGAAGCGGGCCTGCAGCTGCGGGGCCACGAAGACCGAGAAGAGCGCGAGGGCCACGCCCCAGCCGAAGAACACCGCGCCGATCCCGTAGGCGCCCATGCCGAGGATGAACGGCACGAAGGCGAGCACGGTGTAGAAGCCGAAGTTGTAGAAGAACGCGCTGCCGGCCACCGAGCGCAGGCCGGCGTGGCCGAGGGCCTGGAGGGGATCGCGGAACCGGGTCTTCTTCGCCGACGGCTGGGTCTTCGGGAGGGTCGCAAGGATCGCGATGAACGCAATGGCCATGAGCGTCGCGGTGCCGAAGAACGGCATGCGCCACTGCCACCCGCCCAGGAGCGCCCCGGCGAGCGGGCCGAGCGAGAGGCCGAGGCCGAGGGCGGCCTCATAGAGGATGATCGCCGTGGACGTCCCGCCGGAGGCGACGCCGACGATCACGGCGAGCGCGGTCGCGACGAACAGGGAGTTGCCGAGGCCCCAGCCGGCGCGCCAGCCGATGAGCTCGGCGACGCTCTGGCTCGTGCCGGACAGGCTCGCGAACGTCACGATGAGCGCGAGGCCGATCAGCAGGGTCTTCTTCCCGCCGATCCGGGAGGAGACCCAGCCGGTGACGAGCATCATCACGGCCGTGACGAGGAAGTAGCTCGTGAACAGCAGCGAGACCTGGCTCGGGCTCGCGTCGAGATTCTGGGCGATCGCGGGAAGGATCGGGTCCACGAGGCCGATGCCCATGAAGGCGAAGACGGACGCGGCGGCCGTGGCCCAGACGGCCTTGGGCTGGCGGAAGAACGAGGCCTTCTCGGCCTCGAGCGTCTCGTGCGGAGCCGGGCCGTGCTGGGGCGCGGGGGCGGATTCGCGGTGGGATTCGGGCTGGACGCCGGTGTCGGCGGTCATGCGGGCGGCTCCTGGTTCATCACGTACTGGTTGATCTTGTCCATCACGGGCAGCGCGGCCGCGAGGGCCGCGCGCTCGTCGTCGTCGAGCGTTGCGAGGGCGGCGGCCATCCGCTCGGTGCGGCGCGCGTTGGCGCACTGCGCGGTCGCGTCGCCCTCGGGGGTCCGGCGCACGACGACGGCCCTCGCGTCGTGCGGGTCGCTGCACCGCTCGAGGAGGCCGGCCTTCTCGAGCCGGGCCACCTGCTCGGTGGCCGTGGGCACCCGGACGCCGAGGTTCTTGGCGATGGCCCCCATGCGCAGCCCCTCGCCGGCGACCATGTTCAGGACGCTCAGCTGGGCGGCTGAGAGCTCGGAGAGCTCGTCGAGCCGGCGGGCCATGTAGGTGCCGTAGCGGATCGCGTCCCTGAAGCCCTCGGCCAGCCGGGCAAGCTCCTCGTTCATACTTAGGTACCCTAATAGTTAGGCACCCTAATGTCAAAGGGGCGCCGCCGTGATCTGCTCGACCCAGGGGCGCCCTCCCCCGTAGCATGGCGCGCGGAAGGGCCGGCACGGCCCGTGGAGGGGGACGGTGGCCAGATTCCTGTTCGTGACGTGGGACGGCGGCGGCAATAAGGTCCCGGCTGTGGCCCTCGCCGAGGAGCTCGCGCTGCGGGGCCACGCGGTCAGCGTGCTCGGCGATGCCGCCCAGGCCGCCGACTTCGCCGCCCCGGGCGTGCGCTTCGCGTCCTTCTCCACGACCCGGACGTTCCCCTCCGGGTCCACGCCCCTGGACATGGTGCGGATCGCCTCCGATCCGCCGATGCGGCGCGACGTGCTGGCGGACCTCGCCGCGCACCCGGCCGACGTGATCGTGGTGGACGTGGCCCTGTTCGGGGTCATGGACGCGCTGCGGCGGGCGGGCCGCGAGTACGTGGTCCTCGAGCACACGCTGGACGGGGTGCTGCGGCGGGTGCTCCCCTCCCTCGACGCCGTGCTCCGGGTGCGGGGCCTGCGCGTCCTGCGCCTGCTCAACGCCGGCCGGCCGGTCCTGGCGCCGACGATCCCCGAGCTGGACCGGGGCCACGGCGACGTGGTGCACCTCGGGCCCATGGTCCGCGCCGTCCCGGCCCGGCCCGCCGCGCCCACCGTGGTCCTCTCCCTGAGCACCGCCCCGTATCCGGCCCTCGTCCCGACCTGGCAGAGGGTGCTCGATGCCGTGGACGGCCTCCCCGCCCGGGTCGTGGCGACCCTGGGCTCCGGGCTCGCCGCCGGTGCGCTGCGGGTGCCCGCCGGCGTCGAGGTGCACGGCTGGCGCCCGCATGCCGAGCTCCTGCCCGAGGCCTCCCTCGTGGTCAGCCACGGCGGCCACGGCACGGCGGTGGCCGCGCTGGCCCACGGGGTCCCGCTGCTCGTCCTGCCGCTGGACCGGGCCACCGACCAGCCGTGGGTCGGCGCGGCGGTCCAGCGGGCCGGCGTCGGGCGCCGCCTGTCCCGGACGGCCCGGCCGGCGAAGATCCGCGCGGCAGTGGAGCAGCTCCTCGCGGACGGCCCCCACCGCGAGGCGGCCGCCCGGATGGGCGAGCGCGCCCGTGCGCTCGACGGGCGCGCCCGGGGTGCCGAGGTGCTGGAGATGGTTGCCCGGCGCGGCCTGCGGGAATGAGCACAGGGACAGGGACCGCACTGCCGAAGGAGCAACCATGCGCATCGCCATCGTCGGAGCCACCGGGAACGTCGGCACCGCGCTGCTGAGGACGCTGGCCGCGGGCGGCCACGAGCTGATCGGCGTCGCCCGCCGCGCCCCGGATCCCCGGGCCGAGCCCTACCGCAGCGCCTCCTGGCACCAGATCGACATCGGCTCGCCGGATGCGGTCCCGGCGCTGCGGAGCGCCTTCGGCGGGTGCGACGCCGTGGTGCACCTGGGGTGGATCATCCAGCCCAATCACCACCAGGACGATCTCCACCGGGTCAACGTGGAGGGGAGCTGGCAGGTCTTCGAGGCCGCGGCCGAGGCCGGGGTGAGGCACCTCGTCTACGCCTCCTCCGTGGGGGCGTACAGTCCCGGGCCCAAGGACGAGCGCGTCGACGAGTCGTGGCCCACCGGCGGGCTCCACACCTCGCACTACAGCCGGCAGAAGGCCGCGGTGGAGCGGCTGCTCGACCGCTTCGAGGCGGACCATCCGGACATCACCGTCGCACGGCTGCGTCCGGGGCTGATCTTCCAGTCGGGGCAGGCCTCCGAGGTGGGGCGCTACTTCCTGGGCCGCTTCATCCCCCAGCAGATCGCGCGCTCGCGGGTGCCGGTGCTGCCCATGCCGCCCACGATGGTCTTCCAGGCGGTCCACGCCGAGGACGTCGCCGACGCCTACGCCAAGGTGCTGGCCGCCCACGCCCGCGGCGCCTTCAACGTGGCCGCCGAGCCCGTCCTGGACCCAACCACCTTCCCGCCGGTCCTGGGCGCCAAGAAGTCGGTGCCGCTGCCGGCCGCGGCGCTGCGCGCCCTCGTGTGGCTCTCGTGGAAGCTGCGGATCCAGCGCACCGACCCGGGCTGGATCGACATGGCCGTGCAGGTGCCGATCATGGACACCTCGCGCATCCGCTCCGCGCTCGGCTGGGAGCCGCGGCGCTCCTCGCAGGAGGCCGTCACCGCGGTCCTCGGCGGCATGCAGGAGGCGGCCGGCGTGCAGGCCTCCGCGGCGCTGCGGCCCGGAGACCAGGCTGCGGAGAACTGACGGCGCTCGCCGGCCAGACGCCAGAAGGGCCCGGCCTCATCGAGAAGATGAAGCCGGGCCCTTCGTTCGGTGGCAGATGAGGGATTCGAACCCCCGTAGGCAATGCCAGCTGATTTACAGTCAGCCCCCTTTGGCCGCTCGGGTAATCTGCCGAACGCCACGCCGTGGTCCACAGCCAAGCCGTGTTCCGCGGTGCGAGCAAGACAACCTTACAGAACATTGGCCCACGCGTCGAATCCGCCGCGGGGCCGGGGAATCAGGCCGTCTCGGCGGCGGGTGCGCCATCGCCGTCGGCCGTCTGCGCCGCCTCCTCGGAGGCGATGGCGCGGGCAACCTGGGCCTCGAAGAACGCCGCCTGCTCATCGGTGATCTGCCTCAGCGCGACGGCCCGAGCGAGGTCCGCATGCACGGCGTCGAGCCGTGCGGAGGCCGCGGGGGCCGGAGACATGGCGATGCCGGCGGCGAGCGTCGCGGCGGCGACCACTCCCCCGGCTGCTGCGGCCGCCCGGCCGGCGATTGACTTCTTCGGTGCTGCATCGTCCGGCGCCTTCGCCGGAACGCCGTCTTCGGAACGTGGCGCGTTCTCCGCCATGGATCCTCCCTCGCGAGCCTTCAGTGGTACCAACGCTCGCAGTTTCCCTTGCGATCCGACTGGGGTTCGGCTGTGAGTGAACTGTGGGCATTCCGCGGTGCCGCCCGGATATTACCCGGGCCCGCCGGGGCCCAAGCGGCTAGGCTGGGGGGCAGCATCCAGACCCGTCCAGACGGAGGTTACCCATGGCAGATTCGACGTTCGACGTTGTCAGCAAGGTCGACAAGCAGGAGGTCGCCAACGCCCTCAACCAGGCGCAGAAGGAGATCGCCCAGCGCTACGACTTCAAGGGCGTGGGCGCCGAGATCGACTTCAGCGGCGAGAAGATCCTCATGAAGGCCAACGCCGAGGAGCGCGTCAAGGCCGTCCTGGACGTCTTCGAGTCCAAGCTCGTCAAGCGGGGCATCTCCCTGAAGTCGCTCGATGCCGGCGACCCGTTCGCCTCGGGCAAGGAGTACCGCATCGAGGCCTCCATCAAGGAGGGCATCTCGCAGGAGCACGCGAAGAAGATCTCCAAGCTCATCCGGGATGAGGCGCCCAAGAGCGTCAAGGCCCAGATCCAGGGCGACGAGCTCCGGGTCTCCTCGAAGTCCCGCGACGACCTCCAGTCCACCATCTCCCTGCTCAAGGGCTACGAGGACGTCGACCTCCAGTTCGTGAACTTCCGCTAGGCCCCGCGGGCCGTCCACGCCACAGCGTGGAGCACGACGCCGGCCGCCCACCCCGCGCGGGGTGGGCGGCCGGCGTCGTGCTCGCCGCCTTCTCAGCCCAGGCCGGGCCAGCGGGCCAAGTCGGCGGGGACGTCGATGTCGTCGTCGCTGCCGAGGTCGGCGCACTCGACCGTGTCGATCGCGTCGAGGTGGTCCCGGAGGTACTCCCGGGCTCCGGTGTCCCCCTGCGCCCGGCGTGCGGCCGCCGCGGCGTGGGAGGGGTCGAGGACCACGGGGTGGCCCGGACGCCCCCGGTACGCGGCCCTCGTGATCCGCCCGGGGCGGTGGGCTTGGAGCAGCCGGGAAAGGACCTCAGGCCTGACGCCGGGCTGGTCGACCAGCACGACCGCCACCGGAAGCCCGGGTTCCAGCTCCAGCGCGCGCTCGACTCCTGCCCGCCAGGCGCGGGACATCCCCTCCTCCCATCCGCTCACCTGCACGGTCACGAGCTCCCCGCCGCGGTCGGGCTGCTGCACCGACGCCGCGATCTCGGCCGCCCGCGGCCCGAGGACCAGGAGGGGGCGGCCGCCCGCCGCGGCGGCGGCCCGGACGGCCCGGGCCGCCAGCGTCTCCCCCTCGAGCCGCAGCAGGGCCTTGGGGCCGCGGCCCAGCCGCCTCCCGAGGCCGGCCGCGAGCACGACGACGCAGGGGCTGCTCACCGGGGCGCTTGCCGTTCCTGCAGGATCCTGTGCACCCCTCCAGTGTCGGTGATCTCACCGGCCCCGATCATCCGGTGCACGTCGTCGAAGCAGTGCTCCGGGACCACCGCCACCTCGGTGCCGTCGCAGTCCACGATGGCTCCGTTGCGGAGCTGGTCCCCTTCGCGCAGATGGGTCAGCGCGTCCGCCCGCACGATCCGCACCGGCGCCGCCGCGAGGACGGACTGGTTGCGGGAGTTGCCCGCCCGCAGTTCGTTGAAGAGGAGGTTGAGGATGATCGCGACGATCGCGGCGGCGCTGATCCCGGATCCCAGGATCGTCTGGGCCCAGGCCGGGAAGTCCCGGTAGAAGTGGGGCGCGGCCACCGGGATCAGGCCGAAGGCGAACGCGACGGCCACCACGACCAGGTTCATCGAGTTCCGGTAGTCCACCTTGGCCAGGGTGCGCACCCCCGAGGAGGCCACGGTGCCGAAGAGCACGATCGAGGCTCCGCCGAGGACCGGGGCCGGGATGGCCGCGACCACCTGGCCGATGGCGGGGAACATGCCCAGCACGGCCATGATGATCCCGGCCGCGGCGACCACGAAGCGGCTGCGGATGCCGGTCACGGCGACGAGGCCCACGTTGGCCGCGAAGGCCGTCTGCGTGAACGAGTTCAGCAGCGGGGCGCAGGCGGAGGAGAACATGTCCGCGCGCAGGCCGTTGGCGACGCGGCGGGCGTCGACCTTCGCGCCGACGATCTCGCCGACGGCGAGGATGTCCGCCGTCGTCTCGGTCATGGTCACGAGGACCACGATGAGCATCGAGATGATGGAGGCCACCTCGAAGGTCGGCGGCCCGAAGGCCAGGGGGGTGGGGAAGGTGATCGGGGCGTCGCGGCCCACGCCCGAGAAGTCCACCATGCCCAGCGCGGCGGCCACGCCGGTGCCGAGGATGAAGGACAGCAGGATCGACAGGCGCGAGATCATCCCGACGCCCACCTTGGACAGCAGGAGCACGATGAGCAGCGTGGTGCCTGCGAGGGCGAGGCTGCGCAGGTCGGCGGCCCCGTCGGTGCCGTGCCCGGCGGCCCAGGAGATCGCCACGGGGAGCAGCGAGATCCCGATGACGGTGATGACGGTGCCGGTGACGACCGGCGGGAAGAAGCGGATGATGCGCGAGAACGCACCCGCCGTCAGGAAGCCCACCGCCGAGGAGACGATGACCGCCCCGAAGATGGCGGTGAGATCGTGGCCCCCGGCCAGGATCGCGAGCATGGGCGCGACTCCGGCGAAGGAGACGCCCTGGACGAGCGGCAGGCGCGAGCCGATGAACGGGGCGCCGACGCTCTGCACGATGGTCGCGATGCCGCCCATGAGCAGGCAGGAGCTGATGAGCAGGGCGGTCTTCTCCCCGGAGAGCCCGGCGGCCTGGCCGATGATGAGCGGGACGGCGACGATCGCGCCGTACATGGTGAGGACGTGCTGGAAGCCGTAGGCGCCGGTGCGCCCCAGCGGGAGCCTCTCGTCCTCGGGGCCCGGGGCGTGGCCCGTGCGTGCTGCACGTCCCCAGCGGCCGGCCCGGGCCTGGGCCTTGGTACCAGTGTCTGTTGTGGTCGGTGACATGGAAGGAGCCTCCTTCAGTGCGCGGGCGGTGCCCGGCGCGCAAGGTTGGGCGATCCTCTGTTGTTCCCGGCCGGCCCCGCGGGGCGCTCGTCGGGAAGTGTCCAGATCTTGGTGGGTTCCGGCAGCCGCCGTCCGCGGTGGGCGGCGGCCCGGGTGATGCGGGGAAGGGGAATCAGTACTCGGTGCGGCTGGTGTTGGCAGCCCAGGCTTCGAACGGTGCGGTCCGGCGCTCCACGGCGATGTGGCGCACCGGCAGGGCCCGGTCCCGCTCCTCGGGGCTGCGGGCGAAGAACTCGTAGAACTCCGCATCGTCGAACCCGCCGGCTGCCGCGTCGTGGCGGTCCGCGGCGAAGTAGACCGCGTCGAGCCGCGCCCACAGCGACGCGGACAGGCACAGCGGGCACGGCTCGCAGCTGGTGTAGAGCACCGACCCGGTGAGGTCGAAGGTGCCCAGCGCGCTGCATGCGGTGCGGATCGCCATGACCTCGGCGTGCGCCGTCGGGTCGTTGTCCGCGGTCACGCGGTTGACGGCGAAGAATTCGCGCCCGTCCGGCGTGACGACGACGGCGCCGAACGGCCCTCCGTCGGCGGCCGCGTTCCGGGCAGCGAGGTCGATGGCGCGCTCGAGGAAGTCCTGCGTGCGGAGGGTGCCTTGGGGAGTGGTCGACATGATGCTCACGTCCTATGCGTCATGGGAGGACCCAAGGGAACGGTTCATGTCCATCGGCGGGTCCACCCGGCTGTCAGATCATGCCCGGTAGATAGCCCCTGCAACCGGGGCCCGCCATTGGCTGAGACCACCGTAGGGCAGCGGACCGTGAGGCGCAACACATCTTCGGAAATACTTTTCCATTTTGCCCTGGGCTCGCCCGGAAGCCGTTGCAGTCGGCGCAGCCTTTCCGCTACGGTGTGACCCAGCCCATGGCGGGTCCTGACTGGACTATCTACCGGGCGAGCAACCACGCCACCGTGCTGGACTGCCGCCAGAGAGCTCCCGGTACCTCCTTCCGACGTACCGGTGCTCCGCCCCCGCGGCGGCCCAGAGCCACCGAGGAGTTGACCGCCGTGACCTTCCCTTCAGCATGCCCCTGCCCCGCCCGGCGGCGGTGACCGTGCTCGAGCGCCTCCAGGACTTCGCCCCGGCCATGGCCGACCCCCAGGAGTGGGCGATCGCCACCGTCGTCGCCGTCTCGGACTCGGTCCCGCGGCCGCCCGGGACCTCCATGGCCGTCCGACGCGACGGGCTCGCCGTCGGCTCCGTGTCCGGAGGCTGCGTCGAAGCCGCCGTGGTGGACGCCTGCCTGACGGTCCTGGAGACCGGCACCGCCGACGTCGTCGAGTTCGGCTACGGCGACGACGACGGCCTCGGCGTCGGCCTGACCTGCGGGGGCAGCCTCCAGGTCCTGGTCCAGCCGATGACGGACCTCCGCGGAGCGCTCCCGTCCCTGGTCGCCGCCGTGGAGACCCTCCCCATCCGGGCAGCCGCGCTCCTCCGCGCCCTCCCGGGAGCGGCCGTCGGCCTGCCGGCGCCCGTGCTCCTGGACCCCGCCGACCCGCTGCCGGCAGCCGTGACGGACATGCTGCCGGAACGGTCTGTGCAGGAGCTGCGGTCGGCGCTGAAGGCCGGAGGCACCCGGATCGTGCCCGTGCACGGCGGGGAGGAGGGCGGGTGCCCCGTCCTCGGGCGCCTGCTCGTCGAGTCGCACCGCCCGCCGCCCCGGCTGATCGTCTACGGCGCCAACGACTGCGCTGCGGCGCTGGCCGCGGCCGCCCGGCCCCTCGGCTGGCAGGTCACGGTCTGCGATGCCCGGCCGCTGTTCTCCACTGCCGCCCGCCATCCCGGCGCCCACGAGGTGGTGACCGAGACGCCGGCCGTGCACCTGCAGGCCGAGCACGCGGCGGGGCGCCTCGACGCGCGCACGGCCGTCGCCGTCCTCGGCCACGACCCCCGGTTCGACCTCGCCGTCCTGGACCTGGCCCTGCGGATGGACCTGGCCTACGTGGGAGCCATGGGATCCCGCACCACGCACGGGCGCCGGGCGGAGGACCTGCTCCGCGGTGGCCTCCCCGAGGCCCTGCTGCGCCGGCTCCACTCCCCCATCGGCCTGGACATCGGCGCGCTGACCCCCGAGGAGGTCGCCGTGGCGATCCTCGCGGAGGTCATTGCCGCCCGGCGCGGAGGGGACGGCGCGGTGCGGCCCCTGCGGGACACCGCCGGGCCCGTCCATGCGTCCCGCGGCATGGAGACAGCTCCCGATTCCTGGAAGGTGCAGACGAGATGGACATGACCAGCGTCGAGGAAGTGCTGATGAGCGCAGATCCCGACCAGTGGCTGCCCGGCGACTCGTGGCTCGCCGGCGGGACGGTGCTGCTCTCCTACGGGACCGACATCACCCGCGGCCGCCCGCGGCGGCTCCTGGACCTCACCGGGGCGGGATGGCAGCCGGTGCTCTGGCACGCCGACGGGAATCCCGAGGACGCCGGGCACCAGGACGCCGGGCAGGACGCCCCGCCGGTCCCCGCGCTCGAGCTGGCGGCGACCTGCCGGGTCGCCGAGGTGTACGCGCTGCCCGAGGCCGCAGACCTGCCGCTGCCCCGGGACCTGCTGCCCGGGCTCGACCTCTTCCGGCCCTGCTGCGACTCCTTCGTCGCCTCCTACAAGATCTGGAACGTCTCGACGGTCGGCGGCAACGTGGCGACGGCTCTGCCGGCCGGGCCCATGACCTCGCTGCTGGCCGGCCTCGATGCGGTCGCCGTCCTGCTCGGCCCCGCGGGTGCGCGCCGCGAGCTGCCGGTCGCCGACCTCGTCCTCGGAGAGACCCGCACGGCGCTGCGCGACGGCGAGCTCATCCGCTGCTTCCGCATCCCGCTGGCCGCCCTGCGCCAGCCCTCGGCCTTCCGGCGGATCTCGCTGACCGATCGGGGACGGTCCGCGGCCCTGCTCATCGGCCGGCGCACCGGCCCCGGCCGCGTCCGCATCGTCGTGACCGCCTCCACGCGCCGCCCCCTCGTGGTCGACCTCGGAGGGGCGGAGCAGCCGCCGGCCACCGGCGAGGGGTGGCGTTCGGCCATCGACGCGGCGGTGGCGGACGAGGGCTGGCACGACGACGTCCACGGCACCCCCGACTGGCGGCGCGCCATGACCCACCGGCTCGGCGAGGAGATCCTTGCGGAGCTGCTGCCCGGCGCGCCCGCGGCCGCGCGGCGCACCACCGGCGACATCACCATGGAAGGGACCGCCCGATGACGACCGTACCCAGCGCGGCCGGCGAGACGCCGTCCCCGTCGCCCCGGGAGGGCGAGGCCCTCGTCGACGGGCGCCCCGTTCCCGTCCGGCCGGAACCGGGGCAGTGCCTGCGCACGTGGCTCCGCGACAACGGCGCCCTCGGGGTGAAGAAGGGCTGCGACGCCGGGGACTGCGGCGCCTGTACCGTCCACGTGGATGGCGCCCCCGTCCACAGCTGCATCTACCCCGCCCACCGGGCATCCGGGCGGACCGTGACGACCGTCCAGGGCCTCGGGACCCCCGAGCACCTGCACCCGACGCAGGAGGCCTTCCTGCGGGCCGGCGGATTCCAGTGCGGCTTCTGCACGGCCGGCATGATCATGACCGCCTGCACCTTCACCGACCGGGAGCTGGCGGACCTGCCCCGCAGCCTCAAGGGCAACCTCTGCCGGTGCACCGGCTACCGCTCCATCGAGGACGCCGTCCGCGGCCGCGTGAACGTGGACGAGGGCTTCGGCGGCGTCGGCTCGAGCACCGGGGCTCCCCAGGGCCCCGGGGTGGTCACGGGCACGGCGCGCTACACGATGGACATCGACCCGGCGGACCTGCCGGGCGCGCTGCTGCACGCCGCCGTGGTGCGCTCCCCGCATGCCCACGCGCGGGTGCTGGGCATCGACTCCTCCCGCGCGCTCCGCGAGCCCGGCGTCGTCGCCGTCCTCACCCACGAGGACGCCCCCGCCGTCCGGTTCTCCTCCGCGCAGCACGAGCTGTACACCGACGACCCCGACGACACCCGGATCCTCGACGACGTGGTGCGCCACGTGGGCCAGCGCGTGGCCCTCGTCGTGGCCGAGACGCCACGGGCCGCCGACCGGGCCGCACGGCTCGTGGAGGTCCGCTACGAGGTGCTCCCGGCGGTCCTGGATCCCGAGCAGGCGGATGCCCCGGGCGCTCCCGCCCTCCACGCCGGGCGCGAGCCCGAGGAGTCCCGCATCGCCGATCCCGGGCGGAACATCCTCGCCGAGGCCCACGGGGAGATCGGAAACCTGGAGGACGGGCTCGCGGCCGCGGCGGTGACCCATGAGGGCACCTACCGCACCCACCGGCTCTCCCACGTGGCCCTCGAGACCCACGGCTCCATCGCATGGACCGACGGCGAGGGCCGGCTCGTGGTGCGCTCCAGCACCCAGGTCCCCTTCCTCGTCCGCCGCACGCTGGCCCGCATCCTCGGCCTGCCCCAGGAGCGGGTCCGGGTCTTCTGCGAGCGCGTGGGCGGCGGCTTCGGCGGCAAGCAGGAAGTGCTCACCGAGGACCTGGCCGCGCTGGCCACGCTGGCCACCGGCCGCCCGGTCAAGCTGGAGCTCTCCCGCAGCGAGGTGTTCTCCGCCACCACCGTGCGCCACCCCTTCCGGATCCGCGTGCGGGCCGGCGCCGACGCCGAGGGACGCCTCACCGCGCTGGGCGTGGACGTCCGCGTGGACACGGGCGCCTACGGCAACCACGGGCCGGGGGTGATGTTCCACGGGTGCGGGGAGTCGCTGTCGGTCTACCGCGCCCCGAACAAGAAGGTCGACGCCTGTGTGGTCTACACCAACAACGTCCCCTCCGGCGCGTTCCGCGGGTACGGGCTGAGCCAGATGATCTTCGCCGTCGAGTCCGCCATGTCCGAGCTCGCCGCCCAGCTGCACCTGGACCCGCTCGAGTTCCGCCGCCGCAACGTCGTCGGCGTCGAAGACCCCATGATCTCCATGCACGAGCAACCCGAGGAGGACGTCCACTTCGGCAGCTACGGGCTGGACCAGTGCATCGACCTGGTGCGCGATGCACTGGCGCGCGGCCGCGACCGCGAGGCAGCCGCGGAGACCGCCGGGCACGCCGACCCGCTCGGGCCGGAGTGGAAGGTCGGCGAAGGCACGGCGATCGCCATGATCGACACCGTGCCGCCGCGCGGCCACCATGCGCACGCCCGGGTCCGCCTCCTGCCGGGCGGACGGTACGAGGCCCGCGTGGGCACGGCGGAGTTCGGCAACGGCACCTCCACGGTGCACGCGCAGCTCGTGGCCACCGCCCTGGGGACCACGACGGACCGTGTGGTCCTGCGCCAGTCCGACTCCGACCTCCTCGAGCACGACACGGGGGCGTTCGGGTCCACGGGCACCGTGGTGGCCGGCCAGGCCACCGATGCCGCCGCGCGGGAGCTGGCCGACACGCTCCGCGCGGCCGCCGCCGCACGCACCGGCAGCGACGCGGCCCAGTGCGAGATCGCGGGTCCGGTGGTGCGCACCCCGCACGGGGGCGTGGAGCTCGATGCGCTGCTCGGCGACGTCGCCGAGGGCAGCGACGAGGAGCGCTACGTCGGGCGGGGCCACTGGGGCGGAACCCCGCGGTCGGTGTCCTTCAACGTCCACGGCTTCCGCGTGGCGGTGAACACCGGCACGGGCGAGCTGCGCATCCTGCAGTCGGTCCAGGCCGCTGATGCCGGGAAGGTCATGAACCCGCACCAGTGCCGCGGCCAGGTCGAGGGCGGCATCGCCCAGGCCATCGGCGCGGTGCTGCACGAGCAGATCCGGATCGATGCCACCGGCCGGGTCACCACCGACATCCTGCGCCAGTACCACGTGCCGGCCTTCGCCGACATCCCCCGCAGCGAGGTGTACTTCGCCGACACGGAGGACTCCCTTGGACCCCGGGGGGCGAAGTCCATGAGCGAGTCCCCCTTCAACCCGGTGGCCCCGGCGATGGCCAACGCCATCCGGGACGCCATCGGCATCCGCTTCACCGCCACGCCGATCGCCCGCGACACCCTCCACGCCGCGCTGTGCGCCCGCGATGAGGACCCGGCCCCGTGATCGGCATGGACCGCGAGGAGCTCCTCGCCGTCATCGAACAGCACGGTGCCACGGCCCCCGGGCTGGCTCCCCGCACCCCCGGGGACGGGCGCGCGGACACCCGGCGCGTCGAGCTGGTCAATCCGACCTGCGGCGACCGGGTGGACCTCGCCCTGACGGTCGACGGCGGGAAGGCCGTGCTCCGCGGCACCGCCAGCGGATGCGCCCTCTCGCGGGCCGCTGCCTCGCTGCTCGCCGCCACCCTCCGCTCGATGGTGCCGCAGGAGGCCGCGATGCTGCTCGACGTCCTGGTGGCCGCCCGGGCGGCCGGCAGGCCGCTGGACCGGGCGGCCCTCCCCGACCTCGGCCACTCTGCCCCGGAGTCCTGCGCGGAGGCCCTGCTGGCCCTCGCCGAGCTCGCCGTCGCTCCGCTCAGGCGGCGGTGCATCCTCCTGCCGTGGACTGCAGCCAGGACCCTCCTGGAGACCGGATCGACGCCGGCCTGAGGCCCTCACCCTCCCCGCAGGGGCGGACGACGGCGGCCGCTCGCCCCGCGCGGGGTGTGCGGCCGGCGTCGTCCGCGCCACTACGGCGTGGGATGCTCCGCGTCGTAGCGCGCGAAGCCCGGCTGCGCCACGTGCAGCACCCAGACGAGCGCGATGCACGCCAGGGCGCCGACCACGATCGAGGTGCCCTCGCCGAGCCACGAGGCCATGCCGCCGGAGAACACGTCGCCGAGGCGCGGCCCGCCGCCCACCACCACGGTGAACACGCCGCCCTGCAGGCGCCCGCGCAGGGCATCCGGGGTGGCGGCCTGGAGGATGGTGGAGCGCAGGGCGGCGCTCACGGAGTCGGCCGCGCCCGCGGCGACCATGCAGAGGATCGCGGGCAGCACCCACCACGTCGGGCCGCCCGGCGAGGTGCGCCCGGCGGAGAGCACTACGGTCCCGAGCGCGAGGATGCTCGCGCCCCACGCCACCACGGACCACTGGACGCCGCGGCCCTGCCAGCGCAGCCGCGCGACCGGACCCGAGAACAGGCCGCCGAGGAAGGTGCCGGCGGCGATCCCGGCCAGCAGGGCGCCCGCGGTGGCCGCCCCGCCGCCGAGGGCGAGGACCGCGACGGCCGGGAGCACGGCGCGCGGCATGGCGAAGACCATCGCGCACATGTCGATGAGGAACGTCATCCGGATGTTGGGCCGGGTTCCGAGGAACTGGAACCCCTCCGCGACCGAGCGGATCCCGGCCCGGCGCACCGCGCCCTCGGGCGGCAGCGGCGGCAGGCGGAACAGCGCCCACATCGCCACGGTGAAGCTGAGCACATCGAACGTGTACGTCCACCCGTAGTCCACCGATGCCACGAGTGCGCCGGCGAGCAGCGGCCCGGCGGCGCCGCCGAGGCCGAAGGTGATCATGTTCAGGGCGTTGGCCGCCGCGAGCTTCTCGGGGCGGATGAGCCGCGGGATGATCGCGCTGCGCGCCGGCATGTTCAGGCCCGTGCCGAGGGCCTGGATCCCCACGAGCAGGTAGATGAGCAGGACGTTCTCGAGGCGCAGCCACGCCTGCAGCGCGATGAGCGCGCTCGTGCCCCACAGCAGCCAGGACGAGGCGATCGCGACCGTGCGGCGGTCATTGGCGTCCACGATCGCGCCGCCGTACAGGCCCGCGAACACGAACGGGACGAGGGCCACGAGCCCCAGCAGCCCCACGTTGAAGCTCGAGCGGGTGAGGTCGTAGACCTGCAGGCTCACGGCGGTGACCGTCAGCTGCGACCCCAGGATGCTCAGCAGCTGGCCGAACCAGAGGCGCCGGAACTCGAGACTCTCTGTGAGGGGGCTGGTGTCGGCCAGATAGTTGCGCACCGCAACAGCCTAGCCGCGGGCGCGGCCGGCTACGGAAGCCGGATCCGCCGCGCCACCTCGTGCGGGGTGCGGAATCGGTGGTCGCGCTCAACCTCGTGCACCAGCTCGGTCATCGCGGCGTTCACGGGCGCGTCCGCGCCGAGGGCCCGGGCCCGCGCCACGATCGCGCCGTTGAGGTGGTCGATCTCGGTGGCCAGTCCGCGCTGGACGCTCTGCAGCGTCGAGCCGAGGACCGGCTCCCGGCCGAGCCGGCGCCCCATGAGCCGCAGCAGCGTGCTCCCGACCGGTGCGGGAGCCGACCCGAGGACGCCGAGGGCGAGCGGCGTCATCCCCTCCAGGGAGCCGAACGCGATGCCCGCGCGGCGGCCCGTGCGGATGGCCTCCCGCATGCTCGCGAGGATGATCCGCCGCAGCCGCGGCTCGGCCAGGGTCTCCTGCACGCTCAGGCCGGTGATGGCCGGCATGGCATTGATCTGGTTCACCACGAGCTTGGTCCACTGGCACCCGGCGAAGTTGGCCACGGCCCGGCTCGGGAGCGCCGTGGAGAGCACCCGTGCGGCCTCGGCGGCCTCGGCCGTGGGCGGCGCGGTCCCCGAGCCCAGGTAGAGCGTCCCCGGGACGAGCACCCGGGCCTCGCCGGGCACCGGGCAGTCCGCGCTGAAGAAGGCGATGGCCCCGATGGCCGGGCCGGTGTGGGCGCTGCGGGCCCCGTCGGCGCCGTCGAGCCCGTTCTGGACCACGACGAGCGGGACACCCGCGAGCGCCGGTTCATTGGCGCGGAGCGCCCCGAGCTCGTCCTGGGCCTTGACGCACAGGAGCGCGAGTTCGGGGGCGGCCGTGAGCCGCTCGCCGGCGGCCACCCGCGCGCGGTGCTCGCCCCACCTGCCGGTGAGCCGGATCCCGTCGGCCGCGATGGCCGCGAGCCGTTCGCCGCGGGCGGTCACCTCGACGCGGTGCCCGGCGCGGTCGAGGAGGGCCGCGAGGGTCCCGCCGATCGCGCCCGCGCCGATGACCGCGACGTCCACGGTGGGCGCGGGCGCCGGGTCAGCGGCCGAGCTCGTGGCCGGCCATCCGCTCGAGGCGGACGATCCGGTCCGCCATGGGCGGGTGGGTGGCGAACAGCCGGGTGAGTCCCGCGCCTCCGCGGAAGGGGTTGGCGATCATCAGGTGCGAGGTGTTGACCAGCTTCTGGTCGTCCGCGGGCAGCGGCGCGAGGCGCACGCCGCCCTCGATCTTGCGCAGGGCGGAGGCCAGGGCGAGCGGGTCGCCAGTGAGCTGGGAGCCGTCCTCGTCGGCGTCGTACTCGCGCGTCCGGGAGATCGCGAGCTGGATGAGCGAGGCAGCGAAGGGGGCGAGCAGGCTCAGGATGAGCAGGGCGAAGGGGTTCGCGTTCCGCTCGCGGTCCCCGCCGCCGCCGAAGAACATGGCGAACTGGGCCACGGAGGTGATGACGCCGGCCACCGCGGCCGCGATCGAGGAGGTGAGGATGTCCCGGTTGTAGACGTGCATGAGCTCGTGGCCCAGCACGCCCCGCAGCTCGCGGGCGTCCAGCAGGCGCAGGATGCCCTCGGTGCAGCACACCGCGGCGTTCTGCGGATTGCGGCCCGTGGCGAACGCGTTCGGCGACTCGGTCGGCGAGATGTAGATGCGGGGCATGGGCTGGTTGGCGCGCTGGGAGAGCTCGCGCACGATCTGGTACAGGCCCGGCGCCTGCTGCTCGGTCACGGGGTAGGCCTGCATGGAGCGCAGCGCGATCTTGTCGCTGTTCCAGTAGCTGTAGAACGTCATGATCAGGCCGAGGCCGGCGAAGATCAGCACCGGCGAGCCGCTGCGCGACCAGACGCCCACCAGGCCGCCGATGCCCAGCAGGACCGCCCAGAGCACGCCGAAGAGCGCCGCCGTCTTGAGCCCGTTGTAATGGTTGTGCACGGTTACCTCCGCCTTCTCAACGATTCAGCCATGCGCCTTGGTTCCGCTTTCTGGCGGGGATTTTCGGGCGGCGGCCGCCTCATCGAGCAGCTCGTCGAGGAGCGTGAGGAAGGCCGGGTGGGACAGGATGCGGAAGTGGCCCACCACCGGCAGGCAGATGTTGCGCGCGCCCTCGAGCCACGTCCCGCCGATCACGATCGGATCGACCTCGGCGCTGATGGACACGATGGCCGCGTTCGCCGCCCGCTCGGCGGCGAGCGCGAGGATCACGGGGTCCGTGCTGCGGAAGGCGCGCAGGGCCGGCGTCGGCCCCAGGCGCGAGAAGGGGTGGCCGCTGTACGGGGTCGAGATGGAGATCATGCCGCGCACGAGGGACGGCTCGGTGACGAGGAGCTCCTTGCCGATCAGGCCGCCCTTGGAGTGCGCCACGATCAGCACGTCGGCGAGCCCGAGGTCGCGGAGGCGGTCGGCGACGAGCGCCGCCGAGTCCGGCACGGTGCGGAGGTTCCAGCCCAGCTCCTCGACCACGGCGACCTCGTGGCCGCGCTCCTCGAGCCGGGTCCGGAGCGGGTCGAGGAACGCCGCCGGCTCGTAGATGCCGGGGATGAGCACGACGGCGGGCGGGCGGCCCCCGCGAGGAGGCTCCGACGTCGTGCGCACGGTCGGGGTGCCGGCGGGGCCTATGGCGACGCGCCGGCCGCCGCGGGCCCGGAAGGCCGCCGCCTGGCGGGCTGTGGCGTAGGCGGCGTCGAGGGCGATGCCGCCGGCGACCCAGGTCGCCCGCACGCCGGCCCGCCGCGCCGCCTGCACTGCCTCCGAGGCCCTGCTCATGCGTCCCCCCGCGCCGCTTCGGCCCGCAGGCAGTCCGCCACGGGCGCGGCCCCCCGGTACATGAGCACGTGCGCCTGGCCCGGGACCACGCGCAGGTGCGCGTTGCGGGCGGACCGGGCGAGACGCTCGAGCCAGCGCAGCGGGCTGATGCGGTCGCGGGCGCCCCGCATGAGCAGCACGGGCGCGCTGACGAGGGGGATCCTCTGCTCGATGCGGTGCCGCATCATCCCGCGCAGGACGGTGAAGTACCAGAGCGGGCCGCAGCGGAAGTAGTCCCGGATGATGGTCGCCGCCACGACCGGGGGCTCGGTCGCCGTGTCCCAGGCCAGGCGCAGGCCCTGGCGCACCACACTGTGGGCGCCGGCGTCAGTGGTCGGCCCGAGCAGGGCGACCAGTTGCGACGCGGGCCGCTGGAGGGACATCTCGACAACGATCTGCGCCCCCATCGAGTGCCCCACGAGGACGGGCGCCCGGACGCCGAGCTGGTCCAGCGCGGCCCAGACGCAGGCGGCGAAGTCTTCGATCGAGAGCCCGCGGCGCGGCTTCGGCGTCCGCCCGAAGCCCGGGAGCTCGATGGCGTGCACGCGGTCCCGCAGCGCGAGCTCCTCGGCGAGGGGGCGGAAGTAGGCCGGCGATACCCCGATGCCGTGCACCAGGACGTAGTCCCGCGGGCCCTCCCCGCCCGAGAGCACGCCCAGCTCGTGGCCCCCGGCGGCCAGCCGGCGCTCTTGGAACTGTCCCATGTGCCTCCTCGGTCCGGACGGACTCCAGCCTACCGATGCCCTGCCGATGCCGGTGAGCTTAGGCTGGCCTTATTGTGAGTTGCTAAAAATAAGTGCTCTAATGGGGCCATGGAACCGAGCACGGAGCACAGCGGATGGGCCTCGGCCCTGCGCGCTCACGGCCGCCGGGTGACCAGGCAGCGCCTCGCGGTGCTCGACGCCGTCGAGTCCCACCCGCACTCCTCGGCCGAGGCCATCCTCGCCGCGGCACGAGAGGACCTGCCGGAGATCACCCCGCAGTCCGTCTACGTGGTCCTCGGCGACCTGACCGACCTCGGGATGCTGCGCCGCTTCGAGCCGCCGCACTCCCCCGCGCTCTACGAGACCCGGGTCGGCGACAACCACCACCACGCGATCTGCTCGGCCTGCGGGCGCGTCGAGGACGTCGACTGCGCCGTGGGCCACGCCCCGTGCCTGACGCCCTCGGACACGCACGGGATGACGATCATGATCGCGGACGTCACTTACGTCGGGGTCTGCGCCGAGTGCGCAGCGAAGCCCGCCCCCGAGCCGGCGGCCTGACCGCCCACGAGCCTTCCTCCCACGGAACCAGTACAGCGCACTACGCGCGGAACAGAAGGAGAGATATGACGGTCAACTACTCGACCACCCAGTCCGGCGCCCCGGTCGTCTCGGACGCCCACGCCCAGTCGGTCGGCGCCGACGGCGCGATCATCCTCACCGACCACTACCTGGTCGAGAAGCTCGCCCAGTTCAACCGCGAGCGCGTCCCGGAGCGCGTGGTCCACGCCAAGGGCGGCGGGGCGTTCGGCGTCTTCAAGACCACCGAGGACGTCTCGAAGTACACCAAGGCGGCCCTGTTCCAGCCGGACACCGAGACCGAGATGCTCATCCGCTTCTCCTCCGTGGCGGGCGAGAACGGCTCCCCGGACACGTGGCGCGACCCGCGCGGCTTCGCGATCAAGTTCTACACCTCCGAGGGCAACTACGACCTCGTGGGCAACAACACCCCGGTGTTCTTCATCCGCGACGGCATCAAGTTCCCCGACTTCATCCACTCGCAGAAGCGCCTCCCGGGCAGCCACCTGCGCGACTCGGACATGCAGTGGGACTTCTGGACCCTCTCCCCCGAGTCCGCCCACCAGGTCACCTGGCTCATGGGCGACCGCGGCCTGCCCAAGACCTGGCGCCACATGCAGGGCTACGGCTCGCACACCTACCAGTGGATCAACGCCGAGGGCGAGCGGTTCTGGGTCAAGTACCACTTCCACACGAACCAGGGCGTCGAGAACCTCACGGGCGAGGAGGCCGAGCGCATCGCCGGCGAGAACGCCGACTACTACATCCAGGACCTGTACGAGAGCATCGAGGAGGGCAGCTTCCCGAGCTGGGACCTCTTCGTGCAGGTCATGCCCTACGAGGACGCCAAGACCTACCGCTACAACCCGTTCGACCTGACGAAGACGTGGTCCAAGAAGGACTACCCGCTCATCAAGGTCGGCACGATGGAGCTCAACCGCAACCCGGAGAACTACTTCGCGCAGATCGAGCAGGCCGCCTTCGCGCCGTCGAACTTCGTGCCGGGCATCGCGGCCTCGCCGGACAAGATGCTCCAGGCGCGCATCTTCTCCTACGCGGACGCGCACCGCTACCGCGTGGGCACCAACCACGCGCAGCTGCCGGTCAACGCGCCCAAGAGCGAGGTGCGCAACTACAGCCAGGACGGCTCCGGGCGCATCCACTTCAACTCCCCGAGCACCCCGGTCTACGCGCCGAACTCGGCCGGCGGCCCCGCCGCCGTCGAGCCCGCCACGGTGGGCGGCGGCTGGGAGAACGACGGCGAGCTCACCCTCGCCGCCCACTCCCTCCACGCCGAGGACGGCGACTTCGTGCAGCCGGGCATCCTCTACCGCGAGGTGTTCGACGACGCCGAGCGCGCCCGCTTCCTCACCACGATCGCCGGCGCCGTCAGCGGCGTGAAGCGCGAGGACATCAAGGAGCGCGCGATCCAGTACTGGACGAACGTGGACGCCGGGCTCGGCGCCAAGCTCCGCGCAGAGCTGGGCAAGTAGCAGCCCGGCCCGCAGCGGCCCGGCGCTCAGCAGCGTCCTGACGGACGACGGCGGGGTCCCCACCCGGGTGGGGACCCCGCCGTCGTCGTTGTGGCGCCGCGGTGTACCCGGAAGGCCGGAACGGCGACGAGATGCGTACCCGAAACGGGTGGGCTAGGAGGCGACCCGGTGGGCGGCCCGGTCGAGGTGCGCGATGAACCCGTCGGCCAGCACGTCGAACGAGTCGAGCGCGGCGCGCCGGTCGCCCGTGAGGACGAAGTCGTACAGGAGCCCCATGACGGCCCCCACATACGTGCGTGCCATGGAGCGGGCGGCGCGCGGCGGGAGGCCCCGGCCGCGCAGCCACCGGGCCAGCAGCCCGCACCAGTGCTCGAAGGACTGCGCCGACGGCCGGCGCGGATCGTCCGCCACCACGTCCTGGACCGAGGCCTCGAACTCGAGCCGCTGCAGGTGCCGGCCGCGGTGGTCCAGGCCCAGCTCGAACGCCGTGCGGGCCAGGGCCACCACGTCCTCCGGCGAGTCGGACGCCGGCCTGAGGGTGGTCAGCGGCTCGAGGCGGCGCATGATCCCGCGGATGATCTCCGTGACCAGCTGCTCCCGGTTGCCGAAGTGGTACACGAGCACATAGCTGCTGATGCCCAGCGCATCTGCGAGGCTGCGGAACGTGAGGTCCGCCAGCGTCGAGCCGAGCAGGTGGTCGAGGATCTGGTCGAGCAGCTCGTACTTCCGCTCTGGCCGTGGGGGTCTCGCCATGGCCCCATCCTAGACTCCGACCATCAAGGATGTTGACAGTATCTGCAATGCACACCGCTGTCTGGGCAAACTCCCAGACAGCGGACGTGCACTACGGCTGCGGCTCCGAGACGGCCGCGCGCTCCGTGGCGAAGCGCTCGTTGAGGCGCGAGTGGCGCTGTCCGTAGGCGAAGTAGATGACCAGGCCCACCACGAGCCAGCCGGCAAAGTAGATCCACGTCTCGACCGCGAGGTTGGTCATGAGGTACAGGCACAGCACGGCGGACACGATGGGGAGCACCTTGCCGAAGGGCACGCGGAACGCGGCCTTGAGGTCGGGGCGCTTGCGCCGCAGCACCACGACGCCGAGGCTGACCACCACGAACGCCGAGAGGGTGCCGATGTTGATCATCTCCTCGAGCACGTCCACCTTGGTCAGGCCGGCGACGAGCGCCACGGCGCTCCCGCAGATGATCTGCAGGCGCGCCGGGGTGGCGCGCTTCTCGCTCGTGACGGACAGGGCCCGCGGGAGCAGGCCGTCCCGGCTCATCGCCAGGATCACGCGGGCCAGGCCCATGAGCAGGACCATGATCACGGTCGTGAGACCCACGAGGGAGCCGAACGCGATGACCTTGGCGGCATCGGTGTTGCCGACGGCCTCGAAGGCGGTGGTCAGGGTCGGGGCCTCCGCCTTGGCCAGGACCGTGTACGGGACCATGCCGGTCAGCGCGAGCGAGACGAGGATGTAGAGCAGGGTCACCACGGCGAGGCCGCCGAAGATGCCGCGCGGGAGGGTCTTCTGCGGGTTCTTGACCTCCTCGGCGCTCGTGGCCACCACATCGAAGCCGATGAAGGCGAAGAAGACGAGGGCGGCCCCGCCGAAGACGCCGAACAGGCCGTACTGCGCGGGCGCTGCACCCGTGAGGAACGAGAAGAAGGACTGCTTGAGCACCTCGGTGCCGCCGGAGCCCGACGCGGGCACGGCCGGCGGGACGAACGGGCTGTAGTTCTCGGCCTTGACGTAGAAGAACCCGACCACGATCACGAAGAGCACGACGGCGATCTTGATCACCGTGATGACGTTGCCCACGCGGGCCGAGAGCTTGGTGCCGAGGATGAGGAGCACGGTGAAGATCGCGACGATGAGGAACGGGCCCCACACGAGCTCGACCGGGCCGAGCTGGATGCTCGGCGGGACGTCGAGGCCCGCGAGCGAGAAGACCTTGCTGAGGTAGATCCCCCAGTACTTGGCGATCACGGCGGCGGCCGTGAACAGCTCGAGGATGAGGTTCCAACCGATGATCCAGGCCAGCAGCTCGCCCATCGTGGCATAGGTGAACACGTAGGCGGACCCCGCCACGGGCATCGCGGTGGCGAACTCGGCGTAGCACATGATCGCGAGCGCGCAGGCGACGGCGGCGATCGCGAAGGAGACCGTGACGGCCGGCCCCGCGAAGCTCGCCGCGGCCTTGGCCCCGACGGAGAAGATGCCGGCACCGACGGCGACGGCGACCCCCATGATCATGAGGTCCCACGTGCTCAGCGATCGCTTGAGCCGGCGCCCGGACTCCTGCGAAGCCGCGATCGTGGCCTCGATCGGCTTCGTGCGGAGGATCTGCATCCCACACTCCTGGTCTTCAGTGACGAACAAACCCATCCACTGTACGGGTCCAGCCTGTGAGACCTTCAGAAGGTCTCACGATG
This sequence comes from Sinomonas atrocyanea, assembly GCF_001577305.1. Classification (NCBI taxonomy): domain Bacteria; kingdom Bacillati; phylum Actinomycetota; class Actinomycetes; order Micrococcales; family Micrococcaceae; genus Sinomonas; species Sinomonas atrocyanea. The sequence goes on from NZ_CP014518.1 coordinate 3,382,733, forward strand.
TGAGACCGGGGGCCCGGGCTCAGGCGTCCGGGGCGCCCTTGCGCGAGATCCGCACCATGTCCTCGCGCGGGACCACCTTCACGCGCTCGCGCCGCACCTGGCTGCCGCCGCCCGCGGCGCCGGCGGCAGCACCGGCGTCGTCCGTGTCCGCGGCCCACGCCTCGCCGAGGGCCCGCTCGTGGGCGTCCAGCTCGTTCCAGCCCTCCCAGGTCGTGTACTCGACGCCGCGCTCCTCGAGCAGGGCGATGACCGCGTGCTCGTCCGGGTTCTCGGCGGCGGGGAGGGAGTCGCGGTCCTCGAGGAGGCAGCCGATCGTCTCGAGGGCGTCGCCCTTGGTGTGGCCGATCAGCCCCACCGGCCCGCGCTTGATCCACCCCGTCGTGTAGAGGCCGGCCATCGGGGTCCCGTCCTCGTCGAGGACGCGGCCGCCCTCGTTGGGGATCACGCCGCGGCGCGCATCGTACTCGATCTCGGCGAGCTCCGAGCCGCGGTAGCCGATGGCCCGGTACACGGCCTGGACGGGGTAGTCCTCGAACTGGCCGGTGCCGCGGACGTTGCCAGTGCCGTCGAGCTCCATGCGCTCGAACCGGATCCCGGCCACGTGACCGGGGGTCTCGGGCGAGTCGTAGATCTCCACGGGGCTCTGCAGGAAGTGCAGGTGCAGGCGGCGGGAGGCACCGGTGTCCTGGTCCTCCGCGATCCAGTTCGCGAGGGTGTTGACCATCGTCTTGACCTGGTTGTTGGTCTTGATGGCCTCGTCGGAGGCGTCGTCGAACTCGAAGTCCTCCGGGTACAGCACGATGTCCACGTCCCGGGAGTGGGAGAGCTCGCGCAGCTCGAGCGGGGTGAACTTCACCTGCGCCGGGCCGCGGCGGCCGAACACGTGCACGTCCGTGACGGGGCTGGACTTGAGGGCGCGGTAGACGTTGTCCGGGATCTCCGTGACGAGCAGGTCGTCGGCGTGCTTGGAGAGCATGCGGGCAACGTCGAGGGCCACGTTGCCGTTGCCGATCACCGCCACCTCTTTGGCCGTGAGCGGCCAGTCCCGCGGCACGTCCGGGTGCCCGTCGTACCAGGAGACGAAGTCGGCGCCGCCGAACGAGCCCTCCAGCTCCACGCCCGGGATGTCGAGCGGGGCGTCCTTGAGCGCACCGGTGGCGAAGATGACCGCGTCGTAGAAGCCGCGGATGTCCGCGAGCGTGAGGTCGCGGCCGTACGTCACGTTGCCGATGAAGCGGATGTCGCCGCGGTCCAGCACCTTGTGCAGCGCGTTGACGATGCCCTTGATGCGCGGGTGGTCCGGGGCCACGCCGTAGCGGATGAGGCCGTACGGGGCCGGGTACTGGTCGAAGAGGTCGATGCTGACCTCGACGTCGCCGCCCCTGACCTCGTTGGACTTGGTCAGGATGTCCGCAGCGTAGACGCCGGCTGGACCGGCGCCGATGATGGCAACACGCAGCGGGCGGGCGGGGGCTTCGGACACGTCGGATTCCTTCCGGTGGTCGGCGCGCGGGTGGGGCGCGCCCAGCCCCCTATTGTAGTTCTCGTGCAGACCGGGACGCTTCTGGGACTCGGGCCCGGCGTCATCGTCTCCGTCGTCGTCCTCGCCGCCGCCGCCGCGGCCGTGCACCGCTGGGCGCTCGGCGGCGGGTGGCTCCCCCCGCTCACGGCGAGCCTGCGCGCGGTCGGCCAGCTCGCCGTCGTCGCCCTCCTCGTCTCCCAGCTCGGGCGCAGCCCGTGGCTCGCCCTCGGATTCGCCGCGCTCATGTTCGCTGTCGCGACCGCCACGACCGGCCGGCGCGTGGACCCCGCCCGCTGGTGGTGGGCCGCCGCGCCGATCGCCGCCGGGGTGCTGCCCGCCTCGGCCGCGCTGCTGGCCACCGGGGTCCTGCCGTTCGAGGGCCTCGCCCTCATCGCGCTCGTGGGCCAGCAGGTGGGCGGGGCGATGACGACGGCGAGCCTCGCCGGCCGCCGGGTCTCCGCCGAGCTCGCGGGGCGGCGCGGCGAGGTCGAGGCCGCGGTGGCCCTCGGGTTCGAGTGGCGCGCGGCGCGGCTGCTCGTCGCCCGGCACACCGCGAGGGAGTCCCTCGTGCCGCCCCTCGACCAGACGCGCACCGTGGGCACCGTGACCCTGCCCGGGGCGTTCGTGGGCATGGTGCTGGGCGGCGCGAGCCCCGTCGACGCCGCGATCGTGCAGCTCGTGGTGCTCGTCTCGCTGCTCGCGGTCGACGCGCTGGCCGCGGCCGTCGCCCTGTGGCTGTGCACGGCCCGCGGCTGGGGGCAGGTGCGGGAATAACCCTGCGCGCGGCGGCGTTGCCTGCACCCGTGACCTCTGAGCCGACAGCAGCCGCCCCCGCCCCCGTGAGAACCGCCGCCGATCGCGCCCGCCCGGGCGGGGCCACCGGCCTCCTCTACGGCATCGGGGCCTACGGGCTGTGGGGTCTGCTTCCGCTCTACTTCATGACGCTCGCCCCCGCCGGGCCGGTCGAGATCGTCGCGGACCGCGTCCTCTTCTCCCTCGTCGTGTGCCTCGTGCTCATCGCGGCGACCCGGTCCTGGCGCGCGCTCGCCGACGTGTTCCGCAGCGGCAGGACGTTCTGGGCGCTGGCCCTCGCGGCCGGGCTCATCGCGGTCAACTGGCTCACGTACACGTTCGGCGTGCTGAGCGGGCAGACCATCGAGGCCGCGCTCGGGTACTTCATCAATCCGCTCGTGTCCGTGCTCCTCGGGGTGCTGGTGCTCAAGGAGCGGCTGCGTCCGCTGCAGTGGGCGGCCGTGGGCACGGGCGCAGTCGCGGTGGTGGTCCTCACCGTGGCGTACGGGCGCGTGCCGTGGATCGCCCTGATCCTCGCGTTCAGCTTCGGGTTCTACGGGCTCGTCAAGAACCGCGTCGGCGCCAAGGTGGATGCCGTGACGAGCCTGACCATGGAGACGATCGTGCTCACCCCGTTCGCCCTCGGGGTGGTCGGGTGGCTCGGGGCGGCCGGGACCCTGACCCTCACCGGACACGGCGCCGGGCACTTCTGGCTGCTCGCCGCGAGCGGCATCATCACCGCGGTCCCCCTCCTGTTCTTCGGCGCCGCCGCCCGACGCCTCCCCATGACGACCATCGGGCTCCTGCAGTACCTCGCCCCGCTGCTGCAGTTCACCATGGCCGTGACCGTCCTCGGCGAGCACATGGCCCCCGAGCGCTGGGTCGGCTTCGGGATCGTCTGGGCCGCCCTGGCCGTGCTGACCGTGGACATGCTGCTCGTCTCCGGCAGGCGCCGCGCGGCCCTGCGCCGGGCCGGCCTGGACGCGGCGCACCGCCCCGCCTGACCCGTTCCGGGTACGCATCTCGCGGAGTTTTCGGCGTTGAGGGTACGCATCTCGCCGGGTTTTCGGCGTTTCGGGTACGCATTGCAGTTCGGATCGACGCACGACGCCGGGTGCCCGGCGCGCGCGGGCCGGGCAGCCGCCGTCGTGCTTACCCGAAACGGCAAAACCGCCACGAGATCCGTACCCGAAACGGCAGAACCGCGACGAGATGCGTACCCGAAACCTGGGGAGGGGCGGGGCGGGGCGCGACGTCAGCCCAGGGGGTGGGACTCCGCCCGCTCGTAGTCGCGCGGCACCACGACCATGGGCACCGGCAGGGCCCGCAGGACCTTGTTCGCCGTCGAGCCGAGGAAGAGCTGGTTCTTCTGCGCGAGCCGGCTCGAACCGATGATCACGAGCTCGCCCTCGAGCCACTCCAGGCTGTCCACCGCCTCCTCGAAGGTGCGGCCATGGGCCACCTCAACGCTCGCCTCGTGCCCGGCGGGGAGGCGGCGGGCGGCGGCGGCCAGGACGGTGTTCGCGTGGCGGTGGGCGGCGTTGATGTTCTCCCCGGAGTCGCCCCGCTCGTCGAGCTCGACGAGGGAGACGAAGCGGAGCGGCACGTTGCGCCGGCCGGCGGCGATGAGTGCGACGTCGACCGCGGCGTCGGCACCCTGCCTGCGACCGATGAACGCAGTGATGCGCTCCACGGGCTCCGTGCGGTGGTAGCCGCGCGGTGCGAGCGCCACTGGCACGGGCGAGGCGTGCAGGAGGGCGTTGGCGACGGAACCGACCGTGTACCGCTTGAACAGCCCGTTGCTCGCCGCACCGACCACGATCAGCGCGGCCTCGAATTCGACCGCGGCCTCGATGAGGGTCGCCGCGAAGGAGTGGCCGTGGCGCACGTGGAAGGCGGCCTCGACATCTGCGGGCACGAGCGCGAGGGCCTGACGCTGGGCCGTGAGGGTCCGCTGCTCCTCCGGGTGGACCCGCGGCCCGTCGGGGTTCGCCGCGATGTAGGGGGCGTCCTCCCCGAGCACGAGCATGAGGTCCAGCGTGGCGTCCTGCGCGCGGGCGATCGCGACGGCCAGGGCCACCGCGTCCGCACCCCGCTGGTCCGGCTGGTATCCGACGACATAGCGCATGGGCCACCCCTCACAGGTCGCGTGACAGCAGAGAACGAGGGCGCCCGGAATCCCGGGCGCCCTCGTCCGGTCTGCAGCTTGGTACCGCAGACTCTACCGGCAGGCTGGCGCGTTGGGGGCCGTCTCGCCAGAGGGTCGCCGAATACGTGCCGCTACGCGACAGAGCGGATGGCGGCCTCGAGCACGTCGAGCCCGTCGGCAAGCAGCTCGTCCGAGATCACGAGCGGCGGCAGGAGGCGGATGACGTTCCCGTAGGTGCCGCAGGTGAGGATGATGACGCCTTCCTTGAGGCAGTAGTCGGCGATCTTCTTCGTCGCCGCGGCGTCCGGGACCTTCGCGGCGCCGCTGCCGGCCTTGACGAACTCGAGCGCGAGCATCCCGCCGCGACCGCGGACCTCGCCGATGATGCCCGCCTCGCCGAGCTCGGCCTGGAGCTTGCCGAGGCGCTCCTTGACCGTGGCCTCGATCTCGCGGGCGCGGCCCCGGAGGTCCTGGGTCTCCATCGTGTCGATCGCGGCGAGCGCCGCGGCGCACGCGACCGGGTTGCCGCCGTAGGTGCCGCCGAGGCCGCCGCCGTGGACGGCGTCGAGCAGCTCCGCGCGGCCGGTCACGGCCGAGAGCGGCATGCCGCCGGCGATGCCCTTGGCCGTGGTGATGAGGTCCGGGACCACGCCCTCGTGCTGGACGGCGAACCATTCGCCGGTGCGCGCGAACCCGGACTGGACCTCGTCCGCGATGAAGACGATGCCGTTCTCCTTGGCGAACTCCGCCAGGCGCGGCAGGAAGCCGTCCGCGGGGACGATGAAGCCGCCCTCGCCCTGGATGGGCTCGATGATGATGGCCGCGATCTGGTCGGCGCCGATCTGCTTGCTCATCATGAGGATGGCGCGCTCGGCCGCCTCCTTGCCCGTGATCTGCGGGTTCTCCTCGCGGAACGGGTAGCTCATCGGCGCGCGGTAGACCTCGCCGGCGAACGGGCCGAAGCCGTGCTTGTACGGCATGGCCTTCGCTGTGAGGCCCATGGTGAGGTTGGTGCGGCCGTGGTAGGCGTGGTCGAACGCGACCACGGCGCTGCGGCCGGTGGCGATGCGGGCGATCTTGATCGCGTTCTCGACGGCCTCGGCGCCGGAGTTGAACAGCACGGTCCGCTTGGCGTGCTCGCCCGGCGTGAGCTGGTTGAGCTTCTCGGCCACGGCGACGTAGCCCTCGTACGGGGACACCATGAAGCAGGTGTGGGTGAAGTGCTCGACCTGCTCCTTGACGGCGCCGACCACCGCGGCGTCGGAGGCACCGACGGTGGTCACGGCGATGCCGGAGCCGAGGTCGATGAAGGAGTTGCCGTCGACGTCGTGGATGATGCCGCCGTCGGCGTCCGCGACGTAGACGGGGACGGACGAGGCGACACCCGCGGCGACGGCCTGGGCGCGGCGGGCGGCGAGCTCGAGGGAGCGGGGGCCGGGGAAGTCCGCGAGGACCTTGCGCTTCTGCTCGAGGCGGTACTGGATGTCCATGACAGGGGTTCCTTTCGTCGGTCCCAACCTAGTGCGAGACACACCACACGATGAATGGCCGATCGCACGAGGCTTGACCTTGCCTCTCGTGCGATCGGCCAGCCCGCTCCCTTATCATGAAAGGCATGGCTTCGACCCTCGCCGACCTCCTCGCGCATCCCGACCTCGGCCTGCGGCTCGCAGGCTCGGCCACCGCGACGCTGCGCGAGGAGATCCGCTGGGTCGCCGTGACGGAGCTCGAGAATCCGGCCCCGTTCCTCACCGGCGGCGAGCTCGTCCTCACCACGGGCGTCCGCCAGCGCACCGCGGCCGAGCAGCGGCGGTTCGTGCGCGTCCTCCAGCGCGCCGGGGCGCTCGGGATCGGCTTCGGAGTGGCGCTCGGGCATGACTCGATTCCGCCCGCGCTCATCGCCGAGGCCAACCGGTGGGGCGTCCCCGTGGTCGAGGTGCCCTACCGCACCCCCTTCATGGCCATCGGCAAGCTCGTCGCGGACTCCCACTCCGCAGACCACTACGCGAGCCTCGAGCGCCTCATCGCCGCCCACCAAGTCCTCGCCCGCTCCCTGCTGACCGGCGGGGGCCTGCAGGAACTGCTCAGGCACCTCGGCTCGATGCTCGGCACCGAGCTGATCCTGACGCAGTTCACCGCGCAGCTCTACGCCTCCAGCCCCGAGGCCGGGATGCCCTCCATGGACCGGTGGGTGCCCTTCCCCATCCCCACCGGCCGCCGGGACGCGTGCACCCTCTGGGCAAAGAAGCCCTTCGAGGACACCGGCATCATCTCGTACGCCCAGAACCTCATCAGCATCGAGCTCAGCAACCTCATGAAGCAGCGCCAGGCCCAGCGGGCCCTCACCGGGCAGGTGGTGAACGACGTCGTGCGCGGAACCCTCGATGTGGACGAGGCCTCGCGCCGCCTCGCCGGCACGGGGATCAACTCGACGAAGCGCAACGTGGTGCTCCTCGCCGAGTCGGCCGCCCACCACCGCAACCTCCGCGGCACCACCCTCCCAGCCGCGCTCGACGGCGCGGTCACCGCGACGCTCGACCGGGACCTCGTCGTCGTGGTGGAGGACGACGGCGCCCGCGCACCCGCGCTGGGCCGCGCACTCTACGATCACCTCACCGAGGCGGGAATCCACGCGACCGTCGGGATCGGCGGCTCCTACACCAAGCCCAACGGGCTGCGGTGGAGCTACTTCGAGGCCAAGGAAGCCGCCGGGCGCGGGCTCGACGTCAACGAGCCCGAGCGCCTGAGCATCACGTCCCTGCTGCTCGCGAGCGAGGACGTGCCGCTCGCGGACATGGCCGGAGAGGCCATCGGCCCGCTGGTCCGGTTCGACCGCCAGCACGGCGCCGAGCTCGTGCACACGCTCGAGACGTACCTGAACCTCAACGGCTCGGTGGCGCAGGTGGCCGAGCAGCTGAACCTCCACCGGAACACGGTGCGCTACCGGCTCGGGCAGATCGCGGAGCTCACCGGGTACGACCCGGCCGTGACCGCCGACCGGGTGCAGCTCTACCTCGCCCTCGCGGTCAAGAAGGTCGCCAAGGCTTGACCCCGTCTGGGAGTCACCTCCTGGGAGTCAGCTCCTGCGGGACACCCCCGGGAGGTGACCTTCAGGACGTGACCTCCAGAAGGTGACCTCCAGAAGGTGACCTTCAGGAGGTGACTCCCAGAAGGTGACTTTCAGGAGGTGACTTTCAGGAGGTGACACCCAGAAGGTGACTTTCAGAATCAGCGGGAGACGGGGGCGCCGTTCGAGATCGCGACCATCTCCTCGCGGGGGACGACCTTGACGCGCTCGCGCGCGACCTCGCCCTTGTGCGTGACCGCCGGTTCGGCGGCGGCGCCGAGAGCCTTCTCGTGCGCGTCGAGGGCGAGCCAGCCCTCCCAGGTCGTGTACTCGACGCCGCGGGCCTCGAGCAGCTCCAGAACCGCAGCCTCGCTCGGCTGCTCGGCGGCGGGGAGCTCCTCGCGCGCGTCGAGGAGGTGGCCGATCGTCTCGAGCGCATCGCCCTTGGTGTGGCCGATCAGGCCCACCGGCCCGCGCTTGATCCACCCCGTCGTGTAGACGCCCGGCACGAACTCGCCGTCCGCGCCGAGGACGCGGCCGCCGTCGTTCGGGACGACGCCCCGGCGGTGGTCGAACTCGAGCGCGGGCAGCGCCGAGCCGAAGTACCCGATCGCGCGGTAGACGGCCTGGACCGGGTAGTCCACGAACTCGCCGGTCCCGCGGACGTTGCCGGTGCCGTCGAGCTCCTGGCGCTCGAACCGGATCCCGGCAACGCGGCCCGGGGCCTCCGGCGAGTCGACGACCTCGACCGGGCTCTGGAGGAAGTGCAGGTGCAGGCGGCGGGAGGCCGTGAACTCCGAGGGGTCCTCGGGCTGCTCGGCGATCCAGTTGGTGAGCGTGCCCACCATGGTCTTGACCTGGTTGTTGGTCTGGATCTCGCGGTCGGAGGCCTCGTCGAACTCGAAGTCCTCCGGGTACAGCACGATGTCGACGTCGTGCGAGTGGGAGAGCTCGCGCAGCTCGAGCGGGGTGAACTTCACCTGCGCCGGCCCGCGGCGGCCGAACACGTGCACGTCCGTGACGGGGCTGGACTTGAGGGCGCGGTAGACGTTGTCCGGGATCTCGGTCACGAGCAGCTCGTCGGCGTGCTTGGACAGGACCCGGGCCACGTCGAGGGCCACGTTGCCGTTGCCGATCACCGCGATCTCCTTGGCCTCCAGCGGCCACTCGCGCGGCACGTCCGGGTGGCCGTCGTACCAGGAGACGAAGTCGGCGGCGCCGAAGGAGCCCTCCAGCTCGATGCCGGGGATGTTCAGGTCCGCGTCCTTGATGGCGCCGGTGGCGAAGATCACGGCGTCGTAGTGGCGCTGGAGGTCCGCCAGGCCCAGGTCCGTGCCGTAGTCGACGTTGCCGAAGAAGCGGATGTCGCCGCGGTCCAGGACCTTGTGCAGGGCGTTGACGATGCCCTTGATGCGCGGGTGGTCCGGCGCCACGCCGTAGCGGATGAGGCCGTACGGGGCCGGGTAGCGGTCGAAGAGGTCGATGCTGAGCGTCAGCTCGCCGGAGGCGACGGGGGCGCTCTTGGTGAGCAGGTCTGCGGCGTAGACGCCCGCCGGGCCGGAGCCGATGATGGCGATGCGCAGCGGGCGCTGCTGGGAGTTCGTCACGAGGGTTTCCTTCTGGCTTCTTCTTCGGGTCTCTAGCGGTTCGTGGAGAGCGAGGCGTGGGCGATGTCCGACGGCGCGTACGGGCTCACGCGGACGACGTCGCCGATCACGATCACGGCGGGATTCGCGACGCCGACGGCACGGGCCCGATCAACGATCGTACCCAGTGTGCCGATGGTGACGCGCTGCTCGGGGGTCCAGCCGCGCTCGACGATCGCGACCGGCGTCGACTCCCCGAGGCCGCGCGCACGCAGGGCCGCGGCGGACTGGGCGAGGCGGCGCACGCCCATGAGCAGCACGATGGTGTGGTCGGGCCGCGCGGGGAGCTCGGCGAGCTCGTCGTGGCCCGTGGCGACGCTGAAGCCGGTCGCGAGGCCCCGGTGGGTGACCGGGATGCCGGCGGCGGCGGGCACGGACACGGCGCTCGTGACGCCGGGGACCACCTCGACGTCGACGCCGTGGCGCCGGCAGAACTCGGCCTCCTCGCCGCCGCGGCCCAGGACGTAGGGGTCGCCGCCCTTGAGCCGGACCACGACGTGGCCCGCCTGCGCCTCGCGGACGAGGATCTCGTTGATCTCTTCCTGGGTGGCGGTATGCGCGCCCGGGGCCTTCCCGACCTCGATCACCCGGGGCCCGCCCGCGGCCGGATCGCCGAGTTCGTCGAGGAGCCCGCGCGGGCCGAGCCGGTCCGCCACGACCACGTCCGCCTCGGCGAGCAGGGTCCGTCCCCGGACGGTGATGAGCCCCGTGTCGCCGGGGCCGCCGCCCACGAGCGCGACCCGGCCGACGCCCTGGCGGCGCCGGCGCAGCGGGAGCTTGCCGGTGCGCAGCGCGAGCACCACGGCGTCCTTGAGCGCCTTGGCCCGGCGCGGGTCTCCCCCGGCGTTCACGGCGACCGTCACGTCGTCCACCCGGGCGGTTGCCGGCGTCCACGCGGCGGAGGACTCGTGGTCGGCGGCGTTGACGCACCAGATGCGGCGCTCCTCGGCCTCGGCGGCGACGCGCGCGTCCACCGCCGGCACGCCGGTCGCCGTCTGGACGAACCACGCGCCCTCGAGGTCGGCCGTCTCGTAGCCGCGGCGCACCCAGGCGACGAGCCCCGCCTCAGCCAGGCGCACGACGTCGGCCGCCGCCTCGGGCGCCACGACGGTCACCTTCGCGCCGGCGTCGAGCAGGCCCTGGGCCCTGCGGGCGGCGACCTTCCCGCCGCCTACGACGAGCACGTCCCGGCCGAGCAGGCGCAGCGTGGTGGGGTACAGGTCGATGCCGCTCATCGCGTGCCTCCGGTGAGAAGTCCGCGGCGCTGGAGCATGCGCCGCTCGATGGGTCCGAACACGGACAGTTCAATGAGGATGCCGACCGCGAGGATCGTCAGGATCGCGCTCATGACCACGCCCATGTCGCTGAGCGTGCGGCCCTGGTCCAGGAGCGAACCGAGCCCGAACCCGAGCGTGCCGCCCACGGCGATGATCTCGGCGGCCATGAGGGAGCGCCACGAGAACGCCCAGCCCTGCTTGAGCCCGGCCACGTACCCGGGCAGGGCGGCGGGCAGGATGATCTGGAGCGCGAGCTCGGCCCTGGAGGCGCCGAGGACCTTCGCGACGGAGCGGTACTGGGGCGGGACCTGGTCGATCCCGGAGATGAGCCCGTTGACGATCGAGGGGATGGCGCCCATGAGCACCACGAAGTACACGGTCGCGTCCGTGAGACCGAACCAGATGACCGCGGCGGGCACCCACGCGACGGACGGCAGGACCTGCAGGCCCGAGATGAGCGGCCCGAAGGCCCGGCGCAGGGTCTTCACCTGGCCCAGGAGCAGCCCGAGGGGGGTCGCGACGACGACGCTCACCGCGAAGCCGAGCAGGCCGCGCTGGAGCGAGGTCCACACGGCCTCCTGCGCCTTGCCCTCGCTCCACAGCTGCCCGAGCGAGGCCGCGACGTCGAGCGGGCCCGGGACCAGGTCCCGGCGCTTGAGCCCGAGCGTGACGTAGAGCTGCCAGGCGAGGACGAGGACCACGACGGCGACGAGGGGCAGGAGCACGCGGGAGAGGTCCCGGCTGCGCCGCACGGTGTCCGACTGGAGCTCGTCGAGGCCCGCCTCGATGGCGGCGAGCTCGGCGTCGAGGGAGGCCGTCTCGGTGAGGGTGGGGTTACTTGGCATGGCGGGCGATCTCCTGCCGGAGGCGGGTGGTGAGCTCGTTGGCGAGGGTGGCGGAAGCGCCGGCGTCGTGCTTCACGGCGTCCGGGACCGGCCACTCCGCGACGACGCGGCCCGGCCGCGAGGAGAGCAGCAGGATCCGCTGCCCCAGGCGCACGGCCTCGCGGACGTTGTGGGTGACGAAGATGATGGTCCGGCCGGTCTCGCGCCAGATCCGGGTGAGCTCCTCGTGGAGGAGGTCGCGGGTGATGGCATCCAGCGCGGCGAAGGGCTCGTCCATGAGCAGGACCTGGCGGTCCTGGGACAGGGCCCGGGCGAGGGCCACGCGCTGGCGCATGCCGCCCGAGAGCTCGTGCGGGCGCCGGTCCGCGGCGTCGCCGAGGCGCACGAGCTCGAGGAGTTCGACCGCGCGCGCCCGCCGCTCGCCCTTGGGCACGCCCCGCAGGCGCAGGGCGAGCTCGATGTTCCCGCGGGCGGTGAGCCAGGGGTAGAGGGCAGCGTCCTGGAACATGAACGCGGCGCCGTCCGCCGGGACCTCGAGCGCGCCCGCGGTGGGACGGTCAAGGCCGGCAATGATGTTCAGGAGCGTGGACTTGCCGCAGCCCGAGGCGCCCAGGAGCGCGACGAACTCGCCCTGGCCGATCGAGGCGGTCACGCCCTCCAGCACCGGGGCGCCGGTGCCGAAGCGCTTGCCGAGGTTCTCGAGCACGACGGTCATGTCGGGTCCTCTCCTTCTCAGTCCTGGCCCAGGCCGGCGGCGCTGGCCCTGCCGCGGCCGGCGCTCTGGGCGAGGACGGTGTTCAGGGCCCGCAGGTCGAAGAGGCCGTGGAGGTCCGCCGGCTTGGTGACGCCCGCGGTGACGCCGTCGGCGAGGAGCTTGGGGTAGGCGCCTGCGAGCGGGTCGGTGGTGAAGGTGATGTTGGCCAGGGCCCGCCCGATCGCGTCCGCGGGGAGGGCGGCGCCGGCCGCCTTCTGCAGCGCCGCGTTGATGGTCGAGGCCTTCTCGGCGGCGGACGCGCGGCCCAGCCAGTCGACGGCGGCGACGTGGCCGCGCAGCAGGGCCTCGACGGTCTGCGGATGCTGCGCGGCGAACGCCTTGTTCACCACGAGGATCGTGGTCGGGAACAGGCCGGGCTTCCCCGTGCCCGTGCCGTTCCACAGGTCCTTCTCGTCCACGAGGACCTTGGCCCCGGCCTGCAGCACGAGGCGGGAGGCCCACGGCTCGGGCAGCCACGCGCCGTCGATCTTGCCGTCCTGGAAGAGCTTGAGGGTCGCGGCGTTGTCGGTCGGGTTGACCGTCACGTCCCCGCCGCCGTTCGGCGTGGTCTTCAGGCCCTTGGACGCGAGGTAGGCGCGCAGGGCCACGTCCTGGGTGCCGCCGAGCTGGGGCGTGGCGAGGACGGTGCCCCGCAGCTGCGCCGGGTCCGTGATGCCGGGCCTGACCACAAGCTGGGCGCCGCCGGCGGCCGCCCCGGCGATCACCGAGAGGGACTCGCCGTGGCTCTGCACGAAGGAGTTGATGGCCGGGTTCGGGCCGAGGTACGCCGCATCGATCGCGCCGGCGTTGAGCGCCTCCACGGCGGCGGGGCCGGCGTTGAACACCTGGGTGGTCAGGGAGTCGGTGCCGGCGGCCTTCAGCGCCTTCGCCAGGAGGCCGTCCTGGACGCCCACGAGCGCGGGGGCGTGCGTCACGTTGGCGAAGTAGCCGAGCCGCAGCTGCGGTGCGGGGGCCCCGGCGGCGACGGCCGGCGTCGTGCGCGGCTCCCCGCCGGTCACCGCGGCGGCGACCGCGGTGGCTCCGCCGAGGAGGCCGACGACGAGGGCGGCGCCGATCCCGAGCGCGAGGCCGCGGCGGCGCTTCGGTGGCCCCGCGTCGGCCGTGATGCGGATGGTCCCGGGGCTCGTGGTGGTCTCGCTCATGGGAGGAAGTCCTTGGTCTCGCAGGTCGTCAGGTCTCGGATGGGGCCTATCGACGGGCCCGACATCGGGGCATTCGCGCCGCCGTGCGGGTAGGGGTCTGCGGGATCATGCGTTCAAGCATGGACGAGGCGCGGGGGGCCGCCCAAGGGTGGGTTCACGGGCGGTCACGGGGCGTCACGGGGAGTCATGTGGGTGGGCCGGCCGCGGCAATTCCGACCGGGTTTCGGGCGTCAGCCGGCGCGGACGCCGGCGTGTCCTGGCCGACGCGCCGCTGCCGGCCGGGAATGCCGGTCGGAAGCGAGCAAAGAGCAGCCGCCCTGTCCGGCCGCGATGCAGCGGCAGGACAGGGCGGCTCGGCCCGCTGTGGGCGTCAGCAGCCGGGTGTCAGCGCAGGTCGAACCGGTCGGCCTCCATGACCTTGGTCCAGGCGGCAACGAAGTCGTCCACGAACTTCTGGCCCGCGTCGCTGCTCGCGTACACCTCGGAGAGGGCCCGCAGCTGGGAATTGGAGCCGAAGACGAGGTCCGCGGCCGTGGCGGTCCACTTCACCTGGCCGGTGGCGGCGTCGGCGATCTCGTAGACGTTCTCCTCGGTCTCCGAGGCCTTCCACCGGCTGCCCGGGGAGAGCAGGTTGACGAAGAAGTCGGTGGTGAGCGCACCGGGCCGGTCCGTGAGCACGCCGTGGGACGAGCCGCCCACATTGCCGCCGAGCACGCGCAGGCCGCCCACGAGCACCGTCATCTCGGGCGCGGAGAGGCCCAGCATGTAGGCCTTCTCCACGAGGAGCTTCTCCGCGGGGGTCTTCTCCCCCGGCCGCAGGTAGTTGCGGAACCCGTCCGCCCGCGGCTCGAGGTAGCCCACGGACTGGACGTCCGTCTGCTCCTGCGTGGCGTCGGTGCGTCCGGGCCGGAACGGGACGGTCGCCTCGAAGCCGGCGTCCCGCGCGGCCTTCTCGACTGCCGCGGCGCCGCCGAGCACGATCAGGTCCGCGAGGGAGACCTTCTTCCCACCCGTCTGGGCGCCGTTGAACTTCTCCTGCACGCCCTCGAAGGCCTTCAGCGCGGAGTCGAGCTGCTCGGGCTCGTTGGCCTCCCAGCCGCGCTGGGGCTCGAGACGGAGGCGGGCGCCGTTCGCGCCCCCGCGCCCGTCCGTCCTGCGGAAGGTCGATGCCGAGGCCCAGGCCGTGCGCAGGAGCGTCTCCGCCGGGAGCGCCTCGAGGAGCTGGGCCTTGAGCGCGGCGATGTCCGCCTCGTCCACCAGCTCGTGGTCCACGGCGGGGACCGGGTCCTGCCAGACCTGCGGCTCGGGCACCCAGGGGCCGAGCATGTGCGGGCCCACGGGGCCCATGTCGCGGTGCAGGAGCTTGTACCAGGCCTTCGCGAACGCCTGCGCGAACTCGTCCGGGTGCTCGAGGAAGCGGCGGGCGATCTTCTCGTAGGTCGGGTCCACCCGCAGCGCGAGGTCCGTGGTGAGCATGGTGGGCCGGTGCTTCTTCTCCGGGTCGAACGCGTCCGGGATGATCTCCGGGGCGTCCTTCGCCACCCACTGCCACGCCCCGGCGGGGCTCTTGGTCAGCTCCCACTCGTAGCCGAAGAGGATCTCGAAGAACCGGTTGCTCCACTCGGTCGGCCGGTCGGTCCAGGTGACCTCGAGGCCCGAGGTGATGGTGTCGGAGCCCTTGCCGCTGCCGTAGGTGCTCAGCCAGCCCAGGCCCTGGGCCTCGAGGTCGGCGCCCTCCGGCTCGGGGCCCACGTGCGCGTCCGCGGGGGCCGCGCCGTGGGTCTTGCCGAACGTGTGGCCTCCTGCGATGAGGGCGAGGGTCTCCTCGTCGTTCATCGCCATGCGGCCGAAGGTCTCGCGGATGAACACCGCCGCGGCCGCCGGGTCCGGGTTGCCCTGGGGCCCTCGGGGTTGACGTAGATGAGGCCCATCTCCGTCGCGCCGACCACGGGCACCATCTCGTCCTTGCTGACGTAGCGGTCGGGGCCGAGCCAGGTGTCCTCCGAGCCCCAGAAGATCTCCTCCGGCTCCCACACGTCCTCGCGGCCGAACGCGAACCCGAACGTCGTAAAGCCCATGGACTCGAGGGCCACATTGCCGGCGTAGACGAGCAGGTCCGCCCAGGAGATCTTCTGGCCGTACTTCTGCTTGACCGGCCAGAGCAGGCGGCGGGCCTTGTCCAGGTTGGCGTTGTCGGGCCAGCTGTTCAGCGGTGCGAAGCGCTGGCTGCCGTCCCCGGCGCCCCCGCGGCCGTCGAACACGCGGTACGTGCCGGCGTCGTGCCAGCTGAGCCGGATCATGAGGCCGCCGTAGTGGCCGAAGTCGGCCGGCCACCAGTCCTGCGGCGTCGTCAGGACCTCCACGATGTCCCGCTTGAGCGCCTCGAGGTCGAGCTTGGCGAACTCCTCGCGGTAGTCGAAGCCAGCACCGAGCGGGTTGCCCGCGGGGTGGTGGGGGTGGAGCACCGTCAGGTCGAGCTGGTTCGGCCACCAGTCGGTGTTCTTCCGCGGCTGGTCGGTCTTGGGCGTCGGCGCATCGATCGCCGGGTTCTCGCTCTCGCTGCCGCTCGCCGTCGCGCCCGCCTGGGCCGCAGCATTGTCATGCATCACCGGGCATCCGCCCTGCTGGTTGTCGGTCATCTGCTTCCTTCCTCTCCCGAGGCAGGCCTCGGATTCGGGGCAAACCGGTCATACTGTGGGCCTTCTACTGCAGGCGACAGGTCGGCTCCGGCGCACGGACTGCTGGGGTGCGGCCGCGATGCCGTCCTGTTCGCTCCCGACGCTAGCAGCGCCGGGTGAACCCCGCCTGTCACACGTCCACTGGCCGGACGGCAGGGCGGAGGCGCGGCGTCGGCCATCGGAAGATGCGCGCCGTCAGCCGAGCGCCTGCTCGAGCCACTGCGTGTAGCGGTCCGGTTCGAGCAGCACCGCCGCATGGCCGGCTGAGCCCATGGAGATGACCCGGACCGGCCGGCCCAGCAGCCGCTGCAGCCGGGGGATGTCCCGGGCTCCCTGGGTGCGGTCGTTCTCCGCGCGGAGCACGGCGACGTCCCCCTGCCAGCCGGCGAATCGGTCTGGACGCACCAGCAGGCGCCGCGCCACGTCGGCGGCGACGGCGAAGTGGGACACGACGTCGGCCCGGGTCAGGTCGTGCCCGAGGGTCCGACGCAGGATCGCGGCCCCCTCGGCGCGAGGGCTGCGCTCAGAGGACAGCAGCCCGCTCAGGGCGCGGACGAGGAGGCGGGTGAGCAGGGGACGCGGCAGCACGCGGACCACCGCGATGAGCAGCGCGAGCACCGGCAGCCAGCGCCTGCCGTAGTCCGCCGGGCCGCTGCTGGAGAGCACCAGCCGCCGGATCCGCTCGGGGTGGGCTGCCAGGAACGCCTGGGCGAGCATCCCGCCGTAGGACTGGCCGACCAGGTCGCAGCCGTCGATCCCCTCGGCGGCGAGGATCGCGCAGAGCCCCGCGTCCATCGCGGCGAAGCTGGTCACGGGCGGGTAGTCCGGGGCCACCACGGTGTGGGCGGCGGCCAGCCGCTCGAGGGACACTGCCCCGAGGGCCGCCCGCCGCAGGCCGCCGGTGAGCCAGAGCACGGCAGGGCCGCGGCCCAGGCGGGCGTAGTGCCAGCGCACGGCGCCGACCGTCAGCTCACGGCCGTAGGCGTCGGTGAAGCGCCACGACCGGAGCAGGACGTCGGCGCCAGCGGCAGCCTGGCCACTGGCGGGCTCCCGGCGGTCACCCCTCATAGGAGCATGGTCCTCTGAGGCGGCCCTCCGCGCACAGCGCCGAAGGTCACCCTGGGCGCGCACACGAGTGTGCGACTGACGCGGGTGCTCACTCATTGCACCCGCGTCAGCCGCACACTCATGGCATCGACGCCTCCTGCTCCGCCGCGACCGGACGGAGCCGGGACCCTAGATCCAGTACCGCTCGTCCTCGGTGTCCCCCGGGTGCTGCCGGACCATGCCAGCGGCGAGGGTGTTGCCGTCCTGCGGGTCGATGACGAGGAACGCCCCGGTGCGGCGGTGGGCCGCGTAGGGCTCGAGGGGCAGCGGGGCGGCCAGGCGGACCTGGACCTCGCCGATGTCGTTGAGTCCCAGCTCGGACGCGGGCGCCACCTCGAACGAGTCGAGGTCCAGCTTCCCGGTCACGGCGCGCACGAGGCCGCGCACCGTGGAGGTGCCGTGCTTGACGAGCACCTTGGCGCCCTCGCGCAGCGGCTTGGAGGACAGCCACGCCACCGAGCCGTACAGGTCCGCGCTGCTCTCCGGCAGGGTCCCGGCGGCGGCGATCGTGTCGCCGCGGGCCACGTCGAACTCGTCCGCGAGGCGCAGCGCGACGGACAGGGGCGCCCCGGCCTCCTCGAGCGAGCGGCCGGCGACGTCGATCCCCACCACGGTCGTCTCGCGCGCGGCCTGGCCCGGGGTCACCACGGAGACCCGGTCGCCCACGCGCACCACGCCCTCCGTGACCTGCCCGGCGTAGGCCCGGTAGTCGCGGAACTCGGCCTCGTCCAGGCCCGGCGCGAGCGCGCCCTGCGGGCGGATCACGGTCTGGACGGGGAAGCGGAAGGGCTCCGCAGGAGCAGAACCAGAGTCGTCGAGCTCGTCGGTGCTCGGCAGGGACTCGAGCAGCTCGAGGAGCGTCGGCCCGGCGTACCAGGCGGTGCGGTCGGAGCGGTCCACGATGTTGTCGCCCTCGAGGGCGGAGACCGGGACGGCCACGGCGTCACGGAGGCCGAGCTCGGAGGCCAGCCGCGCGACGTCGTCCGCGATCGCCGTGAAGACCGGCTCGGAGAAGTCCACGAGGTCGATCTTGTTCACCGCGACCACCACGTGCGGCACGCGCAGGAGCGCGGCGACCGAGAGGTGCCGGCGGGTCTGCTCGAGCACGCCCTTGCGCGCGTCGATGAGCAGCACCACGGCGTCCGCGGTCGAGGCGCCGGTGACCGTGTTCTTGGTGTACTGCACGTGGCCCGGGCAGTCGGCGAGGATGAACGTGCGCCGGTCGGTCGCGAAGTAGCGGTAGGCGACGTCGATCGTGATGCCCTGCTCGCGCTCGGCGCGCAGCCCGTCGGTGAGGAGCGCGAGGTCGAGCCCGCCCTTCTCGCCGCCGAAGCCGCGGGCCTCGGAGGTGCGCGCCACGGCGTCGAGTTGGTCGGCGAGGATCGCCTTGGAGTCGTGCAGGAGGCGGCCCACGAGGGTGGACTTGCCGTCGTCGACGCTCCCGGCGGTCGCGAAGCGGAAGAGGGTGCCCTCGGTCAGCGTGGTGGTCTCGGCAGGCTCGGCCAGCGTGCTCATCAGAAGTACCCGTCCTTCTTGCGGTCTTCCATCGCCGCTTCGGAAATGCGATCGTCGGCGCGGGTGGCCCCGCGCTCGGTGAGGGTGGACGCGGCAACCTCGCGCACCACGTCCGCCACGGTGTAGGCGTCGGAGAGCACGGCGCCGGTGCAGGACATGTCCCCCACCGTCCGGTACCGCACGGTGCGCACGACGACGTCCTCCCCCTCGCGCGGCCGGCTCACCTCCCCCACGGCGCGCCACATGCCGTCGCGGACGAACACGTCGCGCTCGTGCGCGTAGTAGATGCTCGGCAGCTCGATCTGCTCGCGCTCGATGTACCGCCAGATGTCCAGCTCGGTCCAGTTGCTGATGGGGAACGCCCGCACGTGCTGGCCCACCGTGTGTCGGCCGTTGTAGAGGTTCCACAGCTCGGGGCGCTGGTTGCGCGGGTCCCACTGGCCGAACTCGTCGCGCAGGGACAGGATGCGCTCCTTGGCGCGGGCCTTGTCCTCGTCGCGGCGGCCGCCGCCGAAGACGGCGTCGAACTTGTTGCGCTCGATCGCGTCCAGGAGCGGCACGGTCTGCAGCGGGTTGCGGGTGCCGTCGGCGCGCTCGGCGAGCTCCCCGCGGTCGATGAACTCCTGCACGGAGCCGACCACGAGCTTCAGGCCCAGGCGCGCCACGGTGCGGTCGCGGAAGTCGAGGACCTCGGGGAAGTTGTGGCCCGTGTCCACGTGGAGCACGGGGAAGGGGATCTTCCCGGGCCAGAACGCCTTGGCGGCCAGGTGCAGCATGACCACGGAGTCCTTGCCGCCCGAGAAGAGCATCGCGGGGCGCTCGAACTCGGCGACGACCTCGCGGATGATGTGGATCGACTCGGCCTCGAGGGCGTCGAGGAGCGCGAGGGAGCCCTGGCCTCGGGTGGGCTCGACCAGTGTGTCGGTGGGAGTGCTCATACGTGGAGTCCGCATTCTGTCTTGTCGGTGCCGGACCAGCGGCCGGCTCGGGGGTCCTCTCCGGGGGCGACCGGGCGCGTGCACGGCGCACAGCCGATGGAGGGGTACCCCTGGGCAAGGAGGGGATTGACGGGCAGGAGGTTGTCCTCGGAGTACTGCACCAGCGCCTCGAAGGACCACGGGGCCACCGGGTTGACCTTCACGAGGCCGTTCTTCTCGTCCCACGTCACGAGCGGGGTACTGCTGCGGGTCGGGGCCTCGTCGCGGCGCACCCCGGTGAACCACAGCTCGTAGCCCGCGAGCGAGGCGTGCAGCGGCTCGACCTTCCGCAGGGCGCAGCAGCGGCCCGGATCGCGGGAGAAGAGGTCCTTGCCCTCGGCGGCGTCCTGCTCGGCGACGGTCTGCTTCGGCGTGACATCGACGATCCGCACGCGGAGGTTCTCGGCGACCTCGTTCCGCGTGGCGTACGTCTCGGGGAAGTGGTAGCCGGTGTCGAGGAAGAGGACGTCCACGCCCGGGAGCTGGTCGGCCACCAGGGCCGGCAGGACGGCGTCGGCCATCGAGCAGGCAACGGCGGTGGCCTCCACCGCGAAGTTCCGCGCCACCCAGCCGATCACCTCCTGGGCGGAGGCGTCCCAGCCGAGCTCGGCGGCGCCGGCCTCGGCGAGGGCCTTGAGCTCGTCCTGCGAGCGCTTCGTCGTGGCCGTCACTGGAGTGCCTCCTCGTCTGCGGCGTGGGCCCATTCGGCGAAGGTCTGCCCCTCGTCGGCGCGCTCGGCGAGGTAGCGCCGGGTGACGCGCTCGACGTAGTCGGGCAGGCCCTCGGCGGTGACCTTGAGCCCGCGGACGGTGCGGCCGGTGCCGGCCTCCTCGCGGGAGTCGGAGGCGAGGCCGCCGCCGAGGTGCACCTGGAAGCCCGGGGTCTGGCCGCCGTTGCCGTCGGGCAGGAGCTGGCCCTTGAGCCCGATGTCCGCCGTCTGGATGCGGGCACACGAGTTGGGGCAGCCGTTCACGTGCAGGGTCAGCGGCCGCAGGAGCTCGTTGGCCGGGATGCGCTGCTCGAGCTCGGCGATGGCGGCGGTCGCGGTGTCCTTGGTGTCCACGATCGCGAGCTTGCAGAACTCGATGCCGGTGCAGGCGATGGTGGAGCGGCGCCAGGGACTCGGGTCTGCGTAGAGGCCGAGCTCCTCGAGGCCGGCCACGAGCGAGTCGACGCGGCCCTCCTCGACGTCGAGCACCACGATCTTCTGGTGCGGGGTGGTGCGCAGGCGGGCCGAGCCGTGGGCCTCGATGAGGTCGGCGAGCCGCACGAGGGTCTCGCCGGAGACGCGGCCCACGGTCGGGGTGGCGCCGATGTAGAAGCGGCCGTCCTTCTGCCGGTGGACGCCCACGTGGTCGCCGGGGGTGGAGGGCTTCTCGGCGGCGGGGCCGTCGGGCAGGGGCGCCTCGAGGTACTCGGTCTCGAGGACCTGCCGGAACTTCTCGGCGCCCCAGTCCGCCACGAGGTACTTCAGGCGCGCCCGGTTGCGCAGGCGGCGGTAGCCGTAGTCGCGGAAGATGCTCGTGACGCCGACCCACACCTCGGCCGCGCGCGAGGGCTCGACGAAGGCGCCGAGGCGGACGGCGAGGTGCGCAGAGGTGGAGAGCCCGCCGCCGACCCACAGGTCGTAGCCGGGGCCCAGCTCAGGGTGCACCACGCCGACGAGGGCGAAATCGTTGATCTCGTGGACCACATCCTGGGACGGGTGGCCCGTGATGGCGGTCTTGTACTTGCGGGGCAGATTCGCGAAGGACTCGTCGCCGATGTAGCGGTCCGCGATCTCGCGGATCTGCGGGGTGGGGTCGAGGATCTCGTCCGCGGCGATGCCGGCGACCGGGGAGCCGAGGATCACGCGCGGCACGTCGCCGCAGGCCTCGGTGGTGTGCAGCCCCACGGCCTCGAGGCGGCGCCAGATCTCCGGCACGCTCTCAATCTCGACCCAGTGCAGCTGGATGTTCTGCCGGTCGGTGATGTCCGCGGTGCCGCGGGCAAAGTCGCGGGAGATCCCGCCGATCACGCGCAGCTGCTCGGTGGTGAGCGCGCCGCCGTCGATCCGTACGCGCATCATGAAGTAGCGGTCCTCGAGCTCGTGCGGCTCGAGCGTGGCGGTCTTGCCGCCGTCGATCCCGGGCTTGCGCTGGGTGTAGAGGCCCCACCAGCGGAAGCGGCCGTGCAGGTCGGTCGGGTCGATCGAGTCGAACCCGCCGGCGGCGTAGATCGACTCGATCCGCTCGCGGACGCTGAGCCCGCCGTCCTCCTGCTTCCAGGCCTCGTTCGGGTTGAGCGGGGCGGTGCCGTCCACCTTCCACTGCCCGTTCGGCTTGGCGGCACGCGGGCGTGCTGGGCGCGCGGCGTCGGTGCGCGGGTGCGTGGCGGTCTCTGTCATGCGTTCGAGGGTACGGAGCCCGCTGCCCGGGCTCCACGGCGCTGCAATGCAGGGTCACCCGGGGACGCATTTCGTCGCACAGGGCCCGATCTCGGGGGCGCCCCTTGACTCCTCCCCGCCTCCCGCCCCACCCCTCCCCCGCCTTGTGTTTCGGGTACGCATCTCGTCGCGCTTTCGGCGGTTCGGGTACGCATCTCGTCGCGCCTTCGGCGTTCCGGGTACGCGGGCTCGCGGCTCGCTGTCCGCTCTGGAGCCGTCCGCTGCTCATGGCCCGGGCCCTCTGGTGGCGCGCACGACGCCGGCCGCGTCGTCGCGCGCGGCCGGGGAACCCGCCGTCGTGCGTACCAGAAAGCCGGAAACGGCGACGAGATGCGTACCCGAAACGCTCAGGAGGCGACGAGATGCGTACCCGGAACGCCGAGGGGGTCAGTGGGAGAACGACGTCCACGGGTGTGTGGCGCCGTACCGCCGCAGCCACAGCGCCAGGCCCGCACAGACCAGGTACCCGGCGCCGACGGAGAGCCAGCCGACGTCGTACGAGCCGGTCGCGTCGGCGAGGACGCCCATGATCAGCGGCCCGAGCGAGAACCCCGTGTACATGCCCGCGGCGAGCACGCCGGACGCCACGCCCACCCGTTCCGGGGGCACCACCACGAGCACGGCCGCGTTCATGATCACGTTCGCGCCCAGCACCGTCGCCCCGTGCAGCGCGACCCCGGCCCAGACGAGCCACGGCTGGTGCAGGGCGCCGGCGCCGAGCAGGCACGCCACGCCCACGATCGCCCCGAGGGCCAGGGCGAACAGCAGCCCGGACGGCCGGGCGCCGCCGGCCATCCTGCGCCCCCACACGATCCGCGAGGACACGCCCACGATGCCGGAGACACCCGCCGCTGCGCCCGCCAGCACGAGCGGGAAGCCCAGCTCGCGCACCGCGTAGAGCGGCAGGTACACGTTGGTGGCCTGCATCCCCAGGCCCGAGAAGAAGGCGAACCCGGCGAAGAGCCACACCGAGAACGGCAGGGATCCGCCCTGCCCGCGCCGGGCGCGGGACCTCGGCTTCGCGGGCTCCGAGGGAACCTGCGTGAACCCGTAGGCGAGCAGGCCGAGCGCAACAACCGCGGCCAACCCGAATGCGCCCTGCCACCCGAGCCAGAGCGCCACCGCGGGGAAGAACAGACCGGAGAAGAGCTGGCTCGCCTGGACGCCGGACTGCTTGATCCCGATCCACCCGGCGCGCTTGTGCGGGGGCACCGAGGTCACGATGACGCGGTTGGTGGTCGGGTTCGAGATCGACTGCGCAGGGCCGGCGATGATGACCGCGGCGAGGAGCACCCAGAAGCTGTGCGCGAGGGCCGCGATGACGAGCGCCACGACGGTCCCGCCGAAGATCAGCACGAGCTGCGTGCGCGTTCCCGCCCGGTCGCTCAGGCGCCCGAGGGAGAAGCTGCTCACGGCCGCCGAGGCGAACACGGCCCCGGCGAGGAGGCCGAACTGGGACTGGCTCATCCCCAGCGACGCGAGGATGAGCGGACTCACGGCGCTGAGGCCGTAGTTCAGCAGCGGACCCACGCCCATCGCCGCGACGAGGACCACGAGGAGCCCTGCGCTCGCCCTCCGGGGTGCGTGCTCGGCAGCGGCGCTCATTCGGCGGGCGCCGCCGGGGCGGGCGCCTGGGCGGCCCGCGCGGCGAGCGCGGCGTCGTAGCGGTCCAGGGCGATCCGAGCGATGACGGGCGCCGGCAGCAGCGGCGCGGCGACGGCGTCGGCCCCGGCCTTCGCGAGCTGGTCGTGGAAGAACCCCGGCGCGAGGAGGTAGGAGGCGATGACGACCCGCGCGGCGTCGCCCGCCCCGTCCGTCTCCTCGGCCCGCAGCTCGGCGACGGCCTCCGGCACGCTCGGCGAGGCGCTCGCGCCGTACCCGGGCAGCACGCGGTTCGGGACGCGATGGCGGAGCATGTCGGCAAGGCGTTCGACGTCGGCCGCCGCCTGCGGATTCGACGACCCGGCGGCGGCGAGCACCACGGCGTCATCCGCGCGCAGTCCCGCCTCGGCGAGGCGCTCGGCGAGGAGGTCCGCGAGGCGCTCGTCGGGCCCGAGGGGGCCCGCGGCGAGCGTGCCGGGCCGCGACGCCACCGCACGGGCGATGTCCACCTTCACGTGGTAGCCGACGCTGAGGAGGAGGGGCA
Organism: Sinomonas atrocyanea; assembly: GCF_001577305.1. NCBI lineage: Bacteria > Bacillati > Actinomycetota > Actinomycetes > Micrococcales > Micrococcaceae > Sinomonas > Sinomonas atrocyanea. The sequence continues at coordinate 3,406,796 of NZ_CP014518.1, forward strand.
CGACGACGGCGCCCGCCCCCGCGGGCAGCCCGGCCACCACTTCCGGCAGCTCGGGGCCGTGCACGTCGACGTACGCGTCCACCACGGTCAGGCCCGGCCGGGCTGCCCGGATCTCCTCGACGACGGCAAGGATCGCGGCCCGGCCCCCGGCGTTGCTGGTTCCGTGGGCGCATGCCACGAGGATGTCCTGGCTCATGTGCCGAGCGTACCGGCCGTCAGTTCACGCGGCGGAAACCCGCGGGCCCCGCCCGACTAGGATGAAGCACATGAACGAGATGTTCCTGGAGAAGTTCCGCGCGCTTGTCCCGAAGTACCTCGAGGATCCCTGGAAGCCCGAGGACGGAATCTCCGAGAAGGAGCTCGAGGAGGCCCTCGAAGAACATGCGTTCACCGTCCCGCAGGTGCTGCGTGAGTTCTACCTCGCGCTGGGCAACTCCGAGCTCATGGAGGCCTACCACTACTTCTGGGACCCCGAAGAGCTCGAGATCGACGACGAGGGCTTCCTCATGTTCCTCGAAGACGAGGACGAGCAGTTCACCTGGGGCTTCCGCGCGGGCGACCTGCGCGTCCCGGACCCGATCGTGTACCGGAAGAACAACGCCCGGGGCGAGTGGGTCTCGGAGGACGGCACGTTCTCCGAGTTCACGTTCGACATGTTCGAGTGGGTCTTCAGCGAGGACGACGAGGAAGACGAAGAGGGCTGACCTGCCCCTCTTTCAAACTGATTGACGGGTATCGCTGGACTTTTTACAGATCTGTCATATGCTTGTCAGTGGGTTCACTTCTTAGCCTCCAGTGAATCCGGGTGCGAACGGAAACGGTCCCGGGAATCGGCGTTAGCCGAGTCCCGGGACCACCCGTTTAACCGTTCCTCCCCCGGTCCGAGGTCACCTCTCCCTCCGTGCGGGGTCACCTCCCACCCAACCCGAGGTCACCTCTGCCTCAGCGCGGGGTCACCTCCCACCCGACCCGAGGTCACCTCTCCCTCCGTGCGGGGTCACCTCCCACCCGACCCGAGGTCACCTCTCCCTCTGCGCGGGGCCACCACGTCCCGCTCCCCACGCTGCCCCTTTGCCGAATGCCTGTGGATAACTTCCGACGCTCCAGCCCGGACCCTGCCACTATGGGGCCATGGATCCTGTCAAAGCCCGCGAGACCCTGCTCGCAGCCCCCTTCACGGCTGCCGAGGCCGAGCGACATGGTCTCGACTACTCCCAACTGCTTCAGGAGAACGTCCGGCATATCAGCCGTGAGCTCTACGTCCCCGACGACAACACCGCCCAGCTCCGGGACCGCGTACGAGCGCACCTCGCGGTGACACCGCAGGCGTGGGCATCGCATCAAACTGCGGCAGCCCTTCACGGGCTGTGGCTGCCGGATGACGCTGCGGACCACTCCCTGCTCCACTTGAGCAAGCCCACGGACGTGCCCCGCGTGCGCAGAACCGGCGTCGTCGGCCACAGGGTGCGCGTCAAGGCAGGCGAGATTGTCGAGCTGAGTGCAGGAGTCAGAGTCAGCTCGCCGGCGAGGACCTGGCTCGACCTTGGAAACGAACTCGGCCCCGTGGGGCTGGTGATCCTTGGAGACGAGCTGCTTCGCATTCCCAGGCCCGGGCTTGAGGGCCGCGCTGTTCCTCACGCCACCAAAGGCGCACTTGCAGCCCTGCTCCGGGCACACCCCAACATGCCGGGCGTCGCGAAGTGCCGAGCCGCTCTCGCCGACATGCGGGTCGGGGCCGACTCGCCTCAAGAGACGCTCCTCCGCCTCAGCCTGCTCGCCCATGGATTCCCGGAACCCGAGCTGCAGATTGCTCTGCGGCCAAACGATCCCTTCTCGCCGAGCGCCGATATGGGGTATCCGTCGGTCAAGGTGGCGATTCAGTACGACGGCAGTCATCACCTAAGCGAGGAACAGCGCTGGCGCGATGCACGGCGGGACGCCGCCTTCCGCGCAGCCGGGTGGATCGTGCTCATCGTCAGATCCGAGGATTGCCAGAACGACTTCGCTAGCGTTCGAGCCGCTCTCAGGGGCCACCTCGCAGGCCGCGCCGCATGACCTAACCTCGGACAGCTGGAGAGATGACCCCGCGTCACCCGAGAGATGACCCCGCGTCACCCGAGAGATGACCCCGCGTCACCCAAGAGCTGACCTCGGACAACTGGAGAGATGACCTCGCGTCACCTGAGAGATGACCCCGCGTCGCCCAAGAGATGACCTCGCGTCGCCCGGGAGGTGACCCCGCGTCAGTTGGCCGTCGTTCGTCGTCGGTCGGCCCTCGGGGGCGGGGGGAGGGCGAGGTCAGGCCCGGCGCTCCACCACCGCGTCCGCGAACGCGGCCAACGAGTCCTTCACGACCCCCTCGGGCAGCGGCCGGAGCGCGGCCTTGGCCGCGTCGGCCCATTCCCGGGCGACGGCCCACGACTGCTCGGTCACCGGGTGCGACGCGATCGCGTCGACCGCCGCGGCGAGCGCGTCGTCGCCGGAGAGGTCCGCGTCCACGAAGCCGAGCACGCGCTGGGCGGAGGCATCGCCGTCGGCCGCGGCGCGGCGGAGCAGCAGCACGGGCAGGGTCGGGACGCCCTCGCGCAGGTCCGTCCCGGCGATCTTGCCCGAGGTGACCTTGCCGCCGGTGACATCGATGACATCGTCGGCCAGCTGGAACGCGACCCCCACCTTCTCGCCGTAGTCCACGAGGACGGACTCGTACTCGGACGGGGCGCCGGAGAAGATCACGCCGAACTGGCCGGAGGCGGCGATGAGCGAGCCGGTCTTGTCCGACAGCACGGAGATGTAGTGCTGCAGCGGGTCCTCGCCGTCGCGCGGGCCCACGGTCTCGTGCAGCTGCCCGAGGCAGAGCCGCTCGAAGGTGCGCGCCTGGATGGCCAGCGCGCGCCCGCCGAGGTCGGAGACGAGGATCGAGGCGCGGGCGAAGATGAGGTCGCCGGCGAGGATCGCCACGGTGTTGCCCCAGACCTCGTGGGCGGTGGGGGCGCCGCGGCGGTACGGCGCGGAGTCCATGACGTCGTCGTGGTACAGCGTCGCGAGGTGCGTGAGCTCGACGACCGCCGCCGCCTGGAGCACCTCGGCGCGCTCGGAGTCGCCCAGATGGGCGGCGAGGATGGTCAGCAGCGGGCGGATGCGCTTGCCGCCCGCCTCCATGAGGTGCTTGCTCGTCGCGTCGGCCAGCGGGTCGGAGTTGGAGATGGCCTCCCGCAGGACCCGCTCGACGCGCGCCATGCTCGTGCTGATCGCAGGGCCCAGCTCAGCGTCCTCGGCAATGGCGGCGAAGCCGGCAGGCAGCTGCATGCCCGCGGCGATCGCCGTGGTCGTGGGAGGCGGCTCGGAGGACTCGGGGCGGCCGTGCCCCGCGTGCGTCCAGCGGCTGTCTGCAGAATCAGTCACGGGGTCAAGCCTAGCTTTCGGGGCGCGCTGCGGGCGCCGGGCTCGGTGGAACGGTGTTCGATGTCGCGGGCACGAGCGCCTCGAGCACCCGGATCGCCGCGTCCGGCAGGCTCGTCCCGGGCCGGTCGGTGAGGTTGGCGAGCAGCCGCACCACGAGGCGCATGAGCGGCGGCACCGGCATGCCGGTGGCGAGCGCCGCCCGCATCACGGCCGGGTGGCCGATCAGCGCCGCGAACCCGCGGCCGAGCGTGAAATGGCTCCCCCACTCGCGCCGCACCCGGTCCGCGTACGCGCCGAGGCGACGGTCGACGTCGGCCTCCGCCGGCCGCGCCCGGCCCGCCGCGCGCTGAGCTGCTGCGGCGTCGACGAGGTACTGGGCGGCGAACCGCCCGGACTCCATGGCGTAGGAGATGCCCTCGCCGTTGAACGGGCTGACCATGCCTCCGGCGTCGCCGAGGAGGGCCATGCCGGGGACCACGTGCGGGGTCCGGTTGAAGCCCATGGGCAGCGCGGCGCCGCGGATCGGGCCGACCTGGTTCTCCTCGCTGAAGCCCCACTCCCCCGGCATCCCGGCGGTCCATTCGCGCAGCACCTGGCGGTAGTCGAGCCTGCCGAACTCCTTCGAGGAGTTGAGGATGCCCAGGCCCACGTTGCACGTGCCGTCGCCCACGCCGAACACCCAGCCGTACCCGGGCAGGGGCTTGCCGTCCGCCCCGGGCAGCTCGAGCCAGCCCTCCATCCAGTCGTCCTCGTGGCGGGGGCTTTCGAAGTACGTGCGGTAGGCGACCCCGAGCGGGCGGTCGTCGCGCTTGGCGAGCCCGCGGGAGACGGCGGCGCGGGTCGAGTTGCCGTCGGCGGCGAGCACCACGTCGGCGTGGAAGTCACGCGTCTCGCCGGTCTTCTTGCCAGCCTCGTCGAGGAGGTGGGCGCGGGCACCCACCACCCGGCCGGCGTCGTCCGTGAGGACCTCCGCGACCGAGTGCCCCTCGAGGATCTGCGCCCCGGCGGAGCGGGCGTGGGCGGCGAGGGCCTCGTCGAAGCCGAGCCGGGTGCGGACGAGCCCGTAGTCGGGGAAGCCGTCGAGGTCGGGCCACGGGAGCTCGAGGGTGCGGCCGCCGGCGATGAGGCGCAGGCCGCGGTTGCGGCGCCAGCCGTCCTCGGCGGCATGCGGGAGCCCGAGCAGCTGGATCTCGCGCACGGCGCGGGGCGTGAGTCCGTCCCCGCACACCTTCTCGCGCGGGAAGCGGGTCTTCTCGAGCACGGTCACGGGCACGCCGGAGCGTGCGAGGTAGTGGGCTGCGGTCGAGCCGGCCGGCCCGGCGCCGACGATCAGGACGTCCACGGTGGATCCGGCGGCGTCAGCGGGACGCGGAGCGGCGTGCCCGCCGGACCTGGGCGGGCGGCGCCGCCGGCGACCCGGTCGCGGCCTCGGGCTTGTACGCGCGGTGCACGGCCACGATCCCGCCGGAGAGGTTGCGGTACGTCACGTCCGTCCACCCGGCCGCGGACAGCCACGCGGCCAGGTTGTCCTGGTCCGGCCAGGCGCGGATCGACTCGGCGAGGTACACGTAGGCGTCCGGGTTGGAGGACGCCCGGCGGGCGATCTCGGGCAGGGCGCGCATGAGGTACTCGACGTACATGGTGCGCCAGAGGGGGTTGACCGGGGAGGAGAACTCGGCGATGACGAGCCGGCCGCCGGGCTTGGTCACGCGCAGCATCTCGGCGAGGGCCTTGCGGGGGTCGCTCACATTGCGCAGCCCGAAGCTGATGGTCACGGCGTCGAAGGAGCCGTCCGCGAAGGGCAGGTTGGTCGCGTCGCCGGCGATGAAGTCGATGTCGGGGCGGCGGCGCTTGCCCACCCGGAGCATGCCGAGGGAGAAGTCGCAGGCCACGACGTCGATCCCCGCGTCCGCGTAGGGCTCCGAGGAGGTGCCGGTCCCGGCGGCGAGGTCGAGGACCCGCTGGCCGGGACTGGCATCGACCGCATCGAGCACGATCTTCCGCCAGCGGCGCGTCTGGCCGAGGGAGAGGAGGTCGTTCATGACGTCGTACCGGGGTGCGACCTCGTCGAACATGGTGGCGACCTCGTCGGGCCGCTTCTCAAGGGATGCCCTGCTGCCTGCGCTGCTCACCCACACCATTCTGCCAAACTTCAGAACCGCAGCAGGACCTTCGACGAGCCGGTGCGGCGGTCCCCTGCCACGCGGAAGGCCTCGGCGGCGTCTTCGGCGGCGAACTCGTGGGTGAGCAGGGGCCCGACGTCGAGCCCCTCGGCGAGGTACGCCAGGGCTGTCGCGATCTCGTCGACGAAGCGGAACGTCCCCCGATAGTCCACCTCGCGGAACACGAGCGCGCCGAGCGAGACCGCGATGTCCCCGGCGGGCAGGTTGCCGACCTGGACCACCGTGCCGCCCCGCCGGACGGAACGCAGGACGGCGCTGACGGCCCCGGGCGCGCCGGAGGCCTCGAAGACGACGTCGGCCTCGGGCAGCGCAGCGCCCCCGGCGAGGTCCACCGTCTCGTGGGCGCCCATCCTCTCGGCGACCCCGAGCGAGGCGGGGGCGAGGTCCGCCGCGATCACGCGGGCGGCCCCGGCCCGGCGCGCGGCGGCGACGACGAGCGCGCCGATCGGCCCGGCGCCGTTGACCAGGACCGTGCGGCCGCGGACGTCGCCGGCCCGCTTGACGGCGTGGATCGCGACCCCGAGGGGCTCGGCGACGGCGGCCAGGCGCGTGCTCACGCCCTCGGGCACGGCGCGCAGCTGGTCCGCCGGGACCACGGTGCGGGCCGAGAAGGCGCCCTGGGTGTGGGGCCAGGACGCGGCGGAGCCGAGGTAGCGCACCGATTCGCACAGGTTGGGCCGGCCCTGGGTGCAGTGCCGGCAGTGGCCGCACACCGTGGCGGGGTGGACGGCCACGCGCTGGCCCACGTCGAAGCCCGTCACCGCCTCGCCGAGGGCCTCGATGTGCCCGGCGACCTCGTGGCCGAGCACGAGGGGGTCACGCAGGATGCTCAGGCCCGAGGCGCCGTGCCGGAGGTAGGAGAGGTCGCTGCCGCAGATGCCCCCGTACTCGACCGCCACGACCGCGTCCCGGGGCCCCGGCCGCGGCTCCGGCACCGGATCGAGGCGCAGGTCCCCGGCGGCGTGGACCACGACGGCAATGCTCACGGGACCTCCTGTGCATGTACGGCGGACGGCGGTCAGGATAGCTGCGGCGCGCGCGCCCCGTCCATGGCGCCGCGGCCCGGCCCGGCGGTCTGCTCCGAGAGGTCCGGCCACGTCCAGGGCCCCGCGGCCCGCGCCGGGACGGCGGCCGCCGACCGCGTAGGCTTGACCCATCATGAAGCACCCCTTGCGCGCCCTCACGGTCACTCTGGGCCCGGCCGCCCTCGGCGCCACCGACCTCGCGGCAGGCCTCACCGACGCGGAGGTGCACTGCTGGATCCGCCGCGGCGAGGGCCAGATCGGGTTCGGCGAGGCGGCCCGCTTCACGGCCACCGGCGCCGACCGCTTCATCGATGCCGAGGCGTGGTGGAAGCAGCTCACGCTCGAGGCCGAGGTGGTGGACCGCGTGGGCCACCCGGGCACCGGCCTGCTCGCGTTCGGCAGCTTCGCCTTCTCCCGCACGTCCCACTTCCTCTCCCGCCTCGTGGTCCCAGAGCTCGTGATCGGCATCCGCGACGGCGCCGCCTGGGCCACGCTGGTGACCAGCGACGGGACGGAGCCCACCGACGCGGGGGTGCAGGCCGCCGTCGTGCGCGTCCTCGGCACCGCCGGCGGTGCGGGCGGCGATGGACGCACGACGGCGCGCGCGGACTCGGGCGCGGACAGCGCCGGCCGCGGGCCGGTCACCCTCTCCCCCGGATCGCTGGGCGAGCAGCGGTGGATGGACGCCGTGGCCGCCGGGGTGGAGCGGATCGCGGCCGGCGACCTCGAGAAGCTCGTGCTCGCCCGGGACATCGTGGTGCACCGAGGCAGCGGGATCGAGCGGCACGAGGTGCTGCGCCGGCTCGCGGCGTCCTACCGGGACACGTGGGTGTACGGGGTGGACGGGCTCGTGGGCGCCACCCCGGAGATGCTCATCCAGGTCGAGGGGCGCACCGCGCAGGCGCGGGTCCTCGCGGGCACGATCGACCGGCGCGACGCCAACGGCCAGGGCCTCGAGTACGCGGAGCGCGTGCTCGCCGGCTCGCCCAAGCAGCGCCACGAGCACGAGATCGCCATCCAGTCCCTGACCACGGCGCTCGCGCCCTTCTCCGAGGCCATGAACGCCCACGACGAGCCGTTCATCCTCGAGCTGCCCAACGTGTACCACCTCGCCTCAGACGTCAAGGCCGAGCTCGTCGACGTCGAGGGGCACATCCCGACCTCGCTCGCGCTCGTCAACGCGCTGCACCCGACCGCCGCGGTCTGCGGCACCCCGACCTCGATCGCCGGCGCGCTCATCCGCGAGCTCGAGGCGCTGGACCGCGGGCCCTACGCGGGGCCGGTCGGCTGGCTCGACGCCGCAGGGAACGGCGAGTGGGGCATCGCCCTGCGGGGCGGGGTCATCGAGACGCCGACCTCGATGCGCCTGTACGCCGGGTGCGGGATCGTGGAGGCGTCCCAGCCGACCGCCGAGCTGGCTGAGACGTGGGCCAAGTTCCGCCCGATGCTCGAGGCCCTGGGCGTCGAGCGCTGATGCGGGGCCCCTCAGCCCAACGCCAGAGACCCCGCAACCGAACGCCAGAGACCCCGCAACCTCCTGATGGTGTTGCGGGGTCTCTGGCCGTGCTTTGCGGGGTCTCTCGCGCTAGAGGACCTTCCCGAGGAAGGCCTGGGTGCGCTCGTGCTGCGGGTTGGCGATGACGTCCCGCGGGTTGCCGGACTCGACCACGACGCCGCCGTCCATGAAGGTCAGGGTGTCGCCGACCTCGCGGGCGAAGCCGATCTCGTGCGTGACCACGATCATGGTCATGCCCGAGGCCGCCAGGTCCTTCATGACGTTCAGGACGTCGCCGACGAGTTCCGGGTCCAGGGCCGAGGTGGGCTCGTCGAACAGCATGAGCTCCGGCTCCATCGCCAGGGCCCGTGCAATAGCCACGCGCTGCTGCTGGCCGCCGGAGAGCTGGGCCGGGTAGTGGCCGGCCCGGTCGGAGAGCCCGACCTGGTCGAGGAGCTCGAGGGCGCGCTTCTTGGCCGTGGCCTTGTTCTGGCCCTTGACCTGGATCGGCGCCTCGATGACGTTCTCCAGGGCGGTCTTGTGCCCGAACAGGTTGAACCGCTGGAACACCATGCCGATGTTGCGGCGCTGGCGGGCGACCTCCTTGAGCGTGAGCTCGTGCAGCTTGCCGCCGTGCTCGCGGTACCCGATGAGCTCGCCGTTGACCCTGATCCGGCCGGCGCTGATCGTCTCGAGGTGGTTGATGCAGCGCAGGAGCGTGGACTTGCCGGAGCCGGAGGGGCCGATCAGCACCGCCACCTCGCCCTGCTTGACCGTCATGTCGATCCCGCGGAGCACGTGGTGGTGGCCGAAGTACTTGTGCACGCCTTCGACGCGCACGATCTCCTGGGTCCCGGGGGCGACGCGGTGCGTGCCCTCGGCAGCTGCTGCGCTCATCGTCCGCTCTCCTCGATGTCCTTGCCGGCCACGGTCGGGCCGCCGGGCATGGTGTCCGACGCCGGCCCCAGCCCTGCCGCCGCGGCCTTGGCCGCCGCTGCGTTCACGGGGGCGGGGACGAGGTTGTCCACGCCCTTGCCGTAGTACTTCTCGATGTAGTGCTGCCCCACCATGAGGATGCTCGTCACGAGCAGGTACCACGTCGCCGCCACCATGAGCAGCGGGATCGGCAGGTAGGTGCGGTTGGCCAGGGTGTTCGTGACGAAGGTGAGGTCCAGCGTGAACGGGACGGCCAGGACCAGCGAGGTGGTCTTGAGCATGCCGATCGTCTCGTTGCCGGTGGGCGGCACGATCACCCGCATGGCCTGCGGCAGCACGATCCGCCACATGATCTTGGTCCCGCGCATGCCGAGAGCCTCCGCCGCCTCGCTCTGGCCCCGGTCCACGGACTTCAGGCCCGCGCGGAAGATCTCCGCGAGGTAGGCGGACTCGTTCAGGCCCAGGCCGAGCACTGCGGCCCAGAAGGCGTTCAGGAGGTCCTGCGTGGTGAAGCTGAACAGCTCGGGCCCGAAGGGGACCCCCACCGCGATCTTCGGGTACAGCACCGAGACGAGGCCCCAGAAGATGAGCTGGGTGTACACCGGGGTGCCGCGGAAGAACCACACCCAGAACCAGGACGACCAGCGGAAGATCGGGTTGTCCGACTGGCGCATGAACGCCAGCAGGACCGCGAGCACGATCGCCAGGACCATCGAGAGCACGGTGAGCAGGAGCGTCCACCCGACGCCCCGGACCACGTTCACGTCGAGGATGTACAGGACGTAGGTGTCCCAGTGGAAGTTCTCGTTCGTCGCCAGGCTCTGGACGGCGAGGAGCACGATCACGAGGATGACGGCGGCCCCCACCCACCGCCAGGGGTGGCGCACCGGGACCGCCTTGATGAGCTCCGGTGCGCCGCCCTTGGACGTCTGGACTGTCTCAGTCCGATGCGTGGTCATGTCAATCACGAGGAGGGAGTCGGGTTGACTTCAGACTTGGTGACCGCGCCCTCGGAGTTGTTCCACGTGTCGAGGATCTTCTTGTAGGTGCCGTCGGCGATGAGCTTGGTCATGACCTTCTGGACCAGGTCGGCGAGCGCCGTGTCGCTCTTGGCGATCGCGATGCCCTGGGGCGCGGAGTCGTAGGTGTCGCCGATCTTCTCGACGGCGCCCTTGGTCTGCTGGACGGCGTAGCCGATGATCGGCGAGTCGGCCGCCATGGCGTCGATGCTGCCGTTGACGAGGCGGGTGTTGAGGTCCGTCTGGGCCTTGAGCGAGACGATGTTGATCGCCGGCTTGCCCGCCGCGGTGCACTTGGCGTTGCGGTCCTTGAGGTCCGGGTCCTCCTGCACGGTTCCGGTCTGGACGCCGATGGTCTTGCCGCACACGTCATCGAGGGAGAACTTCTTCGGGTTGCCCTTCTGGACGGCCCAGGCGGTGCCGGCGTTGAAGTAGCTCACGAAGTTGACGGCGGCGAGGCGCTCCTTGTTGATCGTGAAGGAGCTGATGCCGAGGTCGTACTTGGGGCCGAGGGCCGGGAGGATGCCGGTGAAGTCCGCGGTCTGCACATCGGTCTTGAGGCCCAGAGTGGCGCCGATGGCCTTGGCGAGGTCCACGTCGTAGCCCATCGGCGTGTGGTTGTCCGAGCCGCCGAGGAACTCAGCCGGGGCGTACGAGGTGTCGGAGCCGACCACGAGCGTGCCCTTCGACTTGAGCGCGGCCGGGACCTGCGAGGCGAGGGAGTCGTCCTTGGTCACCGTGCTCGGGTCGAACGACGCCGACGCCGAGCCCGAGGGCTTGCTCGCCCCGCCGCCGGTCTCGGAGGCGTTGGTGCAGGCCGTGAGGGCAAGGGCACCGACGGCGAGCACGGCTGCGCCCTTGGCCGCGAGCTTCGCGGAGAAAGTCATATCTCTACCTTTACTTTTCAGGTACGTGTCGAGAGTGCTAAGCGACGTCCCATCCTACCCCTGTGGGAGGGTCGGTGAGATGTGCATCACAGACAACTAATGTTCATCATTGGACAATATTTCCGCCCCTGGGCGCAAGCCCGCAGCGCAGGGTCGTTTCCGGAATCCCAGACGCGCGTGCCCAAGGTCACGAACGGACGCCCACCGCATCCTCGACGGCGGCCCGGATCCTCGCGTGCAGCCCCCGCAGCCCGGCCCGGTCGAGGCGCGCCTCGATGATCTCGCGCCCGGCCCGCCGGGGACCCGAGAGCGCTGCGGCGGCCTCCGCGCTCGTGCGCACGAGGGTGTGCCGCACTCCGTACGCGGCCGCGAGGGCGCGGAGGTCGGCGTGGTGCGGCGTGCCGAAGAGCCGCTCGACGGCGGCCGCGGCGCCCGGGCGGGCGTCCGGGTCGCCGCCCACGCGGCCGTGCTCGAGGACGCCGAAGATGGCGCCGCCGGCGTCGTTGAGCACGACGGCGCGCAGGTCCGGTTCCGCTTCCCCGTCGCCGATGAGCAGGCCGCCCGCGTCGTGCAGGAGCGTGAGGTCGCCGAGGAAGAGCGTGGTCGCGGTGCGCCTGCCGAGCCACAGGCCCGTCGCCGTCGAGATGGCTCCGTCGATACCGGCGAGCCCGCGGTTGGCGAACACGCGGGCCAGCGGCTGGGTGGGCGGGGACGCGGCGAGGTCAACGTCCCTGATCCCATTGGAGGATCCGAGCATGAGCTGGCCGTGCGAGGTCTCCCAGACGAGCTGGGCGAGGCGCGGGCCGGTGAGCACGGCGCCCGGGCCGGCGATGATCCGGTCCACGGCCTCCTGCGCGGCGGCGCCCGCGAGCAGCCACGCGTCGAGCCAGCCCTCGGCGCCGCGGCCGGCGAAGCCGGAGAGCACGTCGAGGTCGTCGATGAGCCGCTCGGGGCGCCGCCCCTCGCGGAACCATGCGGCGGGGCGGGCGTGGTAGAGCGCGGTCTGGACGCCCTCGCGCGCGAGGAGTGCCGTCACCGGCCGGGAGAGCGTGGGGCGCCCGAACAGCACCACGCGCTCGATGAGCGCGCCCGGATGGCCCTCGAGCAGGAGGCGGTAGGGGCCCACGGCATGGCCGCCGAAGCGGGCGTTGGACGTCGGCTCCGCCAGCAGGGGCAGGCCGTGGGCGGCCGCGAAGGCCTCGGCGAGCGGGCCGGCGCCGTGCCCGGCGAGGACCACCGTGCGCCGCGGCGGCAGGCCGCCGAGCGCCGCGACCGGCGGCCTGCGGTACGCGTACGGCTGCACCGGCGGGGCGTCCCATCCGCCGTGCGGCGGCTCCCAGCCGTCCTCCGGCACGAGCGGCTCGCGGAAGCACAGGTTCAGCTGCACGGGGCCGGCGGGCACCCCCTCGAGCGCGCCGGTCGCCGCGGAGAGCGCGGTCCGGACCGGGGACGACGGCGAGGCCCCCGCCTCCACCGTGGCGGCGAACCGGACGTGCTCGCCGAACAGGTCGAACTGCTCTGTGGTCTGGTTGGCCCCGGTCCCGTGCAGCTCCTCGGGTCGGTCCGCCGAGAGGACGATCAGCGGGACCTCGGCATGGTTCGCCTCCATGACGGCGGGCACGAGGTTGCCCACGGCCGAGCCGCTCGTGGTGACGACCGCCGTCGGCCGCCCCGAGGAGAGGGCGGCGCCGAGCGCCGTGAAGCCGCCCGCCCGCTCGTCGATCCGGACCACGAGCTCGAGGTGCCCTCGCCCCTCGGCCTCGGCGAGCGCGTACGCGAGCGGTGCGCTCCGGGAGCCGGGGCAGACGACGACGCAGCGGACGCCGCCCGCGAGCAGCGCCGAGACTGCCTCGCGGGCGGCGTCGAGGGAACTGAGGGGACTCACATCCCCATCGTAGGGTTTTGGCCGCGCGGGGCCACCGGGCTACCTGGCGTGGACCGCCGGGAGGACCTGGACCACCGAGGGGCGCGGCGCGACGACCCGAGGTCACCTTCACCCGCACCCGGGGTCACCTTCACCCGCACCCGGGGTCACCTTCACCCGCACCCGGGGTCACCTTCACCCGTACCCGGGGTCACCTTCCATAGACCTGACCCCGCGTCGACCGAGAAGTGACCCCGGATCCCTCGAGAGATGACCCCGCGTCGGTCGAGAAGTGACCCCGGGTGCGTTGAGAGGTGACCCCGCGTCGGTCGAGACGTGACCCAGCCCTAGTGCCCGGCGGCCAGGTGTGCATAGCACCGGCGGAGACGGTCGAGCCACCACTGCCGGCGCTCCCGGGGGGCGGCGTACCGCTCGAGCAGCTCGGGGTCCGGCACAGCACGCTCGGCGAGGCGGTCAGCGGGCAGGAAGCCGCCGTCCGGCACGAGGGCCGGGGACACGACGTCGTGCGCGAGGAGCGCCCCGGTGCCGAGCCCGCACGCGTACGGCAGGGACGGCAGCGCGGCCGCGAGCGCCACACCGGCCGCGAGCCCCACGGAGGTGTCCAGGGCCGAGCTGACCACCGCGGGCAGCCCCGCCTCGCGCACGATCTCCAAGGCCCGGCGCACGCCCCCGAGCGGCGCGGCCTTGACGATGATGAGGTCCGCGGCGCGGGCGCGGGCCACGCGCAGGGGGTCCTCGGCCTTGCGCACGGCCTCGTCTGCGGCGATCCGCACGGGCGTGCCGCGCGCCTCCAGGAGGGCCCGCACCTCGGCGAGGCCGTTGATCCCCGGCACGGGCTGCTCGGCGTACTCGAGGCTGAACTCGCCGAGCCGCACGAGCGCCTCGACGGCCTCCGGCACGGTCCAGCCCGCGTTCGCGTCGACGCGCAGGTCCGCCTCGGGCAGCGCACGGCGCACTGCGGCGACCCGGGCGATGTCGTCGGCGAGCGCCTGCCCGCGCTCGGCGACCTTGACCTTGACCGCCTGCACCGGCCCGAACGCCGCGAGCACCTCGGGCACCTGGCCGGCGGGAACCGCGGGCACCGTGGCGTTGACCGGCACCCGGTCGCGCACCGGCTCGGGGAAGCCCTCCCAGGCTGCCTCGAGGCCGGAGGCGAGCCAGCGGGAGGCCTCAGCGTCGTCGTACTCGAGGAACGGCGAGAACTCGCCCCATCCGGCCGGCCCGCGGACCAGGAGCGCCTCCCGCTCGGTCACGCCGCGGAACTTGACCCGCATCGGCAGGCGCACGACGGCGGCACCCGCCTCGAGCTCGGCGAGGTCCGGCAGGGCGGGGCGCGGGGCAGTGATCACGTGCCCACTGTACGCACGGCCCCGTCGAGCAGGACCCACGAGGCGAGGCCGGCGAGCACGATCACCGCGGCGAACGAGGCGAGCCACACGGCCGAGGGCACGCCGGTCTTGCGGGAGAGGATGTAGGCGTCGGAGCTGGCGAGCTCGCGCCGGCGGGTCGTGTGGACGGTGACCACGTTCCACCAGTCGCGGGCGGCGCCGAGCACGAGGGCGAGGCCCACCGCGAGGGTGATGTGGACCTGGGTGTCAGGCGGGACGGCCACCACGATCACGGCAACGGCGAGGATCGCCCCGAGGAGGATGAGCACGCCCTGGAGGTTGCGGATGAAGAGGAACACGAGCGCGAGCAGCACCACGGCCAGGGAGAGCGCGGCGCGGCCGAACCCGGCGGCGGAGGCCCAGACGAGCGCTGCCCCGACCACCGCCGGGGAGGGGTAGCCCCAGAAGCCGAACCACACGGCCCTCCCCCGGCCCACCCCGTGCGTGGTGCCGCCCTGGTCCATGCGCAGCGTGATGCCGGTGACGCGCATGCCGGTGGCGAGCCCGGCGAAGGCGTGCCCGAGCTCGTGCACGATCGTGACGAACCGTCCGAAGAACCGCCACAGGAACGGCACGACGCACAGGGCGGCCGCGGCGGCGAGCAGCAGGGCCAGCTCCGACGCCGGCACGGCGAGGGGCTGGGTGCGGGCGAACCCGCCCACGAAGCCGTCCAGGAACGCCTGCCACCAGTCCTTGATCACGCCTCCCGAGGGTAGCCGAGACCGCTGGGAGCACGCCGGGCCCAGCCGCCGGGCGATTCTGCTCACCGTCACCGCGGCCCCTCCGCGACACGCGCACGGCACGCCGCAGGACGCCCGCTGGGACTCCAAGCATGAGCAGCATCGCGCGTGGAGTGCGGGCCTCGGCCGCCCCTCGCGAGCGCCCCTGGAAGTTTTGGCCCGCCCCCAGCCGGGTATGGGACGCTGGGTGTCATGCCCGCCCCGATCCGAGCCCCCGAGATGACGCAGGCAGCGCCCCCCGGCGCCCCCGCAGAGGACCCCGACCTGGCCCTGGGCCGGCCGCGGCTGGCCCCGCTCATGCTCGCCTCGCTCGCCGCGGTCGCGGCCCTGCTGGGCACGTACCTGTTCTTCGTGCGGACCACCACCGGCCAGTACATCGACGAGTCGGCGCTGGTGGAGGCCACCCAGCTCTACGGCGCCGCCAGCAAGGCGTCCCTGCGCTTCCTGGACTACCTCCCGCTCATCTCGGTGGGGCTCGGCGCCATAGGCCTCGGATACGCCGCCCTCGTACGACGCCGATGGGCCGCCTCGCTCATAGCCCTCGCCGCCGCGGGGGGAGCCAACCTCGCCACGCAGGTCCTCAAGAACGACGTCCTCACCCGCCCGTACCGGGGCATCGAGACCTTCGCCGGGAACTCCCTGCCCTCCGGCCACACGACGCTCGCGGCCTCGGCGGCGGCCGCCGTGTTCCTGGTGGCCTCCCCGCGCTGGCGCCCCCTGGTCGCGTTCGCCGGCGGGACGTATGCCGTGGGCACGGGGATCGCAACGCTCGTGAACCAGTGGCACCGGCCGGCGGACGTGGTGGCGGCGTTCCTCGTGGTGGCCGCCGTGATGTCTCCCGCGGCGTGGCTCCTCCTGCGCCGGGGCGGCAGCTGGAACACGTGGGAGGGGTTCGGCAGCCACCCGGCGTCCTGGCGGCTGTGGGTGGCGCTGCCGACGCTGATCGGCCTCGTCGCCGCGGCGGTGGCGGTCGTGGCCCTCGTCCGCATCGCGCCGGGCCTGGGCAGCGAGGTCAGCACCACGAACTACTTCTGGGCGGGGTGCGCCTTCATCGTCATCAGCGGCTACCTCGTCGCGAGTGCCGCCTCCTGGCTCCTCGCGAGCGCCGTCCAGCGGCGCTGACCCGGCGCGCCACCGGACCCTGACCGACAGCCTCGCCCGGCCGCCCTACGAGCCCTGCGCGGGACTGCGCTGCGCGCGCGGGATGCTCCACGCGAGGACCCCGGCCGCCGCGAGCCCCAGCGCCCCCGCGGCCGCCACCCCGATCCCCAGGCTCGCCGCCGCCGTCACGGCCGAGAGGAGCACCGGGCCCAGCGTGCTGCCGGAGTCCGCCATGAGGCGCCACAGCCCGAGGAACTGGGCCCGGCCGTGCGCGGGCGAGAAGTCGGCCCCGAGGGTCATGATCATGCCAGAGCCGATGCCGTTCCCGAGACCGAGGAGGCAGGAGACCAGCAGGAACGGCCAGAAGGAGGTGCTCAGGGGCATCGCGACGAGCGCCGCGCCCATGATGAGCATGGAGGGCAGCGCCACGGCCAGCCGCCCGCGCAGGTCCATGAGGCGGCCGCCCGGGTAGAAGAGCAGCAGGTCCACCCCGCCGGCGATGCCGTAGACGAGCGAGGCCGTCGGGGCGTCCATGCCCAGGTGCTCCGCCCAGAGCGGGATCACGGCCTGGCGCGACTGGCGGACGGCGGAGACGAACAGCACGCCCAGTCCCACCGTGGCCAGGACCTCCCAGTGGGTCGCCGCGATGCGCCCGAGGCGCGGCTGCACGGCGCGGCCCGGCCCGGCGGCGTCGTCCTCGAGGTCCGGCATGAACCAGGCCACGACCGCGGCCCCCGTGTACACGGCGGCGCCCACCCAGTACGCCCCGCGCAGGCCCCATACCTGCATCGCGGCGGCGCCGAGGAAGGGCCCGAGGAAGAGGCCCACGCGCAGCGTGCCGCCGAGGGTCGAGAGGGCGCGGGCACGGAATCCGGGCGGCACCGCCTCCGTGAGGTACTTCTGCCGCGCGAGGTTCGTCACGCTCGAGGCCATGCCCAGTGCGAGGAGCGCGGGCATGAACTGCCACAGCTCGCGCGAGAGCGCCGCGACCACGAGGGCCACGGCCCCGGTGGCCTGGGCGCCGATGATCGCCCAGCGTTCGCCGAAGCGGATCGTCAGGAGGGATGCGGGCAGGTTGAAGACGAGCGAGCCGAGGCCGATCAGCGTGACGGTGAGCGCGGCGACGGCCACGGACCCGCCGAGGTCCCGTGCCGAGAGCGCCACGACGGGCAGCACGGCGCCCTCGCCGAGGGAGAAGAGCACCGAGGGGCCGAAGGCCGGCACCGCGATGGACAGCAGGGAGAACTGATCGTTGCCTTCTCGAACCACTCCCCCACTCTAGGTCCCGCCGGGCCACCGCCGGCGGCACACGCCCGGGGCGCGGTGGGCGCCCGCTACCGCTGGTAGCCGGAGACGATCGCCGCGGCGATCTCGCGGTAGGCCTGGCGGGTCGCGGGGCGGAGCTGGTCGAGGGCCACGAGGTCGCCGTCGGCCATCGAGCGGTCATGCGGGACCGTCACGAGGGCGCGGCACATCCCCGAGAGCGTCGCCTCGATGGCGGCCTTGTCCACGCGCGCCGAGACCCCGTCCTTGTCCGTCACGACCACGATCGCCCCCTGCGCGAGGCGGTCGTAGCCGTGGGCCGACAGCCAGCGCAGGGTGTCCCGGGCGCGCTTGGCGCCGCTGACCGCGTACCCGGCGACCACCACGATGTTGTCCGCGTCCTCGAGGATGCCGCGCATCGCGGGCCTGCTCACGCCCGTCCCGCAGTCCGTGAGCGTGACGGCGAAGTGCCGCGCCACGAGAGCGTGCACCCGCCGGTAGTCCTCGGCGGTGAGGGAGTCGGAGAGCTCGGGGTCCTGCTCGCCGGCCAGCAGGTGCAGGCTGCCGGCCTGATGGAGGTAGCGCAGCAGCTCCGACCGGGTCTGCACCGACTCGAAGTCCCGCAGCAGGGCCGTGATGGATCGCCGCCGCTCCGACTCGTAGGAGCCCTCCCCCAGCGCGCGCTCCACGAGGTCTCCGGCGTCCGGGTTGGCATCGATGGCACACGGCGGCTCCGGGCGCAGCTCGGCAAGCGTGAGCCCCACCCCGACCGTCGTGGAGGTCTTGCCGATCCCGCCCTTGAGCGAGAGGAACGCGGTGTTCCAGGTCCCCTCGAGCCGGCGGCCGATCTGCTTCTCGAGCAGCTCAGCCTGCCGGTCCTGCTCGGAGGGCCCCAGGTTGATCGCGCCGCCGCTGATCCGGTACAGGAGTCCGCGGAGGCCCCCCGACGGCGGCATGGGAGCGGTGCGGATGAACCCCGCGGGCGATTCCACCGGTTCGGCCGGGAGCCGGGCCGGTGCCGGGGGCCTGGTCGGCACCGCCCTGGTCGGCACCGTCCTGGTCGGCACCGTCCTGGTCGGCACCGTCCTGGTAGGCGCGGTCCTGGTGGGCGCGGTCCTCGGGCGCGCCGGGCTGGAGGGTGCCGGGCTGGTGGGTGCGGGCTCGCTCTGCGGGGGGCTGCTCGGTGCGGGCCGGACCGCCGGAACTGCGGCGGTCGCGGCGTCCGCTGGCACCGGCGCGCTGCGGCGGGCAGGCCGGGGCGGCGGCTCCGGAGCCTGGTCGACGCCCCGAGGCTGTGCCGGGGGCATCCGGGGCGGGGGCGGGGCGGACGCCGGGACGGGCTGCGTGCTCGCCGGGGGTGCGGACGACGGCGCCGGGCGGCCCTCGCGGGCCTCACCGACGTCGCTGGCTTCTCGGGCCTCGCCGGATTCTCTGGGCTCGCCGGTCTCGCGGGCCGGCGGCTGGGGCGTCGGAGACTCGGCCGGCACCGAGGATTCCCGCGCCGAGGACTCGGACGGCGCGGGAGGCGGCGCGGCGCGCCGGGCCTCCTCTGCCTCACGGAGCCGCCGTGCCTCGCGTCGCGTCATGGGCGCGGACGAGGACGGCTGCCCTCCGTCGGGCTGAGTCTCGGTCATGCTGGCCCCTTGCGTCTGACGCGGTCTGGCGCTGGCTCGGTCCGGCGGCCCGGCCGCCCCCCTCGGGCTGGTCAGCCCAGGCTGGCGGCCTTGAGGCGCCGGATGAACAGCCGGGACTGCTCGGGCCCGTACGGGAGGATCGGAACCGCCTTGGTGGCGTCGTCCGGTGTTTCCCGCGTGGCCTGCAGCGCCGAGCGGACCGCCGTGGCCATCGTATCGGCCATGGTGCGCACCAGGGCATCGCTGCACAGGCCGCCGTGCCCGGGCACGAGGGTCGTGTACCGGTTCCGGAGGGCGGAGATGTGGCGCAGGGCGTCTGCCCACTCCTCCGGGTACGAGTCCCCGAACTCCGGGTAGGAGCCCTCCTCCACGAGGTCGCCCGAGAACAGGGTGGACTGGGTCCCGACGAGGAGGTCCCCGTCCGTGTGCCCCCGGCCCAGGTAGAACAGCGTGACCGAGGCCCCGCCCAGGTCCACGAGGACCGGCTGGTCGCGCACGATCGCCGTGGGCACCACGATCTGCGTGTTCTCGCCCTCGCCTGCGGCCATCTCCGGCTCCGACTCGGCCACCGCGGGGCGGTGCGCCTCGCCGTTCTCCGCGATCTCTGCCGCGGCGTTCTCGTGCGCGTAGAACTCCACGGCGCCGGCGGCGGCGAAGACGGCGTTGCCGAAGTAGTGGTCGTAGTGGGCGTGCGTGTTGACGACGACGAGCGGCAGCTCGGTCTTCTCACGCACCTTGGCGAGGATCTCGGCGCCCTGGCGCGGCCCCTGGCCGGTATCCACGACGAGTGCCCGGTCCTCGCCCACGACCAGGCCGACGTTGAGCCGCAGTGGCTCCGTGGCGAGGACGTAGGTGTTCGCTCCGAGATCTCGCCAGTCAGCCATGGGGGTGATGCCGTCCTTCCGTAGGGCGTTCGAGGATGTGCTCGATTCTGCCATGGCCGCTACAGGTCCGCGAGGACGCCGCCGGGCTGCTCGACCGCGTCGGCCACGAACCGCAGGAACCCGCCGGCGGTGCCCCCGTCGCAGACCCGGTGGTCGAACGTGAGCGTCAGCTGGACGACCTTGCGGACCGCCAGCGTCCCGTCGACCGCCCAGGGCCGGTCGATGATCCGGCCCACGCCGAGGATCGCGGCCTCAGGGTGGTTGATGATCGCCGCGCTGCCGTCCACACCGAACACGCCGTAGTTGTTCAGGGTGAACGTCCCGCCGGTGAGGTCGGCGGGCGAGGCCTTGCCGTCGCGTGCGAGGGCCGTGAGGCGGCGGAGCTCGCCGTCGAGCTGGCGGGCGCTCATCGTGTGGGCGCCGCGGATGGCGGGGACCACGAGCCCTCGGTTCGTCTGGGCGGCGAAGCCGAGGTTGACGCCGTCGAACTGGAGGATCTGCTGGCCGCCGTCGCCGGTGCCCTCGATGCGGGTGTTGAGCTCCGGGAACTTCGCGAGGCCCGCGAGCACGAAGCGCGCGATGAATGCCAGCAGGCTCGGCGCCGATTCGGGGTCGCGGCGCTTGAGGTCGGCCCGCAGGCGCACCAGCTCGGTGGCATCGGCGTCGACCCAGACCGTGGCCTCGGGGATCTCGGTGCGGGAGCGGACCATGGCCTGGGCGACCGCCTTGCGCACGCCCGCGACCGGGGTCCTGGCGGCCACGCCCAGCCCGGTGCGCGCGTCCACCTCCGCCGTCGAGGGCACCCCCTGGGATGCCGAAGTCACCCCTGGGGACGCCGAGGTCGCCCCCTGGGATGCCGACGTCACCCCGGCCGACTCCACATCGCGGCGCATGATGAGCCCGTGGGGGCCCGTCCCGGAGACGAGGGAGAGCGGCACGTTGAGGTCCCGGGCCAGCCTGCGGACGATCGGCGAGACGACGCGCACGGCCTGCTCCGGCGCCGTCGTGCGCGGCGGGGCCGCGGTGACGGAAGCGGGAGCCGACGACGCCGCGGCCGCCTTGCGCCGCCGGGTGCGCCCGCCAGCCGTTCCCGCGGGGGTGCCGTAGCCGATGAGCACGTTCCCGGAGCCGGAGGCCTGGCTCGGCTGGCTCGGCGGGCGCGCCCCGGCACGCTCCTCGGTGCGGTACTCCTCGCCGGCCGACGCCCCGACCTCGCGCGCCCCAGGGGTGGCCTCGCGCGCCGCCCCACGGGTGGCCTCGCGGTCCCCGGGGGTGACCTCGGCGATGGTGATGAGGGGGGTGCCGACGTCGATCGTCGACCCCGCCTCGCCGTGCAGCTGGGCGACGGTGCCCGCGAACGGCGTGGGCACCTCGACGACCGCCTTTGCCGTCTCGACCTCGGCCACGGGCTGGTCCACGGCCACGGTGTCCCCGACGGCCACGAGCCAGCGCACGAGCTCGGCTTCGGTCAGGCCCTCGCCGAGGTCGGGGAGCAGGAACGTCTTCTGTCCAGTGCCGCTCTGGGCGGTCAGCGCGGTCGCCATGTCAGTCCTCCCACTGCAGGTCGTCGAGTGCGTCGAGGATGCGGTCGACGCTGGGCAGGTAGTAGTGCTCGAGCTTGGGCGGCGGGAACGGGATGTCGAACCCGGTCACGCGGCGCACCGGGGCCGCGAGCGAGTGGAAGCAGCGCTCCTGGACCCGCGCGACGATCTCGGAGGCCACCGAGGCGAAGCCCGGCGCCTCGGCGACCACCACGGCGCGGCCGGTCTTGCGCACCGACGCGGCGACGGTCTCGTCGTCGAACGGCACGAGGGTGCGCACATCGACGACCTCGACCGACCGCCCCTCGGCGGCCGCGGCCTCGGCGGCCGCGAGTGCGGTCGGCACCGAGGGCCCGTACGTGATGATCGTCGCGTCGGTGCCCGGCCGGGCCACCACGGCGGCGCCGTCCACGCTCAGCCGCCGCCCGCCGTCGTGCGTCCCTGCGGGGGTGCCGCGAGGGGTGCCGTCCGGGGAGCCGGCGGCGTCGAACTCGGCGCGCAGGGCGGCGAGGTCCACGAGGTCCTTGGACCAGTAGAGCTTCTTGGGCTCCATGAAGACCACGGGGTCGTCGCTGGCGATGGCCTCGCGGAGCATGCGGTACGCGTCCTGGACCGTGGCGGGGGTGAAGACCTTCAGCCCCGGGGTGTGCGCGTAGTACGCCTCCGAGGAGTCGCAGTGGTGCTCCACGCCGCCGATCCCGCCGGCGTAGGGGATGCGGATCACGAGCGGCAGGCGGACCGCCCCGCGCGTGCGGTTGTGCATCTTCGCGATGTGGCTCGCGATCTGCTCGAACGCGGGGTAGGCGAACGCGTCGAACTGCATCTCGATCACGGGGCGCAGGCCGTTCATCGCCATGCCGAGCGACATGCCGGCGATGCCGGACTCGGCCAGCGGGGTGTCGAAGCAGCGCTGCTCGCCGAACTCCTTCTGGAGCCCGTCGGTGATGCGGAAGACCCCGCCGAGGGTGCCGACGTCCTCGCCGAACACGACGACGTTCTCATCGGCGCGCATGGCGTCCGCCATGGCGGTGGTCAGGGCCTTGGCGAACGTGAGGGCCTCGGGTGCTGGGGTGCCGGCCGCGCGGGCGGCGGCGGCTTCGGCGACCGTGCTCATGCTCGGCGCTCCTCTCCGGTGGTCTCGTCGGCGGACTGCTCGCGGGCCTGCTCCTCGGCGAGGGACGCGGCCTGCTCGCGCAGCTGCGGGGTGGGCTCGGTGAACACGTAGCGGAACAGGTCCTGCGGGTCGGGCTGCGCCTCGGCCCCCAGGCCGTCGCGGAGCTGGCGGGCCACCTCCTCGGCGTCGGCGGCGAACGCGGCCTCCGTCTCCTCGGCGAGCACGCCCTCGGAGCGCAGGTACTCCCGCATCCGCTTGAGCGGGTCCTTCTCGGCCCAGGCCGCCACCTCGGCGTCCTGGCGGTAGCGCGTGGCGTCGTCGGCGTTGGTGTGGGCCTGCATGCGGTAGGTGTAGGCCTCGACGAGGAGCGGCCCCGAGCCGGCGCGCGCGAGGCGGACGGCGCGGTCCAGGACGGCGAGGAGGGCCACGGCGTCGTTCCCGTCCACCCGCTCGCCGGCCATCCCGTAGCCCACGGCCTTGTGCGCGATCGAGGGCGCGACCGTCTGGTGCGCGAGCGGCACGGAGATGGCGTACTGGTTGTTCTGCACGAAGAACACGACCGGGAGGTTGAAGACGGCCGCGAAGTTGAGCGCCTCGTGGAAGTCGCCCTCGCTCGTGGCGCCGTCGCCGCACATCGCGAGGACCACAGTGTCCTCGCCGCGCAGCTTGGCCGCGTGCGCCACGCCCACGGCGTGCAGCAGCTGGGTGGTCAGCGGCGTGGACTGGATGCCGACCTTGTGCGCGTGCGGGTCGTAGCCGCCGTGCCAGTCGCCGCGGAAGAGCGTCATCGTCTCGACGGGGTCGACGCCGCGGGTCATGACGGCGACCGCGTCGCGGTAGGTGGGGAACATCCAGTCGCCCGCGCCGAGGCACAGCGCGGCGGCGACCTGGCAGGCCTCCTGGCCATGGCTCGAGGGGTAGACCGCCATGCGGCCCTGGCGCACGAGCGCGGAGTTCTGGTCGTTGACGCGCCGGCCGATCACGAGGCGGCGGTAGGCCTCGAGGAGGTCCTCGGCGGGGGGGATCGGGTACTCGTGGCCCGGAGCGGAACCGCGCTCGTCCTCGGGACGGAGGCTCCCGGCCTCGTCGAGGATCTGGATCTGCGGCACGCGGCCGTGCACCGGGAGCATGTAGTCCTCGATGCTGATCCCGAAGCTGCGGATGGCCTCCTGTGCCTCGGCGGGAAGGGTCATGGCTCCTCCTTGGTACGGCGCTGGACTTCCCCTCAAGTATCCGCTTCGGTAGCCATTCGTATGCAGCAAAGGCGTCAATCGTGGAATACTGGTGTCGATTTGCTTGCTACTGAAGACGAATCGTCAGGATGAGCTGCGTCACAGGAGGTTGTGATGGACGATCTGCAGGCCGGCCGCGAGGCTCCACGGCCGGCGGCCCAGCCGAGGGAGCTCGACACCGTGGACCGCGCCATCCTCGACCAGCTCACCGAGGACGCGCGACGGTCCGTGACCACGATCGCCGAGAACGTGCACATCTCGCGCGCTCACGCCTACAACCGGCTCGCGCGGCTCCAGTCGGACGGTGTCATCACGAAGTACACGGCACTCGTCGACCCCCTCAAGGCCGGGCTGCGCTCGAGCGCCTACGTGACCCTGAAGGTGCGGCAGCAGACGTGGCGCGACCTCCGCGAACGGCTGCGCGCCATCCCCGAGGTGCACCACATCGCGCTCGTCGGCGGGGACTTCGACGTGATCATCCTCGTGCGCGCTGTGGACAACACGGACCTGCGCCGGGTCGTGTTCGACCAGCTGCAGAGCATGCCCGGCGTCCTCGACACCCAGACCTTCCTCGTCTTCGAGGACCTGGACACCCGCTGACCCGGCCCTCTCCCCCGCCCCCCGTTTCGGGTACGCATCTCGTCGCCCTTTTCGGCTCTCGGGTACGCATCTCGTCGCCCTTTTCGGCTTTCGGGTACGCATCTCGTCGCCCTTTTCGGCTTTCTGGTACAGATCTCGTCGCCCCTGTTGGGCTTTCTGGTACAGGCCGGTACGCACGACGGCGGGTTCCCGACCCGCGCGGGCCGGGAACCCGCCGTCGTGCGCACCCGCAACGGCGAAAAGCCGACGAGATGCGTACCCGAAACGGCAAGAACGCGACGAGATGCGTACCCGAAACGGCCGGGGCGGGGGGGCGCCGGGGTCAGTGGTGGAAGGCGCTCCCGTGCTCCGGGTCCGGGAACGGGGTGTCCGCGGAGTCGAGGAACGCCACCGCGGTGCGCAGGTCCTCGAGGAAGCTCTCCGCGAGGTCCCGGGTAAAGCCGTTGCGCACCACGATCCGCTGCACGGTCAGGTCGGCGAGCCCGTCCGGCATCGGATACGCCGGCACGAGCCAGCCGTTCATCCGCAGCCGGTCGGAGAGGTGGTGCAGGTTCCAGTTCTGGGTGTGTTCCGGCGCGAGGCTCCAGGCGAAGACCGGGATGTCGGAGCCGTCGTTCCACAGCTCGAACGGGTCCATGGCCCCGATCTCCCGGGCCAGGTACCCCGCGACGTCCCGGGACGCAGCGTGCACGGCCCGGTACCCCTCGAACCCCAGCCGGAGGAACAGGTAGTACTGCAGGAGCACCTGCGCGCCGGGGCGGGAGAAGTTGAGCGCGAACGTGGGCATGTCCCCGCCGAGGTAGCTCACGTGGAACACGAGGTCCTCGGGCAGGGCGGCGGCGTCCCGCCACACCACCCACCCGAGGCCGGGGTACACGAGCCCGTACTTGTGCCCGGACGTGTTGATCGAGGCGACCCGGGGCAGCCGGAAGTCCCACTCGAGCTCGGGGGCGAGGAACGGGGCGACCATCGCCCCCGAGGCCCCGTCCACATGGATCGGCACATCGAGGCCCGTGGCGGCCTGTACCTCGTCCAGCGCCTGGGAGATCTCGGCGACCGGCTCGTACATCCCGGTATAGGTGACGCCCATGATGGCCACGACGCCGATCGTGTTCTCGTCCACGTACTCCGAGAGCCCGTGCCCGTCGAGGACGGGGTGCTCGTGCGAGATGGGCACGTAGCGGGCCTCGACGTCCCAGTAGTTGCAGAACTTCTCCCAGCACACCTGCACCGCCGAGCTCATCACGAGATTGGGCCGCGCGGCTGGCTTCCCCGCGGCGCGGCGGGCGTGCTGCCACCGGCGCTTGAGCGCGAGCCCGGCCAGCATGCACGCCTCGGAGGAGCCGATCGTCGAGGTGCCGACGGCGTGCTCGGGCTCGGGCGCGTTCCACAGGTCCGCGAGCATGCGCCAGCAGCGGTGCTCGATCTCGGCCGTCTTGGGGTACTCGTCCTTGTCGATCATGTTCTTGTCGACGGTCTCGGCGTAGAGCCGGGCGGCCTCGGGCTCCATCCACGTGCCCACGAAGGTCGCGAGGTTGAGGCGGGCGTTGCCGTCGAGCATCGCGTCGTCGTGGACCACCTGGTAGGCCGTGCCGGGCAGGCTCTCCCCCGCGGGCAGTGTGAAGCGCGGGAATTCGGTGGCCTCGCCGGGCCGGCTGAAGAGCGGGTTCAGCTCGACGTTCGAGGCGGGCTCCCGGCGCCCTCGCCGTCCCCACCCGTCGGAGGCGGGATGGAAGGTGGAACGGGAGGCAGGCACGTGGGCACTCCTGACGTCGCGTCGGGCCGCAGGACCGGCCGGGCCGGCGGACACCCCCACGCTACCGGCGGCCGCAGGGGGCGTCGAGGACCCTGCGGCATGGGATGGTTAGAGGAGAACGCTTCAGGAGGGCCCATGGCGAACGACGGCGGCACGGCCGGACCCTCGTCGCGCCCTCCGTGGGTCGCCGTGCTCGTCGCGGCGTGCGTCGTGGTCGGAGTGGGCGTGGTCGTGGCCATCGCGGCCCTGTTCATGGGGCCGTCCCCCCAGCCCCCCGCGCCGGGCCCGACGCCGGGCACGGCCGGCGCGGCGGCGCCGTCGTCCGCCCCAAGCCAGGCGTACGCGCTCAACGACCCGCTGCCCTTCACCGCACGGCCGGTGTGGCACGCCGGGCCGAGTGCCGAGTACCGCCTCACCGCGGCCCCGGACGAGCTGCGCTACGTCTCCGACGCCGGCTGCCGGCTCTCCTTCCGGGCGGGGCCGCTGCAGGCCGGCGGATCGGCGTCGCCCTCGCGCACGACGGCGGCCCCCTCCTCGGCGTCCGCCTCGCCGACGCTGCTCTCGCCCGACCCCCAGACGGCGGCCACGCGCGGAGCGCTGGCTGACGCCATCGCGGCCGAGCGGAAGGCCTCGTCCTCCGTGGAGGTCACCGAGCAGGGGCTCGTGGTCGTGACGACCCTCGGCTCGGAGGACGGGCCGCTGGTGGACATGGCGGGGGCCGCGCTCAAGGTCGCGCACGCCGACGGCACCGTCACGTACATGCGTCTGGCCGTACGCGCGGTGCCGTCCGCCCAGTCGTCCGTGGCGATCGCGGCCGAGTGCCCGAAGCCGGAGCAGGCCGCCACGGCGATGAACCACGCGAGCGTGCACGCGTACCTCGCCGATCGGTGAGGCGCGGTGCGCGGGCGGTGGGCAACCGGTGAGCCCTCCTCCGTCTGGGAGTCACCTCCTGAAGGTCAGGACCTGTGAGTCACCTCCTGCGGGTTCGCTGGGGAGGCGACCCACAGGAGGTGACCTCCAGAAGGTGACTCTCAGAAGGTGACCTTCAGAAGGTGACCCACAGGAGGTGACCCTCAGACGGGCGGGGCGGCCGCAGGCCAGTCAGCGGCCGGCGAAGACCGGCTTCCGCTTCTCCTGGAAGGCCTTGAACCCCTCGGCGTAGTCCTCGGACCCGCACAGGGCCGCCTGGGCCTTGTTCTCGGCGTCCATCGACTCCCAGAGGCCGAGCCTGCGGTCACGGACCTGCGCCACGAGCTCCTTGGAGGCCACGAACGCCCCCGTGGCGCCCGCCGCGACCCGGGACACGATCGCCCGGGTGGCGGGCAGCAGCTCCTCGGCGGGGAAGGACCGCGAGAACATGCCCGAGCGCACGGCGTCGGCGCCGCTCATGAGCTCGGCCGTGTAGACGAGGTCCAGGGCCCGGTGCATGCCGAGCCGCTCGGTGAAGTACCAGTGGCCGCCCGAGTCGAGGGTGGCGCCGAGGTTCGCGAAGGGCGATCCGATCTTGGCGTTGTCCGCCACGTACACCACGTCCGTGGCCAGCAGGAGCCCCAGCCCGACGCCGAGGGTGGCCCCCTGCGCGGCGGCGAACGTGGGCGCGGGGAACGCGGCCATCTTCTGCATGAGCGGGGTGACGAGGCCGCCGAGGTAGCCGAGCACGTCGTCGCTGGCCGGGTCCACGGCGGAGATGTCGCGGCCGGCGCAGAACGCCCGGCCCTCGCCGCGCAGGAGCAGCGCCCGCACCTCGCCGCGGGAGGCGGCGGCAGCGGCGTCGTCGTACGCGTCGGAGAGCTCGCGGAGGGCGGCCTCGTCGAGGGCGTTGAGCTTGGCGGGGGCGTCGAGGACTACGTCGGCGACGCCGTCGGCGACGGAGAGGGAGATCATGCGGGCTCCTAGGCGTCGAAGTCGACGGACACGCGGTCCGAGGTCGGCCGGGACTGGCACGTGAGGACGTAGCCGCGCTCCACCTCGTCGGGCTCGAGTGCGTAGTTCTCGGCCATGTCCACGGTGCCGGAGACGAGCTTGGCCCGGCAGGTGCCGCAGACGCCGCCGGCGCACGCGAAGGGCACGTCGGGGCGCACGCGCAGGGCCGCGTTGAGGACCGTCTCATTCGCGGAGACGGGCGAGGCCACCACACCCGTGAGGCCGTCGAGCGTGAACTCGATCTCGACGTTGGCGCCCGAGGGGTCCTCCACGACCGGGCGGCCGATGTTCCCCTCGAGGTTCGTGGGGGTGCCGGTGGTGAAGAGCTCGTAGCGGACCTTCTCCGGCTCGACGCCGCGGGCGGCCAGGGTGTCGCGGACGAGCTGGACGAGCTCGAACGGCCCGCACAGGAACCACTCGTCGACGTCGTCGGCGTGGATCACCGTGTTGAGCAGCGTGGTGAGCTTCTCGGCGTCGACCCGGCCCGAGAGCAGCGGGGAGATGCGCTGCTCTCGCGAGAGGACGTGGTGGAGCGCGAACCGGGACGGGTAGCGGTCCTTGAGGTCGGCGAGCTCCTCGACGAACATGACGTCCATCGCGGCCTTGTTGGCGTACACGAGGTCGAACCGGACGTGCTCGTCGGCGGCCAGGACGGTGCGCGCGATCGCCATGATCGGGGTGATGCCGGAGCCCGCAGCCACGGCCACGAACGTGTGCTCGCGCTCGGTGTCGATGCTGCTGGGGTCGTTGAGGCCCGTCATCCGGTGCTTGGAGATGAACGCCCCGGCGGGGCTCATGACGTCCAGCGTCGCGCCCGCCTCGAGGCTCTCGTTGGCCCAGGTCGAGAAGACGCCGCCGAGGTCCCGCTTGATGGCGACCTTGATCTCGCTCGAACCGTCCTCGAACCGGCGCGGCGCGGCGCAGATCGAGTAGGAGCGGCGCACCTCGCGCGGGGCCCCGGACTCGTCGGGGAACTGCGCGCGCAGGGCCACGTACTGGCCCGGGATGTAGTCGTACTCGTCGGCGAGCGCGGCGGGGACGGCGAACGTCACCTCGATGGAGTCGTTGGTGAGCCTGCGCACCCCGCTCACCTCGAGCGGGTGGAAGGACGCACGACGCCGGGCGGTCCCCTCCGTGCCGTCGGCGGCGGCCTCGTCCGGCTCGGCCGCAGTTTCGTTCAGCTGGTCAGTCATCTAGAGCACCTTGAAGTAGTCGAAGGGTTCGTGGCAGTCCTGGCACACGTAGAGGGCCTTGCAGGACGTGGAGCCGAAGCGGGACATCTCGCGGGTGTTGAGCGAGTGGCACTGGGGGCACTTGACCGTGAGCCCGAGCCGGATGGGGCCGGAGTGGCCGGCCTTGCCCGTGGGCGGTGCGATGCCGTACTCCTCGAGCTTGGCCTTGCCCGCCTCGCTCATCCAGTCCGTGGTCCACGCCGGGGAGAGCACGAGGTCCACGTGGACCTTCTCGTGCCCGGCCTTGGCGAACACCGTGGCGAGGTCCGCGCGGATCGCGTCCATCGCGGGGCAGCCGGAGTAGGTCGGGGTGATCGTGAGGCGCACGGTGCCGTCCGCCTCGAGGTGCCCGTCCCGGAGGATGCCGAGGTCCTCGATGGTGAGCACGGGGATCTCCGGGTCGGTCACGGTCGCGGCGAGCGCGCGGACCTCGTCATCGGTGGTGATCATGGGTGTTCCTTCGTGGGCGTGTGCCGTCCCGGGCCTTACCAGGTGGCGCCGGGGTGCTTGCGGGCGAGCACCTGCATCTCGGCGAGGATGTAGCCGAGGTGCTCGGTGTGCTCGCCGCGCCGACCGCCGCCGCGGGCGCGCGGCACGTCGGGGAGGTCCAGGGTGGCCTCGGCGAGGACCTCGGCGAGGTGGGCGTCGAAGGTCTCGCGCAGGCTCGAGGGGCGCACGCCGGCATCGCCGACCGCGTCGATCAGGGCGTCGTCGTCGAACAGCTCGTCGACGTAGGGCCAGACGAGCTCGAGCGCTGCCTGCATGCGGTCGTGCGACTCCTCGGTCCCGTCGCCGAGGCGCACGGTCCACTGGATCGCGTGGTCGCGGTGGTAGTCGACCTCCTTTAGCGCCTTGGCGGCGATCGCGGCGAGGGTCGCGTCGGTGGAGTCCACGAGCTTCGAGTAGAGGAGGTACTGGTAGACGGACATGACGAGCTGGCGGGCGATCGTCACGCCGAAGTCGCCGTTGGGCTGCTCGACCATCCAGGCGCAGCGGAACTCCTCCTCCTCGCGCCAGTACGCGAGGTCGTCCTCGGTCCTGTCCCACGCGTGGCCCGCGTACGTCAGGAACGAGCGCGCGTGGCCGAGGGTGTCGAGCGCGATGTTGCCGAGGGCGATGTCCTCCTCCAGCTCCGGGCCGCGGGAGATCCAGTGGCTCAGGCGCTGGGCGAGGATGAGCGCGTCGTCGCCGAGGCGCAGGGCGTACTGGGCGACGTCCTCGGTGGGCTTCTCCGGGGAGACGGCGATGTCCTCGGGGCGCAGTGCGTTGCCCGGGGTGACGCGGGTGGCCGACGCCGCGGCGTCGCCGAAGCTGTCGAGGGCGTGGTCGGTGTGGGCAGCGGCCGCGTGGGCGGGGGTCGGAGCGGTCACAGGTGCTTCACGCCCTCGCTCTTGGTGTAGTACGTCGCGTGCCGGTAGTCCTTGCCCTGGGGCGACTCGAAGTAGGCGCCCTTCGAGTCCGGGTCGGAGGAGGCGATGGCCTCGGAGGGGACGACCCAGATGGACACGCCCTCGTTGCGGCGGGTGTAGAGGTCCCGCGCGTTGCGCAGCGCCATCGCCGCGTCCGGGGCGTGCAGCGACCCCGCGTGGACGTGGGAGAGCCCGCGGCTGGACCGCACGAAGACCTCCCAGAGGGGCCAGATGTTGCTCTGCTCGCTCACTTAAGCTGCTCCGATCTCTTCTGCGGCACGCTTCGCGGCCTGCTTCTTCGCGTACGCGCGGGCCGCCTCGCGGACCCAGGTGCCGTTCTCGTGGGCCTCGCGGCGGCGGGCCATGCGCTGGGCGTTGCACGGGCCGCGGCCCGCGATGACGTCCTTGAACTCCTGCCAGTCGAGCTCCATGTGGATCCACCGGCCGGTCTCCTCGTCGTAGCGGAGCTCAGGGTCGGGGAGGGTCAGTCCGAGGACCTTGACCTGCTCGGCGATCATGCCGACGAACCGCTGGCGCAGCTCGTCGTTGGAGAAGCGCTTGATGTTCCATGCCATGGACTGCTTCGAGTTGGGCGAGTCGTCGTCGGGCGGCCCGAACATCATCAGCGCGGGGGCGTAGAAGCGGTCGACGGCGTCCTGCGCCATCTGCTTCTGGGCGGGGGTGCCGTTGGAGAGCTCGAGGAGGATCTCGAAGCCCTGGCGCTGGTGGAAGGACTCCTCCTTGCAGATGCGCACCATGGCCCGCCCGTAGGGGCCGTAGCTGGCCCGGCACAGCGGCACCTGGTTGGCGATCGCCGCACCGTCCACGAGCCAGCCGATGGCGCCCATGTCGGCCCAGGTGCGGGCCGGGTAGTTGAAGATCGAGGAGTACTTGGCCTTGCCGTCCAGCAGCTGCTGGTTGAGGACGTCACGCGGGGTGCCGAGCGTCTCCGCGGCCGAGTACAGGTACAGCCCGTGGCCGGCCTCGTCCTGGACCTTGGCCATGAGGATCGCCTTGCGCTTGAGGCTCGGGGCCCGGGTGATCCAGTTGGCCTCGGGCTGCATGCCGATGATCTCGGAGTGCGCGTGCTGGGACACCTGCCGCACGAGCGTCCTGCGGTACGCCGCCGGCATCCAGTCGCGCGGCTCGATGCGCGAGTCTTCGGCGATCACCCGATCGAAGTACGCCTGTCCCGCGATGTCCTCAGCGGACGGGGCGTCCTCGCCCTGTCCAGCCTGGGGCTGGGGCACGGACTGCAGGTTCGCAGCTGCCATGTCTCCTCCTCAAGAAATAATTACCGACCGTTCGTTCAGAATATGGGAGGTCGAACACTGGCGTCAAGGTACGCACTCCCTGCTCCCGCCGACGGCACAGCACCCGAATTCCCGCGGCGACGTACTGGTCTTCCCGCGACCCCCTGTCCGGGCCCGCGCGCCCGGCGCCAGCGTGGTGGCATGATGCCGACGACCAGCGATCCGGCCCTCCGCGCCGAGCCGGGCCCGAGGCGGCCGCATTCCCCGCGCCACGGCCGCCGCGGACGCGCGGTCCTCCTCATCGCGCTGGTCCTCGTCATCGCCGCCGGCGGCGCCGCCTTCGCGTACCTGGGGACGCTCGCGGCGACGTTCGACGCGTCGACGCAGAAGATCGCGGCAGCCTTCCCGCAGGATTCCGACCGCCCCGCGGCCACCCCGGCCGCGGACGGCAGGACGCCGATGAACATCCTGCTGGTCGGCAGCGACAGCCGCGGGGCCACGGCCTCCCCGGCCGAGTCCGGCGCGTCGTCCGACCAGCGCTCGGACACGATGCTGCTCGTGCACCTCCCGGCCGATCGGAAGAAGGCGTACATCATCTCGATCACGCGCGACACCTGGGTCCCCATCCCCGGGCACGGGAGTGCAAAGGTCAACGCGGCGCTCGCCTTCGGCGGCGTCCCGCTCATGGTCCAGACCGTCGAGTCCCTGCTCCACCAGCGCATCGACCATGTGGTCCTCGTCGACTTCGAGGGCTTCAAGGGCCTCACGGACGCCGTCGGCGGTGTCAGGGTCAATGTCCCGGCGCCCTTCACCGCGGGCCAGACCTCGGGCTACCGCTTCGGCGCCGGGCCCCAGACACTGGACGGGGACCAGGCCCTCGCCTTCGTCCGCGAGCGCTACGCGTTCCCCGACGGCGACTACCAGCGGGTCCGCGACCAGCAGATCTTCCTCAAGGCGCTCCTGGCCCCGCTCGCCAGGCCCGAGACCATCGCGAACCCCCTCACGGTGAGCCGGATGGTGGGCCAGTTCGCGCCCTACCTCACCGTGGACAGGGGCCTGGACGCGCGGGCCGTGGCGGCGCTCGCCCTCGAGGTGAAGGACCTCCGGCCCGCGGACATCGTGAGCTTCACCCTTCCGACGTCCGGGACCGGCACCTCCGCCGACGGCCAGTCCATCGTCGAGCTCGACCAAGGGGCCGCGGACGCCCTCGCCTCGGCCATGGCCCACGGCACGGTTGCCGAGTACCTGGCTGACCGGAACCTCCAGGGCAGCTGAGCCCCCGCCCCCCTGCGGGAGGCACAGGCGCCAGCCCCACTCAGGTGCCGCCGGGCGCCCGGTGCTAGCGTGATCCGGTGACGAGCGCCGACCGCCTGCGAATCCTGACCGTCTGCACCGGCAATGTCTGCCGCTCTCCGCTGGCTGAGCGCCTCCTCCAGACCGGGTTCGACGAGATCTGCCCGGACGCGGTGGAGGTCCGCAGCGCGGGAACCCATGCTCTGGTCGGGGCCGACGCCGAGCCCGGATCCCGGGCCATCGCCTCCGCTCTCGGGGCCTCGCTCGCCGGGTTCTCCGCCCGCCAGCTCACGACGCCGATGCTCACCGGGGCGGACCTGGTCCTGGCCATGTCCACCGAACACCGGGCGGTGATCCTCCAGCTCGCGCCGTCCGCCTTCCGTAAGACGTTCACGCTGCGCGAGTTCGCCCGGGTCCTCTCGGGCGCGGCGCTCGAGAAGGCCGAGGCAGCCAGCACGGCCTCAGTGCGGGAAGCATGGCTGGCCACGATCGCCGAGGCCGCGGGGCGCCGTCAGGCGGGGCCCGCTCCCGACGACGACATCACCGACCCGTTCCGTGAGGGCCCGGAGGTCTACCGGCGGATGGCGGAGGAGCTGGTGCCCGCGGTCGATGCAATCCTCACCGCCGGGGACTCTGTGCGCAGACGGAAGCACGCCGGAAGTCCCTGACTTCCGGCGTGCTGTGCCGTGGTGCTGTTCCGGGCGTGTCCCGGACGCGGCCTCAGAGGCCGCGGCGCCGGGAGCCGTAGGACTCGCGCACGCGGGCAGGAAGCCACACGCCGTCGTCCGCCGCGGATTCGTCAGCATCGGTGGAGTGCGCGCCCGGATCCTCGCCGTAGCCCGGCTGCGCCCACCCGGAGTGGCCGCGCGGCCCATCCGGCTGGTCGTGCTCGGCGGCGAGGCCCAGACGGTCCTGCCCCGGAGACGGCGCTCCGAAGCCGTGCGCCCCCTGGCTGTCCTCGTCGAACGGGCGGTCCCACCGCGACCCCGCGGCGTCGTCCGTCATCGACTGCCCGCTGCCCGACCAGTCCTCGGCCGACCCCGCGGACCCTCGCCGGCTCCGTGCCTCGCGGGGCTGCGCTGCGGGCTCGAGCGTCCGGTCCTCTGCGGGCGGCTCGCCGTAGCCGTATCGGCCGTAGTAGCCGCGGGCGCGCGCGTCGGCGCCCTTCGCGGGAATGCCGTTGAGGATGAGCCCGAGGACGCGGCCCTTGACGCGCTGCAGGTTGCCCAGCGCATGGGAGAGCTCGTCCACCTTGGTCCGGTTGGCCCGCACCAGCACGAGGGTGCCGTCCGCGGCGCGGGAGAGGACGGCGGCGTCAGTGAACGGGAGCAGCGGGGGCGCGTCCACGAGCACGAGCGCGTCCTGCGACAGGGTGGCCAGCAGGTTCCGCATGGCCTGGGACCCGAGGAGCTCGGAGGGGTTCGGCGGGATGTGCCCGGCGGCGAGGACGCGGACCAGGTCGTTGCGGTGCCACGTCTGCATCACGTCGTCGATGCGGGCACGTCCGGAGAGGATGTCGGTGACGCCGACGTCGCCGACGATGTCGAAGACGTTGTGGACGTTGGGGCGGCGCAGGTCCGCGTCGACCACGATGACGGGCTCCGCATCGGCCGCCAGGGTGGAGGCCAGGTTGGCGATCACCGTCGACTTGCCTTCGGAGGGCAGCGAGCTCGTGACGAGCACGATCCTGGGCTGGTGGTCCACGTCGATGAAGCGCAGGTTGGTGCGGAGCTCGCGCAGCGCCTCGCTCATGAACTGGTGGCCGCCGGTCCCCTCGAGGACGCTCGAGCCCTTCACCAGCACATCGTCGAGCGGAAGCGTTCCGATCACGGGGTAGCCGAAGCGCTCGGCCTCCTCGGAGGTACGGATCCGGCGGTCAACACGGTCGCGGATGAAGGCGTACGCGAGGCCCAGGAGCAGGCCTCCGACCACGCCGACGCCCAGCGCGAGGGTGAGCTTGGGCGAGACCGGCTCGGTGGGGACCATCGCGGTGACGAGCGGCACGACCTTCACGGCCGGGTTGCCCTTGGCGTTGGAATTGGCGTCCTTCTCGAGGTCGCTGACCTGGCTGGCCAGGGCCTTCACCCAGTCGTTGGCCACCTTCTGGGACTGGACCGGATCCTTGTCCCTCGCATCGATGCGGATCTCGGTGCCGTCCGTGGGCACCGTGACCGCCACGTTCCCGAGGAGGTCCTGGGCGGTCGTGGGCAGGCTGAGGTCGCTGATCACGCGGTCCGCGACCGACGCGGACTCGG
Organism: Sinomonas atrocyanea; assembly: GCF_001577305.1. Taxonomy (NCBI): domain Bacteria; kingdom Bacillati; phylum Actinomycetota; class Actinomycetes; order Micrococcales; family Micrococcaceae; genus Sinomonas; species Sinomonas atrocyanea. The sequence continues at coordinate 3,442,246 of NZ_CP014518.1, forward strand.
CGACGGCCTTGTAGGACTTCGCCTTCGACTTGGCCAGGCTGTCCCCGGCGAGGGACCAGGAGAGGTTGTCGGCACCGGAGCTGATCACCATGCCGCTCGCCTCGGCCGAATAGATGCGCGGCTGGATGAGGTACCAGCCGAACGCGGCCACGGTGGACACCAGGACGAGCGCCACGATGCCCTTCCAGAACCGCCGTGCGATCCGCAGATAGTCCGTCAGTGACATCCCTTGTTCGGCGCTGAGGCCAGTGCCCTGCTCCACCCGCGTGTACCTCCCCAATGGTCATGGCGCTGGCGTGCGCACAGTCACGGAAATGGTACCGCACGAGCGGGTAGCCCCGCCGAGGACTGTCGGCGCCGCCAGCTAGGGTGGGGCCATGACTGAAGCCACCGTGCCGGAAGCCCCTGTCGCGAAGAAGGTGCCCTCGACGCGCGAGCACCACGGCGACGCCTTTGTGGACCCGTATGAATGGCTGCGCCAGAAGGACAACCCGGAGGTGGTCGCACACCTCGCAGCGGAGAACGCCTACACCGACGCCGTGACCGCCGGCCAGCAGCCCCTCCGCGATGCGATCTTCGAGGAGATCAAGCGCCGCACCCAGGAGACCGACCTCTCGGTGCCTGCCCGCAAGGACGGCTGGTGGTACTACGCGCGCACCGTGGAGGGCCAGCAGTACCCGATCTACTGCCGGGTCCGGGCGGACTCCGCCGGCGGACCGGCCCGCGGCGCCGTGGACGAGGGCACCCTGGACGCGTGGACGCCGCCGGCGGTGGTGCCCGGCACCGCGGTCCCCGGCGAGCAGGTGCTGCTGGATGGGAACGCCGAGGCCGAGGGCCACCCCTTCTTCGCGCTCGGCGGGGCGGCGGTCTCCCGCGACGGCACCCTGTACGCCTACTCGGTGGACACGGCCGGGGACGAGACCTTCACCCTGCGCGTGAAGGACCTCCGCACCGGGGAGCACCTGCCCGAGGTCATCGAGGGCGTGTTCTACGGCCTCGAGTTCGATCCTGACGGCTCGCGGCTGTTCTACATGGTCGCGGACGATTCGTGGCGGCCCTACCAGGTGCGCGTGCACGTGCTCGGCACGCCGCCGGAGCAGGACACGGTCCTGTACCAGGAGGACGATGTCGCGCAGTGGACCGGGATCGACCTCTCCTCGGACCGCCGCTGGCTCCTCGTGGGGATCGGCAACTCGGAGTACTCCGAGACCCGCATCCTCGACCTGGCCGATCCCGACGCCGCGCTCCGGCTCGTACTGGGCCGCGAGGAGCGCATCCTGCACTCGGCCGAGCCGTTCGAGCATGGGGGCCGCACGAGGCTGCTGCTCCTGCACGACGGGCGTCCGCAAGGGCCCGAGGGCTCGGCGCCGAACAGCATGCTCTCCCTCGTGGACCTGTCCGAGACGTCCAAGCCCCTCTCCGAACAGCGCTGGTCGACCCTCGTTCCGCATGACGAGCAGGTCAAGGTGGAGGGGGCGGACGTCTCCGCGACGCATCTCATCGTCACGCTGCGCAGGGACACCGTCACCACCGTCCGCTTCGCACCCCTTGCGGACGCCGTCGAGGCCGCGGACGCCGGCCGCACGCCGTCGTTCGTCGAGCCGCAGTTCGGCGAGGAGCTCTACACGGCGGGCGGCGGCGTCACCGAGCACGGCGCCCCGGTGGCCCGGCTGAGCTTCACCTCCTACGTCACTCCCCCGTGCGTCTACGACTACGTGCTGGCCACCGGCGAGCTGCTCCTGCGCAAGGAGACCCCCGTGCTCGGCGGGTATGACCCGGGCCAGTATGTGGCCGAGCGAGCCTGGGCGACGGCCGACGACGGCACTCGGGTCCCGCTGTCCGTGGTGCGGCGGGCGTCGGTCGAGCGGGACGGGACGAACCCGGCCCTCGTCTACGGGTACGGCTCGTACGAGGTGAGCATGGACCCGGCCTTCGCCATCGCCCGACTCAGCCTGCTGGACCGGGGCATCGTCTTCGTCGTCGCCCACGTGCGCGGCGGCGGCGAGCTGGGCCGGCACTGGTACGAGGACGGCAAGAAGCTGCACAAGCGGAACACGTTCACCGACTTCGTGGCCGCCACGGACTGGGTCGCGTCCTCCGGATGGGCGGACCCGGCACGGATCGCCTGCATGGGCGGCTCCGCCGGCGGCCTCCTCATCGGCGCGGTGCTGAACCTGGCCCCGGAGAAGTACGCCGCCGCGGTCGCGCAAGTGCCGTTCGTGGACGCCCTCACCACGATCCTCGACCCCGAGCTGCCGCTGTCGGCCCTCGAGTGGGAGGAGTGGGGCAACCCGATCGAGGACGCCGAGGTCTACGCCTACATGAAGTCCTACACCCCGTACGAGAACATCCGCCGGGCCCCGTATCCGAAGGTGGCCGCCGTGACGAGCTTCAACGACACGCGGGTGCTGTACGTCGAGCCGGCCAAGTGGGTGCAGGCACTGCGCGCGGCCACCACGTCGGGGCAGCCGATCGTGCTCAAGACCGAGATGGACGCCGGGCACGGCGGCGCGTCGGGACGCTACGAAGCGTGGAAGGAACGAGCCTGGGACTACGCGTTCATCGCGGACGCCCTCGGCGCCCGCGAGCTCCTCCCGCGATGATCCTGAAAGTCACCTCCTGAAGGCCACCTCCTGAAGGCCACCTCCTGGAGTCACATCAGGTGACCTCCAGAAGGTGGCCCCAGGTGGGCGTCGAGGACCTCAGGCGTTCGCGTCCGCGGTCTCCGCGTCGGTGTCCTCGGACGCGGGGGCCAGCGAGCCCTCGCGGCGCTTGACCAGAAGCCAGCCGAGCCAGAGGAGCAGCGCGATCACGGGGACGCTGAGGACCGTGTACAGGCCGATGGGGTACACCTCGCCGGTGGCCTTGTCCGTCATGGTGTCGAACGCGATGAGCACGGTGATCGCGGCCAGGGCGCCCAGGCCGAGCCAGCTCGTCCACGGCGAACCGGGCATGGGCAGGGTCGAGGCGGAGCCGCCCCGCTTCCTGCGCAGCATGAGCTGGCAGGCGAAGATGGAGCCCCAGGTGAAGATCACGCCGATCGAGGCAGTGTTGAGGGCGAGGTCGAAGGCGTGGGTCCCGCCAGCCCAGATGTTCACCAGGATGCCCACGAGGTAGACCGCGGCGATCGCGAGGATCGCGGCGTACGGCACCCGCCGCGAGGACATGCGGGTGAGCCAGTGCGGGGCGTGGCCGTTGTCCGCCATCGTGCGGAAGATCCGGCCGATCGAGTAGAGGCCGGTGTTGCACGAGCTGAGTGCGGCGGTGATGACCACGAGGTTCATGACGTCGCCGATCCAGCCCGCGCCGAGCTGGTCGAAGACAGTGACGAAGGGGCTGACCCCGGCCTTGTACTGGCCCGACGGGAGGAGCATGGCCAGCAGGAGCACGGACCCGACGTAGAAGACCACGATGCGCAGCACCACGGCGCGGATGGCGCGCGGCACCTCGCGCTGGGGGTCCTCCATCTCCCCGGCGGTGATGCCCACCAGCTCGATCGCGTTGTAGGCGAAGATCACGGCGTTGAGCACCAGGACCATGGCGAAGACGCCGTGCGGGAACATCCCCCCGTCGCCCGCCAGGAGGTTCGCGGGTGCGGCGCGGGTGGCGCCGATCTGGGTGTTGAGGACCACCATGACGGTCCCGGCGATGAGGAAGAGGCTGATGGCTCCGACCTTGAGCACGGACGCCCAGAACTCGAACTCGCCGAACGCCCTGACGCTCAGGAGATTCACGGCCACCAGCAGCACCAGGGCGCACACCGCCGAGACCTCGACGGGGACGTTGGGGAAGAAGTACTGGAAGTACAGGCCGATCGCGAGGAGTTCGGCGATGCCCGTCATGGCCCAGTTCACGAAGTACATCCAGCCGGAGAGGTACGCGCCCTTGGGGCCGAACATCTCCCCCGCGTAGCTCACGAACGAGCCCGAGGTCTGCCGGTACATGACCAGTTCGCCGAGCGCGCGCATGAGCAGGTACGCGATCGCGCCGGCGATCGCGTAGGAGAAGACGAGCGCGGGGCCGGTCGAGGCGAGGCGGCCGCCGGCTCCCATGAACAGGCCGACGCCGATGGCGCCGCCCATCGCGATCATCTGCACATGGCGGCGGGTGAGGGACTTCTGGTAGCCCTCCGCGGAGACGGCGGCGGGCGAGGAATGGTCGTGCACTGGCAAAGCGGTCCTTCGAGAGGCGTGCCCGCGCCGGCCGGCCCGGGCCGCCGTCCAGTGTAAGCACCCGCGGCGTGCCCCAGATCTGCGCTGTGGCGCAGGTCTCGTGTGGCGCGCGCCTCACCCACCGCGGTGACCTCGCGCTCCCACGGCGCGACCTGGTGCTCCCCCCCGGGTGAGCTCGCGGATCGGGCTAGCGGGGCACGGCGGCGCGGACGACGGCGGCCGTCGCCTCCGCGATCGCCCTCTCCTCGTCGGTGGGAACCACCAGCAGCTGGATGGCGGAATCGGGGGACGAGACCGTCCGGGGCTCCTTCGAGCGGACGGCGTTGAGGCCCTCGTCGAGCAGCACGCCGAGGGCGCCGAGGCGGGCGGCCACGCGGGCCCGGAACGCGGCGGAGTTCTCCCCGATCCCGGCGGTGAACACGATGGCCTTCGCCCCGCCGACCGCGACGTGGTAGCCGCCGATGTACTTCGCGAGCCGGTACGACGCCACGTCGAGGGCCACCTGCGCGCGCCGGTCCCCGCTCTCGGCGGCCTCCACGACGGTGCGCATGTCGTTCGAGCCCGCGAGCGCCTTGAGTCCGGACTCGCGGTTGAGGAGGTCGTCGATCTCGTCCGCACCGTGGCCCTGCCGGGCGAGGAACACGAGGATCGAGGGGTCGAGGTCGCCGGAGCGCGTGCCCATGACGAGGCCCTCGAGCGGGGTGAACCCCATGGACGTGTCGATGCTCTCCCCGCCCTGCACGGCTGTGGCGGACACGCCGTTGCCGAGGTGGAGCACCACGCCGTCGAACTCCTCCGGGGCGATCCCCAGGAGCTCGGCCGCACGCCCGGCGACGTACTGGTGCGAGGTGCCGTGGAAGCCGTAGCGGCGGATCCCATGGTGCGTGTACAGCCAGTTGGGCACGGCGTAGCGCCATGCGTGCTCGGGGATGGTGCGGTGGTAGGCCGTGTCGAAGACGGCCACCTGCGGCATCTCGGGCCACTTGGAGGCGATGGCGCGCAGGCCCAGCACGTTGGCGGGGTTGTGGAGCGGTGCGAGCGGATTGAGCCGCTCGATGGCGCGGGTGATCTCGTTGTTCACGAGGACCGGCTCCGAGAACCGCTCGCCCCCGTGGACCACGCGGTGCCCCACGGCGTCGACCGTGCGGTCGCCGAGCACGCGGTGCAGCTCGGCATCGACCTGGCCGAGCGCCTCGGCATGGTCCGCAGGACCGCCGTCGAACCCGATCCGCTCGATCAGCCCCTCGGCGAGGACCGCGGGCTCCGGCTCCCGGCCGCCGTCGGCCTCCCCGACGTCGCGGAGCTGGTACTTCAGGGAGGACGAGCCGGAGTTGATGACGAGGACGAGCACGCGGGACTCCTTCGGACGGGGCAGGACGGGGCGGACCTGGACTGGGGCTAGACGGCCTGGGCGGCGGGCTGGGCGGCGGCGCGGACGCTCTGGGCCTGGATGGCGGTGATGGCGACGGTGTTGACGATGTCCTCGACGGTGCAGCCGCGGGAGAGGTCGTTGACCGGCTTGCGCAGCCCCTGCAGGACGGGGCCGACGGCGACGGCCCCGGAGGACTGCTGGACCGCCTTGTAGGTGTTGTTGCCCGTGTTCAGGTCCGGGAAGATGAACACGGTCGCCTGCCCGGCGACGTCGGACCCGGGCAGCTTCGAGGCCGCGATGGAGGCGTCCACGGCGGCGTCGTACTGGATGGGCCCCTCCACGGCCAGGTCCGGGCGGTGGCCGCGGACCAGCTCGGTGGCGCGGCGGACCTTGTCCACGGCCTCCCCCGACCCCGAGAGCCCGGTCGAGTAGGAGAGCATCGCAACCCTCGGCTCGACGCCGAACTCGGCGGCCGTCTCCGCCGACGCCAGCGCGATGTCCGCGAGCTGCTCCTCGTTCGGCTCCGGGTTCACGGCGCAGTCCCCGTAGACGAGCACGCGGTCCGCCATGAGCATGAGGAACACCGAGGAGACGATCTTGACGCCGGGCTTGGTCTTGACGAATTCCAGCGCCGGCCGGATGGTGTGGGCTGTCGTGTGCGCGGCGCCGGAGACCATGCCGTCCTTGATCCCGAGCTGGACCATCATGGTGCCGAAGTAGCTCACATCGAGCATGACCTCGAGGGCCTTGGCGAGGTCGACGCCGCGGTGGGCGCGCAGCCGGGCGTACTCCTCGGCGAACCGCTCGCGCAGCGGCGACGAGGCCGGGTCCACCACGTCGATGCCCTCGAGCGGGACGCCGTTGGCGGCCGCGATCTCCCGGACCTGGCTCTCGTTGCCCAGGAGCGTCAGGTCGCACACGTCGCGGCGGTGGAGGATGTCCGCCGCCCGCAGGATGCGCACGTCCGTGCCCTCGGGCAGCACGATCCGCGTGCGCTGCGCGCGCGCCCGGCCGATGAGCTCGTGCAGGAAGCGCAGGGGCGTCATCGTGTCGGGGCGGGGCAGGTTGAGCCGCTCGACGAGCTCGTCGTCGTCCACGTGCCGGGCCCACGCCCCCAGGGCGGAGGCGACCTTGCGGCGGTGGCCTGTCCAGATCTCGCTGCGGACCTCGGAGACGGCGCGGGCGGCGCGGTAGGTGTCGCCCTCGTAGGCGAAGACCGGGAAGGGGGCCTGCGCGAGCAGCGGCAGGATGTGCGCATCCGGTGCGAGGCCGCCGGTGAGGATCATCGCCGCCGGCACGGGGAACTCGGGGGAGAACGTCGAGGCGAGGGCACCGACCATGACGTCGGCGCGGTCGCCGGGGACGATCACCAGGTCGCCGTTCTCGAGCGCGCCGATGAAGTTCGCCACGCTCATGGCCGCGACCTTCACGCCGCTGACCTCACGCTCCATGTCCGCGCTCCCGGCGATCTGCCGCAGCGCGAGCGCCCCCGAGACTTCCCCGGTGGTGGGCCGGGAGATCTCAGCGAGCTCGGGCAGCACGTACACCGGCCGGTGGGAGACCCCGGGCCGGATGGCGGCCCTGATCGCGTCCATCGCCTCGGGCTCGGCGCGGTTGACCATCATCACGAGGAGGCTGCAGCGGGCGGCATACAGCTCCTTGCGCGCCACGTCGACGGCGTCGGCGATCTCCTCCGGGGTGCGGTCCCGGCCGCTCACGACGGCGAGCATGGGGCAGCCGAGGTCATTGGAGAGGCGGGCGTTGAGGGCGAACTCGACAGCCGAGTCCTGCCCGGTCAGGTCGGTGCCCTCGACGATCACGATGTCCACACGGGAGGCGATCTCCGCAAAGACCTCGACGCAGCGCGCGTCGATCTCCTCGCGCTGGCCCTCGGCGAGGAGCCGACGGACCTCGCGGGCGGAGAGCCCGCCGCGGCACACCGCCGGGTCGAGGCCGAACCGCGAGCGCATGAGGGCCACCATGGGGTCGTCGTCCGGCTGCTCGGCCATCGCCACCGGCTTGAAGAATCCGATGCTCCCCGTGCGCGCGTGGAGGGCCTCGGCCACCCCGAGGGCGATGAGCGACTTCCCCGAGCCCGGGGTGGTGGCGCTGACGTAGATGCCTCGTGACATGTGGGCTCCTGTTCGGGTGCCGCCGGCCTGGTCAGGACCAGTCTTGCAGGTCGTCGGCACCCGCGCCCTGCCCCTCGGCGGCGGGTCTCGGGCGGTGTGCTCCTTGACACGTCCGGGGGTCATGGGATTACCTAATGAACATTCGGTAAAGAATTGCGAGAAGGTGCCCCATGAGCGAAGCTGCTCCCGCCCACACGCTGGCCCACCCGATCCTCACGGACGACTACGCGACGGAATGGATGGGCCTGTCGGTCCTCGACCTCGGGGACGGCACGGCCACCGTGTCCACGACACTGCGGCGGGAGATGCTCAACGGCTTCGGCATCGCCCACGGCGGGATGCTCTTCGCCATCGCCGACTCTGCCTTCGCCCTCGCGTGCAACCCGCACACGCCCGAGGAGGGCCACAACACCATCACGGTCGCCGCCGGCGTCGACGTGAACTTCCTCGCCCCCGCCCACGAGGGCGAGCTCATCACGGCCGTCGCCGCCCGCCGGGCCAACGCCGGCCGCAGCGGCCTCTACGACATCCAGGTCTTCGCCTCCCCCGCGGACACCCCCCACACGGCGGAGGCCCCCGGCCGCCTCGTGGTCGAGTTCCGCGGCCGGTCCCGGACCATCCCCCAGCGCTAGCCGGGCCGCTCGGCCCGGCGGCAGAGCACGACGGCGCGTGGCCGCCGTCGTGCGCCGCGGACCGCCGCTCCCCCCGCACCGACCCCGCCCCTCCCCAGCCGACAACGAAGTGAGCACCGCAGTGACCCAGACCGCATCCGCCCCCGAGACACCCACCGCCTCAGCCTTCGGCCCCGCCGTCCTCGACGCCGAGGAGACGATGAGCCGCGACGAGATCGAGGCCCTGCAGCTGACCCGCCTCAAGGAGACGGTCAAGTACGCCTACGAGCGCGTGCCCCACTACACGCGCAAGTTCGACGAGGCCGGGGTCCGCCCCGAGGACCTCAAGGAGCTCGACGACCTCGCCAAGTTCCCGTACACCACGAAGGAGGACCTCCGCGAGGAGTACCCGTTCGGCATGTTCGCCGTGCCGATGAACCAGGTCACCCGCATCCACGCCTCCTCCGGCACCACGGGCCGCCCCACCGTGGTCGGGTACACGAAGCAGGACCTCGACACCTGGGCCACGATCGTGGCGCGCTGCTTCCGCGCGGCCGGCGTGCGCCCCGGGATGAAGGTCCACAACGCCTACGGCTACGGCCTCTTCACCGGCGGCCTCGGCGCGCACTCGGGCATCGAGAAGCTCGGCGCCACGGTCATCCCGATGTCCGGCGGCCAGACAGAGAAGCAGATCCAGCTCATCGAGGACTTCGCCCCGGACGCCATCTGCTGCACGCCGACCTACCTGCTCACCATCGGCGACGCGATGCTGCACAAGGGCCTCGACCCCCGCAAGACCTCGCTCAAGTACGCCGTGCTCGGCGCCGAGCCATGGACCAACGAGATGCGCGCCGAGCTCGAGGAGATGTTCGGCCTCAAGGCCTCGGACATCTACGGCCTCTCCGAGGTCATGGGCCCGGGCGTGGCGGGCGAGTCCGTCGAGACCCAGGACGGCTCGCACATCTGGGAGGACCACTTCCGCCCAGAGATCGTGGACCCGTTCGACCTGACGAAGACCAAGGCCGACGGCGAGACGGGCGAGCTCGTCTTCACGTCCCTGACCAAGCAGGCCCTGCCGATCATCCGGTACCGCACCAAGGACCTCTCCACCCTGCTGCCGGGCACCGCCCGGCCGGGGCACCGCCGCATGGGCCGCATCTCGGGCCGCACGGACGACATGATCATCCTGCGCGGGGTGAACCTGTTCCCCTCGCAGATCGAGGAGATCGCCCTGCGCATCCCGGAGCTGAGCCCGCACTTCCAGCTCGTCCTGACCCGCCCCGAGGGCCGCCGCATGGACGAGCTCACCGTCAGGATCGAGCCGCGCGACGGCACCACGCCTGAGCAGCGCGACGCGGCCGGCGCAACGCTGCGCCAGCAGATCAAGATCCACATCGGCTCCTCGTGCCGGATCGACGTCGTGGAGCCCGGCTCGCTCGAGCGCTCCAACGGCAAGCTCCGCCGCATCTACGACCTGCGCGAGAAGCAGGCCTGAGCCACACCGTCCGACGGGGCCGCCGGTGCAGCCGGCGGCCCCGTTCCCTTCCCTAGACTGGATCCCATGCCTTCAGCACCTGCCGCCGCCTCCGGCGCCCCCTCCTCCACGGGCCGCCGGGGCCGCCCCGGCTACGACCAGCAGACGGTGCTCAACGTCGCCGTGGAGGTCTTCAACCGGCACGGCTACGATGCGACGAGCATGGGCATCCTCGCGGAGAACCTGGGCATCTCCAAGTCCGCGATCTACCACCACGTCCCCTCGAAGGAGGACCTCCTCTCCCTCGCGCTCGAGCAGGCCCTCGGCGGGCTGGAGTCCGTGTGGGAGGCCCCGGAGTCGCAGTCGGGCCGGGCCGAGGAACGCCTCGAGTTCGTGGTCCGCTCGACCGTGCGCGTGCTCACGGAGCGGCTGCCGTTCGTGACGCTCCTGCTGCGCCTGCGCGGGAACACGGAGACCGAGCGGGCCGCCCTCGAGCGGCGCCGCAGCTTCGACCGCAAGGTCGCCGAGCTCATCGCCGAGGCCCGGGCGGAGGGGAGCATCCGCACGGACATCGATCCGCGCACGGCGTCCCGCCTGCTGTTCGGCACGATCAACTCGATCGTCGAGTGGTACCGCCCCGGCGGGGCGCTCACCCCCGCGAAGCTGGCCGACGACGTCGTGGCCGTGCTCTTCGACGGGCTGCACACCCGCAGCTGACGCGGCCCCTCGCCCGGCAGGGGTGAACACTTGCTGAACTGATGGGGAAGCCCGGGCGAAACCGGGAACTTCCGACGGAGGCCGGCCCTAAGGTCGGTGCGGGAACCACCCGCACCGCCAGGGGACCACCATCCACCGTGAGAAAGTCACAGCCCATGCCCAAGTTCAGCATCCGCGCCGCGGCAGCGACGAGCGCCGTGGCGCTCGCCGCCGCAGCGGCGGGAGGCGTCGCCGCCGCCCTGCCCGCCCAGGCCGCGTCCACGACCACCACGCCCATCAAGCACGTCGTCGTCATCTTCGGGGAGAACGTCTCGTTCGACCACTACTTCGCGACCTACCCGAAGGCCGCCAACGCCCCCGGTGAGAAGGTCCAGGGAACCGGCGCCCCGGCGTCGTCCTTCACCGCCGCGCCCAGCACGCCGAAGAAGGTCGACACCCTCGCCAGCGCGGGCCTGCTCGCGCCGAACAACCCGAACTCGGTCCAGCCGTTCCGCCTCAGCCCGGCCCAGGCCGGCACCTGCGACCAGGACCACGCCTACAAGCCCGAGCAGCAGGCCTACAACGGCGGCCTCATGGACAAGTTCGTCCAGTACACGAGCACGGACGCCTGCGGCGCGCCGCTCTACGGCCGCAACGGCCTGACCATGGGCTACTACGACGGCAACACCGTCACCGGCATGTGGAACTACGCCCAGCACTTCGCGATGAGCGACAACAGCTACGACGACGAGTTCGGCCCGTCGACCCCCGGCGCCCTGAACCTGGTCTCGGGCCAGACGCACGGCGTGGTGAGCGTTGATCCGTTCACCGGGCAGCAGACCGCGGCGCCGGACGCCTACACGGTCAAGTCGCCGAACACCCAGGGTGTGGGCACCGTGACGGGCGACCCCGACCCGGCCTTCGACGACTGCTCCGACAACAGCCACTCCAAGTCCAACGCCCTCGCCGCCATGCAGGGCACCAACGTGGGCGACCTCCTCAACGCCAAGGGCGTCTCCTGGGGCTGGTTCCAGGGCGGCTTCCGCCCCCAGGGCACCGCGACGATCAAGGGCACCGACTACGCGCAGTGCACCACGAAGCACTCGTCCGTGGCCGGGGTCTCCTCGATCGACTACAGCCCGCACCACGAGCCGTTCCAGTACTACGCCTCCACCGCGAATCCGCACCACGTCGCCCCCGCGAGCGAGGCCGAGATCGGCCACAGCGGCCCGGCGAACCACCAGTACGACATGACCGACTTCGACAAGGTCGTGAACACGGACAGCATGCCCGCGGTCTCCTTCCTCAAGGCCCCGATGTACCAGGACGGGCACGCCGGCTACTCGGACCCGATCGACGAGCAGCAGTTCGTGGTGAACGAGATCAACGCGATCCAGAAGTCGAAGAACTGGGACTCGACCGCCGTGGTCCTCGCCTACGACGACTCCGACGGCTGGTACGACCACGTCGCGGCCCAGGTGAAGAACGCCTCCAACGACCCGGCGAACGACGCCGCGTGGTGCCAGAACGCTGCGGCCGCGGGGACCCCTGTCCTCGGCGGCTACCAGGACCGCTGCGGCCCCGGCCAGCGCCTGCCCCTGCTCGTGGTCTCCCCCTACGCGAAGAGCAACTTCGTGGACCACACCCAGACCCAGCAGTCCTCGATCCTGCGCTTCATCGAGGACAACTGGGGCCTCGGCCAGCTCGGTGACGGGTCCTTCGACGCCACCGCGGGGTCGCTGGGCGGCATGTTCAACTTCAACGCCCCGCCGCGCCGGGACGGCCTGATCCTCGATCCGGCCAGCGGATCGGTGGTCCCGGGCGCGTACTGCGCCGGCAACGAGGGCCAGCACCTCGGCCAGGGCGGTTCCTGCCGCTGACCCCCGACGCTGCCCCACCTGGACGGGGCCCCACGGCGCGCAACGCGCCGGGGGCCCCGTTGCCATCCCGGGCCCCACCGGCCACGCTTGCCCTATGGCCATCAGGATTTCCCGCGAGCTCAAGCGGCTCCTCCCCCAGCTCCGCTACGAGCCCACGCCCAAGCGGCTGCGGGCGCGCCTCGGCGACGTCCTCGTGCTCGACTCGCGGCGCGCCGTCGTGCTCTGGGAGCCGGGGCGGCACCTGCCGCTCCACGCGGTGCCGGCGGACGATGTCGCGGCGCGCCTCGAGCCGCTCCACGCGGCTCCCGCGCCGGTGCCGGAGGCGCCGGAGGCCTCGGGGCCGCCGAGCTCGCCCGACCCGTTCTCAGCCCACACGGCCGACGGCGAGGCGCTCGCCGTCGTCGTCGGCGGGATCAGGCTGCCGGGCGCGGCGTTCCGGCTCGCCGACCCCGACCTCGCCGGCTACGTGGCCTTCGACACGGATGCGTTCGCGTGGTTCGAGGAGGACGAGCCGGTGATCGGCCACGCGCGGGACCCGTTCAGCCGGATCGACATGCGGGCCAGCCGTGCGCACGCCCGCGTCCTGCTCGACGGCGTGGTCCTCGCCGAGTCGAGCGAGACCGTGCGCCTCTTCGAGGGGCAGCTGCCGCCCCGGACCTACTTCCGCCGCGAGGACGTCCACTGGGACCGGCTCGCCGAGGATCCGCTGCGGACGGTCTGCCCCTACAAGGGGGTCGCGGAGTACTGGACGGCGCCCGGCCTGGGCGAGACGCGGCCCGTGGCCTGGAGCTACGGGGCCACGACGCCGAGTTTCCCGGAGATGGCCCAGATCCGCGGCCTGGTCGCCTTCTTCGACGAGCGCGTGGACGTCGAGGTGGACGGCGAACGGACCGCCCGGCCGCGGAGCCCGTGGTCGTGATAATCCGCAGCCTGGATGCAATTTTTTCCCGGATGAACTTGTCTGCGCCCTCCGGGCCTGCCTACACTCGAGAGCGTGACCTGCATCTCAATGGCGCGATGCAGGTTTTTCTCTGCCCTCGTTCGGGAGCCCCTCCTCGGGCCGCCGCTGACCCATGAGATCCGCTGATCGGGGACTGACCCCGCGCCGGGCGTTCCTGGCGCTCGCCCTGGCCGGCGCGGCGTCCGGTGCGGCCGCAGCGCTGGGCGCGTGCACGCCGTCGTCCACCCCACGGCCGTCCGCGGCCGGGAGCGCGGCCGCGCCGACCCCGGGCGCCGCATCGGCCCCGACGGTGGCTGGCACCGTCACCGGCGGACTGGACACCCCGTGGTCCATCGCCTTCCTGCCCGGAGGCTCGGCGCTGGTGTCCGAACGCGGCACCGGCCGCATCCTCGAAGTGCCCGCGGGCGGCGGGGAGCCCCGCGAGGCTGGCCGGATCGCCGTGCGCACCGACACCAGCGAGGGCGGCCTTCTCGGCCTCGAGCTCTCGCCGCGGTTCGCAGACGATTCCACGGTCTTCGCGTACTACACGGCCGCGGGCGGCAACCGGGTCGTGGCGCTGCGCTGGGACGGGCGCTCGGTGGGCGGCGAGCGGGTGCTCGTCGACGGGATCCCCGCCGGGACGTTCCACAACGGCGGCCGGATCAAGGTGGGCCCGGACGGGCTGCTGTACATCGGCACCGGGGACGCGACCCGGCAGCCCAACTCCCAGGACCTCGGCAGCCTGGGCGGGAAGGTCCTGCGCGTGGCGCTCGACGGTTCGCCGGCGCCGGGGAACCCGTTCGGGACCCGGATCTACACCTACGGCCACCGCAACGTCCAGGGCCTCGCCTGGGATTCCGGCGGGCGGCTCTGGGCCAGCGAGCTCGGGCCCGACCGCGACGACGAGCTCAACCTGCTCACGCCGGGCGCGCAGTACGGGTGGCCCAGCGTGACGGGCGCCCACAGCGTCAACGGCAGCATCCCGGCCGTGCACGTGTGGCCGAACACGGCGGACGCGTCACCGAGCGCTCTCGCCATCGTGGACGACATCGCCTATGTGGCCTGCCTTCGAGGCGAGCGCCTGTGGCGGCTCCCGCTCCCCGCGCCGGGCGCACCGGTGCCGGGCGGCGGGACGCTGCCGGGGGCGGCCGAGTACTTCCGGGGCCAGTACGGCCGGCTCCGGGACGTGGTCCGGGTCCCCGGGCGCCGGGAGCTGTGGATCGCGACGAACGAGGGCAAGGGCTCGCGGATTCTCGCCGTCGCGGTCTAGCACCCCCCTCCTACCCCGACGCGGGGTCACCTCCCACCCGACGCGAGGTCACCCCCCACCCGACGCGGGGTCACCTCTTCACGAACGCGGAGTCACCTCCCACCCGACGCGAGGTCACCCCCCACCCGACGCGGAGTCACCTCCCGAGGAAGCACTCAAGCTTCTTCGAGAGGTGACCCCATGATGGGAAAGACCTGACCCCGCGATGCGGCAGAGGTGACCCCGCGATGTGGCGAAGGCAGGGCGCTCAGTCGGGCTGGGCGGCCCTGGCCTCCTTGACCCGGGCCGCGACCACACCATGGAGCGGGTGCGCAGCGGACAGGCCCGTGATCTCCTCCACGAGGGCCTCGTCGGTGGACCCGCCAGCGAGCATGGCCTGGAGGCGCTGGGCCTCCTCGTCGTCGGGCGCGTCGAAGGCGAGGGCAGCGCCCATCGCCTCCAGGAGCGCGTCGGCAGGCATGCCGCGCTCGGCGAGCTCGGCGGCTGGGCCGACGAACCGCTCGTGCCGGGACAGCTTGCGCAGCGGCGCCCGGCCCACGCGCTCCACCGGGTCCGGCAGCTCGGGGTTGGCGAACCGGCCGAGGATCTTCTCGACGTACGCCTGCTGCTGCTCGGGCGCGAAGCCGTACTTCGCCACGAGCAGGGACTTGGTCTCGGCGAGGACCGCCTCGACCTTGGCCCGGACCTCCGGCATCGCGAGGGCATCCGAGATCTTCTCGGCCCCCGCGCGCCGCCCGAAGTACGCCGCGGAGGCGTGCCCGGTGTTGACCGTGAAGAGCTTGCGCTCGATGTACGGGCCGAGCGAGTCGACCCAGGTCACGCCGGGGATGTCCGGCACTTCGTCGCCGAAGGGCCCCTGCTCAATTGCCCATTCGAAGTACGGCTCCACGCGCACGTCGAGGCCGCCGGAAGGGTCCTGGGTCGGCACGATGCGGTCCACCGCGGTGTTGGCGAACACGGCGCGCGCGTCCACGGCCGCGTCGTCGAGCCCCTCGCCCGCCGCCGCGGCGCGGACCTCCGCCTCGAGGATGTCCGTGGCATTGATCGCGTTCTCGCAGGCCATGACGGCGAGCGGGCCCGCGCCGGCGGGACGGGCGGCGATGCCGCGCGCAATCGCCGGTGCGACGAACTTGAGGATGGTCGGGCCCACCGCCGTGGTGACGATCTCGGCCTCCGCGATGCGGTCGACGAGCTCGGCCTCGTTCGTGGCCGAGTTCACCGCCGCGTAGCCGTCCACCACGTGGTCGACGCCGCCCTGGCCCACCTCGTGCACGGTGTACGAGGGGGTGGCGTTGATCGCGTCGATGAGCGGCGCCGCCACGTCGGCGAACACGAGCCGGTAGCCGGCGTTGTGGAGCAGCAGCCCCACGAAGCCGCGGCCGATGTTCCCCGCGCCGAAGTGGACCGCCGTGCCCCGGGATCCTGCCGATGCCTCGCTCACGCGTTCACCTTTCCGAAGATGTCCAGGACCTCGTCGGCAGTCGTCGCGGCCTCGAGTCGGGCCACCTGCTCCTTGTCGCCGAAGACCTTGGCGATCTTGGCGAGAATGCCGAGGTGTTCCTTGCCCTTGCCGGCGATGCCGACGACGAACTTCACCGGCTTGCCCTTCCAGTCGACGGGCTCGTCGTAGCGGACGAACGTCACGGCCGAGGCCTGGATGTGGTCCTTGGCCTCGTTGGTGCCGTGCGGGATGGCCAGGAAGTTGCCCATGTATGTGGAGACCGAGCTCTCGCGCTCGTGCATCGAGGCCACGTAGGCGTCGTCGACGGCGCCCGCCTCCTTGAGCAGCCGGCCGGCCTCGTCGATCGCCCCGGCCATGTCCGCGACGGAGCCCGTGAGGACGATTGATTCGCGGCGCAGCACGTTCGGCGTCTCCGCGTGGCGGTGCGGCACCGGGACGTGGGAGGCCGCGGCCTCGGACTCGGAGGCGGGCTCGGCCTTGGCGGCGACGCCCTCGAACGGCACGTCCTCGGTGGCCTCCTGCTCGTCGAGGAGCGCGACGATCTCGTCGTACTTGGGGCTGCCCATGAAGTTGTCGACCGTGACGATCTGGGCGCTCGGGGTCTTCTGCTCCGCCCTCAGGGCCAAGTCCTGGTGGACCACCACCATGTCGTAGGTGTCCGTGAGGTTCGCGATGGCCTGGTTGACCACTGTGACGTCCTTGTGGCCCGCGGCGCGGATCTTGTTGCGCAGCACCGAGGCACCCATCGCGGAGGAGCCCATGCCGGCGTCGCACGCGAAGACGATCTTCTTGATCTCGGTCACGGTGGCGACTCCGCCGGCAGCACCGCCCCGGAGCATGCTCGAGGCCATGGACTTCTTGCCCTTCATGCCCTCCATCTGGGAGGTGGCCGCGGCCAGATCACCCTCGCCCTTGTCCTTGGACGTCCGCAGGATCACCGAGGCGATGACGAAGGAGACGGCGCTGGCGAGCAGCACCGACAGGATCACGCCGAAGTAGCTGTCCTTCGACGTCTGCGCCAGCACGGCGATGATCGACCCCGGGGCGGCCGGGGCGACGAGCCCGGAATGGGTGACCGCGAGGGTCGCGATGCCGGTCATGCCGCCAGCCATCGTGGCGAGGATGAGGATCGGCTTCATCAGAACGTACGGGAAGTAGATCTCGTGGATGCCGCCGATGAAGTGGATGAGCGCGGCACCGGGGGCCGAGGCCTTGGCCGCGCCGCGGCCGAAGAACATGTAGGCCAGCAGGATCCCGAGGCCGGGGCCGGGGTTGGCTTCGAGCAGGAACAGGATCGACTTGCCCTGCTCGAGGGACTGCTGGGTGCCGAGCGGGGTGAGGACGCCGTGGTTGATGGCGTTGTTGAGGAACAGAACCTTGGCCGGCTCGATGAAGATCGAGGTGAGCGGGAGCAGACCGTTGCTGACGAGGAACTCGACGACCCGGCCCGCCTGCTCAGTGAACCACGTCACGACGGGGCTGATCGCGTAGAACCCGAACAGGGCAAGAATGGCGCCCCAGATGCCGGCGGCGAAGTTGTTGACAAGCATCTCGAAGCCCGGCTTGATCTTGCCGTCCCAGATGGCGTCGATCTTCTTCATCGTCCAGCCGCCCAGGGGGCCCATGATCATGGCGCCGATGAACATCGGGATGCCGGCGCCGATAATCACGCCCATGGTGCCGATGGCCCCGACCACACCGCCGCGGACATCGTAGACGGCCTTGCCGCCGGTGTAGGCGATGAGAAGAGGGAGGAGGTAGGTGATCATCGGTCCGACGAGGCCCACGTAAGGCTTGCCGTCGGGGCCGTTGCCGAAGCCGCCGAGGGCCCCGACGGGGAGCCAGCCCTTCTCGATGAAGAGGGCCGTGATGAGCCCCCAGGCGATGAAGGCGCCGATATTGGGCATGATCATGCCCGAGAGGAACGTGCCGAACTTCTGCACCCCGGCCCGGGCCGTGTGCAGTCGCGACGGCGCTGCTGTGGTCGACATGGTGATCCTGCTTTCTGTTCAGGACGCAGCACGCGGCTGCTGGGATCGGGGTCAGCTCGTCCGGTCAGTGCGGCGTCCGGGCGGCGCGTCGGGCGCGCTCGAGAGCCGGTGAAGCCATTCGAGGAAGAGCTTCATCTCGGTGCCGGACAGCTGGTCCGGGTGCGAGGACTGGAGCGTGGCGTTGAGGGCGATGGCGGCAGCCACGTAGCTGGGCTGCCCGTCCTGGCCGGCCGGCGCTCCCGCGCGGGGGATGTCTACGAGGGTGGGGTCCGTGAGCACCGAGCGCAGCACGGCGTCCCGGGTCTGGACCGAGAGGGCGGAGGCAGACACCGGCCGGCCGGGTCCGTCCGACGACGTGTCCCCGCTGCCCGCGGTGGTGTCCGCGATGAGCATGAGGGTCACACCGATATTGGAGGCGAGGACGGCGCGCGCGGCCTCCACGGGACGGACGGCGAGCTGCCCGGCGACGGCGAGCCTCGTGAGCTCGGCTTCGAGGAGGCGTTCGGCCTCCACGACCACCCCTGGGCGGCGGCTCGGCCCGGCGTTGCCGAACATGAGCAGGTACAGCTGGGCATGGGTGACGCCGAACTGCACGTGCACGTCCCAGAGCCGCTTGACGTCCTCGATGGGCGCGTCCGTGCGCTCGATGCTGCCCTCGCTCCGGATGAACTCCTCGAAGCCGCGCGCGACGACTGCCTCCATGAGGCCGTCCTTGTCCCCGAAGTGGTGGTACAGGGTGGGCGCGGTGACCCCCGCCCTCTCGGTGATCTGGCGGGTGGAGACGGTGTTCCCGTCGGAGGCCGCCACGAGTTCCATGGCTGCCTGGAGGATGCGCTCCCGGGGCGAGGGTGCGGCGGCGCGCTGCTGCAGCTTCTCCGCTGCGGCATCTCCGGCCACCTCGACCGCCCCTTTGCGCATGGCCGCTACGGTAGTCGATATAGCAGCGCTATACAAGGGGCGGCTGTGATCCCCGCCATGCCGCCCTTGCTACCGTGGGCGCATGGACTCCCCCAGCCCCGAGGAGGCGGCGCGCAGGGCCGCCGTCATGCGTCACCACGAGCCGGTGGACGGCGAGGATCCGTGGGTCGGGCCGCCGCCGCCCGCCGTCCCGATCCGCGTGGTGGCGTACGACGCCGCGTGGCCGGCGCAGTTCCACGAGGTCGCCGCCGGGATCCGCGCCGACCCCGCGGAGGTGCCGCAGGTGAACCTGCATGTGTTCGCCCCCGGCTGTCCTGAGGCGGAGCGGCACCGTATGTTCCGCGCCGCGGGGTGGATTGATGACCCGCAGGCCACATCGTCACGCTGAGGAGCACACGCCATGGCCTCCACCTTCGTCTACATCGCCTGCGCCGGCGGCGGCGCCGTCGACACGCTCTCCCTCGACGCGGTCTCCGGCCGGCTCGAGCTCGTCTCGCGCGCCGAGGGCCTGCCGAAGGTCACCGCGCTCACCCTCGACCCCGCCGGCACGCTGTACGCCGGCGTGAACGGGGAGCCGCGGCGCACGGTGGCCCTCGCGCTCGACCCCGCGAGCGGCGCGGCCTCGCCCGCCGGCGTGCGCGAGGTCCCTGCCACGACGTGCTTCCTGTCGCTGCGCCCCGACCGCGAGGTGCTCTTCAGCGCGTCGTACCACGAGGGGCTCATGGCGGCCTACGCGGTCCCGGGCCCGGACGGTTCCGCCGGCCCGGTCACCGAGTACCGCTCGGGGCCCAACACCCATTCGGCTGTCCCGAGCCCGGACGGCCGCTTCGTCTACGCGGCATCCCTCGGGGCGGACCGCATCTCGTGGTTCCCGATCGACTCCGGGACCGCCGGCGGCGGGGTGGTCCGGCCTGCCGGCCACGTGGACGCCGCCCCGGGCTCGGGGCCCCGCTTCCTGCGCCACAGCGCGGACGGCCGGCGCGTGTACGTGAGCCACGAGCGCACCGGGACCGTGGACGTGTACGCGCGCGACGCCGGGACGGGCGCCCTCGAGCTGATGCAGCGGACCTCGGCCGTGGAGGGCCTGGACCTGGAGCCCGGGCCGATCCGCTCGCCCCGGACCCCTGACCCGGGCCCCGGCGTGGTGTGGTGCGCAGACCTCCGCCTGACGCCGGACGAGCGGTTCGTGTACGTCACGGAGCGCTCCACGAGCACGATCGCCGCGTTCTCCGTGGCCCACGACGGCCGCCTGTCCTTCCTGCGGCGGACCGAGACCGAGGCGCAGCCGCGCGGGATCGGGATCGACCCCTCGGGCAGCTGGCTCCTGGCGTGCGGGGAGAGGTCCGGCCACGTCACCTCCTACGCCATCGGCCAGGACGGCCGGCTGGACCCCGTGGGGCGGGCCGAGACAGCGGCGGGCCCGCTGTGGATCGAATGCTGGAGGCCCGCACGGGCCGACTAGTGTTGGACCATGGGTGAGGGGACCACTGTCGGGCCACCTGGGGAACGCGCCCCCGCTGCGACCGGCGGGCTGACCGCCGAGGAGGTCGCCGAGCGGGTCGCGTCCGGCGCCACGAACGATGTCCCGACGCGCCCGGGCCGCAGCACGTGGGAGATCGTCCGCGCGAACGTCTTCACCCGCATCAACGCGATCTTCGCGGTGCTCGCGGCGATCATCTTCGCCACCGGCCACCTGCTGGACGGGCTGTTCGCCGGCCTCATCGTGGCCAACTCGATCGTGGGCATCGTCCAGGAGCTGCGCGCCAAGCGCACCCTGGACCGGCTCGCGATCGTGGGACAGGCGCACCCCCACGTGCGCCGGGACGGCACCACCGTGCAGCTGCCGCCGCACGGCATTGTGCTCGACGACGTGATCGAGCTCGGGCCCGGCGACCAGGCCGTCGTGGACGGCGAGGTGCTCTGGGCGCAGGGCCTCGAGCTCGACGAGTCCCTGCTCACCGGCGAGGCCGACCCGATCCCGAAAACGCCGGGCAGCCCTGTCCTCTCCGGCTCCTACGTCTCCGCCGGCACGGGGCTGTACCGGGCCACCAAGGTGGGCCGTGAGGCGTACGCCGCCCAGCTTGAGGCCGAGGCGAGCAAGTTCACCCTGGTCGACTCCGAGCTGCGCAGCGGCATCAATACAATCCTCAAGGTCATCACGTGGCTGCTCGTGCCGGCGGGCCTCCTCTCGGTCTACAACCAGCTCACGGGCCGGCAGGCGCTGCCGGACGCCCTCCGCGGCATGGTCGCGGCCCTCGTGCCCATGGTCCCCGAGGGTCTCATCCTCATGACCACGATCGCGTTCGCCGTGGGAGTGGTGCGGCTCGGGCGGCGGAACTGCCTCGTCAACGAGCTGCCGGCGATCGAGGGGCTGGCCCGCGTGGACGTGGTCTGTGCGGACAAGACCGGCACCCTGACGGAGAACGCGATGGAGCTCGCCGAGGTGCGCGGCCTCGCGCCGGGTGGTGCGGCACCGAGGCACGACGCCGGCCCGCACCTCCCCGAGCATCGGCTCGCCCTCGCGGCCCTCGCCGCCGCGGACCAGCGCCCGAACGCGAGCATGCAGGCCATCCGGGACGCCTTCCCGGACTCCCCCGGCTGGGCGACGGCCCAGACCCTGCCGTTCTCCTCGGCGCGCAAGTACGGCGGCGTCGCGTTCGAGGGCCACGGGGCGTGGCTGCTCGGGGCTCCGGACGTGCTGCTCCCGGCCGGCTCGCCCGCGCGGGCCGAGGCCGAGGAGATCGGGGCGCGGGGGCTGCGGGTGCTCCTGCTGGCCCGCGCGGCGCGGCTCCCCGAGGCGTCCCCCCAGCCGGGAGGCGACGCCGCAGGCGGAACCCGGCCGGGCGGCGTCGTGCGCGGGGTCGAGCCCGAGGCGCTCGTGGTGCTCGAGCAGAAGGTGCGCGAGGACGTGCGCCCCACGCTCGACTACTTCGGGGCGCAGCACGTCACGGTCAAAGTCATCTCCGGCGACAACGCGGCCTCGGTCGGGGCGGTCGCGGGCCAGCTCTCGCTGCCGGGCGCGGAGGCGCCGGTGGACGCGCGGACGCTGCCCGAGGACGGCGAGGCCCTCGCGGATGCAGTCGAGGAGCGGACCGTGTTCGGCCGGGTGGGCCCGGCGCAGAAGCGCGCCATGGTCCGGGCCCTGCAGGACCGCGGGCACACCGTGGCCATGACGGGCGACGGCGTCAACGACGTCCTCGCGCTCAAGGACGCGGACATCGGGGTCGCGATGGGCGCCGGCAGCCCGGCGGCACGGGCCGTCGCGCAGATCGTGCTGCTCGACAACCGGTTCGCGACACTCCCGCACGTGGTCGGCGAGGGGCGGCGCGTGATCGGGAACATCGAGCGGGTCGCGAACCTGTTCCTGACCAAGACGGTGTACTCGGTGCTCCTCGCGCTCCTGGTCGGCGTGCCCGGGCTGATCGGCTTCGAGGCGCTGCCGTACCCGTTCCTGCCCCGCCACGTCACCATCACCGGCTGGTTCACGATCGGCCTGCCGGCGTTCGTCCTCTCGCTCGCGCCGAACCACGACCGCGCGCGCCCCGGCTTCGTCGGGAGGGTCCTGCGGATGGCGATCCCGGCCGGGATGGTCATCGCGGCGGCCTCGTTCACGTCCTACCTGCTGGTCCGCCCCGCGGTGGCCGACGGCGGGACCACCCAGGTGCAGGCCAGCACCTCCGCGCTCATCACGCTCATCGCGATCGCGCTCTGGGTGCTGGCGATCGTCGCCCGGCCCTACGCGTGGTGGAAGGTGCTGCTCGTGGCAGCCATGATGGCCGCCTCCTACGCGATGTTCGCCATGCCGCTCACCCGAGAGCTGTTCGAGCTCGACCCGGGCAATGCCGGGCACACGTGGACGGCGCTGGCCTGCGCGGGCGCCGGAATCGTGCTGGTCGAGCTCGCGTGGTGGGTGGACGGCTGGCTGCGGAGGGTACGGACCACGCGCGCGTAGCGGTCCTGGGCAGCGGGCGCGGGAGGGTCAGGACCACGCCTCGGGGTTGACGGGGTGGTCCGGGGTCCGGCCCTCGGCCATCGCGATGGCGTTCAGGGCGCTGAGCCGGGACATCTCAGCACGGACGGAGACCGTGGCGCTTCCGATGTGCGGCAGCAGGACGGTGTTGGGCAGGTCCGCGAGTCCGGGCGCGAGCCGGGGCTCGTCCTCGAAGACGTCCAGGCCGGCGCCGGCGATCGTCCCGCTGCGCAGGGCCCGCACGAGCGCGGCCTCGTCGACCACGGGCCCGCGGGCCGTGTTGATGAGGATCGCCGAGGGCTTCATGCGCCCCAGGACGTCCGCGTCCACGAGGTGGCGGGTGCCCTCGGTGAGGGGGACGTGGAGGGAGAGGTAGTCGCTCTCGGCGACGAGCCCGTCCCAGGAGACCTTGCGGACCCTACCGGCGAACTCGCCCAGCTCGCTCTCGTCCACCGGACGGTCGGCGGGCGGCCGGGGGGCGAACAGCACCTCCATGCCGAAGGCGAGCGCGCGCCGCGCCGTGGCCCGGGCTATGCGGCCGAATCCGGCGAGTCCTAGCGTGCGTCCGGAGACGTCGGCGCCGAGCATGAGCTCGGGCTCCCACCCGTGGAACCGCCCCTCGCGCACCATCCGGTCCGCCTCGATGACCCGGCGCCCGGTGCCCAGGATCAGCAGCATGGCGATGTCCGCGGTGGCGTCCGTCAGGACCCCGGGCGTGTTGCCGACCATGATTCCGCGCCCGGTCGCGGCCGCGATGTCGATGTTGTTGTAGCCGACCGCGAAGTTGGAGATCCCCTTGACCTTCGCCCGTGCCAGCAGCGGTGCATCGATGCGGTCCCGCAGCTGCGTCAGGACCACGTCGAACTCCCCGCTCGCGCACCGCGCCGCGAGGTCCTCATAGGTCGGCGGCTCCTCGAGCACGGTCACCTCGGCGGCGCCGTCCAGGAGGGAGGGGCCGGGTTCGGGGATCGGGGTGGTGACGAGGATCCTGGACCGGGTCACAGGGCCTCCCGGCACGAGGGTACCCCGTCGCCCGGGATGACCCACTCGAAGGCCTTGGCCTTGGACCGGGCGCCCTGGGCTGCCTTGGAACGGTTCGGCTCGCCGAGCTCGCCCAGGAGCGTCTCCGAGAGTCCGACGACGCCCGCGAAGGCCTCGGGGTCCAGCCAGCCCGGGCGGGTGGCGAAGAGGAGGTCCTCGCTCGAAGTGTTCCCGCTGGCGCCGGGGGCGAACGGGCAGCCGCCGAGGCCGCCGAGCGCCCCGTCGACGACCGCGGCTCCCGCCGCAGCCGCGGCGAGGGAGTTCGCCACGCCCTGTCCCCAGGTGTCGTGCCCGTGGAAGACGATCCGCCGCTGGGGGGTCTCGGCAGCCACCCGCGAGACCAGATCCGCGACCTCGCCGGGGAAGGCCTGGCCGAGGGTGTCGCAGACCACGATGTCCTCGGCGCCGGCCGTGCGGGCGTCCTCGGCGATGCGGAGCACCCGCTCGGGGGCCACCGGCCCCTCGAAGGGGCAGGTGAAGGAGGTGGCGATGCACAGCTGGATGCGTCCCCCAGCGTCCAGGGTGCGGGCAATCGCGTCCGGCATCGTGGCCAGGCTCTGCTCGGTGGTCCGTCCGATGTTCGCCTCGTTGTGCGCGTCCGAGGCGGAGAAGCAGTACTGGATGTTGCGGGCGCCCGCGGCCAGGGCCTTCTCGACGTGCCGCGGAGTGGCGGCCCAGATCCAGCACCTCTCGAGTTCCTCGGCCGTGAGGCCGGCGATGACCTCGAGGGTATTGGCCATGGGCGGCACGAGGTCCGGCCGGGCCATCGAGCCGATCTCGAGCTCGGGCACCCCGAGGCGGAGCAGGTCCCGCGCGAGGCGGACCTTGAACTCGGTCGGGAGCAGCTTCCCGGTCAGCTGCAGGCCGTCCCGCAGCGTCACGTCACGCAATGTGGTTCGGGTGTGGGGGCTGGTCACAGGAGGGCTCCTTCCCCGGCCGCGACGGCCTGGATCTGCTCGGGGGTCATGCCGAGGATGTCGGTGAGGACTTCGCGGGTGTGTTGGCCGAGGTCGGGGCCGAGGCTGCGGATGGGCAGCGAGGTCCCGCCGATGACGGGGACGATGCCGGGGAAGCCGACGTTCTCGATCACGTCCTCGCCGGTGGAGACGGGCAGGCGCTGGACCATGTTCCGCGCCTTGTACTGCTCGTCGCGGCAGATGTCCGCGGCGGTGTAGATCGGCCCGCTCGGGACCCCGGCCTCCTCGAGGATGGCCAGGGCCTCCGCCTGGGGGTGCTGCGCGGCCCAGTCCCCGATCGCGGCGTCCAGCTCCTCGCGGCGGGCCCAGCGGACCTCATTGCTGGCCAGCGCCGGGTCCTCGGCGAGGTCCGGCCGGCCGATCACCCGCATGTAGCGCTGGAAGATCGAATCGCCGTTGCCCGCGACGACGATGCTCGCCCCGTCCTGGCACACGTACGCGTTCGAGGGCGCGATCCCGTCCATCCGGCCGCCGGTGCGCTCGCGCCGGACGCCGAAGGCCTCGTAGTCCGGCACGAGGGACTCCATCATCGACAGCATCGCCTCGTTCAGGGCCACATCGATCACCCGTTCCCCCAGCGGCACACCGGGCTGGGCCGCGCCCCGGCGCACCTCGCGCTGGAACAGGGCCATCACCGAGCCGAAGGCCGCGTACAGGCCGGCGATCGAGTCCCCGATCGAGACGCCCACCCGCACCGGCGGCCGGTCGGGGTCCCCGACCAGCTCCCGGAAGCCCCCGACCGCCTCGGCGACCGCGGCGAACCCGGGCCGCGGCGACAGCGGGCCCGTCTGCCCGAACGCCGAGATGCGCGTGATGACCAGGTCCGGGTTGGCCGCGTTGAGCGCCTCCGGGCCGATCCCCCACTTCTCCAGCGTCCCGGGCCGGAAGTTCTCCAGCAGCACGTCGCAGTGCTTGGCCAGCTCGAGCACGAGCCGGCGGCCCTCCTCGGTCTTCAGGTCCAGCACGACCGACTTCTTGTTCCGGTTGATCGTGCGGTACAGCATGGACGTCGTCCCGGCATGGAGCCGCCAGCTGCGCAGCTCGTCCCCCGTCCGGGGCCGCTCGACCTTGATGACCTCGGCACCGAAGTCGGCCAGCAGCCGCCCCGCCGTCGGCGCAGCGATGTAGTTGCCGAGCTCGAGGACCCGGACCCCGGCCAGCGGGGCGATCTGGTGGTCTTCGTGCATGATGCTCCCTCTGGGCAGGCTTCCGTCATCGATGAGGGTCGATGCCTTTCACCTACATTATGGGCTCTTGCCCACAAAGTGGGCAAGAGCCGGCGCGCCCGAGGCTATCGGGGAAGGCGGCCGCCGATGAGGCGCGTGGCCTGCTCGGCCGCCGCCACGAGGGGCTCGATCCAGGCCTGGCACTTCTCGGCCGTGACCCTCAGCGAGGGGCCGCTCACACTCAAGGCCCCAGCGAGGTCGCCCATCGACGTGAAGACGGGGGCAGCCAGGCCGGTGGCACCCTCATCACGCTCGTCGGAGGTGATCGCGTAGCCGTCCCGCCGGGTCTGGTCGACATCGGAGCGCAGCCGGTCCGGGTCGGTGATCGTGTGCTCGGTGAGCCGCTCGAGGGTCGAGGAGAGCACGGCCGCCTCGGCGTCGGGATTCCAGGCCAGCAGGACGCGTCCGGCCGAGCCGGCATGCAGGGGCAGGAGCTTGCCCACGTGCATCTCGCGGCGCAGGGCGTGCCGGGTCTCGGCCATGGCCACGCAGACTCGCACGTTCTCCTCGAGCCGGAACAGCGTGACCGTCTCCCCCGTGAGGTCCCTGAGCCCCTCGAGGACGGGCTTGATGATCTCGAGCTCGTCGAGTCCCCGCGTCGCGGGCGCGGCCCAGTAGGCGAACTTCACCCCGATGCGCACCCGGTCGCCCTCGCGGTCCAGGAACTCCTCCGCGACGAGGTTCGCCACGAGCCGCTGGACGGTCGAGGTCGGGTACCCGGTGGCGGCCCGGATTTCCGAGAGGGTCAGCGCCGGGCGCGAGAGGGTGAAGGAGTCCAGGATGCCCCGGATCTTCCCCAGGACGAGCAGAGGCTTGACCCCGCTGGAGAGTTCGCGGGCGCCGTCCCGGCGCGCCACCGGGGCGGCCAGCTCCTCGTCGTCCCAGCCCTCCGGGCCCGATGCACTCGCTGCTGGCCTCTGCGCGTTCACTGCGGCCCCTCCCGTGGGTCGATGCGGCTCCTGAAGCGCGAGTCTAGGCCGCCGCGGACGGAGCAGCGATTCGGCGGACGCGCCGACCCTACCCATCAGATGTGACGTGGGCTATATTCAGGGGTGTTGCGAATCACATAGTGGTTTGCGAACCACTTAGTAGGCCCGAGGACATCGCCCCGACGGCCCGCCCCGACGGCCTTCCCAAGGAGAGAACCATGGCTTCACTGCCTTCGACGAGCGCGATGACGAGCAGCAGGATCAGCGACCACCTGGACCGCCTGCCCATCGGCCGGGTCCACTGGAAGGTCGTCGTGGCCGTCGGCCTCGGGCTCTTCTTCGACATGTACGAGGTGTTCCTCTCCGGGTCGATGAGCGTGGCCCTCGGCAAGGACTTCCGGCTCTCGGGGGTCGAGCTCAAGCTGCTGCTGGCCTCGGCGTTCCTCGGCATGTTCCTCGGCGCTGCCTTCCTCGGCCGCCTCGCCGACCGCCTGGGGCGCCGGCGCGCCTTCCTGTTCAACCTCGTCTGGTACTCCGTCTGGTCCCTCATCGGGGCCTTCTCCCCGAATGCAGTCTTCCTCGTGTTCGCGCGCTTCATGGCGGGCATCGGCGTGGGCGCGGAGTACCCGGTCGCGGACGCCTACCTCTCCGACGTCCTGCCCAAGGACAAGCGCGGCCGGATGGCGACCTGGGCGTACACGAGCTCCTTCGTCGCCGTCCCCGTGGTCGGCTTCCTCGCCCTGTGGCTCAACACGGCTCCCCTGGCCGGGATCTCCGGCTGGCGCTGGCTGCTCGGCCTCGGCGGCATCGGCGCCGTCGTCGTGCTCTTCCTGCGCCGGTCCCTGCCCGAGTCCCCGCGGTGGCTCAACAGCGTGGGCCGCACCCAGGAGGCTGCCCAGGCCCTCGAGGTGTTCGCCCGCGGGGCCGGCACCAGCATCAGCGAGCTCGAGAAGGCTGCTCCGCCCCAGGCTGAGGCCGGCTCCCGCCGCGGCACCGACCAGGACGAGCG
This sequence comes from Sinomonas atrocyanea, assembly GCF_001577305.1. Lineage (NCBI taxonomy): Bacteria > Bacillati > Actinomycetota > Actinomycetes > Micrococcales > Micrococcaceae > Sinomonas > Sinomonas atrocyanea. Next base: position 3,470,316 of record NZ_CP014518.1, read on the forward strand.
CCGGAGCCTCACCCGCCTCATGAAGGCCCCCTACCGGAACCGCCTGACCATGCTCGTGATCTTCCACCTGTTCCAGACCTTCGGCTACTACGGCTTCGGGACCCTCGCCGCCCTCGTCCTGGTGGCGAGCGGGCACAGCGTCACGAGTTCGCTGCTCTTCACCGCGCTCTCGTTCCTCGGGTACCCGATCGGCTCGCTCATCTCCACCCCGCTCGTGGCGAAGTTCGAGCGCAAGTACCTGCTCATCGCCTCGATCCTCGCGCTCGGGGTGAGCGGCGTCGGGTTCGCCGTGTCCGGCAACGACGTCCTCATCGTGGCCTTCGGCTTCCTGACCACCATGATCAGCAACGTCTTCTCGAACGTCTTCCACATCTACCAGGCGGAGATCTTCCCCACCGCCCTCCGCGCTACCGCTGTGGGGTGGACCTACTCCCTCTCCAGGCTCTCGAGCGGTGCCCTCCCCTTCGTCCTGCTCCCGGTGCTCGACAGCTTCGGCGCGCTCGCGATGTTCGGCGTCGTCGCCGTCGCGCTCCTGATCATCGCCACGGCGGTCGCCGTGTTCGGGCCGCTCACCACCCGGCGCAGCCTCGCCGAGATCAACCCGGTCTAGCTGGACACGGCCCCGACGCCCCCGGCCCCCTGGGCCCAGCCGAGCGCGGATCCCCCATAGGGCAGGGGGCCGTTCGGGTACTCGAGCTGGGTGCCGCCCAGGACCAGTGGCGGCGGAACGAACTCCAGCACACCGTAGGCGCTGTGGGCCTGCCGCGTCTCCACCGGGAGGCCCACGGCCTGTGCGGGCGCGGCCGGCCGGTCGGCCCGGAGCAGCTCCTCCGCCGTCGCGGCCAGGCTCAGGCGCGCGGTGCCGGCGATCCCCCGGCCGCGCGCCGCGAGCAGGGCCACGGCAGCGGCGGCCATGCCCATCCCGGTCGCGTGGTCGAGCGCCTGGACCGGCAGCGCGCCCGGCCGCCACGCGCCGTCGTCCGGCCGGCTGCCCGGGCCGCCGCACAGGTGCGCGACCCCGCACGCGGCCTGGACGATGCTGTCGAAGCCGCGCGCGTCGGCCCAGGGGCTATCCCAGCCCCACGCGTTGAGGGTCACCACGGCCAGGTGCGCGAATGACTCCCGGAGGGCCGCGGCGTCGAGTCCGAACCGCGCGAGGGCGCCCTGCCGGTAGCCGAGGAAGACCACGTCCGCCGCGGCGGCGAGGTCACGGATGCGGCCGAGCTGGAAGGGATCGCGCAGGTCGACGACCGCGCTGCGCTTGGCGAAGCCCGTGTCGAGGTGGGCGTCGAGCAGCTCGGGGTGCTGCGGCGGGTCGATGCGCAGCACGTCGGCGCCGAGCGCGCCGAGGAGCCGGGTGGCGCTCGGGCCCGCGATGACGCGGGTGAGGTCGAGGACCCGGACGCCCGCGAGCGGCAGGCCGCCCGGCTCCGCCGCGGGCGGACGGCGGCCGGCGGCGTCCTCGAGCGACCACCGGATCCAGGGCTCGACTGCCGCAGCACGCCCCGGCGGGGATTCCTGCCATTCCTGCCGCGTCCGCACCGCCGCGGCCACTCCCCCGGCGCCCCGCACCGCCTCCTCGACCTCGTGCGCCGTGCGCTCGAGCACGGCGCCGTCGAGCTGCTCGGGATCCTCGAGCCCGAGCGCCTCCAGCAGCCGCCGGGCATGGTGCGGATAGTTCGCGTGCAGCCGCACCCACCCGTCGCGGGCGCGGCGGAACCCGGACATCGGCGCCCAGATGTCCGGCGGCGTGCCGTCCACGCGCAGGTGCCGGATCGAGTCGAAGGAGGCCGCGGCGAGCGCGGACGACGTCGTCACGCGCCGTCCGCTCGCGGCGGCGCCTCCGGCCTCGGCGTCGGCAGCGGCCAACGCGTCGAGGGCCGCGATGAGCGCGCCGAGCGACCCGAGCGCGAGGCCTTCGACGTCCAGCGCCCCGGCCCACCACCAGCGCGGGCCGGACCACCATCCGTCGGTGTCCGGGACGGCGCCCGTCGCGGGGGCGAGGTGGCGGCGCAGGGCGAGCAGGCCGCCGCCTTCGGGGGCGGTCCCCGTCTCGGGGGCGGAACCCGTCTCGCTCATCGGGGCCTCCCCTCGCGCTGCGACGCGGCTGCGGCGGGGCTGAGATCGTCCACCGAGAGCCTCCTCGTGGGCTGGTCCGGGAACGGGAAGCTGCAGGAGACGGCGAGGTCGCTGCCGACGTGCAGGAGCGTGCCGGGGTCGATCATGCGCCAGCGGGGATCGTCCGTCATCGGCTCGGTGGCCACGAGCACGTGGTCGCCGAGGTCCTCGGCGCGGGCGGAGATGCGGGCGCTGCGGGCATGGAGCCGGCGGGCGCGGCCCGGGGCCCGGGTGCGGTCCTCGAGGACGTGCAGCTCGTGGGTGTCCGGGTAGCGCACAGCCCAGAGGTCCGTGGCCGTGGTGATGATGCAGTTGAGGCTCAGGACGGGCACGTTCTCCGCCAGCCACGTCACGGCGGCCGCGATGCCGGCGCCAACGTCCCCGGCCGCGCCGCGGGTCTCGGCCGTGATGAGGGCGAACAGGCGTTCGCTGTCCGTCTGCCCCTGCACGAGCGCCCGGGTGCCCACGTCCTCAAGCCTGCGGTCGAGGGCGGCGACGTCGGCGAAGGCGCCGTTGTGCGCGAAGAGCCTGCCGTCCTGCTCGAACGGATGCGTATTCACGTAGGTGTGGGCTCCGAGGCTCGCGTAGCGCACGTGGGCGAGGAACGTGGTGCTCTCGAGCCGCCGGGCCTCCCGGGCGAACGCCCGGTCCTCCCAGGCGGCGATCGGCTGCTTGTCCACCCTGGGCCGGCCGTGGCTGGTGAACGTGCCGATCCCGGTGCCGTCCGGCTCGCGCAGGCTCTGGACCTTGAGGCTGTCCGGGGCGTCCAGGAGCCAGAAGGTCGCCGCGACCGGGCTGCGGCCCGCATGCAGTCCGAACAGCCGGCACACGCTTCCTCCATCGGGGACGCCCATCCTCAGTGCACACGGTACCGCGCCCCGCCCCGGACGCAACGGTGGGCCGGGTACGGAACCCGGCCCACCGCCGTCGTGCGCTGCAGCAGCGCGCTACATGTTGTACTCGACCGTCCCGCCCTCGTGCAGGCAGAGGATGTTCCCATCCGGATCCGCGAACCAGCAGGCGCGCTCGCCGGCCACGGAGTAGATGTGGTGCTCGTCCGTTGTGAGGTTGGGGAGGTCGTAGTCCTCGAAGTGCACGCCGTGCCCCTCGAGTTCCGCCATGGAGCCCTCGAGGTCGTCGACCTCGAACGTCAGGGCGGTGTGGCCCGTGTGGACGGCGTTGGCGTCCACCATCAGGCCCAGCGATGCGGATCCGTCCAGACCGAGGATCATCATCCCGGTCGGGTCCTTGCCGCGGACAGGGAGCCCCAGCGCTCCCTCGTAGAAGTCCTTCGCGCGAGCCTCGTCGGCCACGGTCAGGATAGTGGTTGCCGGTCGTGTCGCCAGCGTCATGGCACACCTCCACGAGGGGAACTGACGCGCCCAGTTTAAGCCCGGAGGGCGGGGTGCGCACCCCGCCCTCCGCGACGGATCAGGCCTTCCTCGGCCACTCCTTCTCGACCAGGGTGAGCACGTCGTAGTTCGCGATCAGCTCGTTGTCCTGGTTGGTCAGGACGGCGTCCCAGCGGACCTCGCCGTACTCGTCCGTGACGCGCGGGGTGATCTGCTTGGCCGTGAGGGTCACCCGGATCGAGTCGCCGGCCGGGACCGGCTGGAGGAAGCGCAGGTTGTCCAGGCCGTAGTTCAGCAGCACGGGCCCAGGCTCGGGCGAGACGAACAGCCCCGCGGCCCAGCTCACGAGGAGGTAGCCGTGCGCCACGATGCCGGGGAAGACGCCGGCCGCGCGGGCGGCCTCGTCATCCATGTGGGCGTAGAACGTGTCGCCCGTCTCGGCCGCGAACTTCGCGATGTCCTCGAGGGTGATCTGCCGCAGCTCGGACCGCATGGCGTCGCCCAGGCGCAGCTCGGCCAGCGACTTGCGGAACGGGTGCGTCGAGGGGTCCGCCGGGTCGGCGAGGTTGCGGTCGGCGCCGGTGTGCCACACGCCCGTGACGGCAGTGAGCATGTTGGGCGAGCCCTGGATCGCGGTGCGCTGCATGTGGTGCTTGACCGAGCGGATGCCGCCGAGCTCCTCGCCGCCGCCGGCGCGGCCCGGGCCGCCGTGGACGAGGTGCGGGACCGGGGAGCCGTGGCCGGTCGAGGTCCTGGCGTCCTCGCGGTTGAGCATGAGCACGCGGCCGTGGTGCGCGGCGATCCCGGTCACGAGCGTGCGGGCCGTCTCCGGGTCGTTGGTGCAGACCGAGGCGACGAGCGAGCCGGAGCCCAGCGCGGCGAGCCGGATCGCCTCCTCGAGCGAGGAGTAGCCGACCACCGAGGAGACCGGGCCGAACGCCTCGGTGCCATGCAGGGCCGGCGCCTGGACGTCCTCCCAGGTCAGGACCACCGGGGACATGAACGCTCCGTCGGCCACGACGGCCTTCTCGCCGCTCGCGGTGACGACCTCGGGCGCCTCGAGGGAGCCGAACGCGATCTTGCCGCCGGCGGCCACGAGGGACTCGACCGCTCCGCGGACGTCCTTGAGCTGTTCCACCGAGGCGAGGGCGCCCATCGTGACCCCCTCGGCGCGCGGATCGCCGACCACGACGCGCTCCGTCACCCGCGCGCCGATGGCGGCGACGACGTCGTCCACGAGCTCGGCCGGGACGATGCTGCGGCGCACCGCGGTGCACTTCTGGCCGGCCTTGACGGTCATCTCGGTGACCACGGACTTGACGAAGGCGTCGAACTCCGGGGTGCCCGGGACGGCGTCGGGACCGAGGATCGCGGCATTGAGCGAGTCCGTCTCGGAGGTGAAGCGGACGCCGCCGTGGACCACGTTCGGGTGGGACTTCAGCAGGTTCGCCGTGGCCGCGGAGCCGGTGAAGGAGACCATGTCGCGGTAGTCGAGCTCGTCCAGGAGCGTGCGGGCCGAGCCGGAGATGAGCTGGATCGAGCCCGCCGGGAGGATCCCGGAGTCGACCATGAGGCGGACCATCGCCTCGGTCACGTACCCGGTCGGGGTGGCGGGCTTGACGATCGTGGGCACGCCGGCCACGAACGCGGGCGCGAACTTCTCGAGCATGCCCCACACGGGGAAGTTGAACGCGTTGATCTGCACGGCCACGCCCGGGATGCGGGTGTAGATGTGCTCACCGGCGAACGAGCCGTCCTTCGAGAGCACCTCCATGGGGCCGTCCACGATCACGTTGCTGTTGGGCAGCTCGCGCCGGCCCTTCGAGCCGAACGTGAAGAGGACGCCGATGCCGCCGTCGACGTCCACCATCGAGTCGATCTTCGTGGCGCCGGTCTTGTAGGAGAGCTCGTAGAGCTCGTCGCGGTGGCCGTTGAGGAACTGGGCGAGCTCCTTGAGCTTGAGCGCGCGCTCGTGGATGGTGAGCCGGCCGAGCTCGGCCTGGCCCACGGTACGGCCGTGCTCGACCATCGCGCCGAGGTCGAGTCCGTCCGCGCTCACGACGGCGAGCAACTCGCCCGTGCTGGCGTCGCGCACCTCGGCGGCCTTGCTGGCCTCGTCCGGAGTCCACCAGCCGTCGCGAATGTAGCTGGGGACGACGGCGACGCGAGTGGAGTCTGGGGCGGTGGTCTCGGTGGCAGTGGTCATCGTCGACAGTTCCTTCCGATGGGGGCCTGCACGGCTGGCAGAAATTACTGACCGGCCGTTCGGTAATGGGACCAGAATACACGGAAGCGCGGGGCGGCACGAGGGCCGCACCATCAGCGCCCTTGGTCCCTTCTGCCACAGCAGCACCGCTTCTAGGATGGCGGCCATCAGGTGGTCCCCCGGGGCCACATCGACCGCTTGGAGCGCAGCTGTCGGGGGGCGCACGGCCCGGAGCGTTGGGCCGCGACTCCGCGGCGGTCATGCCCCCGGACCATCGGAGCCCAGATGCCCCTTTCACTGAAGCTTCCCCGCCGTACCCTCGCCGCCGGCGCAGCGCTCCTCGTGGCGGGCGCCGGCGCTGTGTCTGCCGCCCCCGCGACGGCCGCGCCTCCGCCTTCCGTCCCCGCTGCCTCCTCGACCCCTCACGTCAGCTACGTCAATCTGGGCGACTCCTATGCGGCGGGCTGGGGCGCGGATGCCCCCGCGGCCTCCGTGAACCCCGACGTCGGATGGGGCAACTGCCTCGTCGGCGGCCGCCCGGACGAGGTCACCCTGCTCTCCGAGCTCAAGAACGTCTCCCTGGCCGGCGACTTCGCGTGCACAGGAGCCACGGTGGGGACGAACACCACGGGCCGGCCGACGATTGGGGAGGAGATCGCCGCCGCCAGCGCGGCGCGGAAGCTCACCACCACCACCAACCTCGTCACGGTCAGCGCCGGCGGCAACGACATCGACTTCGGCACGATCATCGGGGTCTGTGCCCGCGGCACCCTCGGGGACTGCCAGCAGGCTGCCGCTGCCGCACTCCTCAAGGCACAGCAGATCGACGTCGCGGGAACCGTCGCGGCGATCCATGCTGCGGCGAAGCATGCAGTGGTCGCGTGGGTCGGCTACCCCCATCTGTTCGCGGCAATGGCGGTGGGGTCATGTCTCCTGCGGCGGCGTCGGTCTTCAACCAGGGCACCGACGCGCTCAACGCCGAACTCGCCGGCCTTGTCGGGGAGGCGGGCCGCACCGAGGGCGTCAGGACCCAGTACGTCGACGTGACGCCGAACTTCAGCGGCCACGAGATCGGGTCGGCAGACTCCTGGTTCAACCTCAGCTTCACGGACCCCCAGCTCGAACCCTTCAACTTCCACCCGACGGCCGAGGGATACCTGGAGGGCTACTATCCCGCGATGGCGAGCCAGATCAGTATCGCCAGGCCCGCCGTCTGACCACTCCTCGCGGGCAGCTCGCGGCCGGGCTGCGGCTCAACCCCTCCGGCCGAGCCGGAGCTCGAGCCCGTTGCGGACCATGGGCCACTCCGAAGCGATCACCGAGTAGACCACGGTGTCCCGCAGCGACCCGTCGGGCATGAGCTGATGGCTGCGGAGCACACCGTCCTGCTTGGCCCCGAGCCGCTCGATCGCCGCCCGGGACTGCCGGTTCATCCAGTGCGTGCGGAACTCGACCGCGATGCAGCCGAGGGCCTCGAACGCATGGCCCAGGAGCAGGAGCTTGGACTCCGCGTTGGTGCCCGAGCCGTGCGCGCTCGCCGCGTTCCAGGTCGAGCCGATCTCCACGCGGCGGTTCGCGGCGTCGGCGTTCATGTACGTGGTCATCCCGATGACCCGGCCATCGGAGGTACGGCGGGCGGCGAACGGGAGCATCGACCCGGCGTCGCGCAGTGCCAGCCGCCGCTCGATCTCCGCGGCCATTCCCTCTGGCCGCGGCACGGACGTGTACCAGAGGCGCCACAGCTCCCCGTCCCGAACCGCGTCCTCGAGCTCCTCGCGGTGGTCCTGGGAGAGCGGCTCGAGTGTCACGAGGCGGCCGCGCAGCGTCACGGGGTCGAGGAAGGGCATGCGCCGAGGATACCGGGCCCGCGCAGGGCGTCGTGGTGGCCGCCTCAGGTGGCGGTCGGGGCGAGCTTGGCCCGGATGGCCGCGATGTCCGCGGCGGTGAGGCCGTGGTCGAGGAGGAAGCGCTCGACGTCGAGCCCGGCCGCGAACGCCGCGAGGGCCTCCTGCCGCTCGGCGATCATCGGGGCCAGCTCGGCGTCGTCGTGCCACCGCTCGTAGGGGTGCTTGACCGGGCTGACCCGGTGCCACTCGTTGATGCCGCGGACGCTCGCCTCGTACTGGGCGGCGACGGCCTCCGGAGCTGCGGCCGGGTCCGCGAGCTGCAGCAGCATGGTGACGATGATGCCTGTGCGGTCGCGGCCCGCCGAGCAGTGCAGGACGACGCCGGCGGGCGCCTCCGCGATCGCGCGGAACACGGCGGCGATGAGGTCCGGGAAGAGGCGCACCGTGCCCGGGTAGCCCTTGGGGTGGCTGAGGTACGGGATGAGCTCGGCCGCGAACTGGGCAGCGTGCTCGGGATGGGCGGGGTCCTCGGTGGGCGTGCTCACGATCGTGATGCCGTCCATGGCCTCCGGCCGCACGTCGGGATCGGTGGGGCGGCGGCGCTGCTCGTCCGGGTTCCGCAGGTCGATCACGGTGCGGACGCCGTCGGTGCGCATCTGCCGCCACCCGCGTTCGGTGAGCCATTCGCGCCGGCCCATCCGGTACACCGAGCCAAGGACCCGCCGGGCGTTGACGGCGCCCTCCCAGGCCACCGCGTCGCTCATGCGGACCGGCCGGGGCGCCGGGCCGCCGCGCGCGGGACAGCGGCGGGGCCGGCGGAACGGGGGAAGCTCATGGCACCATCTTCCCGCACAGCCCTCCCTCCGTTGTGGAGTCACCTCCGCACCCATGAGGAGTCACATGCGCTGCGTCGAGGAGTCACCTCCGCACCCACGAGGAGTCGCATGCGCTGCGTCGAGGAGTCACCTCCGCACCCACGAGGAGTCGCATGCGCTGCGTCGAGGAGTCACCTCCGCACCCATGAGGAGTCGCTTGCGAGAACGCGACTCCTCAACCCGACGGACGTGACTCCCCAACACCGCGGAGGTGACTCCTCACCATTGCGGACCTGGCTCCTCAACGGAGGCGGGGGTCGCGGGGCGGTCAGGTCCAGTCGTAGAAGCCCTTGCCGCTCTTGCGCCCGAGCTCTCCGGCGGCGACCTTGTCGCGCAGGATCTGGGGCGGGGCGAAGCGGTCGCCGAGGGTGGAGGCCAGGTACTCGGCGATGCCGAGCCGGACGTCCAGGCCCACGATGTCGGTGGTCTTCAGCGGGCCCGTGGGGTGCTTGTAGCCCAGGACCATGGCGTTGTCGATGTCCTCCGCGGACGCGACGCCCTCCTCGACCATGCGCATCGCCTCGAGCGCGATTGCCACGCCGAGGCGCGAGGACGCGAACCCGGGGGCGTCCTTGACCACCACGGCCGTCTTGCCGAGCCCGGCGACCCAGCCGCGCGCGGCGGCCTCGGTCTCCGGGGAGGTCTTCTCGGCGATGACCACCTCGATCAGGGTCGAGGCCGGGACCGGGTTGAAGAAGTGCAGGCCCAGGAACCGCTCGGGCCGGGCGAGGGACTCGGCGAGCTTCGAGACGGACAGCGAGGAGGTGTTGGTGGCCAGGAACGCGCCCGGAGCGAGCTCGGCCTCGACCGCGGTCAGCGCCGAGACCTTCAGGGCCGGGTCCTCGGGGACGGCCTCGACCACGAGGTCCCGGGCGCCGAAGTCGGCGTAGTCCACGCTCGTGGAGAAGGACTCGAGGATCTCATCGAGGTTGCCCTCGGCCGCGCCGCGCTCGATCGACTTCGCCACCGACGCCTCGACCCGTTCCCGGGCCCCCTGGGCGGCCTGCTCGTCGCGCTCGACGACGACCACGTCCGCCCCGCCCATGAGGAACGCGTGCGCGATCCCGGCGCCCATGCGGCCGCCGCCGAGCACGCCCACGCGGGCGGGCAGGCCCTCGGCCAGGTTGATCTTTCCCATTACTGCTTCTTCTTTCGGTCGAGGAATGCCTGCATGCGGTCGAACTTGGCCTGGGACTCGAACAGCATCCCCTGGGCCAGGGTGTCGATGAGGGGGTGGACCTCCCGCGGGCTGTGGAAGACGGCCTTGGAGATCCGCACGGCCAGCGGGTCCTGGGCGCCGATCCGGTCCGCGAGCCGGTGCGCGGCCGGGATCAGGTCCTCGGGCTCCACGAGTTCGGTGATGAGCCCGGCCGCGAGGCATTCGGGGCCCTTGAGGACTCGCCCGGCCAGGAGGATCTCCTTGGCCAGCGGCTCGCCGACGAGTTCGCGCAGCCGCCAGGTCGCCCCGGCGGCGGCCATGATCCCCAGCCCGGTCTCGGGGTTGCCCACCCGTAGGGACTCGGTGCCGATCCGGAAGTCTGCCGCGTAGGCCAGCTCCGCCCCGCCGCCGAGGGCATAGCCCTCCAGCGCGGCGATGACGGGCATGGGGAGCCTGGCGACGCGGTCGAAGACGCCCGAGTTGATCCCCGCCAGCGCATCGTCCCGCCGCCGCTGGCGCAGCTGGGCGATGTCCGCGCCGGAGGCGAAGACCCCCTTCGCACCCGTGGCGGGGTCCGCCGGGGTGCCCGAGAGGATCAGGACCTTCGGGTGGGCCTCGAGATGCGCGCAGACGGCGTGCAGCTCGTCCACCATCGCCGCGTCGATCGCATTGCGCACCGCCGGACGGTGCAGCCGCGCGTGCAGCCGGTCCGCGGCCTCCTCGACCACGAGCGTGGCGAAGCCTGACGCGTCCAGGCGCGCCCCGCCGTCGTGCGTCGCCTCAGCGGACCGCGCGGACGACGCCGGCCCCTCCCCCGCCGCGGTCGGCGCGCCGCCGTCCGCGCTCGCCGCAGCCTCGATGCCGTCCGCCACCTAGACCCCCTCGATCAGGAGGGCGGTGCCCTGGCCCACGCCCACGCACATCGTGGCCAGGCCGAGCTTCCGGCCCGCGCCCGCGCCGAGTTCGCGGTCCATGCGGCCCAGGAGCGTCACGACCAGGCGGGACCCGGAGGAGCCGAGCGGGTGGCCGAGGGCGATCGCTCCGCCGTCGGCGTTGACGATGTCCTCATCCAGCTTCAGCTCGCGCATCACGGCCAGCGACTGGGAGGCGAAGGCCTCGTTCAGCTCCACCGCCCCGAGGTCCGCCACGGAGACGCCCTGGCGCTCGAGGACCTTGCGGGTGGCCGGGACCGGGCCGATGCCCATGATCTCCGGCGCCACCCCGGCGGAGGCGCCGTCGAGGATGCGGGCCCGCGGGGCCAGGCCGAACCGCTCGATGGCGGCCTCCGAGGCCACCACGATGGCCGAGGCGCCGTCGTTGAGCGAGGACGCATTGCCCGCCGTCACCACGGAGCCGCCCTTCACGACCGGGCGCAGCTTCGCGAGGACGTCCATCGAGGTGCCCGGGCGCGGGCCCTCGTCCGTGTCCACCACGGTCGTCGCGCCCTTGCGGCCCGTGACCGTCACCGGCACGATCTCCTCGGCGAACCGCCCGGCCTCGATCGCGGCCAGGGCGCGCTCGTGGGAGCGGACCGCGAACGCGTCGCAGTCCTCGCGCGAGGTGTCGAAGACGCGGGCCACCTCCTCGGCCGTCTCCGGCATCGAGAACGTAGCCTTCCCGTCCCGGGAGAGCTCGCCCGAGAGGAAGGCGGGGTTGGTGAAGCGCCACCCGATCGAGGTGTCGAACACCGCCCCGGGCTTGGCGAACGCCGCGGCGGGCTTCTCCATCACCCACGGGGCGCGCGACATCGACTCGACGCCACCGGCCACCACGAGGTCCGCAGCCCCGGCCTTGACCATGTGCGAGGCCATGATGATCGCGGACAGGCCCGAGGCGCACAGCCGGTTCACGGTGATCCCCGGCACGCTGTCCGGGAACCCGGCCAGCAGCCACGCCATGCGGGCCACGTTCCGGTTCTCCTCGCCCGCGCCGTTGGCATTGCCCAGGATCACCTCGTCCACGAGCGCGGGATCGATGCCCGCCCGCTCCACCGCGGCCCGCACCGTCAGCGCCGCCAGATCGTCCGGACGCACCGAGGACAGCGCGCCCCCGTACCGCCCCACCGGGGTCCGCGCCCCGCCGACCAGAAAAGCCTCAGCCATGTGCACTCCCTCATGCCTCGTTACGCGCAGGATCCGGCCGGGAGCCTTCCGTCCACGAAATAGTTACCGACCGTTCGTTCTATAAAGGTTCTCACCCGGCCACCCTCGGGTCAACCTACCGCCGCTCCGCCCACCACACCCCCGCGGCCCCCGCCGCCCCGCCCGCCGGCGCCGAATCAGCGCCGCTGCAGCGCCCCTGCAGAGGGGTGGAACCCCGCAGGGGCCCAGATCGTTCTGAGAGTTGATGCTCCACTCGCCCTCCACGTCGCCCGCCAGGCCGCGGCGTTTCACCCGGTACACGCCCACGGACGCCCTCGCGATCGTGCTCTACCTCGGCCTGCCGTTCGCCCTGGTGTTCCTGCCGTTCGATCGGCTGGCCTGGCTGACCCGGGACCCGCTGGTGGGCACCTACCTGCTCAACCTCGCGCTCTACGCGGCCGTCTTCGTCGCCGCCATGGTGGCCGCGCGGCACTACGTGGTCCGGGACGCCCGCATCCTCGCGACCAGGCCATGGTTCACGCTGGGAATCCTTCCCCTGCTGCTCGTGGCCATGCTCATCGTGACGGTGATCGTGGTCTCGCTCGCGGGCGGGGTCGAGGTGTCGGTCAACCAGACCGGGCTCGAGGACATGACGGCCCATGTCCCCTGGTACCTCACGGCGCCCCTGCTCGTGCTGATCGGCCCCTTCGTCGAGGAGTACATCTTCCGGCACCTGCTGATCGGGAAGCTGAGCCAGTACATCAACCGATGGATCTGCTACGCGGCATCGGTGGTACTGTTCGCAGCGCTGCACATCGCGGGCCGCGAGGCGATCACCCTCCAGGCCCTCGCGCCGTACCTGGGGCTGGGCCTCGTGCTCGTCTTCGCGTACGCGTGGACGGCCAACAACCTCATGTTCAGCTACTCACTGCACGCCCTCAAGAACCTCCTGTCCGTGGTGCTCATGTACACCGTGGACATCAGTTCGCTCACTCGCTAGGACTATGGACAGACGCAGACTCCTGATCCCCCTCGTCATCGTCGTGGCGCTGATCGCCGCCGTGGTGGTCGGCGGCCCGCTCGTGTACGCAGCGGTCAGGCCGGCGACGCAGGACCCGTTCAGCATCGCGGCGGCGACCGGACCCGCGGCCAGCACGACGCCGCGCCCCGCCTCGGCGGACAACGGCACCTGGAGCGTGGCCCCGGGCTCGCAGGCCGGGTACACGGTCAACGAGGTGCTCAACGGCAAGGCGCTCGCGGTCGTGGGCCGCACGGACAAGGTGACCGGGTCGGCGTCGGTGGCCGGCGGAAAGCTCACCGCAGGGACCGTCACCGTGGATGCCGGCAGCATCGCCACCGACAACACCGGCCGTGACAACTACTTCCGCTTCACCGTGATCTCCGCGGGCAAGTACCCGCAGGCCACGTTCACGCTGGGGGCGCCCGTGGCCCTTCCGGACCTGGGCGGCCAGCCCGTGGACGTGATCGTGCCCGGCACGCTCTCCCTCGCGGGCGAGACCCGTAGCGTGAGCGCGGACGTGAAGGTGGTGCGCGACGGCGACCGCATCGCCGCCGCCGGCTCCATCCCGATCGCGGTGAGGGACTTCGGGATCGACCCGCCGAACCTCGGCTTCGTCAAGGTCGAGGACCACGCGAAGGTCGAGTTCCGGGTGAACCTGGCCCAGAACGGCTGATCGCCAGCCGCCGGCCGGGCCCCGCCGGGCCGCCGAGCCCGCCGAACCACCGGGACAGGGCGCGGTCGTGGCTCGCGATCACGAGGGTGCCGCGGTACCCGGCCAGGGCCTCCTCGAGCTCGTCGACGAGCAGCGGCGCGAGGTGGTTGGTCGGCTCGTCGAGCAGCAGCAGTTCCGGGCGTCCCGCGAGGATCCTCGCGAGGGCGAGCCGGCGGTACTGCCCGGCCGAGAGCGAGCCCACGGGCACGAAGAAGTCCCCCACCCGGAACAGTCCGGTGTGCATGAGGGCCTCGGCGTGGTCGTCGAGGTCGCCGTGCAGCCCCGCGGCGTAGGCCGCGAGGAGCCGCGTCTGCGGGTCCGGCGGGGGCGGGATCTCCTGGGGCAGGAGGGACACCGCGGCCGGCCCCCCGGCGCCGCCCGGGGCCCGGGCGACCGAGGCCCCGCCCGTGCAGGGCACGAGTCCGGCGAGCACCCCGAGCAGGGTCGACTTCCCGGCGCCGTTCGGGCCGGTGACCAGGAGCCGTTCGCCCGGGGCGAGGGCCAGGTCGAGCGGCGCGAGCCGGCCCGGCACTGCGGCGCCGGACAGCGTGATGGAGGCCCCGGCGTCGGCCGTGAAGGCCGAGGCGAGGTGCAGGGGCCGCGGCGGAGGGAGGACCGGCGCCGCCTCGAGCCTGCGCAGCCGCTCGCGGGCGGAGCGCACCTGGCTCTCGATCGCGGCGGAGACCCGCTGGCCGAAGTAGTTGTAGCCGGACTTGTCGTTGTCGGTCCTGCGGCCGTAGGCGACCCTGTCCGCCACCGCGGCGGCCTTGCCCCGCTCGTGCTCCTTCGCCGCGACCCAGGCGGCGTAGGCGCGCTCCCACTCGCGCCGCTCCCGGGCCTTCTCCGCGCGGTACCCCGCGTACCCGTTGCCGTACCGGCGCACCGACCGGGTGTCGGCGTCGACCTCGACGATCACGCGGGCAAAGCGGTCGAGGAAGTCCCGGTCGTGGGACACGGCGACCACGATCCCGGGGCGCGCGGCGATCTCGGCCTCGAGCCAGGCGAGCGCCTCGGCGTCGAGGTGGTTCGTGGGCTCGTCGAGGAGCAGGATCGGGGCCGGGTCCGCGAGCGCGAGGGCCAGCGCGATCCGCTCAGCCTCCCCGCCGGAGAGGCTTCCCAGCGTGCGGTCCTCCCCCGTCCGCGCGAGGTGGCCCACCCCGAGGCGCTCGAGGGCGATCGCGAGGGACACCTCGGCGCGCACGACGGCGTTCGCCGCCTCGTCGAGGTCGGCCTCCTCGGCGCTGGGGTCGGCGCCCGGCTCCGCCTCCGCAGCCCGGGCCGCCGCCTCGGCCAGGAGGGCGCCCACCCGCGCGGCGGAATCCTGCGTCTGGGCGAGGCGGGAGGCCCGGCCGTGGATCGCGACCGTTCCGGCCTCGGGCTGCTCCTGGCCTGCCATGAGCCGCAGGAGGGTGGACTTGCCCGCGCCGTTCTCGCCCACCACGGCGATGCGCTCGCCGTCCGTGACGGTGAGGTCCACGCGGTCGAGGAGGAGCCGGTCTCCGTATCCGTGGCTCACGCCGCTGAGGGAAAGGTGGACCGCCGCGCGCCGGATCGTCCCGGGGCGGGCACGCAGTTCGGGGCGGCTGTTCTGGAATCGGCTGAGGGGTGCATGCATCGCTGTCTCGCTTCGCGGCTCGCGGGCGCGGGTGTGCCCGGGCGGATGGGGGCTGGGGCGGGAATCAGCGGAGCATGCCCCAAGCCTCCCGGGCGGCGGACGGGGTGTCAAGGGCGCCCTCGGGCCCGGGGACGTCCCGCCGCTACAGGCCGGCCTTGCTGAAGACCTGGTCGACGAGTGCCACCAGCGCCTCGGCCGCCGGCTGCACCTCGGCGTCCGTCCTGCGGATGTCGTTCGCCTCGACGGACAGCGTCCCCCGCCGCGCGCCGACCGCGATGTGCCTCTCGCCGGTGCCGTCCGGGAGCTCGTAGACCACCGCGTAGCCGGCGTCCCCCCGGGGCACTGAGGCCAGCGGCCTGAGCGAGGACCAGGAGCGGGTCTGGGAGACCCCCATGACGTTCTCCGTGACCGACCGGCAGGTCCGCAGCGCCTGGGCCCGCGCGTCGAAGGGATAGGGCTGCGCGACGGACCCGGCCATGCTGACGGCGAGCAGGGTGATGAACGACTTCTGGGCCGGGCTGCCCGAGTACTGCGCCTGGACCATCGAGGAACCTGCGAGGGCGCCGAGGTACGCGGCGTCATCGTAGGTGCACGCCGGCTCGGTGGGGCGCGCGGAGGAGGTGGCCGGCGCCGGGACGAGCTGAGCGTTGACCAGCGGCGCGCTCCCGTCAGGGCCGGGCACGCCCCGGATCAGGGCGGCCAGCTGCTCCGGCGTCCGGGAGTTCGGCGCCGGGGTGCGCACGGTGGGCGGGTGGTTGGCGGCCTGGTCGATGATCTTCCGGGCGATCCCGGCCAGGGCGTCCAGCGCGGGCTGGGCGTCGGCGTCCTGCGCGACGCTGAGCGAGAGGGAGATCGACAGGGTGCCCGCCAGCACGTGGAGGGCCGTCCCGCCCAGGTCGCCCGGTCCGCCGGGCGAGGTCTTCTGGAGCACCGCGAAGGCCCGCTCCCCCACCTTCGGGGCGGGGAGCATCCGGAGGCTGTAGGAAGAGGCAGTGCTCCCCTGGTCGATCTTCAGACTGAACTGGCTGCAGTGGGAGGCGATGCTGTCCGTGTAGTGGAAGTCGGAGGAGGCGAGCGCGTCCCCGGGCGCACTCCTGACGATCACGATCGCGGTCGTCGTCGGCCCTCCGGAACCGGCCGACGCCGTGGCGTCGGAGCCGCCGAACGCCGGCATCGCGCCCTGGGCGAAGGCCACGTTCGCGTCGCGGGCGATATCGAACGGGTTCTTGGTCGCGAAGGGCTGGCACTCGGCGGGAGTCGCCGTGGACGTGATCGACGGCCAGGCGTTGGCCGTGGCACCGATCCGGAAGCTGCGCGAGTCGGAGGCGCCGTAGGGGCGCACCGTCACCGCGTTGACGATCGCCATGAGCTCGTCATCGGTGAAGACCTTGGTCGGCGGGCCCGCGGGCGCCCCCGCTGCCTGCGACTGGCTGGCCGTCGGCGCGGCCGGCGGTGCGGACGCGCCGGAGGAGCATCCGGCGGCAGCAAGGACCACCATCGCCGCGGCCACGGCCAGACGGCTCAGGCGGCGTGCTCCGCGCCGCCCGTGGGAGAGGACCCGCCTCGCGCCTCGCGTTCCTGACATCGTGCCCTCCTCACCGCCGGGCTTCCAGCGTGACGGCCGCCCACAGCGCGGCCTAGAGGAATTCGCCCCGAGGGGGCACCGGGCAGCAGCGGACACGTTCTGTCCTCTTCGAGCCTCACTGGCCCTTCCGCGCCAGGACCGCGCTGCCTAGCGTGGGGCCATGGCTTACTCCTTCCAAGTGGTCATCGACAGCCGAGACCCGCATGCCCAGGCGGACT
The DNA here is from genome assembly GCF_001577305.1 of Sinomonas atrocyanea. NCBI lineage: Bacteria > Bacillati > Actinomycetota > Actinomycetes > Micrococcales > Micrococcaceae > Sinomonas > Sinomonas atrocyanea. The sequence goes on from NZ_CP014518.1 coordinate 3,487,105, forward strand.
GGTGGGCCGAGACCCTCGGCTGGACGGTCGAGCCCAGCGACGAGGACTTCATCCGGCGCATGATCGCCGAGGGCTACGCGACCGAGGCCGAGACGACGACGCACCACGGCGTCCTCGTGTGGGCGTCCGCGCAGGCCATCTGCCCGCCCGACCAGGTCGGGGACCGGGGCCGGCAGCGGTTCCTGTTCCAGGCCGTCCCCGAGGACAAGACCGTCAAGAACCGGGTGCACTAGGACGTGCGCCTCCGCGGCGACGACAAGGACGAGGTCCGGGCCCGGCTCGAGGCCCGGGGGGCCAGGTTCCTGTGGGAGGGCCACTAGGGCCCCCATGGGTGGTACACCATGGCCGATCCCGAGGGGAACGAGTTCTGCATCACGTGAGCGGCCCGGGCGGGGTCTTCCCGGCCCGGCTCCCCGGTGGCTAGTACCCGAGCGACTGTGCCGAGGCCCGCAGCGCCTCGGCCGAGCGCCCGAGCCGCGCCAGCTCGCCGTCGTCCATCGGGACCTCGAGGACGCGCCGCACACCGCCCGCGCCCACCACCGAGGGCAGGCTCAGCGCCACCCCGTGGAGGCCGTACTGGCCGGACAGCACCGAGGAGACCGGCAGCACGGCGTCCTCGCGGCCCAGGACCGCTTCGACGATGCGGGCCGCGGAGAGCCCGATGGCGTAGTTCGTGGCGCCCTTGCCCTCAATCACCCGGTACGCGGCCGTGCGGACGTTGTGTGCGAGCGCCTCGAGGGATTCGGGGGTGAAGGCCAGGGAGCCGTCGTCGGCCCTCCAATCCCGCAGGGGGACGCCGCCGATGGTCGCGCAGGCCCAGAGGGGGAATTCCGTGTCGCCGTGCTCGCCGACGATGTAGGCGTGCACGGACGAGCGGGAGACCCCGATGCGCTCGCCGAGGAGCCAGCGCAGGCGGGAGGTGTCCAGCACCGTACCGGAGGCGAACACGCGGCCGGCAGGGAGGCCGGAGATCCGCTGCGCGATGACCGTGAGCACGTCGCACGGGTTCGTGACGAGGACGTAGACGGCCTCGGGCGCCTGCTCGGTGAGCCGCGGCATGAGGTTCTCGAGGATACGGGCATTCGTCCCGGCGAGCTCGAGCCGCGTCTGGCCGGGCCGCTGCTTCGCTCCCGCGGTGATCACCACGATGTCCGCTCCCGCCGCGAGCGCCAGGTCCGTCCCGCCGGTGATGCTCGAGGCTCCGGTGAACTGGGTCCCGTGGGCGAGGTCGAGGACCTCGGCCTCGACCTTCGCCTGGTCGATGTCGTAGAGGACCACCTCGCGCGCCGAGCCGCGGATGAGGGCCGCATAGGCCACCGAGCTCCCCACCGCGCCGGCGCCGACCACCACGAGCTTGCCTGCCTGAGCCGCCATGGAGTCTTCCTATGCCACCCCGGCCCGCGAGTGCAAGCCTCTCCACTCATCTGGACCGGGCGGAAAGGCCTGCGGGCGGCGTCAGGCGTCGAACCGCTCGGGCCTGAACGTTGCCAGCATCGGATGTGGCCGGCCGGTGATGAGCTCGCTGGCAATCAGTTCGCCGGCGATGAGGGCCAGTGTGGCCCCGGAGTGGGTGAATGCCGTGTAGCACCCCGGGATCTTCCGAAGCTCCCCGAAGACGGGCTCGCCGTCGCCGGGGATCGGCTTGAGTCCCAGCTTCCACGATCCTGCCTTCAGCTTCGGAGTCCCCACGAGCAGCCGCGAGGCCTCCTCGAGCAGTTCGTCGACCACGGGCTCGGGAATGGAATACTCCCCGGCGGCGTCGCGGACAATGTGCTCCTCGTACCAATCGTGGTCGATCGCGATGGTGCTGCCCGGGTTGGGACGGATTGCGGCCCGGGGCGTGTTGAGGACGGCCCGGACGCCGTGGTCGAAGGGTTCAGTGACGACGAGCATCGAGACGGGCGAGCCGTTGTCGATCTGCACCCCGAGTGGAGCCACGACGTCCGGGGTGTGCGCACCGCAGGCGACGACTACGGCGTCCGCTCGGACGGTGCCGAGGGCCGGCGCCGCCACGCCGGCGGCGCGGCCGTCCTCGATGATCACCTCGGCCGGACCTGCCTGGGCCTGGAGGACGCCGCCGCGGCGCGTGAACTCGGCCATGAGGTGATCGATGAGGTGCGGAAGGCTCACCCAGCCCTCCCCGGGGTTGTAGACGGAGGTCTCGGCGAGCGCCTCGGCATTGAGACCCGGGGTGACGTCGCCGATGGTGTCCGGCCCCACGAGGTGCGAGTCGTAGGCGTGGGAACGCTCGTACTGGTGCCGCGCGGCGGCTGAGGCCCCGTCGCCGTCGCTGTCCCAGAAGACCCCGCCGCCGAACTGGAGCCATTCACGGGAGGGATCCTGGGCGAAGAGGGTGCGGTAGCGGTCGATGCCCGCCATGCGCAGCGCGTGGTACTCGACGCTCCTGGTCCCGGCCGAGTTGAGCCAGGAGAGCGAGCGGCCCGAGGCCCCGGAGGCGAGCGCCCCCTCGGTGACCAGGGTGACGGCCGCACCGGAGCGGAGCAGGTGGACCGCGGCGGAGACGCCGATGACGCCGCCGCCGATGACTGCGATGTGGCGGGAGTTCTGGTTCTCGGGCATGTCGTTCTTCCTCTGGTGTCTCAGATGTGTGCGAGCGAGCGGACGGGAGTGCCTGCATGCAGGCCCCGGATGATCCGCAGGGTCTGGAGGGCTTCGGTCGGTTCGACGGGTGGGGGTGCGCCGCGATGCAGGGCGTCGGCGAGCAGGCGGTAGAAGGCGGGGTAGTCGCCGGGGGCGAGGCCTACGTCGACGGTCGTGGTGCCGTCCGAGAGCCGGGCGGGTTCCCTTGATGGGACAGCGCCGTAGCCGTGCCTGGCGGGGTCCCCTCCGGCTGCGAGCGCGGCTTCCTGACCGTCCAGGCCCCATGATGTGAACCCGGCCCGGCTACCGAGGACGTGGAACCGCGGCCCCTGCGCCGGGGCGACGCCGTTCATCCAGAGGCGGCTCACGACGCCGGAGGCGTGCCGCAGTTCTGTGAAGCTGTCCTCGTCGCCCCCTGCCCCCGAGGAATGCCTTCTGAGGTCCGCCCTCGCCGTGTCGACGGGGCCGAAGAGCCGGAGCGCCTGGTCGATGAGGTGGCTGCCGAGGTCAGTGAGCAGACCGCCGCCCTCATCGATCCCGGCGGCGTCGCGCCAGTTGCCGAAGCCTTCGGGACGCCACCATTCGAAGCGGGACTCGAACGTATGGACCTCGCCGAGCCTGCCCGAACCGACGAGGTCGGCGACCGTCAGGAAATCCCCGTCCCAGCGCCGGTTCTGGAACACCGTCAGGACGACGCCGGCGGCGGCCGCGGCGTCGATCATCGCTTGGGCGTCCTCGACCGACGGTGCGAAGGGCTTGTCGACCACGACGTGGAAGCCGCGGCCGACGGCGGCGATCACCTGGTCCCGGTGGAGCGCAGGCGGAGTACCGAGGACCACGAGATCGAGCTCCAGACTGCCGTCGTCGATGCTCCTGAGGAGCCCGGCGTAATCCGGCACGATGAGGGCCCTCGGGAAGCGCCGGCGGGCGGACACCGTCCTGGCCGGGTTTCCGGTCACGACGGCGTCCACGCTGAAGTCCGGATTGGCCGCGAGGAGGGGGCCGTGGAACACCCCGCCGGAGACGCCGAAGCCGACGATAGCCGTTCTGATCGGGCTCCTCGGGCCGACCTGTCCCATCACAGCACCTCCGAGAGGAAACGCTGCAGACGGGCCGAGCGGGGGCGGTCGAAGATGTCCTCCGGAGTGCCGGTCTCGACGACCTGCCCCTCATCCATGAAGACCACCTGATTCGCGGCCCTCCGCGCGAACCCCATCTCGTGCGTCACGACGACCATCGTCATGCCGCGCCTGCTAAGGCTTGCCATGAGATTGAGCACCCCGTTGACGAGTTCGGGGTCAAGCGCGGACGTCGCCTCGTCGAAGAGCATGACCTGGGGTTCCATCGCGAGCGCACGGGCGATCGCGACCCGCTGCTGCTGTCCGCCGGAAAGGTCTTTGGGCCTGTGGTCCGCCCGGTCCCGCAGCCCCACTTCGTCCAGACGTGCCCTCGCCAGATCGATGGCCTCCTTCTTCGAAAGACGCTTGACCTTCCACGGCGAGAGCGCCACGTTCTCGAGAGCGCTGTGGTCCGGAAAGAGGTTGAAGTGCTGGAAGACCATGCCGATCTTCCGGCGCAACTGGTCCGGGTGCTGGCCGAGGGTCGAGGCTCCATCGAGGAGCACATCTCCCGACTTCGGCTCATGCAACCGGTTGATGCCGCGCAGGAGCGTCGACTTGCCCGAGCCCGATGGCCCGATCACGCAGGTCGTCGTTCCGGGCTCGACTCGGAGGCTGATGCTGCGGACCACGTCCACCTCCCCATAGGCGAGGGTGAGGTCCCGGAGGTCGAGCCCGGCGCCCCTGTAGGCGGGGGCCACGGGAGCCGATGGTGTGGCAGGCGATGGCGATGCTTCGGTGTTCATGGTGGTGTCCCTGGTCCATGGGCGGGCTGCCGCGGGGATGGTCATGGGCGTGCATCCTCTGCTGGAGCGCCGACCGTCTCGAGCTCGGCGACTTCTCGGAGTCCGGAGATGGGCGCGACAGCTTTGCGCCGCCCGGTGCGGAAACGCTGGTCGATGAAGTTCACCAGGTGGGTGAGCGGGACGGTGACGATGAGGTAGAAGAGCCCTGCGAGGACCAGCGGGGAGAGGTTCCCGCTCAGGACCGCGGCGTCCTGGCCGACGCGGAAGAGCTCGCGTTCGGAGACAAGCAGCCCCAGGAAGTAGACGAGGCTGGAGTCCTTGACGATCGAGATGAACTGGTTGACGAGCGCGGGGAGCACGCGTCGAACACCTTGGGGCACGACCACCAGGCGCATGGCCGGCCCGTAGCCCATCCCGAGGGCGCGGCAGGCCTCAAGCTGGCCCTTGTCGACAGCTTGGATGCCGGCCCGGAAGATCTCCCCGATATACGCGCCCGAGATGAGGCTCAGCGCGATGATGCCGAGCGGGTAGGGGCTGGGCCCGAAGATCTGCTGGCTCAGACGCGCGAAGCCCTGGCCGATGAGGAGGATGGTCAGGATGGCCGGGAGTCCGCGGAACAGGTCGGTGTAGACACGGGCGGGCCATCGCAGCCAGGCCAAGGGCGAGATGCCCATGAGGGCGACGAGCATCCCGGCGATGCAGCCAATAACGGTGGCCGCGATCGATATGACGAGGGTGTTCACGAGGCCGACCTGCAGCAGCTGGGGCAGGACATCGGCCATCGCCTGGAAGTCGAAGAAGGTCTTGGCGAGGGTGTCGAACAGATCCATCGTGGTGCTTTCTGCTCGGTTACTGGTCGGAAGCGGGCAGGTACTGCTTCGGCATGGGCGAACCCGGGAACCACTTCTGGTAGAGGCGCTTCCATGTGCCGTCGGCCATCGCAGCCTTGAGCGCCTTGTTCAGCGCGTCCTTGAGGGCAGGCTTGTTCTTGGCAATGGCGAAGCCTGCAGGGGCGTCGAAGGACGGAATGTCGGCCGCGTCGACGAGACCGAACTTCGAGACGTAGTCCTTGGCAGCCTCGTAGTCGAGGAAGTGGGCGTCGATCGTGCCCGAGTTGAGGGCCGAGACCGCGGCGTTGTTGTCCGGGAAGCGGACGAGGTTCGAGTCGGGGAAGTTCTTCATGGCGTAGGTCTCCTGCAGGGTGCCCTGCACGACACCGAGACGCTTGCCCTTGATCGCATCGGCACTCGTGACTCCCGACGCCTTCGTCGTGAGCACGGTGAGGTATCCGGCGAGGTAGCCGTCAGAGAAGTCGACAGTCTGCTTGCGCTTGTCCGTGATGCCGATGGCGGCGACGCCGACGTCGAATTGCCCGTTCGCGACGGCGGGAAGGATCGCGGAGAAGTCCTGGCCGGTGAAGACGACATTGTCGATGCCGGCCCGGTGCGCGACGTCAGTGAAGAGCTCGACGTCGAAGCCGGTGAACTTCCCGGACGAGTCAGTGAACGTGTAGGGCTTGGAGTCGCCGACGCTCGCGACACGGAACTGCCCGGGGGTGATGAGGCCGTAGGGGTTTGACGCCGCAGCCGTGGATGACGCGCTGCTCGAGCCGCCGCAGGCTGACAGGGAGAGGGCGAGTGCGGCCGCTGCCGCCAGTGCCGCTGCTTTGATGCTCCGCATGAGGGGACTTCCGTTCTGGTAGTGAGACCGGTCTCAGCCAAGGAAGTTGAGACCGGTCTCAACTTCGGGGATGATGTGACTGTACTTACGCCACCGTGTGGCGTCAATCTCTTTTTCCCGATGGGATGGGCATGTGACGAAACGAGAGCAAGGGGTCCGCGAGGCAACGGTCGCCGATGTGGCGCGGGCCGCGGGAGTGTCCAAGGCGCAGGCTGCGAGGGCGCTCGGCGGCTACGGGGCAGTCAGCGAGCAGGTGCTCTCCGTCGTGGTCTCGGCGGCCGAGGAGCTCGGGTACAGGCCCAACCAGCTCGCCCGGAGCATGACCACGGGGCGGTCCAACTCGATTGGGGTCGTGGTCGGGGACATCGAGAACGCCCACTTCGGGCTGGCGCTTCGCGGAATTTCCGACGAGGTGCGGGAGGCTGGGTACACGGTGGTCCTCGTGAACACGGACGAAGACCTGACTGCCGAGGTCGGCGCCGTCCAAGAACTGCTGCAGCAGCGGGTGGCCGGCCTCATCGTCGCACCCTGCTCAAGCACCGAGGCCGCCCACCTGGAGTCTGCGCACGACCACAACCGCACTGTCGTCCTGTTCGACCGCGGCGTCCGCGGATGGGCCCTCGACACCGTCCGCGTCGACTTCGCGGAAGCGGCCCTCCAGGTGGGGCGGCTGCTGCTGGACGCTGGGCACCGTCGGATCGGCTACATCTCGAGCCTCCGCGTGGAGGAACCGTACGAACAGGGTACGGATCTCGGCCTCTCCCCTGTCGCCGACCGCGTGGGCGGAATCGAGCGGGCGTTCAGAGAGGCCGGGGCGGAGTGGGACCGGAGCCTGGTGAAGCTCAATGCCGCATCCGATGACGCGCTCGCCGCCGCCTGCGCGGACCTGCTCGACCGCCCTGGGCCGGCGACCGCCGTCGTCTGCTCGGACAGCCGGATTGCCCTGGGCGTGCTCGGCCAGATCAAGCGCCGCGGGCTTCGGGTGCCCCAGGACATCTCGGTGGTCGCCTACGACGACTTTCCGTGGACCGAGCTGGTGGAGCCGCCTCTGACCGTCGTGTCACAGCCGGTCTACGACATGGGACGGGAAGCAGCCCGGGCGTTGCTGCGTCGGCTCGGCCATCGGGTTCCTGCGGAACAGCTGCCGCTGAGGGCCCACCTCGTCGAGCGGGCGTCGGTGGGGCCGGCCGCGGGATCGCCCGCGGCCTAGACCTCGGGGGCCCCGAGGCGTCTCGGCGCAGCCCCTGCCCGCCCCTCGGGGCTCCCCTTCTCGCGACGCCGACTAGACTCCCTTCACGTGACCACCAGTTCCGCGAATGAGCAGCCCGCCCTGCCCGAGAAGGTCTCTGACGTCTTCGACCCCACGCGCTGGCGCGCGGTCGAGGGTTTCGATTTCGAGGATCTGACCTACCACCGGCAGGTCGAGCGGGACTCGAGGGGCGCCGTCGTCCGCGACCTGCCCACGGTGCGGATCGCGTTCAACCGGCCCGAGGTCCGCAACGCGTTCCGGCCCGGCACGGTGGACGAGCTCTACCGCGCCATGGACCACGCCCGCATGACCCCCGACGTCGCCACCGTGCTCCTCACCGGCAACGGCCCCTCCCCGAAGGACGGCGGCCATGCGTTCTGCTCGGGTGGCGACCAGCGCATCCGCGGGCGCGCCGGCTACCAGTACGCCTCCGGCGAGACGGCCGAGACGATCGACCCGGCCCGCGCGGGACGCCTCCACATCCTCGAGGTGCAGCGGCTCATGCGGACCATGCCCAAGGTGGTCATCGCGGTGGTCAACGGCTGGGCTGCCGGCGGCGGCCACTCGCTCCACGTCGTCTCCGACCTCACGATCGCCTCGCGCGAGCACGGGAAGTTCAAGCAGACTGACGCGACCGTCGGCTCGTTCGACGCCGGGTACGGCTCGGCGCTGCTGGCGCGCCAGATCGGGCAGAAGCGGGCCCGGGAGATCTTCTTCCTCGCCCGCGAGTACTCGGCGGAGGACATGGTCGCGATGGGCGCGGTGAACGAGGCGGTGGAGCACGGCCGCCTCGAGGAGGTCGCGCTCGAGTACGCGGCGGACATCGCTCGCCAGTCCCCCCAGGCCGTCCGGATGCTCAAGTTCGCGTTCAACCTCGCGGACGACGGCCTCGCGGGCCAGCAGGTGTTCGCGGGCGAGGCCACGCGGCTTGCGTACATGACGGACGAGGCCGTGGAGGGGCGGGACGCGTTCCTGCAGAAGCGCGACCCGGACTGGTCGAGCTTCCCGTACTACTTCTGACTCCTCAGCCCGGCGGAGGTGACTCCTCGGCCCGGCGGACCTGACCCTTCAACGAGAGGCGCACCCACACCGTGAACCTGGACCCCGTGCTCTCAGCCCTCGCCGCCGCGCTCGCGGGCGAGGGCCCAGCAGTCGAGTTCGGGCCCGGCGGCTCGGGCCAGGCCGCGCGCGCCGACGGGTCGGCGCTGCCCGAGGGCACGGCGGTGGTGGTGCGCACGTCGGGCTCGACCGGGCAGCCGAAGGCCACCGCCCTCACCGTCGACGCCCTCGCGGCGTCCTCGGCTGCCACGGCGATGAGGCTCAGGGGCGAGGGGCAATGGCTGCTCGCGCTGCCCCTCGACTACGTCGCAGGCGTGCAGGTCCTCGTCCGGTCCCTGTTCGCGGGGACGCGACCGTGGGCCATGGACCTCACGGCCGGGTTCACGCCGGAGGCCTTCGCCGACGCGGCGGAGGCCCTCACCGATCCGATCCGCCTCACCTCCCTCGTGCCGACCCAGCTGCGCCGCCTGCTCGACGACGGCTCTCCCCGCGTGCTTGCTGCCCTGAACCGCTTCAACGCCGTGCTCCTGGGCGGCGCCGCGATGCCCCCCGACCTCCTGGAACGGGCCCGCGAGGCCGGGGTGCACGTCGTGACGACCTACGGCTCGGCCGAGACCTGCGGCGGCTGCGTGTACGACGGCGTGCCGCTGGACGGCGTCGAGGTGGAACTCGTGGACGGCCGGGTGTGGCTCGGCGGCGAGGTCGTGGCCGCCGGGTACGTGGGCGATCCGGAGCGCACGGCCGAGCATTTCCGCACCGACGGTGACGGCCGCCGGTGGTACCTGAGCTCCGACGTGGGCGAGTTCGGGCCCGACGGCCGCCTGAGGATCCTGGGGCGGGCGGACGACGTCGTCATCACCGGCGGCGTCAAGGCCTCCGCCGCTCGGGTGGCGGCAGCAGTCGAGGGCCTGCCGGGAGTGCGCGAGGCGTTCGTGGCCGGCGTCGACGACCCGGAGTGGGGGCAGGCGCTGGTGGCGGCCGTCGTGCTCGCGGTGCCGGAGGATCGGAACGGTCCGGAGGATCGGGAAGAGCCGGGCGAAGGCACGGTGCCGGAGGACGTCCGGGCCGCGGCCGCAGAGCGGCTCGGCAGGCTCGCGCCCAAGTCCTGGCTGGCGCTTGAGGCGCTCCCGCTCCTGCCCAACGGCAAGCCCGACCGCAGGGCCCTCACCGAGCTCCTGGCCGCCAGGCACCGCAGGCGCTAGCCCGGGGCGCCGGCAGCCGGCGTCATCCATCAGCCTCCACCCACCGACCAGCTTCAGAGGAATCAGCACGTGGCAACACCCGCCCAATGGATCTCCGGCTCCCGGCCGCGCACCCTGCCCATGGCCGTCGCGCCCGTGGTGATCGGCACCGCGGCCGCCTACGGGCTCGGAGCGTTCAAGCCGGTCAATGCCGTGCTGGCCGCGCTCGTCGCGGTGCTGCTCCAGGTCGGCGTGAACTACGCCAACGACTACTCCGACGGGATCCGCGGCACCGACGACGACCGCGTGGGACCTTTCCGGCTCACGGGCTCCAAGGCCGCCGCGCCCGCCCAGGTCAAGCGCGCCGCCTTCATCGCGTTCGGGGCGGCCATGCTGTGCGGGCTCGCCCTCGTGGTGGTCTCGCAGACGTGGTGGCTGCTGCTCGTCGGCGTCGGATGCGTCGCGGCGGCCTGGGGCTACACCGGGGGCAAGAACCCGTACGGCTACCTCGGGCTGGGCGACGTGTTCGTGTTCGTGTTCTTCGGCCTCGTGGCCACGCTCGGCACCACGTACACCCAGGCGGGCACCCTCAGCGCGGCCTCGTGGATCGGGGCCGTCGGCACAGGGCTGATCGCCGACGGGCTCCTGATGGCCAACAACGTGCGCGACATCCCGACGGACGAGCTGGCGGGCAAGCGGACCCTGGCCGTGCGGCTGGGCGACTACAGGGCCCGCAGGGCCTACGTGTGGATGCTCGGCATCGCGGTCCTCGGGCCTCTCCTGCTGGTGCCGTGGAACCCGTGGATGCTGGTCATGCTGCTGCTGGTTCCGGCGTGCCTCACTCCGTCGTGGCTCATGCTCGGCGGGAAGAAGGGGCCCCGGCTCATCCCGGTCCTCCAGCAGACGGGCTTCATCAACCTCGGCTACGCCGGGCTGTTCACGGTGGCCGTGGTGCTGAGGACCCTGTTCTAGGCGCCCTGTGGGCGGCACCGACGGCCAGCGAGAAGTGTCGTAGGTGTGTCCTAGCATTGTTCCATGAGCATCGGACGTGAGTTCGAGGAGTCCGCCGGCTCCGCCGAAGGGGGCGGCGCGTGGTGGGCCGCCCTCGAGCTCGAGGCGATTCGCGAGGCTGACGAGGCCGACGCCGCCGCGGGAGGCCCGGTAGAGCCCTCGCCGTGGCTGCTCAGCGTCTGGGAACGTCGCGACGATCCTTCGACGCGGCCACTTCGGCAACCCGGGCCCGATCCCGAACTGCTGGCCATCATTGCCGCCGATGCCGAAGCCGAGGCCGAAGCCGGCGCGGCGGCGGGCGAGCAGCCGGAGGCCGGGCACCGCGGGCCCACGGCCCAGCGCTCCCTCCCCGACGTCGGCCTCCCCTCCCCCGCCGCGATCGTGGCGGATATCGAGGCCGAGGCCGCGCAGGTCCTGATCGCCCGTCTGGAGCGACTCGACCGCGAGGACGCCTCACGTGCCGCCGAACGCCTCCTGACACTCGCCTCGCTCGCGCGGGCGGTCGGTGGCTCGTCGGACGATCCCTTCCGCCGCCTCGGCGCCGCCTCTATTGCAGCATCCGAGGTCGCGGCCGCCCTGAACCTCTCAGCACGCACGGCAAAGGGCATGGTCACCGAGGCTCTCGAACTCTCCCGGCCCGCCTGGCGCCCCCTGGTCGATGCCATGCACGCAGGGCTCCTCCCGCAGCGCCGCGCCCGGACGGTCCTTGACGCCGCAACGCCGGTTCCGCCGGAACGCCTGGCGGCCTTCGTCGCGGAGGCTGTCGCCGTCGCAGTCCCCACCGGCCCCGACGGCAGCCTCGACGCCGACCGACTGCAGAGCCCGGGAGCTCTTGGGCGGCAGCTCCGGCGGGTGGCCGAGCGGCACGCCGTCGAGCCGCTTGCCCTCCGCAAGGCCAAGGCCCGTGAGCACCGCCGCGTGGACATCGAGCCCGCCGGCGACGCGATGTGCTGGCTCACGGCCTATCTGCCGCTCGAGGACGCCGCTGCGATCGACACCCGCTTGGAGAGCATGGCGCGTTTCCTCCAGAGTGCCTCGGAGGGCCGCACGCTCCCCCAGCTCCGGGCCGACGTGTTCGCGGACCTCCTCACCGCTGCCCTCACCGCTGACGGGCGGCCCGCGGCGGGGCCCCGCGCCCAGATCATCGCCACGGTCCCGCTGGGCACCCTTGAGGGCTCCGGGAGCGCTCCCGGAGAGATCCTCGGCTACGGGCCCCTCGATCCGGACGCAGCCCGCCTCCTGGCCTCGCAGGCGGCCACGTGGACCCGACTGTGGGTCGACCCCGGGACCGGCGCGCCCCTTGCGCTCGGCCGCACACGCTACAGACCGAGCGCTGCGATGCGCCGGCAGCTCGGCGCCCGGGACGTGGTGTGCCGGTTCCCCGGATGCGACAGGCCGTCGACAGCGACCGAAGCCGACCACACCACGGCCTGGGCGAGCGGCGGCGAGACCAGCACAGGGAACCTCGCCCTCCTGTGTCGGGAGCACCATCGGCTCAAGAGCGAGGGTCACTGGAGGGCTCGGCAGATCGGGCGCCCGCAGGCTGGCCCAGCGGCCCCCTCGCACGGCTCACCGACATCGCCCGCGCAGCGCTCCGCGGCACCCCCAGGGACGATCGAATGGACCTCCCCAGCCGGCCGGCGCTACATCACCTACCCCGAGAGCGACCCACCGCCACCGTTCTAGCGTGGGATTAGGAGGCAGTCCCCTGCTCGCCGGAGTCCTGCGCCTTCAGGTCCTCGGTTTTCAGGTCCTCGGCCTTGCGGCCCTCGGTCTTGCGGTCCTCAGTCCTGCGGCCCTGGGACGCAGGCTCGCGTAGGGCCCCGTGGCCCTGGACGTCCGTGTCGCCTTCGGCCCTGTCGCCTTCGGCCTTCCAGCCTTCGGCGCTTGGGTTCTCCTCACCCTCGGCGCTTGGGTTCTCGTCACGCTCGGCGCCCTCGTACTCGGCTTCCTCGTCGGCCCGCTGCGCCTCGTCGAGCGCGTCCTCCACCTCGGCGTCGGCAAGCTCGCGCTTGGAACGCACCTGCTTGCGGCCGCCGAAGACGTCGCGGACTTCGCTCGCGGCCGCATTGCGCTGCCGAGTCAGGAACAGGAAGTTGATGGCGAAGGCGATGAGCACGGCATAGATGGCCGAGAGGACTACCCCGATGCGCAGCACCATGAAGACGGCGAACGGCACAACGAAGAGGACGGCGCGGAGGAGGAAGTACTTGAGGGATGCCACTGGACGAGTTTACTAAAATGGTCCTATGATCCGCGTCCTGCCCTGGCTCATCGTCCTGGTCGCATGGCTCTACGGCATGGTGGACTGCGCGTTGAGTGACCGCCGCGCCGTCCGGGGCGGCATCTCGAAGACGCTCTGGTTCCTCATCTCGGTCCTGCCCGCCGTGGGCACCGTCCTGTGGTTCGTGTTCGGGCGCCCGCGGGGCACCACGCCGCCGCGCGGCAGCAACGGAAAGGGCCGCCGCCCGATGGCACCGGACGACGACCCTGACTTCCTCCGCGGGCTCTGAGCCCGCGATCCTGGAGCGGAGCTCTTCCGCGCCGCTCAGCCGGCGCTGACGCCGCCGTAGGAGTGCAGGCCCGAGAAGTAGATGTTGACCACGGTGAAGTTGAAGATCACGCACAGGTAGCCGACGATCGACAGCCAGGCGGCGCGGGCACCCGTCCAGCCGCGGGTCGCGCGGGCGTGGAGATAGGCCGCGTACACGACCCAGATGACGAAGCTCCAGACCTCCTTGGTGTCCCAGCCCCAGAAGCGGCCCCAGGCCTTCTCGGCCCAGATCGAGCCGAACATCACGGTCAGCGTCCAGCCCACGAAGGCGATGGTGTTGATCCGGTAGGACAGCGCCTCGAGGGTCAGCGAGCTGGGCACCAGGCGCATGAACGACCCGGTGTCGAGGCCGCCGGCGGCGATCTTCGCCTCGCGCCGGCTCTGCAGGAGCTGCAGGACGGCCATCGAGAACGTCAGCGTGAACAGCGCCGAGGAGAGCACGGCGATCGAGACGTGGATGACGAGCCAGTAGCTCTGCAGGGCGGGGACGAGGTGCCCCACCGGGATGTAGAACGCGACCGCCGCGGCCACCATCATGACCACGGCGAGGCCGAGCACGAACGTGCCGAGGAAGCGCAGGTCCCGGCGGATGAGCACCACGAGGAAGACCGCGACGACGAGGAAGGCGCCGGTGGTGCAGAACTCGTACATGTTGCCCCACGGCACGCGGCCGGCCGCGATGCCTCGACTCAGCACGCCCGCGGCGTGGATGACGAGGCCGAGGATGCTCAGCGCGACGCCGACGCGGGCGCCCTTGCGGCGGGAGCGGTACTTGAGGTCGGAGTCAGCCACCTCAACCGTCCCGGCGCCCGCATTCTTCGGCGACGCCGGGGTGGCCGCGCTGCCGCTGCCGCCCCCGGCGCCGGCCAGCACCGACTGCTTGGCCTCGGCCTTCGCGGCAGCCTCCGCCTTCTGTCCGGCCAGCAGGGCGGCGTCACGCTGGCCGACCTTGCCGCTCGTGGCCATGTCCCACGCGAAGGCGAGGAACGCGACGACGTACGTTCCGGCGGCAAGCAGCATGAACAGCTCGCTGTACGCACCGAGAGTGAAATTGATCTGCGGCATCAGGCGTCCTTCTGAGTACTGGCCGAGGTGGTTGTTGTACTGGCCGATGTGTCTGTGGCGGCCGATGTGGATTTCGCGTTCTTAGTCTGCGCCCCGGGGCCGTCGCCGGGAACGTCCCAGGCCTTGGCGAGTGCGGCGCGCACGGCCCGCCCCTCGGCCGCGAGGCCGCCGTGGTCTTCACCACGGGTGAGGAGGCCGTACTCGACCATGGTGCGCCCGTCCTCGTGCTGGCCCACGCGCACCCACAGGCGGCGCCGGGTCAGGAAGAGGGAGCAGATGAGGCCGGCGAGGGAGAACAGGGCGAAGCCGAGGGCCCACTCCTGTCCAGGGTTGCGGTGGATGTCGAGGGCCACGTAGCGCTTGAGGCCGTCGAAGGTGATCGACCCCTGGCCGTTCGGCATGGTGTAGGACTGCCCGGCGCCGAGCACGATGCCCCCGGCAGGCTTGTCGCGCCCATTGACCTGGGTCAGCTTGGCGACGTCGAGCGCGTAGACGTTCTGGGGCTTCCCCTTGTCCAGCCCGAGGTCTCCCACATAGGAGTTGAGGTTGAGCTGGACGTTGAGCGGATCGGGGTCTGCGCTGAAGGCGACGTTGTTGGCGCCCTTCTCAGCCGTGGGGAGGAAGAATCCCACGAACCCGAGCTGGGTGGGCTTGGCGTCGGGGACCTTGATGACGATCGTCGAGGTGTAGACGGAGTCGGTCGGGATGGCCGGGACGGGACCCTGGAACGCGACCTTCCCGTCGCCGCCGCGGACCGTCACCACCGGCGCGTAGCCGTTGCCGACCAGGTACACGTCGGTGGCCCCGATCGAGATCGGGTCGTTGACCTTGAGGTCCTGCTGCCGCTCGGGATCCGAGGGGGAATCCCTCGTGGTCACGTGCGCGGTGAAGTCGAGCGGCTGTCCGAACTGCTTGACCGACTCGCGGTCGTAGCGGACGTCGAACTTGTCCAGGTGGACGGAGTACGGCGCGAGCCAGCTGGACTGGAAGTCGGTGCCGGGGTTGAACGTGTCGTACCCGACGAGGGTGTTGACGAAGGTCTCGCCCTCGATCAGGGTGCGCTGGCCGCTGTAGCCGAACAGGCCGCCGATCGCGACCGAGACGAGCACCCCGACGAGTCCGGAGTGGAAGCAGAGGTTGCCGAGTTCCTTGAGGTAGCCCTTCTCGGCCCCCACGGAGTGGAAGGCCGAGTGGAAGGCGGACGCACGACGGCGGGCACCGCCGTCGTGCGCGTCCGTCGCCTCGGCCTCGGGCGCGGCAGGGCGGAGGTCCACGCGGTAGCCGCGCTTCTTCAGGAGCGCCGCAGCCTGCTCGGCGGCGTCGGCGGCTGCCAGGCCGCGCTCGGCGGGGACCACGAGCGTGCCGTAGACCGGCAGGCGGGAGAGGCGGGCGGGGGTGCGCGGGGGCTTCGAGCGCCAGGACTTCCAGTGGGCGATGGCGCGCGGGACCACGCAGCCGATCAGCGAGATGAACAGCAGCAGGTAGACGGCCGAGAACCAGACGGAGGAGTAGACGTCGAACATCTGGAGCTTGTCCAGGATCGGGCCGTAGTCCGCGTGGTCCTTGAGGTACTGGGTCACGATGGCCGGGTTCGTGGGCCGCTGGGGGAACAGCGACCCGGGGACTGCGGCGACGGCCAGGAGCAGGAGGAGGAAGAGCGCCGTCCGCATGCTCGTCAGCTGGGTCCAGGCCCAGCGGAGCATGCCCACCACGCCCAGGGCGGGCAGTGCGACGTCGGTGCGCGCCGCCTGCCTGCCCTTGCGGCCCTTGGCGGGCTTGGGGCTCTTCTTCTCCTGGTTGTCAGGCTTTGACTTCGTCTCACTCATCAGACGGGCAGCTCCACGGTTCCGATCCAGATCTGCAGCTGGCTGATCCAGTAGGTCCAGACGCCGGAGACCATGAGGACTCCGACGAGGATCAGCAGGCCGCCGCCGGCTCCCTGGAGGGCGCGGCGATGCTTCTTGAAGAACGCCATGGCCCCGAGGCCGCGGCGCAGGCCCAGGGCGATGAGCAGGAACGGCACACCGAGCCCGAGGCAGTAGACGAAGGTCAGCAGGGCGCCCTTGTACGCGCTCGGGCCGTCGGAGAACGCGAGCACCTGCACCGCCGCGAGGGTCGGGCCGATGCACGGGACCCAGCCGAGGCCGAACGTGATGCCGAGGAGCGGGGCGCCCCAGAGCCCGGCGGGCGGCCGGGCGTGGACGCGCGCCTCCCGCTGGAAGATGCCGAGGCCGCCCATGAAGACGATCCCCATGAGCACGACGACGATCCCCAGCACCCTCGTGAGCCATCCGGAGGAGATGGCGAGCCATGAGCCGAGCTGGCCGAACACGGCACCGGTCGCGACGAACACTGCGGTGAAGCCGAGCACGAACAGGCCGATCCCGGCGACCATGCGGCCGCGGCGCTGCTTGGCCAGGTCCACGCCCGTCAGCCCGGTCACGTACCCGAGATAGCCGGGCACGAGCGGGAGGACGCACGGGGAGAGGAAGGAGACGACGCCCGCGAGCAGGGCCACGGGCAGCGCGAGCAGGAGGGAGCCGTTGAGGACGGTATCGCTGAAGATCCCGCCCACTACTCGGCCGCCGCGGACGTGATGAGGGCCTTGAGGGTGCCCTTGTCGAGCTGGCCGAGCACGCGCGAGGCCACGCGGCCCTGCTTGTCGAGCACGATCGTGGTGGGCACGGCGCCGGGCGGGACGGCCCCGGACATCGCGAGGAGGACCTGTCCGTCCTTGTCGTTGAAACTCGGGTAGGTGAGCTTGAAGCTCTGCTCGAAGGCCTGCGCCGTGCCCTGCTCGTCGCGCAGGTTGACGCCGTAGAAGGCCACGCCCTGAGGCTTGAATTCGGTGTGCAGCGCCTCGAGCTCGGGCGCCTCGAGACGGCAGGGGGCGCACGCGGCGAACCAGAAGTTCAGCACCGTCACGTGGCCTGCGAAGTCCTTGGAGCTGACCTTCGTGCCGTCGTAGAGCGTGCCCGTGAAGTCGACCGGCGGCTTGCGGGAGTCCTTCGCATACTCGGTGACCGAGCCATCGCCCGCCACGTAGTTCTTGTTGTCCCCCGCCCGGGCCTGCTGGGCGAGCGGGTCGGAGGCGGCGCAGCCCGAGAGCACGGCGGCAAGTCCGACCGCCGCCGCCGCGGCGAGCAGCCGCCGGCGGGTCGGGCGGCCGGGAACGGCGGGGGCGGATCGGGGGGACAGCTCGGCGCGGGACATCTGGTGCTCCTGGGGCATTCAGGCCCCCGGGGTCGTGGCCGCGCCGGGCAGCAGCCGGGCGGCGGGCTCGGTGTAGCGGACGGCGGTGACGGCGCCCGTGAGGGTGTCGATCGTGAGGGACGTGAGGGAGGCGAGCGTGCACTCGCGCTTGCGGGGATCGTGGGGCAGCGGCCTGCCCTCGGCCTTCAGGCGGGCCATCCAGATGGGCAGCTGGTGCGCCACCAGGATGGCCTCCGCACCGTCGCCGCCCAGCTCGGCGGCCCGGCGCGCGGCGTCCCGTGCGGCATCGAGGACCCGGGCCGCCTGCTCCTCGTAGGGCTCGCCCCAGGAGGGACGGAGCGGGTTCACCAGGTAGGGCCAGTGCTTCGGCTTGAGGAGCTCGCGCGGGGTGACCTTGAGCCCCTCGAAGTGGTTCTCGGCCTCGATGATGCGCGGCTCGGTCCGCACCACGAGGTTGAGGACCTTGGCGCTCGGCTCGGCCGTCTCCTGGGCCCGGGTCAGCGGCGACGCCGCGAGCAGGACCACCCGCGCGCCGTCGAGCGCGCGCTGGGCGAAGTGGGACGCGACCGTGTTGGCCATCTGGCGGCCGAGCTCGGACAGGTGGAAGTCCGGCAGCCGGCCGTAGAGCACACCGGCGGGGTTGTAGACCTCGCCGTGGCGCAGCAGATGGACGGTCGAAGAGGGCATGGCTCCAGTTTCTCAAACGTGGTGGGCGGCCGTGAAATCGCGGGAGAGGGCCCTGCCCGCGATTCTACAAAGGGTAGAACTATCACGCCCACCCTAGAGTTCCCTGTGTAACCCCTGCCACAGGGGGGTTGCGGTCCATGCAGATGCATGTTTTTATTGAGTCAGCGGTTAGTTGACGCTTCAATCAAAACCCCACTCAGGAGGAACCACAGTGACTCTGCCCCACGGCCTCACCCCCGGAACCTGGACCCTCGACGGCGCGCACAGCGAGATCGGCTTCACCGTCCGCCACGCCGGCATCTCCAAGGTGCGCGGCCGCTTCAACGACGCCACCGCCACCGTGTCGGTCGGCTCGACCGCCGCGGACACCACCGCCACCGCCGTCGTCAAGACCGCATCCTTCGACTCCGGCGACGCCAACCGCGACGGCCACGTGAAGGGCGCCGATTTCTTCGACGTCGAGAAGTTCCCCGAGATGACCTTCGAGGCCACCTCCATCGAGGCGAAGGGCGACGAGTTCGACGTCACCGGCAACCTCACCATCAAGGGCGTCACCCAGCCCGTCACCATCGAGACCGAGTTCAACGGCGTCGCCGTCGATCCCTTCGGCGCGACCCGCGCGGGCCTCTCCGGCGAGACGACGATCTCCCGCAAGGACTTCGGGCTGACCTGGAACGCGGTCCTCGAGGCCGGCGGTGTCCTCGTCTCCGACAAGGTCGTGATCACCCTGGACCTCGCGTTCGTCGCGCCCCAGGCCTGATCGATCCTCGCCGGCCGCTCCCGGTCGGCACCCCGGATGGCTCCGCAGCGTTCAGCCCCTCGTGGAGCCGTCCACCACAGTGACCTCGAGCGGCATGCGGTGAGCCCTGCGGAGGCGCCCGGCCAGGAGGTTGCGCAGTCCGCGGGCCACCAGCGTCGGGCCCCGCAGGTCCCGGAACTCGGCGGCCTCGGTGGTGACCAGGCGGAGCAGGGGGCGCGCGGCGTCGTCGGGGGTCTGTCCCCACAGGCCCACGACGACCTGCAGCGCCCCCAGCCGCTGCTCGTAGCCGCGCTGGGAGGAGACGTGGCCCAGCAGGTCCGTCATGACGAGGCCGGGATTCAGCCCGTGGACCCGGACCCCGGTGCCTTTCGTCTCCAGCTGCAGCGTCTCGGTGAACTGGCGGACCCAGCGCTTGCTCGACGCGTAGGCGTTCTGCTGCGCCACCGGTCCGCGGTCGCCCTGTCCGTAGAGGTTGACGAGGTCGCCGTGGCCCTGGGCGAGGAATACCGGGAGGGCGGTGCGGGCCCCGTGGAAGGTGCCGAGGATATTGGTGCGGACCACGCGCTCGAAGTCGTCCGGCGGGGTGGAGGCGGTGGGCCCGTAGATGCCCGCGGTCCCCGCGTTGTTCACCCAGATGTCCACGGTGCCGTAGCCGAGTGCCTCGTCCCGGAGCGCCTCGACGTCGGCCAGAGAGCCCGTATCGCAGCGGCGCCCGTGCACCGCAAGGCCTTCCGCCTGGAGCAGGTCCCTGGCAGCCCGAACGTGGGCCTCCGATCTGGAGGCGATCACCACGGTGGCGCCGTGCCGGCCCAGCAGCCGTGCCATGGCGAGCCCGAGGCCCCGGGTCGACCCGGTCACCACGGCCACGCGGCCCTCCAGATCGGCCCGTGCATCCGTGCTTCCGGCCCGAGCGCCCATGGTCCCTCCGTCATTGCGCCAGCGGGAAGACGTTCCCCGACGGCGGCCGCGGAGCTCGTCGGCTGCGGTGTCCACAGCGCAGGCAAGCGGGCGGCCGCCGCGGGCTCCGGTGCGCCTCAGTGCGAGGGGATCGTCCGGTGGTGTGCCTCCATGGCCGGACGGATGGCTGCCGCGGTCACGCCGGCCGCCACGATCCCGGCGATCCAGGACGTCCACGCCGCACCGGTGTGGTCGGAGTAGGCGCCCATCCAAGGCGAGGCGAAGAGCAGCACGCCCACGGCGCACTGCGCGTACTCGAGCCACGGGGTACCGGGCATCGACAGGTTCAGCACGGCCGCGACGACCAGCAGGAGGCCGAAGACCACCATGAGGGTCGTCGAGGTGCTTGTCTGAGCGGTCCACAGGACCGCGACCGCGGCGTAGAGGCCGCAGACGCCCGCGACGTAGTCTTCCCACCGCGTCCATCTGTTCATTGCTCTTCCTTTCCCTTCTTCCTTCCCGGGGCGGAAGCCCCTCGGGATCTGCCCCGGCTTCCGGGGCAGATGCTGTGGATGCCCGTCCAGCGGCGGGTGCTCTCGGGTGCGGCCTTCGGGGCTCACCAGACGGCGTCGCCGCGGAGGACGGCGTCGCTGCCGCCGTCGACGTAGACGATCTGGCCGCAGAGGTGGGTGTTCTCCTCGCCGCCGAGCCACGCCAGCGCACGGGCCACGACGATCGGCTCGGCGATGCCGTTCAGGGGCATCGGCACCCTCTCCAGCAGCGCGCGGCGCTGCTCCGCCGTCGAGATCATCGCGGCGGCCATGGGTGTGGCGATGATCCCCGGAGCCACGGCGTTGAGGGGGATCCCCGCCCCCGCCCAGTCCGCCGATGCCGCCCGGCGGCGGACCCAGCGCGAGAGCGCGAGCTTCGTCGAGGAGTAGATCAGGCCGGTGGTCTCGGCGGCCTTGGCGAGAACCTCTGCGCGGGCCAGCGCCGCCGGCTCGTCCTCGGCCGTGAGCAGCGAGACCAGTTCCGCATCGCTCGGCAGGAGCGCCGCCATCGAGGAGACCAGCACGGCCCTGGGCGACGGCGAGCCGGACAGCAGGGGGCGGAGTCCCTCGAGCGTGGCGAGCGCTCCGAAGAAGTCCACAGCAACAGTGGCCGGCGTGGGGGCTGCAAGCCCCGCAATGGCATACACGGAGTCGACCCGGCCGCCGCTGAGGTGGCGCACGCCCTCGACCATGGCGTCACGGCCGTCGGCTCCCGAGAGGTCGGCGACCACCTCGGCGTCACGGACGTCGACGCCGATGACGTTCTCGCCCCGCTGTCCGAGCAGCTCACGGGTGGACCTGCCGATGCCCGACGCCGACCCCGTCACCACTGCTGTCCGAGGCATGATCCGCTCCTTCTGGCGCGAGGATCCCCGTGTCCCACTCTCGGGCCCTCCGCGGGGGCGGGCCAGAGTCGAAGGGCCTGACGGGCCCCTGCTGCGGCGCCGGACCTGCGAGCGCCGTGCGAGTGGCCTAAGGCCCTACCTGCTGCGCGGGCGCAGACCTACCCTCGGTGCCATCAGGCCAGCGATCGAGGAGGCAGACGTGAGCGCTGAGGTCACGATCATCGGCAGCGGACGGATGGCACGGGGGCTGGCGCAGATGGCTCTGCGCGCCGGCCGCGCAGTCCAGATCCTGGGCCGGGATGGCAGCCAGACCCGCGACCTCGTTGAGTCCCTGGGGGCGGGCGCCAGCGGCGGAATCATCGGCGCCCCGGTCGAGGGGGGCCTCGTGGTCCTGGCCGTCCCGTACAGGGAAGTCGCGAACGTGGTGCGCGAGCTCGGCGACGGGGTGGACGGGCGCGTCGTCGTGGATATCGCGAACCCCGTGGACGTCTCGACCTTCGACCGG
The DNA here is from genome assembly GCF_001577305.1 of Sinomonas atrocyanea. NCBI lineage: Bacteria > Bacillati > Actinomycetota > Actinomycetes > Micrococcales > Micrococcaceae > Sinomonas > Sinomonas atrocyanea. Next base: position 3,508,827 of record NZ_CP014518.1, read on the forward strand.
CTGCTCACGCCGGCGGGAACGTCGTCGGCCGAGGAGGTCGCCGTGATGGTCCGGGGCCGGGCGGAGGTGGTCAAGGCCTTCAACACGGTCTTCGCCTCGACCTTGGAGTCCGGCTCGGTGGGAGGCCAGCATCTGGATGTCTTCATTGCGGGCGATTCCGAGACGGCCAAGGAGAAGGTGAGCGCCCTGGTCGCCAAGTCCGGGATGCGGCCGATCGATGCGGGGCCCCTGCGCCGATCGCGTGAGCTGGAGGCCTTCATGCTCCTCGTCTTCGGCCTCCAGGTGAGCCCGGCCCATGAGAACTTCAATTGGGACACCTCCCTGCGGATCTTCCCCTAGGCGGTCGCGGGTAGGTCGGCCCGCGCGGGACGATCTGCGCGGCGGACGGTTGAGACTCGCGACGGTGGGTAGCTGACGTGGGTACCCCGGAATGAGGAACCCCGGGGGGTTCGCTGACGCAGATGAAGGGAACCCGACCATGGCACACGAGCCGCTCGAACTGGCCTTTGCCTTCTTCGAAGCGTCCCAGAGGGAGGGCACCAGCTCCGCCGAAATCGCAGGATGCCTCGAACAGGCCCGCACTACGGCACTGTTGAGCATCGCAGAAAGCCTTGCCGTCATCGCGGCGGCAACGGTGGACGAACCGGCCCACTGACCGCCGGCCCGACGCGGGCCGGAGGCGCAGTGCGTCCGCCGCGCGCGGCACGCCCTCACTGGCGACAGGAGGGGTGCCGGGCCGGTGCCCTCTGGCGATACAGTGGGGTCAACGCGGCGGGGGCGCGTGGACGCTCCCCCGTCGGGCCACCTTCAACGATTGGACCCGCATGAGCACGCCCCCTGTCCCCCCGAACGGCGCCGAGCAGCACCACGGGGATCAGAAGCCCGGGCCCGAGCAGGCCGGGCCAGGACAGGCGGGGCCCGGCGACCAGGGAGGCCCGGCCGCCAGGCCCGCCCCCCGGTACGGGCAGTACGCCCCCGGGTTCGGGGAGGGGCAGCAGCCCCCCGCCTACGGACAGCAGCAGCCGCCCGCCTACGGGCAGCAGCCCGGCTACGGACAGCAGCAGCCCCCTGCGTACGGGCAGCAGCCCCCTGCGTACGGGCAGCAGCCCGGCTACGGCCAGCAGGGCGGCTACGGCCAGCCGTGGCAGCAGCCCGCCGCCCCCGGCTACGGCGCCCCGGGCTTCGGCGCGCCGAGCCCCGAGGCCCAGCGCACGGCGGTCCGCCGGGCGTCCCTGCTGATCTTCATCACGGCGGCCGCCGAGGTCGTCATCGGCTTCTTCGCCACGTTCGTCACACTGAACACGCCCACGTCCGCGCTCCGGAACCTCTTCGACGACGCCGGCGGCGCGTCGTCGGGCATCACCTTCGAGCAGTTCCGCCAGATCATCAGCACCTTCGTGTGGCTCGCCATGGCAGGGGTCGTGGTCAACGCCGCCGTGCTCGTGCTCTGCGGGGTGTTCCTGATGCGGGGCCGGCGCTGGGCGCGGATCCTCGGGACCGTCTTCCTCTGCCTCACCCTCGGCGCGTTCCTCGCGGGCGGCGTCTTCTCCCTCATCACCATCGGCCTCGCGGTCGCCTCGGTCGTTCTCCTGTTCCGGCCTGCGGTGACGGCCTTCCTCGCCGCACAGAACCAGTTCGCCAATCCCTACACCACCCCGAAGGGACCCACCTTCGGCAACCCCTACGGACAGTGACGCCATGAGCCAGCAGCCCACGCCGCCCCCGTACCAGTCCGGCCCCCCGGCGTACCAGCCGGGGCCCCCTCCGCACGGAGCGCCGGACTACGGCCCTCCCCCGCCGCAGGGCTCGTACCAGGGTCCTTGGCCGAGCCAGCTGCCCAGCGGATCCTTCCCCGGGATGCCCGCCGTCGGCATCGGCCGCCCGCTGACCATCATGCTCGCGGTCTGGTTCCTCATCGCGAGCTCCGTCGCACCGCTCGCGGGGATCCCGGCGATCGTCGACTGGATGGGCACCTACATGCACACCGCCCTCATGCAGTCCACGACGCGGGCCAACCGGGCCAGCGCGGTCGCCTTCGCCAGCCAGTTCACGGCCATCATGACCCCCGTGCTGTGGATCTCCGCGCTCATCGGGGTCGCGGTCACCGTGCTGCTCGCGCTCGGGATCCGGGCCGGCATGAACTGGGTGCGCATCCTGCTGACCGTGTTCGCGGGCCTCTCGCTCCTCGGCTACGTGGTCAACTTCGCCATCGCCACGGCGCTCCCGACCGCGCGCACCTTCCCCCTGCCGGCCTTCGTGTACGTGCTCGGGTTCCTCTCGGCGGCCCTGTACATCGCCGCGGCGGTGCTCACGTGGCTGCGCCCCTCGAGCCAGTACATCGCCGCGCGCCGTGCGGCCAAGCTCGGCGGCGGCTACCTGCGCTGAGCACGGGGCGCCCCGGCGTGCCGGCGCCCCCGCTTCCTGACGCCCCGCGGGAGTCGGCGCACGACGCCGGCCCCCGCCTCAGGCGGGCTGCCCGCCCGAGTGGGGGGCGGCGTCGTACGTCGGGTCGGGGTCCGAAGAGGCCCCCGTCTCCCCTCCGGCCTCCCCGCGCTGGGCGTGGTAGGCGAGGATCTGGAGCTCGGTGGCCATGTCCACCTTCCGCAGCGTCACGCCCGGCGGGACCTGGAGGATCGTCGGCGCGAAGCTGAGGATGCTGCGGACGCCCGCCGCGACGACGCGGTCGCACACGGCCTGGGCCACGGACGCCGGGAGGGCGAGGACCGCCATGTTCGCGCGGGTGCGCTGGAAGACGGCCTCGAGGTTGGCCGCGTCGGAGATCCGGAGCCAGCCGATCTCGTTGCCGATGATCTGCGGGTCCGTGTCGAGCAGCGCGACGACGTCGAAGCCGCGGGTGCCGAAGCCGCCGTAGCGGGCCAGGGCACGGCCGAGGTTGCCGGCGCCCACGATCGCGACCCGCCAGTCGCGCGTCAGGCCGAGCGCCACGGAGAGGTGCTGGCGGAGGTTCTCGACCTCGTACCCCACGCCGCGCGTGCCGTAGGAGCCGAGCTGGGAGAGGTCCTTGCGCAGCGTCGCGGAGCTGACGCCGGACGCCTCGGCGAGTGCGTCCGAGGAGACCCGGTCCACGCCGTCCGCCAGGAAGGAGTTCAGCGCGCGCAGATAGACGGTCAGGCGGGAGACGACCGCGGGCGGAAGCTGCTTCCCGTCGGGCGCGGGCGCGGCGCCTCGGCTCCCCGACTGGGACCGTCCTGCCACTGCCACCTCATTCCCTCGCGGGCCTTGCGCCTGTCGCGCGATACGCTCGGTCGCCGCCGTCTGGGCGGCCCCATTCACTCTAGGACCGGGGCGGGGCGGCCGCCAAAAGGGCTGCGGGGCGCCGGGCCGGGCGCTGGGACTCAGCCCCGGCGGGCCGCCTCGACGGTCCGGCGCAGGCGGGCCTCGTTGATCCGCCAGAAGTCGCGCTGGACCCCGTCGACGAGCACCACGGGCACCTCCTCGGCGAAGCGGTCGTGCAGGGCCGGGTCGTCATCGATGCTGCGCTCTTCCCAGCCGAGGCCGGCGTCCGACGCCACCCGTCCGACCACGTCCCGCGCCGCCTCGCAGAGGTGGCACTGGCTCTTCGTCACGAGGACGATCTCGGGGATGCGCATGCCTCCACGGTAGCGCGCGACGGTGGCGGAGCCGCGAATCGCTAGACTCGGACCATGCCCGCAGTGAAGAAGGCGCTGGATCCAGTGCGCCCCGCGCCCCTCGGGCGCCCGGGCGAGGCAGCCTTCTTCGACGTGGACAACACCCTCATGAAGGGGGCCAGCCTCTTCCACGTGGCGCACAAGATGTACGAACGCGGCGCCTTCACCCTCCGCGACGCGGCCGGCTTCGCCTGGAAGCACGTGGCGTTCCTGTTCCGCGGCGAGAGCCTCGAGGACGTCCGCTCGATCGAGGCCTCGGCCCTCGCGCTCGGAGCCGGGATCCTCGCGGTAGACGTCGAGACGATCGGCCACGAGGTCTACGACGAATTCATCGAGTCACGCATCTGGCCCGGCACCAAGGCCCTCGCCGAGCAGCACCTGCGCGTGGGCCGGCGGGTGTGGCTCGTGACGGCCACGCCGATCGAGGTCGCCTCCGTCATCGCCGACCGCCTGGGGCTCACCGGCGCGCTCGGGACGGTGGGCGAGATCGAGGACGGCGCCTACACCGGCCGGCTCGTGGGCGAGATCCTGCACGGGAAGGCCAAGGCGACCGCCGCCGCAGAGCTCGCCGAGCGGGAGGGCCTCGACCTCGACCGCTGCTGGGCCTACTCGGATTCGCACAACGACATCCCGCTGCTGACCCTCGTGGGGCACCCCGTGGCCATCAATCCCGATGCGCGCCTGCGCGCGCACGCGCATGCGCACAACTGGCCCATCTACGACTTCCGCGCCGGGCGCCGGGCCGCGACGCTCGGGCTCAAGGCCGCCACCGTCGGCGGCGCGCTGTACGGGCTGTGGCGCGGCTACGCCCGCTTCCGCCGGTAGCCGTACCCGGCTGCCCCCTCTCCCGCGAAGTCACCCCGCGGGAAGGAAGGTGCCCGGACGCACGTGAGGCCCGCTCCCACGAAGGGAACGGGCCTCACCCACCATCGCCCCTCAGGGGCGGGCGCCTACTTCTTGTTGCGGCGCTGGTGACGAGTCTTGCGAAGCAGCTTGCGGTGCTTCTTCTTGGCCATGCGCTTGCGGCGCTTCTTGATAACCGAACCCATGAAAAGTTCCTTACCGGTAGTTGGTGCCCCGGGCTGCTGGCCGGGTCGCGCACAGGGGCGCCGTTCAACCAACTGCTGGTGACGTGACGTAAAACGTTCCTGAACAGGATACCGTACGCGTCAGGCCGACTCGGTCCTGCCGTCCACGACCGAGTTCTTCAGGTACTGCTCGACCGCGGCCTCCGGAACCCGGTAGGAGCGGCCGAAGCGCACGGCAGGCATCTCCCCCGAGTGCACCAGACGGTAGACCGTCATCTTCGACACCCGCATCATCTCCGCGACCTCAGCGACTGTGAGGAACCGCGACGAGGAGAAATCAGACATACAAACAACTCTAGTTGCTGGAGTGGCCCTTGGGAACGCGGCGGGCCCGAACGGCTCCCGCGAGCTGATCGAGGACCTGCTCGGTGACGCCCCACTCCATGCACTTGTCGGTCACGCTCTGCCCGTAGACGAGCTGCGCACGGCCGGCAGCGAACTCGGCCACGTCGAGCGGCTGGGCCCCGCCCACGAGGAAGCTCTCGAGCATGACGCCGGCCACCGCACCGGCCGCTTCGGCGCCCGCGGCGAGCTCCGCGCCGATCTCGAGGGCCACCTCGGCCTGGCGGTGGTGGTCCTTGCCGCTGTTGGCATGGCTTGCGTCCACGATGAGGCGCGGGTTGAGGCCCTTGCCCGCCATCCGGGCAGAGGCCGCGGCGACGTGCTCGGCGCCGTAGTTCGGCCCCGCGGATCCCCCGCGGAGGATGAGGTGGGTGTCGGGATTGCCGGCGGTCTCCACGAGGGCGGCCCGGCCGGCGTCGTCAATCCCGAGGAAGGCCTGCGCGGCGGCCGCGGCCCCGCACGCGTCGACGGCGACCCCGAGCCCGCCGTCGGTGCCGTTCTTGAAGCCGACCGGCATCGAGAGGCCGGAGACGAGCTGGCGGTGGATCTGGCTCTCCGTGGTGCGGGCGCCGATCGCGCCCCAGACGATCGCGTCCGCGGTGTACTGCGGGCTGATGGGCTCAAGGAATTCGGTGGCCGTGGGGAGCCCGAGCGCGAGGACGTCGAGGAGGAAGCGCCGCGCGGTGCGCAGCCCGCCGGGGATGTCGTGGCTGCCGTCCAGGTGGGGGTCGTTGATGAGCCCCTTCCAGCCCACGGTGGTGCGCGGCTTCTCGAAGTACGTCCGCATCACCACGAGCAGGTCCTCGCGGTGTCCGCGGGCGACGCCGGCCAGTCGCCGCGCGTAGTCGAGGCCCGCCTCGGGGTCGTGGATGGAGCAGGGCCCCACGATCACGAGGAGCCTGTCGTCCAGCCCGTCCATGATGGCGCGCACCTCGTCGCGGGCGCGGGCCACGGTCCGGGCGGCGCCGTCCGAGAGGGGCAGCTCGCCGAGGATCTCCTCGGGGGACGGGAGCGCGGTGAACTCGGCGACACGGAGGTTGCCGGTGGAGGAGGTGGCCGCGGCGGAGCTGGCGGTCGGGGCGGCGGGCTGGGGATTCATGGGGTCCTGTCCTTCATCTGCAGGCCCCGCGGGGTCCAGAGCCTGCCGTTGATATGGCAAAGGGCAAGGACCGTGAGGTCCCTGCCCTGTTGGCTCTGGAAGTCGGTACGCGAAACTCTACGCTTGGCCCTCCAGAGCCAACGCAAAATACGCATACCAACGCTTGAACATGCGCCCACCGTAGCTCCCGGGCCGCCGGGACGCCAAAGACAGCCCGCATAGTGGACGCCGGCCCCGGGTGTCCCCTCTTCCGTGGTGGATCGAGGCGTTCGTGGCGGGCCCCGGGGGGCCTCGAGATTTGACCGGTTCGCGGACTTTCGTCAAAGATGATCGACGGGGCTGCGCCGAGCGCCGCCCGTGCTCAGGAAAAGGGCCGACTTCAGTCCACACGGCCTACGCTCCCGCGGCGGCCGTGCCCCCGAAGGAGCGCACCGATGGCCGCCCGGCCCGAGCTATATCCCGCCACGCACGATCTGATCCACCTGCTGCTGGCGTACTCCGGGCTCGACGCGTTCCTCTCCGCCCTGGCCGACCGCACGGGCCGCCGCCTCGCCCCGCTGGGCCAGCCTGACACCGCACTGGCCGTCTACCGCCGCAACCGGCCAGTGCTGACGGCGGGGGCGGCCCCCTCGCTCGTCCGGCTCACCCAGGAGCGCCTCGCGGACGACGACGTGTACCTCGCCTCCGCGCTCGAGCATTCGCGCTCGGCGTCCGAGGAGCGGCTGCCCGACGCCTGGGCGTCGGGGACCGCCTGGGGCGTCGACGCGGGCCTGCTCGTGGTGCCCGTGCCCGCCGGGCCCTCCGCCACGGCGGCGCTGGTCCTCGTCGGCACTCCGCCTGCGGACCCAGGGACGCGGCGCGCTGCTCTCGCCCTGCTGGGCCGCGTGCGCAATGAGGCGTCGTGGGCGCTGCGGATGGCGGTGCGGCTCGCGGATGAGACGGACCTCGCCGAACACCGGGCCCACGCCATGCAGAACCGGACGGTGATCGACGTGGCGATCGGGGTGATCATGGCCCAGAGCCGATGCTCGGCAGACGAGGCCTTCGATGTCCTGCGCAGGGCGTCGAACAACCGCAACGTCAAGCTGCACACCGTCGCCGCCGAGCTCGTCCGGCGCATCCATCCCGAGCTGCCGCAGACGGCATTCGTGGACTGAGCGTCTCAGCCGGCCCTTCCGGAGACGCTGAAGCCGGCGCGACCCGCGCCCGGCTCAGCCGGCCCTGCGCATCCCGGAGGTGAGCAGGGCATCGAGCGAGCTGAACGCCTCGTAGGCCACGCGGGCGCCGGCAGCGCGCTGGACCGGGCCGAGGCCCGCATCCTGCTCGAAGCGGCGCTGCGCGGCACGGATCACGGAGCGGGCCGTCTCGGTGTCCCCGGGATGGCGCAGGAGGCCCACCACGACGCTCTGCAGCGGCCGCAGCGCCGCCTCGAGCATCTTCGCCTCGCTTCCGTTGCCCCGGTCCCGCTCGTGGCGGCGACGCAGGTTGATCAGGTCCCAGGCCTCGAGCGCCCCGAGGCACGCGGCCTCGGTGCGGGCGCGCTCGTCCGGCGCGCCCTCGAGGACCAGCAGGGTGCGGACGCTCTCCCAGCGGGCCAGGAGGCCGCGCCGGCCGCGCGGGGTCAGGGGCGAGACCGTCATGGGCGCTCCCCTCCTTCGGCGCCCGGCTGGTCAGGTGCCCCGGCGTCCGTCTCCCAGACGCCGTCCCTCCACCGCAGCGACTCGGCCGCGGTGCCCGCCGCCGAGAGCACAGCTTCGGCGACCCGGCCGCCCCGGAGCTGATGGTCAATCAGCTGCGAGGCAAGGATGCGGGCGGACTCAGGCGACGCTGCCCGGAACTGGAGGGGGTGCGACCTGCGGGAGGCAGGATTGATGAACGTGAGCTCGTAGTGCGGCATATTGGTTCTCCTCGTGCACGTGCGGGCGTCCATCCAGCATCGCTGCCCGGCGCCCAGGGTCCACAGGGGAAAAGGTCCCAGCGGTGGCTCAGCGCCCGCGCGAGGGCCCCCCAGGGTGGCCGTCCCCGTTCCGGCCGTCCCCGTTCCGGCCGTCCTCGTTCCGGGTGGCGACATGCAGCGCGGCCTGGGTCCGGTGCCTGAGCCCGAGCTTGGTGAGGACCGAGGAGACGTAGTTCTTCGCCGTCTTCTCCGCGAGGTCGAGCTCGCGGGCAATCTGCCGGTTGGTCAGCCCCTCGGCGATGAGGTCCAGCACCCTGTGCTCCTGCGGGGTCAGCGACTCTACGAGGGGATCCTTGGGTTCGGCTGATGAGAGCCGGGCCTTCGCGCGCGCCTCCGCCCCGGGCCCGAAGAGCGTCTCCCCCGCCGCCGCGCGGCCGATCGCCTCCACGAGCGTGGCGGCCGGCGTGTCCTTCGGGAAGTATCCCGCCGCCCCCGCGAGCACCGCTTCGAGGACGGCCTGGTCGTCATGGGCGTCGTTGAGGATGATGCACTGGACGCCCGGGGCCGCGGACCGGAGGCGGCGGCACACCTCGATGCCGATCCCGTCCGCCAGCTGCGTCCCGAGGACCGCGACATGCGGCTCCAGCTGCGGGACCTGGGCGAGACTGTCGCGGACCGATCCCGCTTCCCCGACCACCGTCATCCCGGCGCCCTCGAGCAGGCCCCGCAGGCCGAGGCGGACCACCTCATGGCGATCGAGGATGAACACGCGGACGGCCCCGCCTGCTGGGCTCCTGTCGCCGGTGTGGGACTCACGGCGCTCCATGCCGCCCCCCATCTCGCCGCGGCCGCAACGTCCTTGCTGCAGCCGAGGACATGGTAGGTCCGTGCGCTCAAGGCGGGTCAGGGGAAAAGGTCACTGCCGCCGTGGGGCCGGCTGTGCTGGGCGGCGCGCGCGGCGCCCGGGACAGGCTCGCGGTGAAGACACGGGACTTTTGGCCCTCCAAGGATCCGGCGTCCGTTGTGGACTCTGGAATGGAGCCGCAGTGATCCGGGTCCCCACAGCTTCGGGGCCGACGAGCCGCGGCCGTTGCACCACGTCCCGATCCAGCCCCTGTCCCAGCCCTGCTGGCACGGGCTGGCCAGCTGAGCGGAAAACGATGAAGAGAGTCCCAGCACTCGCACACTACCGCACCCGCACCGCAGAAGCGGCGCTGCACGCCCACCCCTCGAGCCACATCCCCACGGTTCCGCCGCGCCCGGCGACCGAGGAGGAGCTGGCCGGCCGGTGGAACCGGCTGCACGCCACCTTGGTCCGCGCCGGGCTCGAGGAGGAGCAGGCCTGGACAGAGGTGGCGCGCATCGCCGCAGGAGAGCTGTGGTCCGAGGCCGCGGGCCAGCTCCGCGAGCACCGCGCCGCGGCCCAGCGCGAGGACGCCCGCGCGTTCGCCCTTGCCCTGCAGTCCGTCCGCGGGGTCCTGCAGCCCCTCACCCTCCGGCCCGGCGACCTGCCCGCCGCGCGCACCGCCGTGACCAAGGCACGCCTGCGCCTCCAGCACAACGGGGAGCTCCTGCAGCGACTGCAGCGGCCCCACCCTGCGTTCGAACGGACCGGGCAGGCCTTCGCGGCGCTCGAGGCCTTCCTGGCCCCCGGCTCGCGGCCCTCGGGCGCGGGTGCCGCCGCCTTCGACGGCGATCCCCGGCCGCGCCCGCGGCGCGGGCACATTTCCAGGTCGGGACCCCGCAGCTAGGGAGCGCGCCGGGCAGAGGGGCGGACGACGACGTCCGCGGCCTCGTGTGCCCGGCCGGTGGTGCTGGGCACGCGCCGCACGGCGGCGTGCCCGCAGCAGGAGATGGCCGGGTCGGTCCCCGTGCCCGGATGTCGGAGGCCTCAGGAATGATCCAGCCATGAGTGAGCTGAACAAGATCGGCGAGCCCGAACCGGACCCGGTCGTGGCCCCCGTAGGAGAGGCCTGCCGGCAGCGGGCAGTCCGCGCGCACCGGCCCCTTCCGGTGTGGGTGCGGCTGACGTTCGACGACGGCCGCCCGGCCCTCACCGAGAAGGGCTTCGCCCTGGGCTGGAACGGGGAGCACGTGCTCGTGCAGGTGCTCTGGGGCATGTCCTACTACCGGGGCGCGCGCGAGTTCTGGGTCGGGTCCGATCAGGTACGGCGACGGCACCTCGAGCCGCAGTGGCTCGGGCGCTCCGCGTGAAACCCATCAAGGAGGTTCCACTATGAAGGCACTCGTCTACCACGGCCCGGGCCAGAAGGCCTGGGAGGACGTCCCCGACCCCGTCCTCAAGGACCCGACCGACGCGATCGTGAAGGTGGAGACCACCACGATCTGCGGGACCGACCTGCACATCCTCAAGGGTGATGTCCCGGCGGTCACGGACGGCCGGATCCTCGGCCACGAAGGGGTCGGGGTCGTCACCGAGGCCGGCCCCGAATGTACCCGCGTCAAAGTCGGCGACCGTGTGATCATCTCCTGCATCAGCAAGTGCATGGAGTGCGACTTCTGCACCGCCGGGCTCACGTCCCACTGCCGCACCCTCGGGGGCATCGGGTGGATCTTCGGCCATCTCATCGACGGCACCCAGGCCGAGTACGTGCGTGTGCCCTTCGCGGACAACGGGCTCATCCCGCTGCCTGAGGGAGTCACCGCGGAGCAGGGCGCGATGCTCAGCGACCTCCTGCCCACCGGGTACGAGATCGGTGTCCTCTACGGCAAGGTGGGCCCCGGCGACGAGGTCGCGGTGGTCGGCTCCGGCCCGGTGGGGCTCGCCGCCATCATGACGGCGGGCCCGGCGGGCGCCTCGAAGGTCATCGCCGTGGACGGCAACGAGTACCGGCTCGAGCAGGCCAGGAACTTCGGCGCGACGGACACGCTCCGGGTCGGCGAGGGCGTCGACGTCGCCGCAGAGATCAAGCGGCTGAGCCGGGACGGTCTCGGGGTCGACGTCGCGATCGAGGCCGTGGGCCTCCCCGCGACCTTCACCACGTGCCTGGATGCGATCCGGCCCGGCGGCCGCGTGGCCAACGTCGGGGTCCACGGCAAGCCGGCCGAGTTCCCCCTCGACCGCGACTGGATCAACAACATCACCGTCACCACGGGGCTCGTCAATGCGACGACGGCGCCGGAGCTCCTCGCGAAGATCACGGCCGGCGAGATCGACCCCGCGAAGTTCGTCACCCACCGGTTCGCGTTCGGGCAGATCCTGGACGCCTACGACACCTTCGCCAACGCCGCCTCCCAGCATGCGCTCAAGGTGGTCATCAGCGCCGAGTGAGCGCGGCTGAGCGGGGCCCGGTATCGGCCCCGCTCACCTGCGGGGGAGGCGGTCAGACCGCCTCGAGCACGCTGACGTAGTTGGCGATCGCCAGGCCGCCCATGTTGTGCACGGCGGCGCGGCGTGCGCCGGGCAGCTGCATCTCCCCCGCGGTCCCCGCCAGCTGCATGGCGGCGATGACATGCTGGGAGACGCCCGTCGCGCCCACGGGGTGGCCCTTGGCCTTCAGGCCGCCCGAGAGGTTCACCGGCAGTCGGCCGCCGCGGTACACCGAGCCGTCCTCGATCGCCACGGAGCCCTTGCCCCGCTCGGCCAGGCCCATGACCTCGTACATGACCAGCTCGGCGATGGTGAAGCAGTCGTGCACCTCGGCGAGATCGAGGTCCGCCAGCCCCACCCCGGCCATGCCGAGCGCCCGGGACCAGGCGGCGCGGCTGCCGGCGAACTCGAGCGGGTCCCGCTTGGCGGCCGGCAGGAAGTCGTTCGCGTGGCCGAAGCCGGCCAGGCGCACCGGCGCGGTGGCGGCGCCCGACGGCGCGTGGCCGGCCGAGAGCACGACGGCTGCGGCGCCGTCGGACACCGGGGAGCAGTCGGTGCGGCGCAGCGGGGCGTCGACCATCGGGTTCTTCTCGGACACGGTCCGGCAGAACTCGACGCCGAAGTCGCGGTGCATCTGCGCGTACGGGTTGGACATGCCGTTGTGGTGGTTCTTCGCGGCGATCGATCCGAGCACATCGGAGACGGCGCCGTAGCGGTCCTCGTAGGCGCGGGCGACCTCGGCGAAGAGGCCGGTGAAGCCGGTGCGCGAGGGGTGCCCGGCGGACTCGTAGCCGGCCGCAAGGAGCGCGGCGCCGACCGTGTCCGCACCGGCCGAGGTCATCTTCTCCGCCCCGATGACGAGGACGTTGCGGGCCGTGCCGGCCAGGAGGGCCTTGACGCCCTGCTGGAACGCGCCCGAGCCGGAGGCGCAGGCGTTCTCGACGCGGGTGGCCGGGACGTTCGCGAGCTCATCGGAGACCTGGAGCGCGAGCGAGGACGTGAACGCGAGCGGCACCATGCCGGCGTTGTAGTTGCCCACGTAGATCTCGTCGATCTGGCCCGGCTCGAGGCCGGAGTTGGCGATGGCCTCGGCGGCCGCGGCCACGACGAGCGATTCGAGCGTCTCGCCCTCGAGCTTGCCGAAGCGCGTGTGGCCCCAGCCGGTGAGCAGGACGTCGGTGCCGAACTGGTCCTTGAGTGCCATCAGAGCGCCACCTCCACGCGCGCCTCGTCCGCCGAGGCCGCATCGTCCGCCTCGGGCGCGACGTCGAACTCCGCGCCCGTCTTCTGCCGCAGTTCCTCGAGGCCGACGCCGGGCGCGCGCCGCACGAGCGTGAGCCGCCGCCCGCCGTCGTCCGCGCCAGACTTCACCACGTCGAAGACGGCGAGGTCCGTCACGATCCGGTCCACGACGCCCACCCCGGTGAGCGGCAGGGTGCACTCGGCGACGAGCTTGGGCGTGCCGTCCTTGGCCACGTGCTCGGTGAGGACGACGACGCGCGGGGTCCCCGCGACGAGGTCCATCGCCCCGCCCATGCCCTTGACCATCTTCCCGGGAATCTGCCAGTTGGCGAGGTCGCCGTTGCCCGCGACCTGCATCGCGCCGAGGATCGCGACCTTGACGTGGCCGCCGCGGATCATGCCGAAGCTCGTCGCCGAGTCGAAGATCGAGCCGCCCGGAAGCACGGTGACGGTCTGCTTGCCGGCGTTGATGAGGTCGGCGTCCTCGTCGCCCTCATACGGGAAGGGGCCCATGCCGAGGAGCCCGTTCTCGCTCTGCAGGTGCACGGTCACGCCGTCGGGGAGGTGGTTGGCCACAAGGGTCGGGATGCCGATCCCGAGGTTCACGTAGTCGCCGTCGCTGAGCTCGGTGGCGGCGATGGCCGCCATCTCGTCGCGGGTCCAGGCCATGGGAGGCCCTCCTTCTGGGAGTCAGTTTCTGGAAGTCAGGTTCTGGAAGTCAGGTTCTGGAAGTCAGGTTCTGGGAGTCACCTTCTGGAGGTCACGCGAGGTGCCTCCCAGAAGCTGACCTTCAGATGGGCGCGGGTCAGCCGACGACGGCGGCCGGCCGGGGGCGCGTGGTGACCTGCTCGATGTGCTTCACCCGGTCGGTCGCCTGGAGGAGCCGCTGGACGTACACGCCCGGGGTCACGATGTGGTTCGGGTCGAGCGCTCCGGCGGGCACGATCTGCTCGGCTTCGGCGACGGTGATCCTGCCGGCCGTGGCGACGACCGGGTTGAAGTTCCGCGCCGTGTAGCGGTAGACGAGGTTGCCCGCGGTGTCCGCCGTGTGGGCATGGACCAGGGCGACGTCGGCCACGATGCCGCGCTCCTGGACGTAGAGCTCGCCGTCGAAGGTCTCGTGCGGCTTGCCCTCGGCCACGAGGGTCCCCACGCCGGTCTTCGTGTAGAAGGCCGGGATGCCGGCGCCGCCGGCGCGCAGCCGCTCGGCGAGCGTGCCCTGGGGGGTGAACTCGACCTCGAGGCGGCCGGCGAGGTACTGCTCCGCGAACAGCCTGTTCTCGCCGACGTAGCTCGCGATCACTTTGGCGACCTGCCCGGCCTCGATCAGCACGCCGAGGCCCTTGCCGTCCACGCCCATGTTGTTCGAGACGACCGTCAGAGACGTCACCCCCGAGTCGCGCACGGCGTCGATGAGGTCTGCGGGGATGCCGCTGAGGCCGAACCCTCCGACCGCCAGGGTCATGCCGTCGGCGAGGGCCCCGGCGAGAGCCTCGGCGGCGTCGGTGTACATCGTGGGCATGGGCTCCTCCTCGAGCTGGCTGCGTCCCGCGGCCCGCGAGGGCCACGTTGTGGACTCTTCTGCTCAGCGAGCGTAGGCAGGTGTTGCCCGCGTCACAAGGGAGTCGCGGCCCAGCTGTTCACGTCGTGGCGTCGGCTGCGTAGAATGTCCACATTGTGGCGGATTTCTATGAGGCAGGCCATGTCCGGGATCCAGGGCACGCAGGTCGTGGGCCGCGTGGCGCTCGTCCTGCGGGTCATCGCGCGGGCCGGCGGAGCGGGGCTGTCGCTCACCGGGATCGTGCGCGCCTCCGGCCTCACCCGGCCCACCGTCCACCGGCTGCTCAAGGCCCTCGCCGCGGACGGCCTGCTCGACTTCGACGAGGCCGCCGGACGCTGGCACCTCGGGCCGGAGCTGTACGTCATGGGCGCTGTCGCCGCGGGCCGCTTCGCGGTCGAGCACCTCGCCCGCCCCGCCCTGCGGCGGCTCGCCGAGGCGACCGGCGAGTCCGCGTTCCTCTCGATCCGCCGGGGCGACGAGACCGTGTGCCTCGCCCGCGAGGAGGGCAGCTTCCCGGTGCGCTCGTTCGTGCTCTACGAGGGCAAGCGCTTCCCGCTCGGCGTCGCCTCCGCCGGGATCGCGATCCTCGCCTTCCTGCCCGGCGGCGAGGCCGAGCCGATCATCAGTGACGACGCCGCGCGCACCGCGGAGTACGGCCCGACCCATGCCGCTGGCCCCCTCCGGGAGCGGCTGGCCGAGACGCGCGAGCTGGGCTACTCCGTGAACCCCGGGCTCGTGGTCGAGGGATCCTATGGGCTCGGCGCGGCGGTATTCGACCCCTCCGGGCGGCCGGCATGGGCACTCTCCCTCACGGGCATCGAGCCGCGCTTCCGGCCGGGCCGGCGCGAGGAGCTCGGAGAGCAGCTCCTGGCCGAGGCCCACCGGCTCTCCACGGCCATCGCCTCGCCCCGGCCCTGACGGCCGCCCGCCCCGGGCCGCGCGGCGGGCACGGGGACGGTGCTCCCCGAGCCCCTCAGGCCGCCGCGCCGGGGAGGTGCCGGGCGAAGAACGCCACGGAGCTCGCCTCCTCGTGGTCGGGGACCTCGCCGTGGGCGCCGGGGTTGGCGTGCAGCGTCTTGTCCCTCGAGCCGACCAGGTCGAAGAGCCGCAGCGCGCTCACACGGGAGACGAGCGGATCGTCCCACTGCATGACGAACTGGACGGGCACCCGGATCGCCGCGGCGCTCTCGGCCACGGTCTCGCCGATCAGGCCCAGCACGGCGGCCCGGATGCGCCCTTCGGCGGCGACGAGCGGGAACCCGATGGCCGCTCCGAGGGAGTAGCCCCAGTACCCCGCGTGCGCGGCGCCGGCCACGCCTTCCGCCTCGAGGTCGTCCAGCAGCAGGGTCCATTCGGGCACCGCGTCCTGGGCCACCGCCGCGTTGAGGTCCGCCACCGCGGCGCCGAAGTCCGGGCTGCCCTGCGCGTCCCGCATGCGCTCGATCCGCCGCTCGAGCTCCGCCGTCCTGGGGCGGCCGCCATGGCCGGGGGCGTCCAGGGCCGCCACCGCGTAGCCGCTGTGCACGAGGGCTTCGGCCCGGGCGCGCATGCCCGGTGCCTGGGTGCTCTGTCCTCCCCCATGGCCTAGGAGCACGAGGGGGCGCCCCGCGGCGTCGTCAGTGCCCCAGAGGACTCCGGTGGTGCTGTCCCCGATCCGGAACGCACGCCTGCCCGCCGCGCCCGCCGGCGCCGGATCCGTGTACTGCAGCATGTCGGTCTCCTCCTCGAACCCCCGCCGTGAAAGGTCCCGTGGGGGGGCTTGCCGCCCCACAGGGTGCGAGTAGCCTAGCCCCCATGGGGGACGATCTCACCGGGTGGCTCCTCGACGCCGACCCTGCCCTGCGCTGGCAGGTCGAGCGCGATCTTGCCGGGGCCTCGCCCGAGGTGTGGCAGGCCACCCGCGCCAGGGTGGCCACCGAGGGCCACGGGGCACGCCTGCTCGCACTCCAGGACCCCGACGGGCAGTGGGCCGGAGGGGCGTTCTTCCCCGCGGACTTCGACGTCCACGGCCCCGAGGCCGCGCCGGACGCGGGCCAGCCCTGGACGGCGACGACGTGGACCCTCACCACCCTGCGCGAGTGGGGCCTCGACGCCGCGGCGCTGGCCGGGACCGCGGAGAAGCTCGCGGCCAACAGCCGGTGGGAGTACGACGACCTGCCCTACTGGGGCGGCGAGGTCGACGCGTGCATCAACGCCGCCACGCTCGCCAATGGCGCGTGGCTCGGCGCGGACGTCGGGACGCTCGCGCAGTGGTTCGTGGACCACCAGATGGCCGAGGGCGGCTGGAACTGCGAATGGGTCAACGGCTCGGACCGCTCGTCGTTCGACTCGACCCTCAGCTGCCTACGCGGCATCCTCGCCTACGAACAGTCCCCGCAGGGCGCCTCGGCGTCCCCGGAGGGCCTCCGCCGGACGCGCACGGCGGCCGAGGAGTACCTCCTGGCCCGGCGCCTGATGTACCGGGCGAGCACCGGCGGCCTGGTCCGGCCGCGGTTCCAGGTCTTCGCCTACCCGTTCCGCTGGCAGTACACCGTGCTCCGGGCGCTGGACTACTTCCGGGCCTCCGCCCTCCACGATGGCACCGCGCCGGACCCACGGCTCGAGGAGGCCATCGAGCTCGTCCGGGGCAGGCGACGGCCCGACGGGACCTGGGTGCAGGAGCACCGGTACCCGGGGCGGACGTGGTTCGACGTCGACGTCCCTCCCGGAGAGCCCTCGAAGTGGCTCACGTTCTACGCCGCCCGGGTCCTCGGCTGGTGGGACGGCCGCGCCTGAGCTCCTCGAGCTACTTCCGGCGCCCGAACTTGGGCAGGTTCGCCATAAGCTCCGTGGCCCGCGCCGCGGCCCGCTCGACCGTGCGCTGGATCTGCGCCGGTCGGCTCCCCTCGGGCCTCGCCTCGAGCCGCTCGGCCGGGCCGGGCACGACGGCGGCCTGCACCAGCGCGCCCTCCTCGCCGGTGCGCGGGCTGGGCGCGGCGGGCCGCGCGGGCGGTTCCTCGGCCTGGGCGGGGCGGCCGGCCTCGGGCGCTGCCTGTTCCACGGCGGAGGGCGGGGCAGCGGCGGCGGGCGGGGACGGCGCCGTCGTGCGCAGCCCGGCGAGCCAGCCGCCGACCTCGTCGAGCGGCTCGAGCCGGAGGGCGTAGAAGCGCTTCTGCCCCTGGGCGCGGGTGCTCACGAGTCCCGCGTCGCGGAGGACCTTGAGGTGCTTGGACACCGTCGGCTGGCTCGCGGCGAGGGCCTCGACGAGTTCGCCCACTGCCTTGTCACCGGTCCGCAGCGTGTCGAGGATGTCCCTCCGCGTGCGGTCAGCGATGACGGCGAAGATGTCAGTCACCATGCTTCCAGCCTACCCATCCCGGCGAGGGCCGCTGACTCAGTCGAACCACGGGTCCAGGCCGTGCAGGGGGAAGATCTCCTTGCGGGTGGCCATGACGGCCCGGTCCACCGGATCGTTCGGATTGAAGCCGATCTCCCACGAGCGCCACCAGGTGTCGGCGTCCTCCCCCATCAGCGCCGGGGCGTTCCTGCCGTACCTCTCGTGCACGTAGTCGCGCCACCGCTGGGGCGTCGGGGTGCGCAGGTGCACGGGGTGGCCCGCCGCGATCCCGACCAGATGGGCCCAGGCCCGCGGGACCACCTGGACGACCTCGTAGCCGCCCCCTCCCGTGGCGATCCAGCGGCCCTCACAGAACCGGCGCGCGAGCGCCGAGACGGACAGCGCGGCCTCCCGCTGGGCGTCCACCGTGACCTTGAGGTTGGTCAGGGGGTCGAGGTGGTGGGAGTCGCAGCCGTGCTGGCTCACGATCACCTCGGGCCGGAACGCCTCGACGAGCTGGGGGACCACGGCGTGGAAGGCCCGCAGCCAGCCCGCGTCGCGGGTCCCGGCGGGCAGGGCGACGTTCACGGCGGTGCCCTCCGCGTGCGGGCCGCCCACCTCGTTCGGGAAGCCCGAGCCCGGGAAGAGCGTCAGGCCGCTCTCGTGGAGCGAGATGGTCAGGACGCGCGGCTCGTCCCAGAAGATGCGCTCCGTGCCGTCGCCGTGGTGCGCGTCCGTGTCGATGTAGGCCACACGCTGCACGCCCCCGTCCAGGAGCCGCTGGACCGCCGCCGCGACGTCGTTGTAGATGCAGAACCCGCTGCCGCGGTCGGCGGCGGCGTGGTGCATGCCCCCGGCGAAGTTGACGGCGTGCACTGCGGAGCCGTCGAGGACCGCATCCGCGGCAGCCAGCGATCCCCCCACGATCCGGGCGCTCGCCTCGTGCATGCCGGCGAACGCGGGATCGTCCTCGGTCCCGAGCCCGCGGCCCGGCTCGGGCTCGGCGGGGTTCTCGCTGACACGGCGGACCGCGGCGATGTACTCGCGGGTGTGGACGGTGGCGAGCTCGTCGTCGGTGGCCACGGGGGGCTCGACGACGCGGACCACGGGCAGCCCGAACAGTCCGAGGTCCTCGCACAGCCGTGCGGTCAGGTCCAGGCGCGCCGGGCTCATGGGGTGGTGCGGCCCGAAGTCGTACGCGAGGACCTCCTCGCTCCACGCGACGAGGGTGGGGTACTCGACCCTGCGGACGGCGCTGGCGGGGCCGCTGGCCTGCTGCGCTGCGCCGTCGGACATGCGCCTAGGCTACCGGACACCCCTTCGGGTGCGGCCCTCGGGGGCCGTTGGTGGTTTACTGTGACACGAAGCCGCCGCCCGGGCCCTCCGGACGGCCAGGACGCACACAGGACACGCTTTCCATGGCCCAGACGAAGCCGACATGGCAGCCCATGCCGCAGCGCGAGGGCCTCGGCCCCCTCACGGGCCTGCGGGATTTCGTGGACCGGCTTGCGGCGTCGTCGCCGGCACGGCTGGCGATGCTCGCGTTCGCCGCCGTCATCATCGTCTTCACGCTCCTGCTCTCGCTGCCCGCCTCCTCCGCCGACGGCCAGGTCACGCCCCTGCACGAGGCCCTCTTCACCGCCGCGTCCGCGGTCTGCGTGACCGGGCTCACCGTGGTCTCCACGGCGGCGCACTGGACGTTCTTCGGCCAGTTCGTGATCCTGTTGGGCATCTTCGTGGGAGGCCTCGGAACGCTCACGATCGCCTCGCTCCTGACCCTCATGGTGAGCCGCCGGCTCGGCCTGCGCAGCAAGCTCATCGCGCAGGAGGCACTGAACAACTCAAGCCGCCTGGGCGAGGTCGGAGAGCTGCTGCGGATCGTCATCATGACCTCGGTCGTGATCGAGGGCTCCCTCGCCGTGGTGCTGACGGGCCGGTTCCTGGCCCTCGGCGAGGGGTGGTGGACGGCCGTGTGGCATGGGGTCTTCTACTCGATCTCCGCCTTCAACAACGCCGGCTTCACGCCGCACTCGGACGGGATTGTGCCGTACGCGGCGGACCTGTGGATCCTCGTCCCCTTGGCCCTGGGCGCGTTTGTGGGTTCCCTCGGCTTCCCCGTGATCCTCGGGCTGCGCCAGGCCGGCTTCCGGTGGCGGAAATGGAGCCTCCACGTCAAGCTGACCATCCAGGTCTCCGCGATCCTCGTCGCGGTCGGCAGCCTCCTGTGGGGCTGGATGGAGTGGGACAACCCCCGCACGATCGGCGGCATGGGGGTCGCAGAGAAGATCATCCACGCCGTCTTCGCCTCCATCATGACCCGCTCGTGCGGGTTCAACCTCGTGGACCAGAACCATCTGGGGGGAACCACGCGGCTGCTCACCGACGCGCTCATGTTCGCCGGCGGGGGCTCCGCCTCCACGGCGGGCGGCATCAAGGTCACGACCATCGCCGTGCTGTTCCTCGCCATCGTCGCCGAGGGCCGAGGGGACAGCGACGTGAAGGTCTACGGGCGCACCATCCCCGACAGCGCGCTGCGGGTCGCGATCTCCGTGATCGTCGCCGGGGCCACGCTCGTCCTCGTGGGCTCGTTCCTGATGTCCGCCATCACCCAGCAGTCCCTGGACCGGGTCCTGTTCGAGGTCATCTCCGCCTTCGCGACCTGCGGGCTGAGCTCGGGCCTGAGCGCGGAGTCACCCCCCGCCGGCATGTACGTCCTGACCGCCCTCATGGTCACCGGCCGCCTCGGCACGATCACGCTCGCCTCCGCCCTCGCGGTCCGCCAGCGCATCCAGCTGTACCACTACCCGGAAGAGAGGCCGATCATTGGCTAATCCCACGCCCAGCGCCACGGGCGCCAGCCGGCGGCCCAACCCCTCGGCCCCGGTCCTCGTCATCGGCCTCGGCCGGTTCGGCGCGGCCACCGCCGAGCAGCTCGTCAAGCAGGGCCGCGAGGTCCTCGCCATCGAGCGGGACATCAACCTCGTCCAGAAGTGGTCGGGGACCCTGACCCACGTGGTGCAGGCGGACGCGACGAACATCGACGCCCTCCGCCAGCTCGGAGCGCAGGAGTTCCAGTCCGCAGTGGTGGGCGTGGGCACCTCGATCGAGTCCTCGGTGCTCATCACGGCCAATCTCGTGGACCTCGGGATCGAGCACCTGTGGGTCAAGGCGATCACTCCCTCGCACGGCAAGATCCTCTCCCGCATCGGGGCGAACCACGTGATCTACCCGGAGGCCGATGCGGGGGTGCGGGCCGCGCACCTCGTGAGCGGGCGCATGCTGGACTTCATCGAGTTCGACGACGACTTCGCGATCGTGAAGATGTACCCGCCCAAGGAGACCCAGGGGTTCACCCTCGCCGAGTCGGCCGTCCGCTCCAAGTACGGCGTCACCATCGTGGGGGTCAAGAGCCCCGGCGAGGACTTCACCTACGCCCAGCCCCACACCAAGGTCACGAGCCGGGACATGCTCATCGTCTCCGGCCATGTGGACCTGCTCGAGCGGTTCGCGGCGCGTCCGTAGGCGCCTGTCGCCCGCGGCCGGCGCCCTCCGCCGCCCTCAGAGGCGGCGGAGGGCGGCGTCGAGCATCTCCTCGGTCAGCCGCTTCGTGGACGTGTTGTGGGGGCTCACGTGGTAGCTGCCCAGCAGCCGGACACCGCCGCCGCCCGGAAGGCCCAGGACCACCTCGGCCCCGTGCCCGAACACGGGCTTGGGCCGGGGCACGGCCCAGCCGAGCCTGCGCGCCGCGGCAAGCGCCGCGTTCCAGGCGACGCCGCCGAGTGCCAGGACGGCGTCGAGTCCGCCGGGCGAGGCGGCCGTGAGGGCGAGGTCGCGGTCGAGCCAGTGCCCGCACGTGGCGAGCTCGGCTGGCGTCGGGCGGTTGGCCGGAGGCGCGCAGCGTACCGAGGCGACGATCCGGATGCCGCTCAGCACGAGCCCGTCCCCGGCCGCGACCGAGGTGGCCTGGTTCGCGTACCCCGTGCGGTGGAGGGCGGCGTAGAGCCAGTCGCCGGAGCGGTCGCCCGTGAACATGCGCCCGGTCCGGTTCGTCCCGTTCGCCGCGGGCGCGAGGCCGAGCACGAGCTTCGAGGCCGAGGGGTCGCCGAACGAGGGGCCCGGGCGGCCCCAGTAGGGCTGGTCCGCGAACGCCGCGCGGCGCCCCGAGACCGCGACGTCCTCGCGCCACTGGACGAGGCGCGGGCACGCGCGGCACACCGAGCTCAGGGCGTCCACGTCCTCCACCGTCTCCGCCGCGGCCGCGAGGCGGGAGACCTCGCCCAGGTCGTGGGCGACGGGGGTGCTGGGCGTCGCCGGGTCCCCCGGCCATCCGGTGCCCGGCGAGACCGGGGACGGGAACGGCGCTCCGGTGACGGGGTGGGGCTCAAGGCTCATCCCCTCACGCTAGCCGCCCGGGTCAGTCCTCGTCCCAGAGCGCCGCGAGGGACGCCGCGACGCGGTCCGGCTCGACCCGGTGAGGGGGATCGAAATGGTGCCTGTCGGGGAACACCTCGAGCCGGAACCTGCGGAAGACGCCGGAGAGGCGGTCGGCGATCTCCCCGTAGTCGTCGGGATTGGAGAGGCCGCCGAGGGCGAAGTAGACCGGGCGGTCGAAGCGCGCGAGGGCGCTCCGGTCGAGGTCGTAGGTGGAGAACGTCTGCAGGAAGGCCCGGATGCCCGCGGGGCGCTGCGCCATCCACGGCGGCTGCTCCCCGCCCGGCACGGGCAGGCCCGCCGTCACGCCGGGGCGCACGCCGAGGCGGACGAACCGCGCCATGAACTCATCGGGTCCGAGGCCGTCCAGCTCCCGGTACTGCTCCCACAGGGCGCGATGGTCGGAGCTCCATCCCCAGTTTCCCGCCCAGGCCGGCTCGAGCAGCGCGAGCGACTGGAGCAGCTCGGGATGGGCCGCCGCCACCGCGAGGGCGGCCGCTCCCCCGCCGGAGTAGCCCACCAGGTGGAACCTGTCCCAGCCGAGCTCGAGGGCGGCGCGCACGACGCCGGCCACCTCCGTATCGAGCGAGTAGCCGGCGGGCGGTGTGGGACCGGCATAGACCTCGAGGTCCTTGGCGACGGGCTGGACGGCGTCGCCCAGCCTGTCCCGCAGAGCGGTGATGAGCGCGCCGTACGCCGGAGCGGCTGGCAGGACGCTGCCGGGGAGGAGGAGAACGCGGTGTGCGGTTGCGGTGTTCATACACCTAGGATCCGGCGTCGGTCGCACCGGCGCATCGCGCGATCGCGCTATCTGAGCCGTCGCGGCGTCCTGGTGCGCGCGGATGCTGTACGCGCACGGCCGCGGGCGCGATGATCGACCCATGACGCGCCCGCTGCGCCTCGCCGAGGTGATGGCCGCGGTCTCGCTCGCCACCGACCTCGGCATGGGCCAGCCGCTCGAGCAGTGCCTGAGGACCTGTCTCACGGCGCTCGAGTTGGCAGATGCCGCGGGCGTGGAGCGCGGCACGCTGTCCGAGGTGTACTGCACCGCGCTCCTGAGGTTCCTCGGCTGCACGGCTGACGCGCACGAGGCCGCGGCGCTCGCTGGCGGCGACGAGATCGCGCTGCGGGCAGCCATCGCGCCCGTGCTCGGCGCACCGCCGCACGAGTTCCTCCGCGGGGTCGTGCCAGCTCTTGCTCCGGGGCGTACCCTCCTGCCGCGTGCAAGGGCTGCCACGGTGTTCCTGGCGACGGGGAGGGACACGCTCCGTGCCGGCGTGCGGGCCCACTGCGAGGCCGCGGAGATCCTCGCGGTGCGGCTCGGTCTCCCCGCAGTGACGAGGGCCGCCCTGAGGGCCGCGTTCGAGACCTGGGACGGAAAGGGGTTCCCCGACGGGCTCGCCGGGGAGGATATCCCCCTCCCCGCGCGGATTGCCTTCGCTGCCCGCGACATCGAGGTGATCAACCGCCTCCACGGGCGCGAGGCCCTGCGCGATGCGCTCAGCGCGCGGTCGGGAGGCTCCCTGGATCCAGCGCTCGCGGAGACCGCCCTCCGGCACCTCGACCGGCTCCTCGAGGCGGCGCAGACGGAGAGGCCCTGGGACGAGGCGCTGCGCCGCGAGCCTGCACCCGTCGCAACTGTCCCCGACGACCGGATCGACGAGGTCCTGACGGTGTTCGCCGACTTCGCCGATCTCAAGGTGCCGGCCCGGGCGGGCTTTTCTCGCGATGTCGCCGCCCTCGCGGCCTCGGCAGCCCCGGACCATGCGGAGACCCTTCGCGGCGCTGGCCTCGTCGAGGATCTCGGACGTGCTGCGGTCCCCGCCGGTGACCCCGCCGGGTCCCTGGATGCCAGCGAGCGGCTCCGGCTGCACCCGTACTACAGCGAGCGCATCCTGGCGCGGGTTCCCGCCACGGCCCCGCTGGCCCGGCTCGCAGGCATGCACCACGAGCGGCTCGACGGCTCCGGCTACTATCGCGGGGCGACGGCCGGCGAGCTGCCGTGGGAGGCGAGGGTCCTGGCGGCCGCAGACGCCTTCCGCGAGCTGCTCATTGCCGCTCCCGGCCGGCCCCAGCCCTCCGCGGCCCGGGCCGCGGACGCGCTCTCCCGGGAAGCACCGCACCGCCTTGACAGCGACGCCGTGGACGCTGTCCTCGCTGCCGCGGGCGCGAGGGACCGCCGTTCACGTCCCGCATGGCCAGCGGGCCTCACCGCCAGAGAGGTCGAGGTCCTGCGGCTCCTCTGTCACGGGGCGACCAAGAAAGAGGTCGCGGCGGCGCTGGCAGTCTCACCGGCCACCGCCGACCACCACGTGCGCCACATCTACGTCAAGACCGGGTGCTCGACCCGGGCGGGAGCAGCCCTGTTCGCTGCCGCCCATGATCTCCTCTGAGACCGGGACCGTCAGACCCGAGGGGCGCGGCCGAGCTCGCGGGTGATCTCGTCCGAACGCTCGACGGCGGCACGCGCGCCGTCGGCGATGATGCCCGGCAGGCCCCGCTCGTCGAAGACGCGGATGGCCTGCTCGGTGGTGCCCTTGGGGCTCGTCACGGCGCGCCGGAGCGCGGCCGGGTCCGCGCCGGGCTCGTCCAGCATGTAGCCGGCGCCGACCACCGTCTCGCGCGCGAGCTGGAGCGCGAGCCGGGGCTCGAGGCCGAGCGACTCGCCAGCCTTGGCCATGGCCTCGGCCAGGTAGAAGGCGTACGCGGGGCCGGATCCGCTCACGGCGCTCACCGCCGCGATCTGGTCCTCGGAGACCTCCACCACCAGGCCGAGGCCGCCGAAGAGCTTCTTGATGTGCTCGACCTGCTCGGTGGTGGCGTGCGTGCCGCGCGCGAGGGCCACGACGCCCTTGCCGAGCCGGGAGGGGGTGTTCGGCATGGTGCGGATCACCGGCTGGCCCTCGGGCAGCTCACGCTCGAGCTGCTCGATCGACACGGCGGCGGCCACGCTCACCACGACGGCACCCGGGCTGAGCACGGGCGCGATCTCGCGTGCGACGGCCGCGACGCCGACGGGCTTGACGCCGATGACCACGATCGAGGCCCCGCGCGCGGCCTGCGCGTTGGAGTCGCTCTCCTCGTCCCAGGCCATGACGGTCACGCCGTAGCGCTCGGCCAGCTCCGAGGCGCTCTCCCGGCGCCGCACGGTGGCGACGATGTCCGTCTTGGGGAAGCCGGCCGCGAGCAGGCCGCCCATGATGGCCCCGTTCATGGAGCCCGTGCCGAGGAATGCGATCTGGTTGCTCATGCCCCCATCCTGCCAGCCGGGGGCGGCCGCCGCATGCCGGCCGGCGGATCCTTTCCCAGCCTTTTCCCACCCTCGCCCCGGTGTTCTCCCATACTCCGTCCCTAGAGTTGCTAATACCTCACAGGGTGCGAGTGATGGGGCGGTCAGTCTCCCCCCAAGACTGACCGCCAGGCACTGGCAGTTCGGATGCATGGTCCCCTAACCTTCCCCGAACTGCCAGTGCCGAACTCGTTTAAGGGGTCCTCTTCCTCGGGCGGCGCAGGCAGCTCCGGCGCCGGCCCCGGGCAGGGGCCGCCGCCGAAGCCCCGGCCTAGATCCCGCTGCCCGCGTCGAGGCGGGCGCGCTGGCCCAGATGGGTCCGCGCGAATTCGAGGGTCTCGGCGAGCATCCGCTCCCGCTCCCCCGTCACCCTGGCCTTGCGCGTGCTGATCTCGGCGACCACAGCGCCGTCGAACCCGTTCCCGCCCAGGTGCGCGAGGCACTCGGCAACCCGCTGGGTCCCCTGCCCCGGCAGGAGGTGCTCGTCGCGGAACGAGCGACCGGAGCCGTCCGTCAGGTGGACGTGCCGCAGCGTGCTGCCGAGCGCCTTGATCGCGGCGAGGCTGTCCTCGCGCGCGGTCGCCGCGTGCGAGAAGTCCCACGTGACGTCCTGGTAGCCCTGCCCGATGGGATCCCAGTGCGGGAGGTAGGCGAGCGTCTCGCGCCCGCGGACGCGCCACGGATACATGTTCTCCACCGCGATCCGGACCCCGTAGGCGTCGGCCAGGTCCCGGACCCCGTGCGCGAACGTCTCCGCGTAGTTGCCCTGCCACCGGAACGGCGGGTGCACCACCACGGTCTCGCACCCGACGTCGACCGCCATCCGGCAGGACTGGCTGATCTTGTTCCACGGCGAGCCCCACACCTGCTGGGTCAGCAGGAGCGTGGGCGCGTGGATGGAGACGATGGGCTGGTCATAGTGCTGGGCGAGCTGGATCAGCTCGTCGGCCTTCTGGCTCGTGGAGTTGTTGGTGACCATGACCTCGACCCCGTCGAAGCCGAGGTCGGCGGCCACCGCGAAGGCGTCATGGACGCTCAGCGGATAGACCGAGGCACTCGAGAGGGCTACGGGGATCTCCCCTCCGTCCGCGCGCTCGTCCGCCTCTGGGGCCGTCTGAGGTGCTGTCTCCACGTGGGTTCCCGCTTCCGCTCCGGTGCCGCTGGATGAGTTCATGCGCGCGCCCTCGAGGGGTGCATGCGCTCTGATCGCCGACGCTCGCTCTGGATGGGCCCGATGTGCGCCGGGGGCTCGAGGGGGCCGTCGTGGACGAGCTGGTCGAGCCGGCGGAGGATGAGGCCCTCGCGCAGGGCCCAGGGGCAGATCTCGAGCTCGTCCACTTCGAACTGCTCCATGGCCGCCTCGGCGGCGAGGGCGCCGGCGAGGAGCTGGGGCGCGCGCGCCTCCGAGACCCCGGGGAGGTGGACGCGGTCGGAGGCGGCCATCGCCGAGATGCGCTGGGCCCACAGCCCGAGGTCGGTCCGCTGCAGCACGCGCCGCACGTACGGCCCGGCGCCCGACGGCGCGGCGCCGGCGATGCGGGCCAGCGAGCGGAAGGTCTTGGACGTCCCCGTGACGAGGTTGGGCCGGCCCGCCTTCTCGAACCCCTTGACCACCGGCCTCAGGGTGTCGCGGAGGTACTTGCGCAGCTCCTTGATGCTCTTGGCCGTGGGCGGGTCCTCCGACAGCCAGTCGCGGGTGAGGCGCTGGGCGCCGAGCGGGACCGAGGTCGCGACGGCGGGCAGGGAGTCGTGACCCATCGCCATCTCGAACGAGCCGCCGCCGATGTCGAGGTCGAGGATGGTGCCGGCACCCCAGCCGTACCAGCGCCGGACGGCGAAGAACGTCATGGCGGCCTCCTCGGGCCCGGTGAGCTCCTGGAGCGTCACGCCGGCCTCCTGCTGGACCCTGTCCAGGACCGCGTCGCCGTTGGGAGCCTCGCGGATCGCGGAGGTGCAGAACGCGAGGAGGTCCTCGGCATGGTGCCGGCCGGCGAATGCCCAGGCCTCCTGGACGAAGTCGATGAGCTCCTTCTGCCCGCGCTCGCTGATGCTGCCGTCCTCCTCGAGGTACCGCACGAGGGAGAGCGGGCGCTTGTGCGAGGCGTAGGCCACCGGCTGCGCACCCGGGTGGGCGTCCACCAGGAGCAGGTGCACGGTGTTCGAGCCGATGTCGAGGACGCCTAGCCGCATGTGCCCATTATTCCCCGGCTGAGCCGGCCGAACCGTCCGCGTCCAGTTCACCCGGCTCGGCCGGGCGGAAGTCGCGCAGCACCGCCGCCACGTGCTCGCTGCTCAGCTCGAAGCCGTAGGCGCTGCCCGGGTTGAGCACGAGCCCGAGCTCGGTGCCGAGGTTCTGCAGCAGCACGGCGCCCTGCGTCTGCACCACGGTAGGGGCGTGCTCGAGGAAGTCCGGCCGGATGCGGGCCCGGTGGGTGAAGGCCGCGACCACGGGCTTCCCCTCGCCGCCCGTCAGGACGAGCGGCTCCACGAACTCCGTCTCCCCCGGGACGGGCTCCGGCACGAGCAGGCACACGAGGCTGTTGAGGAAGGCCAGGATCGACTGCTGGGCGTCGTCGTCGGACCCGGAGGCGGTCGCCTCGGCCAGGGAGGCCTCGAGCTCGGTCAGCGGGACCGGGTCGAGGTGTGCGGGGACCGCGTCCGTCTCGGCGGACGACGGCGCGTGCTCGCCGCCGGTGACCGGCTCGCCGTCGTGCGTGCTCACTTGGCACCTGCCTTCGCTCGGCCGCCCGAACGCCGGACGGGCTTCTTGGCCGGGCCCTTGGCCCGCTTCTCGGCAAGGAGCTCAATGGCGCGCTCCCGGGTGAGTTCCTCGATGGCGGTGGCCCGTGGAACGGTGATGTTCGTCTCGCCGTCCGTGATGTACGGCCCGAAGCGGCCCTCCTTGACCACGATCGGCTTGCCGGAGGCCGGGTCCTCCCCGAACTCTGCCAGCGGCGCCGCGGCAGTCCGGCCGCCGCGTGTCTTGGGCTGGGAGTAGATCTCGAGCGCCTGCTCGAGGGTGATCGTGAAGATCTCCTCCTCGGAGCCGATCGAGCGCGAATCGGTGCCCTTCTTCAGGTACGGGCCGAACCGGCCGTTCTGCACCGTGATCGCGGTGCCCTCCGCGTCCTCGCCGAGGCGGCGCGGGAGCGTGAGCAGCTGCAGGGCCTGCTCGAGGGTCACGGTGTCCAGGGTCATCGACTTGAACAGGCTGGCCGTGCGGGGCTTGACCTTGACGGGCTTCTTGGGCGGCTTCGGCTTGCCGTTCTTGTAGTACTCCACCGGCTGGGCTGCGATCTGCTCGGGCGTCAGCTCGGGGATGACCTCGGTGACGTAGGCGCCGTAACGGCCGTTCTTGGCCACGACCGTGTGCCCGGTGTGCGGGTCCTGGCCGAGGACGCGCTCCTCGGGGCCGGCGCTCTCCATGAGCTCGAGCGCCTTCTCCGCGGTGAGCTCGTCCGGGGCGAGGTCCTCGGGGACGTTGGCGCGCTCGGGGACCGTGCCCTCGGGAGCGTCCGCCGGGAGCGGCTTCTCGAGGTACGGCCCGTACTTGCCCACGCGCAGCACGATGCCGGGGGCGATCTCGACCGAGTTGACCTCGCGCGCGTCGATCTCGCCGAGCCCGTTGACGATCGTGGTCAGGCCCGGGTTGGTGCCGTCGCCGAAGTAGAAGTGGCTCAGCCAATCGGAGCCGGCCTGCTGGCCCGCGGCGATCTTGTCGAGGTCCTCCTCCATCTCGGCGGTGAAGTCGTAGTCGACGTAGTCGTGGAAGTGCTCCTCGAGCAGCCGGACGACCGAGAACGCGATCCAGCTGGGCACGAGCGCCGTGCCGCGGCTGCGGACGTACCCGCGGTCCATGATCGTGGAGATCGTCGCCGCGTAGGTGGACGGGCGGCCGATCCCGCGCTCCTCGAGCGTCTTCACGAGGGAGGCTTCCGTGTAGCGCGGGGGCGGGGAGGTCTGGTGGCCGTTGGAGGTGATCTCGAGGGCGTCGAGGGCCTGCCCCTCGGCGAGCACCGGGAGGCGGCCGCCCTCGCCGGAGCCTGCACCCGAGCCGCTCGCAGCGTTTTCCGTGTCCTCGCGGACCTCGTCGCGGCCCTCCTCGTACGCGGCGAGGAAGCCTCGGAACGTGATGACCGTGCCGGAGGCAGCGAACTCGGCGTCCCGGCCGGCGGCCTCGCCGGAGACGGCCGTCGCGCCGAGGCGGACGGTCGCGGTGGAGCCCTTCGCGTCCTCCATCTGGGAGGCGACCGTGCGCTTCCAGATGAGCTCGTAGAGGCGGAACTCGTCCCCGGAGAGCTGCTTGGCGACCTGGGCGGGGGTCCGGAAGGAGTCCCCCGAGGGGCGGATGGCCTCGTGGGCCTCCTGGGCGTTCTTCGACTTGGACGCGTACACGCGGGGCCTCGCCGGGATGTACTCCGCCCCGTAGAGCTCCGAGGCCTGCCGCCGCGCGGCCGTCACGGCCTGGTCCGACAGCGCCGTGGAGTCCGTACGCATATAGGTGATGTAGCCGTTCTCGTACAGGCGCTGGGCAACCTGCATCGTCACCCGCGCGGAGAACCGCAGCTTGCGGGCGGCCTCCTGCTGGAGGGTGGAGGTCGTGAAGGGGGCCGCCGGGCGCCGGGTGTACGGCTTCTCCTCGACGGAGCGGACGGCGAAGGCGGCGTCCCGCAGGCCCTCCGCGAGCGCCGTCGCGGTCGCCTCCGTGAGCAGCTCGGCGTTCTTGGCCTTGAGCTGGCCGCGGTCGTCGAAGTCGCGCCCGGTGGCCACCTTCTTCCCGTCCACCTGCGCGAGGCGGGCCTGGAAGCTCTGGCGGGCGGCGGCGTCGTCCGCGCCCTTCCCGGCCGGAGCGAGGGTCGCGAGGAGGTCCCAGTAGCTCGCGGCGCGGAAGGCCATGCGCTCGCGCTCCCGCTCCACCACGAGCCGGGTCGCCACGGACTGCACGCGGCCGGCCGACAGGCCGCCGGCGACCTTGCGCCAGAGCACCGGGGAGATCTCGTAGCCGTACAGGCGGTCCAGGACGCGGCGGGTCTCCTGGGCGTCGACGAGCGACTCGTCGACATCGCGCAGCTCCGCCATGGCGCGCTGGATCGCTTCCTTGGTGATCTCGGGGAAGGTCAGGCGGTGCACGGGCACCTTGGGCTTGAGCACCTCGAGCAGGTGCCACGCGATGGCCTCGCCCTCGCGATCGCCATCGGTGGCGAGGTAGAGCTCGTCGGCGTCCTTGAGCTTGGCCTTGAGCTCCGCAACCTTCTTCTTCTTGTCGGGGGAGACCACGTAGTAGGGCTCGAAGCCGTGCTCGATGTCCACGGCGAACTTGCCCACCGAGGACTTCTTGAGCTCGGCGGGCAGGTCCGAGGGCTGGGGAAGGTCGCGGATGTGGCCCATCGACGCGTCGACTTCGAAGCCGTCGCCCAGGTACTGGGCGATCGTCTTGCTCTTGGCCGGCGACTCCACGATCACGAGCTTCTTGCCGGTTCTAGCCTTCGTGGCCACGGTACTCCTCGCCAAACTGCTGCAGATCTCCCGTGCCCGCCAGATCCGATGGAGGCCGGCGTCCTGGCACGAGGGGGCGCGGCGGAGCGCCGCGCAAGTCCCTAGTTCACCATACGACGGCCGCCCACGCGCAAGCCGGGCGTGCAGCTGTGGACAGGCGCCCTCAGGAACCGGCGACCGGGGCGGGGCGCGCCGCCCCGCCCGAGGACGCGCGGCCAGGCTCCTCGGTGTCCGGCGTGCGGGCCGCCGTCCGGCGCGCAGCGGGCCGGCGCCGCTCGCCCGTCTCCTTGGGCGCCGACTTCACCGCCTCGCGCACCTCGGGCAGCATCGACCAGACGAAGTACATGCGCTCGGTGTCCTCGCCCGCGGGGTGCTCCTCGAACTCGAACTCGTCCATGAGCTCGAGCATCCGCTGCTTGAAGCGGGCCCGCTGCTCGAGGGTGAGCTTGAGGACGTTGCCGGAGATCATCATGACCGGCGACTCATCCGGCTCACCGCGGCGCCTGGCCGCGTCGCGGTGCTTGGCGTGGCTGGCGATCCGGGTGCGCAGCGAGTCGATCTCCATGTCGATGATCGCGAGCCCCGGGGTCTGGCCGGTCGTGGCCGTGTCCAGGTTGAGGTCGGTGCCGGCGGCCTTCCAGCGCCGCTCACGGCCGTCGCCGTCGCTCGGCGCGTCCACCACGATGCCCCACTTCTTCAGGGCGCGGAGGTGGTAGCTCATGGCACTCGGGGTCAGGCCCGTGAACGCAGCCAGCTCAGTGGCGGTGCGGCTCTCCTGGCTCGAGTAGAGCTCGTTGATGGCCTCGAGGCGGGCCGCGTGCGCCAGCGCGCGGATGGCCTTGGGGTCGGTGATCCGGACCGGGTTCTCGGTGCGGGAACTGCGCTTCTTGTCCGTCATGCTGCTTTTTCGTTGTGCCGGTATTGGAGTGTAATAAACGCCACACTCGAGGCGATGTCAAGCTGTTTCTTCACGATTCCCCGGCGTCATGTCATCGGCGGGTCCGGCAGCCGTCTCGGCCGGAACGAGGAAGCCCTCGGCGACCAGATTCGCGGCCTCGGCGAGGAGGCCCGGGCGGAAGCCCTCATCGTCGCGGCCGAGGAGCGCAGCGAGCGCGGACGCGATCTGCCCGGCCGTGAGCCCGCCGTCGCACGCCGAGACGAAGCCCGCCAGCTCGGTGCTCAGCAGGATTGTGCGGCGGAAGCCCGCGCCCTGGCGCAGGAGGATCACCCCCGGGTGCTCGGCCCCGGGGCGCTGGTGGCGCTCCTCCGTGACGTCGCCGGCGACGACGAGCCGCTCGGCCCCCAGGTCGGGATGGGCGGCGAGCCAGTCGGCGCGCTCGACGGCGGCGGCCCAGTAGGGCCCGATCGGCTGCTCGAGCGGATGGGTGAGCTCCTCGAAGCGGTCCAGGCGCGCCTGGCCAGGTGCGGGGCGGCGCAGCCAGACCGCCCCGAAGCCGATCGCGGCAGTCCCCCGGGCCGCGAAGTCGGCGAGGTACGCGGCGTAGGCGTCCTCGTAGGCTCCGGGGTCGCGCTGCTGCGAGGCGTCCGCGAGCCACGTCTCCGCGTACTGGCCGGGGCCGACCTCCTCACGCTGGACGACCCAGGCGTCGACGTCCGCGGAGACCCAGGAGCGGACGCGCTCGTGCCACGGGGCGCCGGCCGGGATCTCCCAGTTGCCGAGCAGCTGGGCGGTGCCGCCCTCGGCCAGGACGGCGGGCAGCCCTGCGACCAGCCGGGCCACGAGCTCGTCCCCGGGCAGGCCGCCGTCGCGGTAGGTGAACTGGTCCTCGGCGCGCTCGTCCGCCGCGCGGGGAGTGATGACGAACGGGGGGTTCGAGACCACGAGGTCGAACAGCTCCCCCGCGACCGGATCGAGCAGGCTGCCGCGCCGCAGCTCGATCCGGTCCTCGAGGCGGTCCGGGTCGAGGCCGAGGGCACCGGCGTTGAGCAGGAGGTTGAAGCGCGCGAACGCGAGGGCGCGCTCCGAGATGTCCGTCGCAACCACGTGGCGCGCGTGCCCGAGGAGGTGGAAGGCCTGGATCCCGCAGCCGGTGCCGAGGTCCAGCGCGCACCCGACCTGCCGCCTGGCCGTGGTCTGCACGAGGGTCGCCGAGGCGTGCCCGATCCCGAGCACGTGGTCGGAGCGCAGGACCCCCGGGCGCTGGTGGGCCGCCAGATCGGAGGCGACCCAGATCTCCTTCGCGCCGTCCCCGGCGTCCCACCCGTAGGGGCGGAGGTCGACCGCGGCGAGCCACCCGCCGTCGTCCGCCGGCTCGGCCAGCCCGAGCGCGCGGAGGCCCTGGGGGCCGAGCGCGGGGAACACGGTCCCGAGCGCGGCCTCGGGCAGGGGCCGGGCGAGGAGGAAGAAGCGCACGACGGCGCCGAGCGGGTTCCGCGCCGGATCCTCGCCGGCGGCGCGGGTCGCCGCGAGCGCCGGCACGATCTGGTCGCGTGAGAGCGCGGCGCGGGCCTCAGCTCCGAGCAGCTCGGCGACCTCGTCGACCGTGTACCGCGCGGCGGCGAGGTCGTGGGCCAGCGCGCGCAGCAGCTCGGGCCGGTCGGAGGCGGGGGCGTCGTCCTGGGTGCGTGAACTCACCACGGAAGTCTAGGCTGATCGGCCCGGGCGGCGCGGGGGCAGAATGGTGCCATGAGCCGCTGCCCAGCCGCGCGCCCGGTGAGGGCGAGGCCCCTGCAGGCCTGCCTCGTGGCGGCGCTCCTCGCGGCAGGCGCGGCCGGCTGCGCGTACCAGTACGACGACGGGCTGCCGCCCCTGGGCCAGCGTGACGCCGCGGCGGCGGCGGCGTCGGCCAGCGCCTCGGCCGCGGCCGCCGCCCGGGACCGCAGATCCCATCAGGTGCGCGGCCTGGCGACGGCCGCGCCCTTGGACCAGCCGCTCGCCGGCGAGTCCCTGCAGGCGTGGGCGGCCACCGTGCTGCCGGACACCTCGGGGGTCTCGCTGGCCGGGGATGCGA
This sequence comes from Sinomonas atrocyanea, assembly GCF_001577305.1. Taxonomy (NCBI): domain Bacteria; kingdom Bacillati; phylum Actinomycetota; class Actinomycetes; order Micrococcales; family Micrococcaceae; genus Sinomonas; species Sinomonas atrocyanea. The sequence continues at coordinate 3,542,541 of NZ_CP014518.1, forward strand.
GCACGGCGTGGCCCGGCAGGCCAGCGCGCCGCATGTCCGTCCAGACCCAGCCCGGGCCCGCCACGCTGCACATCGCGTGCCGGGGCGAGGGCCGCGCCGACGTGCGCGTGAATGCGGGCGATGCGCAGCTGCTGGACTTCACGTTCGAGTGCAATCGCGCGTGGGCGCGCCCGGTCGACGTCCCGGCCGCGGGACGCCTCGACGTGCAGTTCAGTGCCGCTGAGGATGCGGTGGCGAACGTGGCCTACCGGCTCACCCGGCCGTGACGCTCGGCGCGGGGGTCTGGGCCGGCTGGGCCGGCTGGCAGCCGTCCGGGCAGCGGAGGGTCTCCGGGGACGCGGCGCACTGGGGGCAGTAGAGCGTCAGCCGGCGGCACGCCGGGTCGGAGCAGTTGTGGAAGTCTGACGTCGGAGCGGCGCAGCGGGCGCACCGGCCGATCGTCGCGGCGTCCTCGCTGAACTCCAGGCGCATGCGCCGGTCGAAGACGTAGAGCGAGCCTTCCCACAGGCCCGCGTCCCCGTAGGCCTCCCCGTAGCGCACGATCCCGCCGTCGAGCTGGTACACCTCCTGGAACCCGCGGCGCCGCATGTGGGCGGTGAGGATCTCGCAGCGGATCCCGCCCGTGCAGTAGGTGACCACGGGCCGATCCTTGAGGTCGTCGTACTTGCCGGAGTCGAGCTCGGCGAGGAAATCGTGCGTCGTGGAGGTGTCGGGGACGACCGCGCCCTTGAACCGGCCGATCTGCGCCTCGAACGCGTTGCGCCCGTCGAAGAACACGACCTCGCGCCGGGTGTCCTCGGCGGCGCTGCCCGAGGCGACGAGTTCGTGGAGCTGCTCGGGGGTGAGCCGGCTGCCGCCGCCGATCACGCCCTCGGCGCCGACCTCGAGTTCACCGGGCGCACCGAAGGACACCAGCTCGGCACGTGCCTTCACGGACAGCCGCGGAAAGTCCTGGGCGGTGCCCTCGGACCACTTCACGTCGAGCTTCCGGAAGCCGGGGTACTCCTTGGTGGCACGCAGGTACCCCTTGACGGCGTTCAGCTCGCCGCCGACGGTCGCGTTGATGCCGTCCGGGGAGACGATGATGCGGCCCCTGAGGCCGAGCCCCTCGCACAGGGTGCGCTGCCAGAGCCGGACCGCCTCCGGGTCCGCCAGCGGGGTGAAGCAGTAGAACAGGACGATACGGTGCTGGGCCACCCATCAAGGGTACCGGCGCCCCCGCCTCGGGCCCCGGTGACAGTTCTGTCACGGCCCTTATCAGGTTCTCCGGTTGCGGTTATCGTCGTGGCTATGGGAGAGCCATCGCTGAGCGAACTTCTGGGCATCTGGGTCGAAGGCTGGGCCTCCACGCGCCATTATCCGGTCAAGGAGGTCGGGGCGTTCCGGGCGGTGCAGCTCTCCGACAAGTCCGGCGACTGGGAGGCGTTCGCCGCCGACCCGAGCGAGGATGAGTTCGCCGACCTCGCCGCGTTCGTCGCGGAGTCGTCGCCCCGGCTGATGACCGTGCTCACCGACGACCTGCCTGCCTACCGCGCCCTGGCCGAGAAGCACGGCCTCGTCGAGGTCGCTGCGGACCAGGAGCTCATGATCATGGACTTCGAGGGCAAGGACGTCGAGGCGCCCTGGCTCAACGACGACGAGCTCAAGCTGACCACGGCCTACGAGGACCACAGCGCCACCGTGACCGTCGCGACCGCCGACGGCACCCTGGCCGCCCGCGGCCACGTGGCCGTCGCGCACGGCTATGCCGTCTTCGACCGCATCATCACGGAGCCGGCCTTCCGCCGCCGCGGGCTGGGCAGCTTCATCATGCGGGCCCTCACAGCGGCGATGAGCGAGCACAACCTCGACCAGGGCCTGCTCATCGCGTCCACGGACGGCCAGCACCTCTACCACCACCTCGGATGGAGCGACGTGTCCCAGGTGCTCGTGCTCACCAACCCCGGCAACACCGGGGGCGGTTCGCTCTCCGCGGACTGACCCCGCCCCGGCGGCCCCGGGGTCCGAGGCTTCCGGCCGGTGCTGGAAGAATGCTGGTGTGGCCGCGCACGACTCCCTCCTCTCGCTCCTGGGCAGGTCCTCCGCCCCGGAGGAGCTGCGGCACCTGCGCACGATCCCCGCACGCTCGGCCCGGCATGCGCCCTGGCCTGCCTGGGCCCACCCGGACCTCGTGGCTGCGTACCGCCGCCTCGGGGTCGAGACGCCCTACATCCACCAGGTCGAGGCGGCGGAGCTGGCCCACGCGGGACGCCACGTGGTGCTCGCCACCGGAACCGCCTCGGGCAAGTCCCTCGCCTACCAGCTCCCGGCGCTGGACGCCGTCCACCGCTCGGAGCTGCGCGTGGCCGAGCAGCCCGGGCGGATCCACGACGACGGCGCGGCCGTCCTGTACCTCTCCCCCACCAAGGCGCTGGCCGCGGACCAGCTCACGGCCATCCGTGCCCTCGGGCTCAGCACGGTCCGGGCCGAGACCTACGACGGCGACACCGAGCAGTCGGCCCGCCGCTGGATCCGGGACCACGCGAACGTCATCCTCGCCAACCCGGACATGCTCCACTTCGGCATCCTGCCGAACCACCCCTGGTGGGCGGCCTTCTTCCGGCGCCTTCGTTTCGTGGTCATCGACGAAGCGCACTCCTACCGAGGCGTCTTCGGCTCCCATGTGGCCAACCTCCTGCGGCGGCTCCGGCGCGTGTGCGCCCACTATGGCGCCGACCCCGTGTTCATCGCGGCGTCCGCGACGTCCGGGGACCCGGAGGGGTCGGTGGGGCGGCTGATCGGCGACGCCGTCGCCGCGGTCACCGAGGACGGCTCGCCCCACGGGGCCACCGAGGTGGCCTTCTGGGAGCCCGCGCTGACGGACGCCCGCGGGGAGAACGGCGCGCCCCAGCGCCGCACCGCGATCGCCGAGAGCGCCGACCTGCTGGCCAATCTCGTGTCGGCGCATGTGCGGACCATCGCCTTCATCAAGTCCCGCCGCGGCGCAGAGACGATCTCCTCGATCGCGCAGCGCCTCGTCGACGAGGTGGACCCGAGCCTCGCGGGGCGCATCGCGGCGTACCGGTCGGGGTACCTGCCCGAGGAGCGGCGCGAGCTCGAGCGGCGGCTGCGCTCCGGCGAGCTGCTGGGGGTCGCGAGCACCTCGGCGCTCGAACTCGGCATCGACATCTCCGGGCTGGATGCGGTCCTCGTCGCGGGATGGCCGGGGACGCGGGCCTCGCTGTTCCAGGAGATCGGGCGGGCCGGGCGCTCGGGGCAGGATGCGCTCGCCGCGTTCGTCGCCAGCGACGACCCCCTCGACACCTATCTGGTGAACCACCCGGAGGCGATCTTCGACACCTCGGTCGAGGCCACCGTCCTGGATCCGTCCAACCCCTACGTCCTCGGCCCGCACCTGTGTGCCGCCGCGGCCGAGAAGCCCCTCACCGGCTCCGACCTCGCCCTGTTCGGACCCACCGCCGAGCGGCTCCTCGACCAGCTCGTGGCGCAGGGGTACCTGCGCCGGCGGCCGGGCGGATGGTACTGGACCCATCCCGAGAGCGCCGCGGCCATGGTGAACCTCCGCGCGGACGGGGGCGGCCCGATGAGCATCATCGAGGCCGAGACCGGCCAGCTGCTGGGCTCCATGGATTCGCCGCAGACGCACTACCAGGCCCACCAGGGCGCCATCTACGTCCATCAGGGCGCGAGCTACCTCGTCGAAGAACTCAACGAGGCGGAGCACTGCGTGGTGGTGCGACGGGTGAACCCCGACTACTACACGACCGCGCGGGACCTCACCACGGTCGAGGTCCTCGGCGAGGACCGCTGCGAGCAGTGGGGCCCGGTGGGGGTCCACTTCGGCGAGGTCCGGGTGACCACGCAGGTGGTCTCCTTCCAGCGCAAGGCGCTCATCTCCAACGAGGTCCTCGGCGAGGAGCCCCTCGAGCTGGGCGCACGGGACCTCTTCACCAAGGCCGTCTGGCTCACCCTGCCTGAGCCGACGCTCGCGGCCGCGGGACTGATCGCTGCCCAGTTCCCGGGCGCCCTCCACGCCGCGGAGCACGCATCGATCGGCCTCCTGCCCCTCGTCGCCTCCAGCGACCGGTGGGACGTGGGCGGGGTGTCCACCGCGCTGCACGCCGACACCGAGCAGCCCACCATCTTCGTCTACGACGGGCACCCCGGCGGGGCAGGGTTCGCCGAGCGCGGGTTCGAGCGCATCCGGGTCTGGCTCCGGGCAACCCTGGACGCGATCGAGGCCTGCGAGTGCGATGCCGGGTGCCCGTCGTGCGTCCAGAGCCCCAAGTGCGGCAACAAGAACAATCCCCTGGACAAGTCCGGGGCGGTCGCCCTGCTGCGCGCCGTCCTCCTCCAGTCCGACCTCGCGGCCGAGCTGGTCTGACGCCAGAGCCGGCCCCACCACCGGGACTGGGGCGCCCGCCGGGACCGGCCCGCTCGCCTGGGCCGTCCCGCTCGCCTGGGCCGTCCGTTTGGGGCTGGTCCGCCGCCCGGCACGGGAGTCAGCCGGGGCCGACGCGGGGCGGCGGCCCTGCCCGGGCGCGCCCCACGGCGGGACCCCACGGGGCGCCCGTCTCCAGCTCCACGGTGACCCGGACGGTGCTGCCGGGCTTCTCCACGGCGCAGGCAGTCAGGACGGCGCCGTTGAGTTCGGCCGTCTCCTGGGCCGTCGCACAGGCGGCCCCAGGGCGGAGACCACGCTCGGTGTCGGCCGCCGCGAGCGCAGCGAGATCCGCCGCCGCGCCGGCCCGCGAAGACGCCGCCAGCGCCTGGCCGAGCATTGCCAGTGCCGCACAGGCCAGGATGAGGACCATCCCCAGCCCGAGGGCCAGGACGGTCCCCGACCCGGCCTCGGCGCCGCCCCTGCAGCCGGCACGGCCACGACAGCCGGGGCCCGGCCCGCAGAGCCTGGCCTGCCAGGTCACGGCGGTCCCTCCAGGCTCAGGCTCGCCGCCGCGCGGGCGCGCAGCCCGGCAGCGGCCGCGACGGGTCCGGGTACCGCCGTGCTGACCTGGACGGTGACGACTCCTGCCGAGGCCTCGACCGAATGCTCCGCGCCGGGGCCGGCAACCCTCGCGATCTCGCGGGCCACCGCGCCGGCGTCCTCGCCCTTGGCGACCGATCGCGCCCCGGCCCTCGCCGCTTCCTCGACCCGCACCTGGCAGACGGCCGCGGAAACGGCGCCGAGGAGGAAGCCGAGCAGGAGGATCACTGCGGGGACAGCCACTGCGAACTCGGCGGTGACCGACCCCCGCGGGGACGCCGGGCCCTCCTGGGCGGTGGCGTCCCCACGGATGCACCTCACGGGAGGGCGAGTGCTTGGCGGATGATCGCGAGGAGGAATCCCCGCACCTCGTCGCTGCGCATGATCACCACGAGCAGCCCCGCGAAGGCCACGGCGCCCAGTGTCGCGATCGCGTACTCGGCAGTTGCCATCCCCTGCTGTCCAGCGGCCCTGGCGCCGAGCCAGAGCCGCAGGAGCTGCAGGCGAATGGCTGCCCTCCGCCGCATGCGGGCGGCCCAGGCTCGCTCCCGCCCTCCGCTCCGTCGGCGCCTCAACCGGTCCCCTGGCGGTGCGGAAGACGCGGCCGGGAGATGCGCGGAGCCAGGGAAGCCCGGCTCGGTGCCTGCCCTCTGGTGGCCCGGCTGCCCGGAGTCCGGCGCTCCGGCCGCAGGGAAGAGCTCGATGACCCGGCACGGCTCGCCCGGGCCTTCGAGGGCATCGGGGCGAGGACCCGGGGATGGCGTCAGATCGAGCCGTGCGGATTCCCGTGACTGGTCGGGGTGTGCCCCGACGTCGTCGGGATGAGGCATTGCGGACATGGTTCCTCCTTGGTGGTCGGGCACAGCCGTGTGTCCGCGCCCGTAGGTGGGCCCGCCGGCTCGCCGTCGGAGACCCCTCCTCGCGGCGGGGCCATGGCGCCCAGGGGCGCCGCCTGCCCGATGGGCAGGGATCGTGGGGGCGGGATCACCCGCCCGGCAGCATCGCCAGAAGCACTGGCACCACGCCGAGACACAGGAAGGCTGGGAGGGAGCAGACTCCCAAGGGGATGACCAGCTTGACGCCGAGGGCCGCGGCGCGCTTCTCGAGCTCACGATGCCTGCTCCGCCGCAGCTGCCGTGCGCGGGCGTACAGCAGCTCGGCAGACGGGGCTCCGGTGGACGCTGCGAAGCGCAGGGCCGATCGGATCTCCTCGACGGAGGAGCCCACAGCAGCATCCGGCCATGCATGGTCCCAGTCGGTCCCGAGCCGTAGGGCAGCGGCGGCCCGCGCCAGCGCCGGGCCTGGTCCGTCGGCGACGCCGGCTGCGACCTCGAGCGCCCGCGGCAGGGCCAGGCCCGCCTCGAGCATGGCACCGAGCAGCTCGAGCAGGAGGGGCACCTCGTCAGGCCTCGTGGTCCGCAGGCGCGCCCGGCCTTCGGCGTGGACGGGCTGCTCCCGGCGGTCCACGCCCCCGGGCACGGCGGTGCCCACGGCACCGCACGGTGCCAGAAGCCGGTCGGCTCGGCGCCGGCTGCCTGCGAAGGAGAGGGCGATGCCTGCGGAGGCTGCAGCGAGCCCCACGGCGAGGACGGCGCTCATCGTGCCTCCGAAGCCGAGCGCACGAGCCGAGTGGACCACCATCGTCCGGCCACCGTCAGAGCTGCCCCGAGGCCGAGGCACATCGCGCCCAGCGGTGTGGAGAGGAGGATCCCGAACGGGTCCGCCCCCATCAGCATCCCGAGTCCCAGCCCGGCAATGGGGAGGATGGTCAGCACCTTCGCCGTGGCCCGGGGGCCTGCAAGGGCCACCGAGCGGGCGGCGACCGCGTCGGCGTCGGCCTCGAGCTGGGCGGCGAGCCTCTCCAGGACGTCGGCAAGGGCGCTCCCCGATGCCTCGGCGGCCTCGATGCAGGCCGCCACGCTGAGCCAGATGCCAGCGGCCGCGCCCGTGGAGCGGTGAGGGGACGGTTCCCTCTCGCTCACCGCCGTCTGGATCGCGGCTGCGACGGGCCGGCCCAGGTCCGCGGCCAGGGCAGCCGAGTGCAGCACACGTGGTGCAGGGTCTGCGCTCTCCCGCTCGCCGGCCGGGTACGCCTCGCAGGCCTGCCTCCACATCTGCTCGGGGGTGCGGCCGGCTCGCAGCAGGGCGGCGAGCTGCCCCACCAAGATGGCCGCGTGCTGGAATTCCTCCGCGGGACCTGTGCCTGCCCTCCCTGCCCAAGGTCGTCCCCGGGCCGGTCGTCGGCGCCGCGGCGACGGGACCGCGGCCGCCCCGGTCCTGAGGCGTCGTGTCCCCGCCATCGCCCCTCCCCCGGCTGCGAGGCGCCAGCCCGCGAACAGCAGCGCGGCGATAGTGGCGGCCACAACGGATGCGGCGCTCACGCCGCCGCCCTCAGCGCGCGGGGAAGGGCCAGCTCTGCGGCGAGCCGGTCCCAGCCCGGTCCGCGTTCTGACGTGCGGGCCGTCTCGGCCCCGCGACGGAGTGCGTCCACGACCGCGAGCCCATCCGGCCCCTCCGCGACGACGGCGATGCTCGCGACCCGCCGGCCCGCCGGGGCCCTCTCCATGTGCACGACTGCATCCAGGGCACTCGAGGCCTGGAGGAAGGTGGCTTCCCTGGTGAGCCCTGCGAGCGCTCCGAGGGCGGCGAGCCGCGCCACGACGGAGCCCGCCGTATTGGCATGGACTGTTCCGGCCCCGCTGTGCCCCGTGTTGAGTGCTGAGAGGAGGTCCCTGACCTCGGCGCCGCGGCACTCGCCGACCACGAGCCAGTCCGGCCGCATCCGCAGCGCCTCCCGCACGAGGCGGGCGAGATCGATCCCGCCGGCACCCTCGACATTGCCATGGCGCGCTTCCAGGCAGACGGCGTGCCCGTGGTCGGGCGCCAGCTCGGCGGCATCTTCCACCAGAACGATCCGGTCGGTGGCCGGAACGGTGCCGAGGAGCGTGCTCAGCAGGGTGGTCTTCCCCGACCCGGTGGAACCGCTCACCAGGAAGCTCCGCCGCTGGGCGACCAATGCCTCGAGCACGGTCCTCTGGTCGGGCAGCACCGTGCCGGCCGCCTCGAACTCGTCCAAGGTCATCGGCTGGGCGCGCCGGATGCGGATGGACAGCAGGGTTCCCGCGGTTGAGACGGGCGGCAGCACGGCGTGGATCCGGTAACCTCCGGCGAGCCGCACGTCGACGCACGGCGACGAGTCGTCGAGCCGGCGTCCCGCCGCCGCCACCAGGCGGACGGCAAGCGCTCGCAGGGCCTCCTCCGAGGGGAAGGACACCGCGCTCCGTTCGAGTCCGCGCCCCCTGTCGAGCCAGACGCTGTCCGGCGCGTTGACGAACAGATCCGTCACCTCAGGGTCATTGGCGAGGACCTGCAGGGGTCCGAGACCGCGCAGCTCGGCCATGATGATCTCCACGGCCGCGAGCGACCCCGCCGTGCCCAGCACGCGGCCGCTTCCCTGGAGCGCGGCCGCGACGCGCGCCGGGGTCACCTGTCCCGGCGTCGAGAGCACCGATCGGCGCACGGCGTCCAGCAGCTCCGCGTCGACGCTGCCCTGCGCCCTCACCGCGCGACCCTCCGCCCGCGCCCGGCGAGCCTGGCGCCGAGGGCGAGTGCCGGGCCGTCACCCGCTGAAGCAGCCGGGGCCCGCTCGGGCAGCGCCTCGCACACTGCGGCGGCGAGCCGCCGCAGGGGCCCCGAGCGCGCCAGCTCCATGAGGCGACCCCACTCCGCCGCGGCAGCGGCGCGTCGAAGGTGGGGAATCCGGGCCACCAGGGGACAGCCGATGAGCCCGGCCAGCTGTTCGGCGTCGACCCCTTCCCCGGTGCCTCCGCGGAGCACGACGCCCAGTGGCACCGGGGGCAGCTCATGGACGAGCTGGGCAGCGGAGAGCGCCCCACCCAGGGTGCCGGGCACCACGACGAGGATCCGGTCGCTGGCCCACCCGAAGTCCTCGATCCCTTCCCGTCCACGCCCGATGTCGACGACGACCAGGTCGAACGCTGCACGGGCCGCCTCGACCACACCCGAGATGGCGGCCCCCGGAACCCGCACGGCAGGACGCGGACCGGCGGGCCAGGACAGGACCCCGGCCCCGGCCGCCCTCGGCAGCGAGGCGGCCAGCTGCTCGGGATTGATGGCGCCGTGTGCGGAGGCCAGGTCGGGCCAGCGCAGCCCCTCGAGCGGCTGCTCGCCCAGGACGGCCTCGAGACCTCCTGCGAGCCTGTCGCCATCCACCAGCAGCACCCGCGCCCCGCCGTGCGCCGCGGCACCCGCGAGCAGCACCGCCGTCGTGCTGGCGCCCGCGCCGCCGCACCCGCCGACGACGCCGACCACCACACCCGAGGGCCCCTCCGAACCTCGCCTGCCCATGTAGTCCACGAGCCAGCCGGCAGCGTCCGGCAGCTCGGCCACGTGGTCGATCCCCAGCGCCGCGGCCCTGTCCCACAGCAGATGGCGCTGAGATGCGGCGCCGACGAGGATGGTCGGGCCGCGCCTCTGCGGAGGAACCTCGCTGATGTCCGCCCCGAGCAGCACAAGGTCTGCCCGCGTCCAGAGCTGCGGGTCCTCACCGACGGACGGGACGCCCTCGAAGACGGCGCCCGCCACCGCGGCGGCCCTCGCGCACTCGTCCCGGAGCGCCGCGTCACCGGTGATACAGCACACGATCGGGCCCGCCTCCGGGAGCCATCCCCCGGCCCCGGCCGACTGTTCCTGCTCGTTCCTCGCCATGCCGTCCAGCCTTCCCAGTCTGCGGCAGCCGTGGAACCGGCCCGACCCCCTATGTGGACGACATCCCTCGGGGACGGCTGTGGAGGGAAACTGCACCCGTGCGGACAGGGAAGAATGGGGATGTGTACCAGCTCGTCGCCCCCGCACCGGACGGCGGAGTGCTGCTGCAGCGCCTCGACCGGGGCGGTGCCCCGGCCGGAACCGCGCAGATCGTCCCGGGCAGCCACTTCGCCGCGCTCGCCCAGAGCGTCGAGGCGGAGGAGCGCCCGCGGTGGGTGTGGCAGCGCACCACCGACTGGTATCCGCGGCTCCTTGCCGCAGGGGTCGAGGTGCAGCGGTGCCACGACCTCACCCTCAGCGCCGCGATCCTCGCTCATTCGGCCTTCGTGGCCGGAAGCGGCTACACGCCCTCGATCCCGCTGGGCAGCCCCCTCGACGAGCCGGACTCCGGGCGCAGCGGCTGGCCCGGGCAGCACCAGGATGCCCTGTTCGAGGCCAGGACGCCCGGCGTCGACGCCGACGAGGCCGTGGCCGAGCTCGGGGCCCAGCTGGGCGCGGTCTCCGGGTCACCGCGGCGCCAACGGCTCGCCCTCCTGCTCGCGGCCGAGTCCGCGGGGGCTCTGGCCGCGGCCGAGATGCGGCGCTCCGGTGTGCCGTGGGACGCGGAAGTCCACGACGCCCTCCTCGTCGAAAGGCTCGGCCCGCGTCCGCGGGGGACGGCGAGGCCCGCCCTCCTCGAGGCGAAGGCGGCCGAACTCCGCGGCCTCCTCGCCTCCCCGCACCTCAACCCGGACTCACCGCAGGAACTCCTCCGCGCGCTCCACCGCGCCGGCATCGAGACGAACAGCACCCGTGCCTGGGAGCTGCGGAAGTTCACCCATCCAGCGGTCGCGCCGCTGCTCGAGTACAAGAAGATGGCCCGGCTGCTCGCCGCCAACGGCTGGTCGTGGCTGGAGACGTGGGTCTCGGAGGGCCGCTTCCGCCCAGAGTATGTGGTCGGCGGCGTCGTGACAGGCCGCTGGGCGTCCCGGGGCGGCGGTGCGATGCAGATTCCGGCGGAGGTCCGCTCCGCAGCCCGCGCGCTCCCGGGCCATCGCCTCGTCGTGGCCGACGCCTCGCAGCTCGAGCCGCGGGTCCTCGCTGCGCTGGCCGGCGACGAGGCGATGGCCGGCGCCGCGCGCGGCCGCGACCTCTATGCGGGCATCGCGGCTGCAGGGTTCGGCGGCGACCGGGCCCAAGCGAAGGTCGCGCTCCTCGGCGCGATCTACGGCGCCACGACCGGAGAGTCGGGCCGGCTCATGCCGCAGCTCGCCCGCCTGTATCCCCAGGCCGTCGCCCTCGTCGAGCAGGCCGCGAGGGATGGCGAGCGGGGGCTGGCGGTGACGACGCACCTGGGCCGCAGCACCCCTCCCCCGTCGCCCCGCTGGCTCGCCTCACAGCGCACCACGAGCGCCCAGGAGCAGCACCGCGCAGACGCGATCGCCCGCGACAGGGGTCGCTTCACGCGCAACTTCGTGGTGCAGGGCACGGCCGCCGAATGGGCCGAGTGCTGGATGGCCGACCTGCGGGGCCGGCTTCGCCGCATCAGGTCGCGCGGGCACCGCGCCGAGCTCGTCTACTTCCTCCATGACGAGGTGGTCATCCATGCCGAGGAGTCCGTGGCCGAGGACTGCGCCGCCGCCGTCCAGGACGCGGCGCAGACCGCCGGGCGGCTGCTCTTCCACCACGCTCCCGTTGAGTTCCCCCTGAGTGTGGCCGTCGTCGAGTCCTACGACCACGCGAAGTGACCCCCGGGGCGGGGCGGAGCTACGGATCGACCCGGTGCTCCCGGGTCCGGTCCCAGGGGACCCCCCAGCCCAGGGCGGTGAAGAGGGAATCGAGGACCATGGCGGTGAAGCCCCACACGAGGACCCCGTTGACTTCGAACCCCGGGCTCGCGAAGCGCGCACCCCGTCGGTGGAGCACGGCCATGACGCGGTTGTCCGGGTCGAGCAGGTCCCGGACCGGGGTGCGGAACACCTGGGCGGACTCCCCGTAGTCGACCACGTCGACGGGGGACGGGGAGGCCCACCAGCCGACCACGGGTGTGACCAGGAAGCGGCTGACGGCCATGCCGAGCGGGGGCAGCTCGCCCAGAACCTCGACTCCGGCGGGGTCGAGGCCGGTTTCCTCCCTGGCCTCCCGGAGGGCACAGTCCACGAGCGTGGCGTCCTCGGGGTCCTGGCTGCCGCCGGGGAAGGCGACCTGGCCTGGGTGCGAGCCCAGAGTCGAGGCCCGCTCGAGGAGCAGGACGTCGAGATCGGCGGGTGCGAGCGGGCGGTGCGAAACGGCCGGGACGTCGTCGAGGACGCCGAAGAGGACCAGGACTGCGGCCTTCCGCGAGGCCCCCGGAAGGGTTGCCGGGTGCCACCGGCGGTCGAAGGGGTCGGTGTGGCCGGCGCGGATGGCGCGGACCAGCTCCTCGAGCTCCGCTCGGGCGCTCACCGGTGCCGGCCCGTGGTGGCCTCCGGGCTGGTGGCCGCCGGGCTGGGCGCCGGACCTGCCGCGGACGCGGCGGCGGCCGCCAGCGACTCGGTCCGCTGCCGGATGGCGGCGGCGTCGGAGGCGTTGGCGACCATCTCGGCCTGGAGGTCCTCCCGTCCCGGCGCCAGCTCGAACCGGAGGAGTCGGCGCGCCTTGACCGGGTCGGTCTCGCCTTCGCCGAACGAGGGGCACAGGGAGGCCACCGGGCAGGCACCGCAGGCCGGCCTGCGGGCGAGGCAGACGCGGCGGCCGTGGAACACGACACGGTGGGAGAGCATCGTCCAGTCCTTGGGCTCGAACAGTTCCATGACGTCCCGCTCGATGACCACGGGGTCCTCCGACGCCGTCCACCCGAACCGCTTGGCGAGGCGGCCGAAATGGGTGTCGACCGTGATCCCCGGGACTCCGAAGGCGTTGCCGAGCACCACATTGGCCGTCTTGCGGCCGACGCCGGGCAGCGTCACGAGTTCTGCCAGCGTCCCGGGCACCTCGCCGTCGAACTCGTCGACGACCCTGCGGGCCAGCGTATGGATGCTGCGCGCCTTGGCCCGGAAGAATCCCGTGGGCCGGATGATCTCCTCGATGTCGACGAGCTCGCCCTCCGAGAGGGCCCGCGCGTCCGGGTAGCGGGCGAACAAGACAGGGGTGACCTGGTTGACCCGGACGTCCGTCGTCTGCGCGCTGAGCACCGTGGCCACGAGGAGCTCGAAGGGGTTCCGGAAGTCCAATTCAGCGTGCGCGTAGGGGTAGGCCTCGGCGAGGACCCGGTTGATCTTCCGTGCGCGCCGCTTGAGCGCGAGGGGTGTCTCGTCCGGACTCATCCGCCGTCGGCGGGGCTCGGCGGCCGCCGCGTCGCTCACGCGCGTTCGATTCCCGACAGGTCGCGCAGGACCCCGACGCGCCCGTCGGGGCTCTGGACCACGAACTCCTGTCCGCGATCCTGCAGCGCGAGGATCCACTGCCCCGGTTCGAGGCTGAACACGGGCTGGCCCGTCGAGGCGTCCACCGCCGTGCGCGGCTGGCTGACCGCGAACCAGAACGCCTCATAGCGCGCGCTGTCGTCGTAGGGCCTGGTCGCTCCGATGTCCTCGGCGGAGCCCCTCTGCCCGGCGGCGGCGCGGTCCGCGGCTCCCCCGGCCCCCGCGGCGGGGAACACCGCAGTGGCCGGTTCCGCGCCGGCCGCCCCGACGATCTCGGTCGGCGCGGCGGGCTGCGCCGCCACCGTCGGCGCGACGGGCTCCGCAGGCCCGACAGGCTTCGCGGTCGCCGTCTCGGCGGGTCGTTCGGGCTCAACCGGCGCCGTCGGAGCGACCGGATCCCCGGCCCCGGCTGGCGCAGCGGGCTCCACCGACCGGACAGGCTCCGCGGGCGCAACCGTCTCCGCGGACCCGACAGGCTCCGCGGGCGCAACCGTCTCCGCGGACCCGACAGGCTCCGCGGTCGCCGTCTCGGCGGGTCGTTCGGGTTCCCCGGGCGCCGTCGGCCCACGGTCCTCGGGCGCGGTCTCAGCGACGGGAGCGCCATAGGCCTCGCCGTCGGCTGCGCCGAGGGCACCGATGGCACGCTCGGGTGCCCCGTCGTCCTCGGGTGCCGGCGCGCTCGGCCCGGCTCCGGCTGCCGCAGGCCCGGTCGGCCCCGCGGGCGTCCCACCGAACGGCTCGACGGGGGCGCCGGTCGCCGGGCCGGCACCGGGGACGGCGGCGGCCTCGCCGGGGCGCCCGGACGGCGGCGCGAGGGGCCCGCCCCACTCGTTCGTGCCCGGGCTGCCCCACGGGTTCCCGGCAGCGCTGGAGCCGGCCGCGCCCCGCTTCGGTCCGCGTCCAGCCTTGCCGGCCGCGGCGGGGCGCGGCGCCGGCGGCACGGCATCACGCGCCACGACGTGGGCCGGCACCTCCGGCCGGCCCAGGAAATCGACCGCGAACGCCGGGATGAGCCGTGCCAGGGTGGTGGCCGCAAGCATGGCGAGGCCGCCCAGCAGGCCCACCACGGCACCGGGCGAGAGCGTGGTGACGGTGCCGAGGAAGTAGAAGGCAGCGCTGAGAATGGCGGCGACCGAGGCGAACTGGTCCAGCGAGAGGGAGCCGACCCGCAGCCTCCTCGAGGGCTCGAGGCGGCGCCACGCGAACAGGGCCGCCGTCGTCACGGGGACGAGGATCCCGATCCCGAGGAAGTACAGGCCCGCGGCGTTCCACAGGTTCCCTGGCCCGAACAGCGGCAGGAGGGACGCCACGAAGGTGATGAGGACGCCCCCGAACAGGGTCAGATCACGTGCGGTGAACGGTCCTAGCACGGATTCGCTGCGGCGCCCCTCGGACGGGCTCTGACTGGGGTCAGACATGAGTCACTCCTTCGGTCTTGAGTTCAGCCTAGCCATTCCCGCGGGGGGCACCTAGGCGGCCGCGGGCGGGTCCAGGCGGTGGAGGACGACGGCGCGCGGCGCCCATTCGGCGTCGGCCGCCTACCGCCTGCCGCATGTCTGCGGCCGTCCGGCGCGGGAGTGTGACGCTCGCAACGTCGCCGCGACCCCTTTGGGGCTACTGTTGACACCAGGCAGCCGGTGTGTGCGGCCTCACATCCGACGGTGGCGTCCTGCCCCGCGGCCGGGGCGGCAGGATCGGCTGGATCATGCGAGGAACGAGCCGAAAGGACACCATGGCCCACGAAACCGTCACGGGCGACGCCTTCGAGAACCTGCTCCGGGAGAATCGCCAGTTCGCGCCCTCCCCCGAGTTCGCTGCGGCGGCCAACGTCCACGAGGGCATCTATGCCGAGGCGAACGCTGATCCCGAGGCCTTCTGGGCCGCGCAGGCCCGCGAGCGCCTCACCTGGTCGAAGGACTTCACCCAGACCCTGGACTGGTCGGAGCCGCCGTTCGCCAAGTGGTTCGTCGGCGGCGAGGTCAACGCCGCGTACAACGCGCTCGACCGGCACGTCGAGAACGGGCTCGGCGACCGCGTCGCCATCCACTTCGAGGGCGAGCCGGGCGACACCGAGACGATCACATACGCGGACCTGACCGAGCGCGTGAAGCGTGCGGCGAACGCGTTCGAGTCCCTCGGGGTGGCCAAGGGGGACCGCGTCGCCGTGTACCTGCCGATGATCCCCGAGGCCGTGGTGACGATGCTCGCTTGCGCACGCATCGGCGCGATCCACTCGGTCGTCTTCGGCGGCTTCTCCTCTGAGGCGCTCCGTTCGCGGATCGACGACGCCGAGGCCAAGCTCGTGGTCACCGCGGACGGGACCTACCGCCGCGGCAAGCCGAGCCCGCTCAAGCCCGCCGTGGACGAGGCCCTCGCCGAGGACGGGCACACCGTGCAGCACGTCGTGGTGGTGCGGCGCAACGGCCAGGACGTGGCCTGGACCGAGGGCCGCGACCTGGCCTGGTCCGAGGTCATGGCCGCCGCCTCGCCGGAGCACACCGCGGTGGGCCACGACGCCGAGCACCCGCTGTTCATCCTCTACACCTCCGGCACCACGGGGAAGCCGAAGGGCATCCTGCACACCACCGGCGGGTACCTGACCCAGACGGCGTTCACCCACTCTGCGGTGTTCGACCTCAAGCCGGAGACCGACGTCTACTGGTGCACCGCGGACATCGGCTGGGTCACCGGCCACTCGTACGTCACGTACGCCCCCCTCGTGAACGGCGCCACCCAGGTGATGTACGAGGGCACACCGGACTCGCCGCACCAGGGCCGGTGGTGGGAGATCGTCCAGAAGTACAAGGTCTCGATCCTCTACACGGCGCCCACGGCGATCCGCACCATGATGAAGTGGGGCTCGGACATCCCCGCCAAGTACGACCTCTCCTCGATCCGGGTCCTCGGTTCCGTGGGCGAGCCCATCAACCCCGAGGCGTGGATGTGGTACCGCGAGATGATCGGCGGCAACGGCGGCCGCCGCGAGGAGCGGGCCCCGATCGTGGACACCTGGTGGCAGACCGAGACCGGAGCGATCATGATCGCCCCGCTGCCCGGAGTCACGGCCACGAAGCCGGGCTCGGCCCAGGTTCCGCTGCCGGGCATCGCGGTCGACGTCGTGGACGAGGCCGGCCAGCCCGTGCCGGACGGGCACGGCGGCTTCCTCGTGATCCGCAAGCCGTGGCCGGCCATGCTGCGCACCATCTGGGGCGACCCGCAGCGGTTCAAGGACACCTACTGGTCCCGCTTCGACGGCATGTACTTCGCCGGCGACGGGGCGAAGAAGGACGACGACGGCGACATCTGGCTCCTGGGCCGCGTCGACGACGTCATGAACGTCTCGGGCCACCGGCTCTCCACCACGGAGATCGAGTCCGCGCTCGTCTCCCACCCGTGGGTCGCCGAGGCCGCGGTGGTCGGCGCCGCCGACGAGACGACGGGCCAGGCGGTCGTGGCCTTCGTGATCCTGCGCGGCGAGGCGAGCATCCCCGAGGGCGAGGACCCGGCGGCGGTGCTGCGCGCCCACGTGGGCCACGAGATCGGCCCGATCGCCAAGCCGCGGCACATCCTCGTGGTCCCGGAGCTGCCCAAGACCCGCTCGGGCAAGATCATGCGCCGCCTGCTCAAGGACGTCGCAGAGGGCCGCGATCCGGGCGACGCCACGACGCTGGCGGATCCGACGGTCATGCACAAGATCGCCCAGGACCTTCGCAAGTAGCTGCGGCAGGGCGGAGGGAACTCCGCGGACGACGACGGCGCCCCACCGCTCGCGGTAGGGCGCCGTCGCGTGTGGTGGGCCCGCCCGCCCGGGCGACGGGCCGCCGTCGTCCACGGCGCTAGCAGCCGCAGGAGGCGCGGCGCACGAGTTCCGGAGCGAAGATGCGGTTCGTGGTGGGGCCGCCGCCCACGAGGGACTCGACGGCGGCGGCGGCCATCTCGGAGATCGGCTGCGCGAGCGTCGTCAGGCCCGGCCAGCTGTACTCCGCCTCCGGCGAGCCGTCGAAGGAGACGATCGCGACGTCCTCGGGAATGCGCACGCCGGACTCGTGGAAGGCCTTCACGATCCCGACGGCGAGGATGTCCGAGCTGGCGAACAGCGCCGTCGGCCGGTCGGCGGACGCCGCGAGTTCGAGACCGAGCCGGTAGCCCTCCTCGCGGCGGAACGGTGCCCTGATCACCGGGCCGGGGACGAGGCCCGCCGCGCGGATCCCCTCGAGCCAGCCGGCCTCGCGCCCGTCGAGGCCGCCCCCGGTGGTGGTGCCCATCACGAGCCCGATGTCGCGGTGGCCGTGCTCCGCGAGATGCGCGACAGCGGTCCGGCCGCCCGCGCGCAGGTCCACGCCCACGGACGCGAACCCGGGGCTGTCGAGGCTGTGGTTGAGCAGCACCACGGGGATGTCAGCGGACTCGAGGTCGCGCAGGTCCGGTTCGAACAGCACGCTCGAGAGGAACACCCCGTCCACCCTCCGGCTCGCGAGGCTCTCGACGTGCCGGCGCTCGGTCGCGACGGACGCGTCCGAGTTGGCGATCAGGAGGGCGTAGCCGCGCTCGGCGGCGGCCACCTCGACCGCGTGCGCGAGCATGACGAAGAAAGGGTTGGTGGTGTCCGGCACGATCATGCCCAGCATCTCGCTCGAACCGAGCTTGAGGGCCCGGGCGGCGGCGTTGGGCCGGTAGCCGATGGCCGCGATCGCCTCCCGGACCCTCGCCTCGGTGGCTGGGGCCACCTTCTTGGGGCCGCCGTTGACCACGTAGCTCACGACGGCGGTGCTCACGCCGGCGAGCCGGGCCACGTCGGTGCGGGTGGGGGCCGGCTTCGCGGCGGGATGGGGCATGGCGACCATGCTAGTGGCGGCCGGCCTCGGGACACCCGAGGCCGATGACCGTTGGCACCAGAAGGTTACTCGTGTAGATTTCGGGAGATCCCCGATCGGCCCCCTCCACCACGTCCTACGAAAGCGGGCTTCCCATGGACCCCCTTCACCTCCGTTCCGCCGGTACCAGCCTCCTCCTTGCCTTCGACTCCGGCGAGGCGGAGATCGTCCATTGGGGAGCCGCACTCGGCGCGGCCCTCCCCGATCTCGCCCTCCTGACTCCGCCGATTCCGCATTCGGCGCTCGACGTGCCGGTGGTCGCGGGGCTCCTTCCGCAGGCGTCCTCGGGGTGGCTGGGCCGCCCCGGGCTGCGCGGGTCACGGCTGGCCCCCGCGGGCACCGCGGCGCACGACGCCGGCGTCCCCGGCTTCGCGTTCTCGCCCGCCCTCCGCGTCGTCTCGGCCGAGGCGACCCCGGACGGCCGGGGGGCGCGGATCGTCCAGGCCGACGACGACGCGGGGGTGCGCGTGGCGTCGGAGCTCACGCTCCACGAGGGCGGCCTCCTCGAGGTCTCCCACGAGCTGGCCAACACCGGGGCCACCCCCTACTGCCTCGACGAGCTCGGCACCGTGCTCCCGGTGCCGGGCGACGCCGTCGAACTGCTGGACCTCACCGGCCGCTGGTGCCGCGAGAACCACCCGCAGCGGCACCGAATCGCGCAGGGCACCTGGGTGCGCTCGGGCCGCCACGGGCGCACCGGCCACGACTCCTCGCTCCTCGTGGCCGCCGGCACCTCCGGCTTCTCCAACCGGACCGGTCGCGTCTGGGCCGCACACTTCGCCTGGTCCGGCAACCACGAGCAGTACCTCGACTCGCTCGCCGACGGGCGCCGGATCCTGGGCGCCGCGGAGCTCCTCGGCCCGGGCGAGGTGGTGCTCGCCCCCGGCGAGGCCTACCGCACCCCCACCCTGTACGCGGCCTTCTCGGACCGCGGGCTCGACGGGATCACCGAGGCCTTCTACGAGTGGTTCCGGGCACGGCCCAGCCACGTCGGCACGACCTCCGGCCGCGTCCGCCCCGTCGTCCTCAACACGTGGGAGGCCGTGTACTTCGACCACCGGCTCGAGCCGCTGCTCGAGCTCGCCGAGTCCGCGGCGGAGCTCGGCGTAGAGCGCTTCGTCCTCGATGACGGGTGGTTCCGGGGGCGCCGCGACGACCACGCGGGACTCGGAGACTGGTACGTCGACGAGGCCATGTGGCCCGAGGGACTGACACCCCTGGTCGAGAGGGTCACCGGCCTCGGCATGGAGTTCGGGCTGTGGGTCGAGCCCGAGATGGTCAACCTCGACTCCGACGTGGCCCGGGCCCATCCCGACTGGATCGTGCGGCCGACCGCCGCCTCCCACAAGGACGGGGGCAGGCTCCCGCTCGAATGGCGGCACCAGCACATCCTCGACCTGGCGAACCCGGACGCCTGGCAGTACATCTACGAGCGCCTCGATGCCCTCCTGAGCGAGAACGACATCGCCTACCTCAAGTGGGACCAGAACCGCGACCTGGCCGAGCACGGCCACGCGGGGCGCCCCTCGGTGCACGAGCAGACTCTTGCCGCCTACAGGCTGTTCGACGCGCTGCGGGCCGCGCATCCGCACGTCGAGATCGAGTCCTGCTCGTCCGGCGGGGCGCGCGTGGACCTCGGCATCCTGCAGCGCACGGACCGGGTGTGGGCCTCGGACTGCAACGACGCCCTCGAGCGCCAGACCATCCAGCGCTGGACCCAGGCCGTCCTGCCGCCAGAGCTCGTCGGAGCGCACGTGGGCCCGACCCACTCGCACACCACCGGCCGCGTCCACGACATCTCGTTCCGGGCCATCACCGCCCTGTTCGGCCACTTCGGCATGGAGTGGGACATCCGGCAGGCCGCACCGGCCGAGCGGGAGACCCTGCGGCGCGCCATCCGCCTCTACAAGCGCCACCGCGGCCTGATCCACTCGGGCGTGCGCGTCAACGCGGACCTGACGGAGTCGAACCTGTCACTCCACGGAGTCGTGGCGCACGACGGCGCGTCCGGCCTGTTCTCGGCCGTCGCCCTGGGCACGCTCGCAACGGAGCTGCCCGGCCGCGTGGGGCTCCCCGGCCTCGACCCCAACCGGACCTACACGGTCCGGGCGGTACTGCCGACGCCCGAGGACGCTGACTGGAAGGACACGTTCATCCAGACCGCGCCCCCGGCGTGGCTCGCCGAAGGGGCCACGGCCCCGGGCCGCTTCCTCGCCGAGGTCGGCCTCCCGCTGCCGGTCCTCCGGCCCGAGCACGCCATCCTGCTCGAGGTGACCCCCGAAAGTCAGTCCGTTTCTGATTAGTTCTGTACGTTTCTGTTCGGATCACTTACGCTGGGTGACGGCAGTCACACGGGTGACCGCCCTCCCAGCCCTCCGAGCAAGAGACAGGCCTCCTGATGGACATGACCGATCTCACCCGCCGCCTCGGCGACGGGACGCCCCGCATCGCCTTCGGCGCGGACTACAACCCGGAACAGTGGCCCGAGGAGGTGTGGGACCGGGACGTCGAGCTCATGCGGGAGGCCGGCGTCAACCTCGTCAGCCTCGGCATCTTCTCGTGGGCCCTCCTCGAGCCCGAGGAGGGCCGGTACGAGTTCGGCTGGCTCGATCGGGTCATGGACCTCCTGCACGCCAACGGCATCGCGGTGGACCTCGCCAACGCGAGCGCCTCCCCGCCCCCGTGGTTCACGGTGAAGTACCCGGATTCCGCCCCCGTCGGCGCCGACGGCGTGCGCCAGACCCACGGCTCCCGCCAGGCCTTCGCCGCCTGCTCGCCGGACTACCGGCGCGCGGCCGCCGCGCTGACGACGGCGATCGCGGAGCGCTACTCGGACCATCCCGCGGTCGCGATGTGGCACGTGCACAACGAGTACGGCTGCCACAACCAGCCCGACTACGGGCCGCATGCCGAGCGGGGCTTCCGCGCCTGGCTCGAGCGCCGGTACGGCACCCTCGAGGCGCTCAACGACGCGTGGGGCACGGCCTTCTGGTCCCAGCACTACTACGACTGGGCCGAGGTCATGCCGCCGCGGCGCTCGGGCACGTGGGTCAACCCCACGCACCAGCTCGACTTCGCCCGCTTCTCCTCGGACTCGCTCCTCGAATGCTTCGAGGCCGAGGCCGCGATCATCCGGGCGCACTCCGACAAGCCCGTCACCACCAACTTCATGGGCACCAACATGGGCCTGGCCGCGCCGATCGACTACTGGCGCTGGTCGGCGAGCATGGACGTCGTCTCCAACGACCACTACCTCATCGCGGAGGACCTCCGGAACTACCAGGACCTGGCGCTCACGGCCGACCTCACCCGCGGCTGGGCGGGCGGCCGGCCCTGGCTGCTCATGGAGCACTCGACCTCGGCCGTGAACTGGCAGCCGCGCAACATCGCCAAGGCGCCGGGCGAGATGCTCCGCAACTCGTTCCAGCACCTCGCCCGCGGGGCGGACGGCATCATGTTCTTCCAGTGGCGCGCCTCCCGGGCCGGCGCCGAGAAGTACCACTCGGGCATGGTCCCGCACGCCGGCACGGACACGAAGGTCTGGCGCGAGGTGGTCGAGCTCGGGCACGCCCTGAGCGCGGTCTCGGAAGTCGCCGGGTCGCGGGTGGCCGCGGATGCCGCGCTCGTCTTCGACACCGATGCCCGCTGGGGCGCCGAGCTGGACTCCCACCCGAGCATCGAGGCCCAGCCCGTCCGCGAGCTGCGCGAGTGGCACGACGCGCTCTACCGCCGCGGCATCACCGCCGACGTCAGGCAGAGCACCGACGACCTCTCCGCCTACCCCCTGGTCGTGGCCCCGATGCTCTACCTCGTCACGGAGGCCGGCGCGGCGAACCTGCGCCGGTACGTCGAGGGCGGCGGCACGCTCGTGCTGACGTACTTCTCCGGCATCGTCGACGAGTGCGACCGCATCATCATGGACCCCGTCGCGGGCGGGGGCTATCCGGGGGCGTTCCGCGAGCTGCTCGGCGTCGAGATCGAGGAGTTCTTCCCCCTGCACGCGGGCGAGACGGTGGGCCTGGGAAGCGGGCGCGGCCACCGCTGGAGCGAGCTCGGCCGCGCCACCGGCGCGGACGTCCTGGCGCGCTTCGAGGAAGGGCCGACGGCGGGGTCCCCGGCCGTCACGCGCAACGCCGCGGGCGCGGGGCACGCCTACTACGTCGCCACGTCCCCCGACGCCGAGGCGCTCGCCACCTTCCTCCCCCGCGTGCTCGAGGACGCCGGCCTCGGCCCGGCGGCCCACGGCGCCCCCGGCCAGGACCTCGAGGTCGTCACGCGGGTCTCGGAGGGCGCCGCCTGGCTCTTCGCGATCAACCACAGCGAGCGCGAGGCGACGGTGCCCGCCAGCGGCACCGAGCTGCTCTCCGGCACCCCCGTCGGCGGCGAGCTGACCGTGCCGCCCGGTGCGGTCGCCGTCGTGCGCCTCGAGGACGCCCACGCCTGAACCGACAAGGTCACGGGACGGTCACGCTTTCGTTCCTGATCTTTTCTGAACGTTTCCGAACGTCTACCATTTCCAGTGTGACGCAGGTCATAGACGACCCCGTCCTTCACCCCAGGAGAAGCACATGAACACCCAGCGCAGCGGTTCCTCCTCGCTCACCTTCGACCGACGGGCACTCCTGAAGACCCTCGGCATCGGCGCTGTCGGCCTCGCGGGCGTCCCCCTCCTCTCCGCCTGCACCGGCGGGTCGGCCCCCAGCGGCGGCAGCAGCAAGACCATGACCTTCGGTTCCTCCGCCTCGGACGACGTGCCCAAGCGCGCCTACCAGGCCGTCGTCGACGCCTTCCAGAAGAAGTCGGGCGACACCGTCACGACGAACACCGTGCCGCACAACGACTTCCAGAACAAGATCAACTCCTACCTCCAGGGCAGCCCCGACGACGCGTTCACGTGGTTCGCCGGCTACCGCATGCAGTACTACGCGGGCAAGGGCCTGCTCGCCCCGATCGATGACGTGTGGGAGAAGATCGGCGCGAACTACTCCGACGCGCTGAAGAAGGCCTCCACCGGCCCGGACGGCAAGATGTACTTCGTCCCCAACTACAACTACCCGTGGGGCTTCTTCTACCGGAAGAGCTTCTGGGCGCAGAAGGGCTACACGGTCCCGAAGACGTTCGACGAGCTCAAGACGCTCGCGGCGAAGATGAAGGGCGACGGCATCATCCCGATCGGCTTCGCCGACAAGGACGGCTGGCCGGCCATGGGCACGTTCGACTACATCAACATGCGCCTGAACGGGTACCAGTTCCATGTTGACCTGTGCGCGCACAAGGAGTCGTGGAACCAGCCCAAGGTGCAGTCGGTCTTCGACACGTGGAAGGCGCTCCTGCCGTACCAGGATCCGGGCGCGCTCGGCCAGACCTGGCAGGACGCCGCCAAGCTCCTCGGGGACAAGAAGACCGGCATGTACCTGCTCGGCTCCTTCGTGACCCAGCAGTTCACCGATCCCGCGGTCCTCGCCGACATCGACTTCTTCCCGTTCCCCGAGATCGCGGTGGAGGGGCAGGACTCGATCGAGGCCCCGATCGACGGCCTCCTCCTGTCCAAGAAGGGCGGCCAGAACCAGGTCGCGAAGGACTTCCTCGCCTTCATGGGCACGCCGGAGGCACAGAACGCGTACTACTCGGTCGACAACTCGAACATCGCCACCGCCAAGGGCGCGGACACCTCGAAGTTCACCGCGCTGAACAAGAAGTGCGCGGACGCGATCGCCGGCGCCAAGAACATCAGCCAGTTCTTCGACCGGGACGCGCTGCCGGCCATGGCGAACAACGTGATGATCCCCGCGCTGCAGTCGTTCATCAAGGACGGCAACGTGGACATCAAGAACCTCGAGTCCCAGGCCGCCGCGCTGTACGCCGCGCAGTAGGCAGCCCACGGACGCAGCGACCCTTCGGCGCGGGCGGACGATGTTCCGCCCGCGCCGGGCCCTCCCACCGCAGGAATTCACCATGCCCTCCATCCGCCGCAGAGTCCGCCGTCTCTCGCGAAGGGACAAGATCGTTCTGACCCTCATGGTCGCGGTCCCGACCCTCATCGAGCTCGCGTTCGTCTGGCTGCCCACGCTCTTCTCGATCGGCCTCAGCTTCACCCGCTGGAATGGCCTCGACGTGAACGACATCCACGCCGCCGGGACCGACAACTACGCCTTCGTGGTCAAGGACTACCCGCCGTTCTGGCCGGCCGTCCAGCACAACGTGCTCTGGCTCGTCTTCCTCGCCCTCATCGCCACCCCGCTCGGGCTGCTGCTCGCGGTCCTCCTGGACCAGAAGATCCGTGGCAGCCGCATCTACCAGAGCATCTTCTTCGCCCCGGTCATGCTCTCCCTCGCGCTCGTCGGGGTCATCTGGCAGCTGTTCTACCAGCGCGACAACGGCCTGCTGAACTTCCTCCTCGGCACGGCGGGCACGCCCTCGGCCGTCGACTGGTTCGGCGACAGCAGCGTCAACATCTGGGCCGCGCTCGTCGCCGCGACCTGGCGCCACTCCGGCTACGTCATGCTCCTGTACCTGGCCGGCCTCAAGGGCGTCGACCCGGCGCTCAAGGAGGCCGCAGCCCTCGACGGCGCGAACGCGGCGCAGACCTTCTTCCGCGTCATCTTCCCGGCCATGCGGCCCATCAACAT
Organism: Sinomonas atrocyanea; assembly: GCF_001577305.1. NCBI lineage: Bacteria > Bacillati > Actinomycetota > Actinomycetes > Micrococcales > Micrococcaceae > Sinomonas > Sinomonas atrocyanea. The sequence continues at coordinate 3,567,199 of NZ_CP014518.1, forward strand.
CGTCATCGTGGTCATCACGATCATCGAGTCGCTGCGCGCCTTCGACATCGTCTACGTCATCAACCGCGGCACGAACGGCCTCGAGCTGATCTCCGCCCTCGTCATCCAGAACCTCGTCGGCGAAGGCCAGGTGATCGGCGTCGGCTCTGCCCTCGCCACCATCCTGCTCGTGATCTCCCTCGTGCCGATCACGTTCTACCTCTCGCGCACCTTCGGGAAGGAGGCCAAGGAATCATGACCACGCTCACGACTCCCCGTCTGGCCCGCACCGCCGCCGAGCCGGCCGGCTCGAGGCCCAAGCGCCACTACGCTACCCACCTCGTGCTCATCGTCCTGGCCGTCATGTGGCTCCTGCCCCTGGGCTGGTCCCTCTACACGGCCCTGCGGCCCATCGAGTCGACCAACGCGCACGGGTACTTCAGCATCGCCGGCCCGTACAACTTCGACAACTTCGTCACCGCGTGGAACCAGGGCGGGTTCTCGAAGTACTTCTGGAACTCCGCGCTCATCACCGTGCCCACGGTGATCCTGACCCTGTTCTTCGCCTCGCTCATGGCGTTCGCGGTCAGCCGGGTGAGCTGGAAGTTCAACATCGCCCTGCTCATCCTCTTCACCGCCGGCAACCTGCTCCCGCCGCAGGTCCTCGCGGCGCCGCTGTTCCAGATGTTCAAACACCTCGAGCTGCCCTACTGGTTCAGCGACTCGGGGTCGCTGCTCAACACCTACATCTCCGTGATCGTGGTGGACACAGCGTTCCAGATCGGCTTCTGCACCTTCGTGCTGTCGAACTACATGAAGGCGCTCTCGCATGACCTCACCGAGGCCGCCCTCGTGGACGGCGCCGGGATCTGGACCCAGTACTGGTCCATCATCATGCCCCTGTGCCGGCCGGCGTTCGCGGCCCTGGGCACCCTCGAGGTCATCTTCATCTACAACGACTTCTTCTGGCCCCTGCTGTTCATCCAGAACGGCGACCGGCTCCCGGTGACCACCGCCATCAACAACCTCCAGGGCGTCTTCCTCAGCAACTACAACCTGCTCGCCGCGGGGGCCACCATCACCGTCATCCCGACCCTCATCATCTACCTCGTGCTGCAGCGCCAGTTCGTGGCAGGCCTGACGCTCGGCTCGAGCAAGGGCTGACGATGCTTGCAGCAGCGCGCCACACCGCAATCCTCGACGCCGTCCAGCGCGAGGGCGTCGTGAAGGTCGCCGACCTCGCCCAGCGCCTCGGGGTCTCGGCCGTGACGATCCGTCGGGACATCGACGCCCTCAGCGACGCGGGGCTGCTGACCCGCGTCCACGGCGGCGTCATGGTCCCCGGCGAGGGCGGCACGCACGAGCCCGGCTTCGCCCTCAAGTCGACCCAGCACCTCGAGGCGAAGGAGGCGATCGCCCTCGAGGCGGCCGCCCTCGTCACCGAGGACATGGCCGTGGGGGTGACGGCGGGCTCCACCACGTGGGTGCTCGCGAAGGCACTCGCGGCCGGGCCGCGCATCACCGTCCTGACGAACTCCGTGCGGGTCATGGAGGCGTTCAGCACCTCGACCTCCGGCTCCACGGTCCTGCTGACCGGGGGCCAGCGCACTCCCTCGGACGCGCTCGTCGGGCCGCTCGCGACGGCGTCGATCCGGCGCCTCCACCTCGACCTCCTCTTCCTGGGCGTCCACGGGATGGACGAGAACGCGGGGTTCACCACCCCGAACCTGCTCGAGGCGGAGGCCAACCAGGCCTTCGCCGCGGCGGCCCGGCGCGTCGTCGTCGTCGCCGACCACAGCAAGTGGGGCGTCCAGGGCATCGGGAGCATCTGCGGCCTCGAGGAGGCGGACTGCCTCGTCACCGACAGCGGCCTGCCGCGCGCGGCCATCTCGCACCTGCGGGACCGGATCCCCTCGGTGCGGGTCGCGGGGGCGTCCGCGGCCTGAGTTCCCCCAGCGTCACGCGCCGGGGGCAGGCCGCCACGGAGGGCAGGCACGGCGCCGGGCTCGCCTACAGTGAACCCATGGAACAGACCCGCGGCACCGTCCTCGTCCTCAACGGCCCCAACCTGAACCTCCTGGGCACCCGCGAGCCGGAGAAGTACGGCACGCACACCCTCGCGGACATCGAGCGGCTGTGCGCCGAGGCCGCGGAGGCCCAGGGCCTCGCCGCGGAGTGCTTCCAGTCGAACCACGAGGGCGCGCTCGTGGACGCGATCCACGCCGCCCGCGGGACGGCCCTCGGGATCGTGCTCAACGCGGGCGCCTACACGCACACGTCGGTGGCGATCCGGGATGCGGTCGCGGCCGTCCAGCTGCCGCTCGTGGAGGTGCACATCACCAACGTCCACGCCCGGGAGCCGTTCCGGCACCACTCCTACCTCAGCGACATCGCCAAGGCGGTGATCGCGGGGGCCGGGGTGCTCGGCTACCGGTTCGCGATCGAGTACCTCGCCGACCTCACGGCGACCCGCAGGCCGCTGGACGTCTAGCTACTTCCGCGTGCACACGCCCGGCTGGACGGGCTGGCTCAGGCCGGGAGCCTTCGACGCCACGGGGGCGAGCTCGTCCATGGTGATCGCGTAGCCCACGTTCGCCGTGGAATCGCTCTTGGCGAAGACCACGCCGGTCACACGGCCGTCGAGCGTCATCAGCGGGCCTCCCGAGTTGCCCTGCTGGACGTTGCCGGAGATCTGGTAGACGGTCTTGGGCACCTGGTTGGTGCCGTAGATGTCCGGGGCGAGCACCGTCGTCGTGCCCTGCACCACGGCGGGGCGCAGCTGGTAGGGGCCGCCGAGGGGGTAGCCGCCGAACGCGGCGGAGGTGCCGGCCGGGCTCGTCCCGGTCAGCTGCAGCGGCGCGACGTTCAGGCCGTCCACGGCCACCACGGCGAGATCGTGGACCGCGTCGAAGTACACCACCCGGCCGCTGCGGGCCCCGCCGCCGGGAAGCTCGACGACGGGCTCGCTCACCCCCGCCACGACGTGCGCGTTGGTGACGATCCGCCCCGGGGACACGACGAACCCGGAGCCCGTCTGGTTCTGGCCGCACTGGTAGGCGGTGCCGGTGATCCGCAGGATGGACGGCGCGGCGCTGCGCAGCGCCGCGGTGTCCACGGAGTCCGGGACCTTGACCGGCTGGGCCGGGGCGATGCCCTCGATCAGCTTCGGCAGGCCGTCGCCGATCACGAAGGCACGCAGGGCGGCGGCCTGCTCCTTCACGGGATCCGGCGTCGCGTCGTCGAGCGCCCGGACCACGGCGGAGCCGGCGATCTGCTGCGTGAGCAGCGGCACGCCCATGCTCGAGACGGTGAAGGCGGTCATCGAGATCACGAGCGCCGCAACCACCACGCTGACCACCCCGCCGAGGCCGCGGTCGACGGCGGTGGCCCCCTTCCAGCGGATCCCCCGGCGGATGCGCTGGCCGATCGCGGAGCCGACGGCGTTGCCCGCGGCCATGAGCAGGACCGCCGTGATGATGATCCCGGCCGCGCGCCAGCCGCCGGGTGCGAGCCACCCGCTCACGAGCGGGACGGCAAAGAAGGCGGCCACGCCACCGGCGACGAAGCCGAGGATGCCACTGAGGCTCACGACGAACCCCGCGCGGATCCCGTTGAGGAGGTAGCCCACGAGAACGAGCACGAGGAGGACGTCGAGGAGATTCATCCTGGGCAGTCTACCGACGGGTCCTGACCCCTCACTGGGAGGCCGGTGCGCCCCTGGCGGCGCGTCCTTGCGCGGGCTGTGTGCTGTGTCGCCTGCCAAGTTCGTCACAAAAGGTCCGCGGTATCTGAAACAATGAGCCCAGCGCAAGCAAGCGAATGCAACTGACACTAGGAGACTGAATTGGACCTCGAGGTACTGCGCCGCGCACCGCTCTTCGCCACGCTCGACGACGAAGGGTTCCGCCTGCTGACGGATGAGCTCACCGAGGTGGACCTGTCCCGGGGCGCGTCGGTGTTCCGCGAAGGCGACCAGGGCGACCAGCTCTACTTCATCGTCTCCGGCAAGGTGAAGCTCGGCCGCACCTCCCCCGACGGCCGCGAGTCCCTCGTGGCGATCCTCGGCCCCGGCGAGCTCTTCGGCGAGATGGCCCTGTTCGACCCGGCGCCCCGCAACGCCACCGCGACGGCCGTCTCCGAGACCCGCCTCGCCGGGCTGAAGAACGAGGCCCTCGTGGCGCTCCTGCGGTCCCGCCCGGAGGTCTCCGCGCAGCTGCTGCAGGCCCTCGCCCGCCGCCTGCGCCGCACCAACGACTCGCTCTCGGATCTCGTGTTCTCGGACGTCCCCGGCCGCGTCGCGAAGGCCCTGCTGGACCTGGCCGACCGCTTCGGCCGCCCGGCGACCGACGGCGTGCTCGTGGCCCACGAGCTCACCCAGGAGGAGCTCGCCCAGCTGGTGGGCGCCTCCCGCGAGACGGTCAACAAGGCCCTGGCCGAGTTCGTCCAGCGCGGCTGGATCCGGCTCGAGGCGCGCGCCGTCGTGATCCTGGACATGCAGCGCCTGCGCCAGCGCTCCCGCTGAGCGCGGCTCCCGCTGAGCCCTAAGAACACCAGGAAGGAGCCGGACCCTGCGGGGTCCGGCTCCTTCCTTGTGCGCTGCTTCCTGGCGTCGCCCGGCCCTGCCTGCGCTAGGCCTGCTCGCCCGGACGGGCGACGGCGCGCAGCGCCTCGGTCGGCGGCGCGACGGCCCCCGGGGCCGTCACCTCAAGGTAGAGCTGGCCGGCGTCCTCGACGAGCTCGGCCTGGTAGACGTGGTTGCTCCGCTTGAGGTTGAGGTAGGCGATGCAGCCCCTGGCCTTGGCCATCTTGGCGAGGATGATCTCGGTGGCGGGCACGAGCAGCTCGGGCAGGGCGAGGCCGCGGGTGTCCGGCTCGCCCACCTCGTCGCCCAGGGCGCTCGTCTCCTTCTCCGCCATGATCGTCGCGGCGCTCACCCATTGGCCCCACACGCCCTTGCTCGGCAGGAGGGTCGGGGTCTGCCCGACGGGAAGCGTGGCGGCGAAGTAGCGCGTGTCGAACCGGCGGTGCGCGAAGTCCGGGGTCACCCAGTGCACGAGGGAGCGCAGCAGGTCGGTGCGAAGGCCCAGCCCGCGCTTGGCGAGCAGTTCGGCGAAGCCGATCTCCTGGCCGGCGAGGGCCTCGCGCGCGCGGACCCAGTCGGCGGTGCTGGTGCCCTCGACCACCACCGATTCGTCGGATCCGGCCAGGAGCACCCCGGTCTCCTCGAACAGCTCGCGGATGGCGGCGACCACGTGGACCCTGGCCAGGGCGTAGTCGTCGGTGCCGAGGATCTCCGCCCACTGGCCCACGGAGGGCCCGAACCAGTCGAAGGAGTCCTGGTCGGCGTTCTCCACCGAACCGCCCGGGAAGGCGACGACCCCGAGGGGCGAGTCTCCGGTGCGGTAGGTGAGCCACGTCTCGGTGCCGTCGGGGGCGTCCCGCACGAGCGCGACGGAGGAGGCGAGCCGGGGCTTGCGCGGGGCGCGGTCGGCCTCATCGAGCCAGCTGCGGGCCGCGCCCTGCAGGCGCTTGGGCAGGGTGAAACGGCGCCTAGGCGAAGTCAGCAATCAGCTCAACCTCCACTGGGGCGTCGAGCGGCAGGACCGCGACGCCGACGGCGGAGCGGGCATGCGTGCCGGCCTCGCCGAAGATCTTGCCGAGCAGCTCCGAGGCGCCGTTGACGACGCCGGGCTGCCCCGTGAACTGCGGGTCGGAGGCGACGAAGCCCACGACCTTGACGATGCGCGTGACGCGGTCGAGGTCACCGATCTGGGCCTTGACCGCGGCGAGCGCGTTGATGATGCACACCTCGGCGTACGCCTTGGCGTCCTCGGGGCTCACCTCCGCCCCGACCTTGCCGGTGGCGGGGAGCTTGCCGGAGATGAAGGGCAGCTGGCCGGAGGTGTAGACGGTCGAGCCGCTCACCACCGCCGGGACGTAGGCGGCCACGGGGGCGGCGACCTCGGGCAGGCTCAGACCCAGGTCAGCGAGGCGGCGCTCGACGGCGCTGCTCACCTCAGCCTGTGTCGGCGCGGTCTGCTCCTGGCTCATGCCTGCTTCTCCCTCTTCATGTACGCGACGAGTCCGTTTCCGCCCGGGCCCGGGACCACCTGGACGAGCTCCCAGCCGTCCTCTCCCCACTGGTCGAGGATCTGCTTCGTCGCATGGACGATGAGCGGCACGGTGGCGTATTCCCAGGCGGTCATGAGCCCAGATTAGCCCCTCCCGTTAGACTGGCCCACATGGCGTCTGGCAAGAACCCTGTCTTTGACACGGCCACCACTCTGGGCAAGATCCTCGCATTCCTCGGCGTGAGTGCGGTCTGTGGCGTGCTGGTTGCGGGGCTCCTGGTGCCCGCCGCGGCCGTCACCGGCAGCGCCGCCAACGGCTCTGTCCAGTTCTTCGACAGCCTGCCCAGCGAGCTCACGGTCGAGCCGCCCGGGCAGGTCACCAAGATCCTGGCCGCGGACGGCTCGCAGATCGCCACGCTGTTCTCCGAGAACCGCACCAAGGTCTCGCTCGACCAGATGTCCCCGTACATCAAGGACGGGATCGTGGCCATCGAGGACTACCGCTTCTACGAGCACGGCGGCGTGGACACCACCGGCATCCTGCGCGCCCTCGCGGCCAACTTCCGCGGCGGCCGGCAGGGCGCCTCGACCCTCACGCAGCAGTACGTCAACAACGTCATCAACGAGAACCTCGTGGCGCAGGGCAAGGCCGATGAGGTGCTCCTCAACGGCCTCAACAAGGGCGTCGGGGACAAGCTGCGCGAGATGAAGCTCGCGATCGCGCTCGAGAAGAAGTTCTCCAAGGACCAGATCCTCGAGGGCTACCTCAACATCGTGTTCTTCAACGCCAACGCCTACGGCATCGAGGCCGCGAGCCAGTACTTCTTCTCGACGGACGCCAAGAGCCTCACGCTGCCCCAGGCGGCCCTCCTCGCCGGCCTGGTCAACAGCCCGTCGATGTATGACCCGATCGCGCACCCCGAGGCGTCGAAGAAGCGCCGCGACCTCGTGCTCGACGCCATGCTCCAGCACGGCAAGATCAACCAGAAGCAACATGACGACGCCGTCGCGACGCCGGTCAAGACCAAGGTCAATCCGCCCAAGCAGGGATGCCCGTACGCCCAGACGGCGCAGTACTTCTGCGACTACGTGCTCCACCAGATCCTCAACGATCCCGCGTACGGGGCGGACGAGAAGGAGCGCACGGCCCGGATCATGCGCGGGGGGCTCACCATCAAGACCACCCTCGACCCGCGCCTCCAGGCGCCCGCGCAGCAGCAGGTCGATGCGACGGCCGGGGACAACCCGCTCAAGTGGGCCGCCTCCCTCGTGACGGTCCAGCCGGGCACCGGGAAGATCGTCTCGATGGCCCAGAACTCGCGCATGCTGGAGGGCCAGGGCTCGAGCTTCGTGACGTCGTACAACGTCAACGTCGAACGCAGCGACCCCTCCGGCAATGCGCTCGGCGGCGCGGGAGGCATGCAGCCCGGTTCGACGATGAAGCCCGTGACCCTGACGGCGTGGCTCAACGAGGGCAAGTCGACCAACGCCATCGTCAACGCGGCCCAGCGCCGCTACCCCAAGAGCTTCCCGTGGAAGACGACCTGCACCCCGGTCGTGGGCTGGTACGACGACACGGTGGAAGGCTCCACCGACCTCCAGAATGACGAGCCGAACTGGTACCGGCCGATGACGGTGCGCGAGGGCATCTACCAGTCGATCAACACCGCGACCTTCGCCTCGGCCGCGGGCCTGAACGACTTCTGCGACATCCAGCGGGCGGCGGACGCGCTCGGCATGCACGACGGCGAGGGCAACGGCAAGAAGCTCGACCTCCACACCCTCGGCAACCTGCTCGGCGGCATGAATGTGGCCCCGCTGACGATGGCGAGCGCCTTCGCGACCTTCGCGGCCGACGGCACCTACTGCACCCCGATCTCGATCACCGACGTCACGGACGCCCAGGGGAAGCGGATCGGGGGCCAGGCGCCGACCTGCCAGCAGAACGCCATCAAGCCCGAGGTGGCGAGGGCCGCCACGAACGTGCTCCAGGACGTCCTCACGAAGGGCTCCGGCTACAACATCAAGGACGCCTCCGGCCAGACCATCAAGCTGCCCTACCCGGATGCCGCGAAGACCGGTACGAACAACTACAACAACCAGACCTGGGTGGTCGGCTACACGAAGGGCCTCGCGACCGCCTCGTTCTTCGGCGAGGCGCTGAAGGACCCGGCCTCGTCCACCATCGGGCGCGACATCACCATCAACGGCAGGTTCTACAAGTCGGTCGACGGTGCCTTCATCGCCGGCCCGCAGTGGGCGTACTTCATGCAGAAGGCCGCACCCCTCTACGACAACGGCGCCTTCGAGGCTCCGCCGCAGAACCTGATCAGCGGCGCGAACACCGGGTCGACCCCGGCCTCGTCGCAGCAGGGCGGCCAGCAGCAGAACGCGCAGCAGCCCGCACCGCAGCCCGTCCAGCCGCCGGCCCAGGCGCCCCAGCCGGCCCCGGCGCCGGCGCCCGTCAAGGGCAAGGGCAAGGGCTGAGGCGTGGGCGCTGGAGCGCGACAGTCGGCGCCCGGCATGCGGCCGGCGCGGGGCACGTCCGGCGCCGCCCTGGCGAGGGCCGCGCGGCGTGCTGGCCTCCTCGCGGGTCTGGGCCTGAGCGCGGGCGCCGCCGCGGCAGCCTACGGTTGGTGGGAGAAGGACCAGTTCACGCTCCGCGAGGAGACCGTGCCCATCCTCCCGCCGGGCTCCGGGCCGCTCCGGGTCCTGCACCTGAGCGACATCCACTTCGTGCCGGGCCAGGGGGCGAAGGTCCGCTGGCTCGCAGGGCTGGCCGACCTCGAGCCCGACCTCGTGGTGAACACCGGTGACAACCTGAGCCACCCCGAGGCGGTCCTGCCGCTCGTCACGGCCCTCAAGCCGCTCCTGCGGTTCCCCGGGGTGTTCGTCCCGGGCTCGAACGACTACTACGCGCCGGTCGCGAAGAACCCCGCCGCCTATCTTCTGGGGCCCTCGAACCGGAAGCCCCTCCCCCGCCGCATCGAGCTGGACTGGCGCAGCCTCTTCACCGCGTTCGGGGCCGCGGGCTGGCTCGACCTGACCAACCGCGCGCAGTCGATGAGCGTGGGCGGCGTCCGGCTCGACTTCTCAGGGGTCGACGATCCGCATCTGCGGCGCGAGCGCTACGCCGGCTGGCCGGTGCCCAGCCCCTCCGAGGGGCCGGCGCTGAAGGTCGCCGTCATCCACGCCCCCTACCAGCGGGTGCTGGACCACTTCGCCGAGGCCGGCGCCGAGCTCATCCTCGCCGGCCACACGCACGGGGGCCAGATCTGCCTTCCCGGCTACGGCGCCCTCGTCTCCAACTGCGACCTGCCCACCTGGCGTGCCAAGGGCCTCACCGTGTGGGAGGAGGGCGGCCGCTCGGTGCCGCTGAACGTCTCCGGCGGAATCGGCACCTCGCGCTTCGCCCCCGTGCGGATCGCGTGCCGCCCCGAGGCGGTCCTGCTCACGCTCACCGCCCGCCCGGCGTAGGGTAGTTGCCACAGCTAACTACTTCTTACCCAGGTGTGTGAGCCCCGGCATGCCACAGCGCGCCCCCGTTGACCCCCAGGCACCCCTGACGCAGCAGAGCCCGTACTGGGCCTCGATTGCGCGGCTCGGACCGATCGTCCGCCCCATCGTCCCGCGTCTTGTGATGGGCCTGGTCGTGGCGCTGGCCGCGTCCGCGCTCGCTCTGGCCGTCCCGCAGGTCCTGCGGCTCGTGATCGACGAGCTGCTCCGCAGCGGGACCCAGCCTGCGGCAGTGTGGGGAGCCGCCGGCGTCGTGCTCCTCCTCGGGGTGCTCGAGGCGACCATGATCTACCTGCGCCGCGTCCTCGTGATCGAGCCGAGCATCACGCTCGAGCGGCAGATGCGCACGTCCATGTACGACCACCTCCAGGACCTCCCCGTCTCGTTCCACGACCGGTGGGGCTCCGGGCAGCTGCTCTCGCGCTCGGTCGCGGACCTGGGGTTCCTGCGGCGCTGGCTCGCGTTCGGGGCGATCTTCCTCGTGGTCTCCATCAGCACCGTGGCCCTCGGCGTGGTCCTGCTGTTCACGCTCTCCTGGCAGCTCGCGCTGATCTTCCTCGCCGCTGCCGTGCCGATCATGGTGTACGGGGCGATCTTCCGGCGCCGCTTCTCGCTCGCCACCCGGCGCAGCCAGGACCAGGCCGGTGACCTGGCGACCGCTGTCGAGGAATCGGTCCACGGCATCCGCGTCCTCAAGGCTTTCGGCCGGGCCCGCGAGGCCCTCGAGGGCTTCACGGAGCAGGCCCGGCACCTGCGCGAGACGGAGGTCGCGAAGGCGCGCCACCAGGCCCTGTTCAGCCTCGTCGTGACCCTGCTGCCCGAGCTCGCGCTCGGCACCGGGCTCGTCACCGGCATCTGGCTCGCCGCCGCAGGGCACCTGAGCATCGGCTCGCTCGCGGCCTTCTTCGCGACGGCCGCTGCGGTCGCGCAGCCCGTCGAGGCCAGCGGGATGCTCGTGGGCATGGCCCTCACCGCCAAGACGGCCGTGGACCGGCACTTCGAGGTCATGGACGCCGCGAACACGGTGGCCGACCCGCAGCGTCCCCGCCACCTTGTCGCGCCCCGCGGGGAGCTGGCGTTCCGGGGCGTCCGCTTCTCCTTCGGCGTTCCCGCCCCGCACGACGCCGCGCGGCCGCCGGGCGCCGCCGGCCCACCGGCCGCCGGTTCCCCCTCGGAGGTGCTCCGCGGGGTGGACCTGCAGGTGCGGCCCGGGGAGACGATGGCCCTCGTGGGGGCGACGGGCTCGGGCAAGAGCACGCTGCTACAGCTCGTGCCGCGGCTCTACGACGTGGATGGGGGCGCCGTGGAGGTGGACGGCGTGGACGTCCGGGACCTTCCCCTGGCCGAGCTGCGCCGGCTCGTCGCCGTCGCGTTCGAGGACACCACCCTGTTCTCCTCCTCCGTGCGCGAGAACGTCCTCCTCGGCGCCCCCGTCCAGGAGGGCCCGGAGGCGGACGCCGTGCTGGCCGAGGCCCTCGAGGTCGCCCAGGCCCACTTCGCCTACTCGCTCCCCGACGGGGTCGAGACCCGGATCGGCGAGGAGGGCCTGAGCCTCTCGGGCGGCCAGCGCCAGCGCATCGCCCTGGCCCGCGCCATCGCCGCGCAGCCGTCCGTGCTGGTCCTCGACGATCCGCTCTCCGCCCTGGACGTCGCCACCGAGGAGCGCGTCTCCGAGGGCCTGCGCGGGGCGCTCGCGCACACGACCACCCTCATCGTGGCCCACCGCCCCTCGACGGTGGCCCTCGCCGACCGGGTGGCACTCCTGCGCGGCGGCGTGGTCGAGGACGTGGGCACCCACGCCGAGCTCCTCGGCCGGAGCGACCACTACCGCTGGGTCATCGCGAGCCTGCCCGAGGAGCCCCGGGACCTGGACAGGGACGAGGAACCGGACCTGGACACCGTCTTCTCCGAGGAGGCCGAGGCCCGATGAGCCGCCCCCACAGCACAGCGCCTGCCCAGGGCGGGCAGGGGACCCGCGGCGAGGACGCGGTGGACCTCACGCGCGAGGCGAGCCGCGCCGTCCGCCGTCGTTCGCTCAGGCTCCTGGGCGACCTCGTGCGGCCGGTGCGGGGGCGCCTGTGGGCGACCCTCGCGATGGTCGTCGTGTCCCAGGCGTCCCGGGCGGCGGGCCCGGCCATCATCGCGTTCGGGATCGACCGGGCGCTGCCGTCCCTCGTCTCCGGCGACCCCGCGCAGATGTGGCTCGCCGGGGCCGGATACGTCGCGGCGGCCCTCGTCACCGGCGTGCTCACGGCCGGCTACGTGACCTCGACCGCGAAGCTGAGCCAGGCCATGCTCCTGGACCTGCGCGTGTGGGTCTTCCGGCATACCCAGCAGCTGAGCCTGGACTTCCACGAGACCTACACGTCGGGGCGCATCATCTCGCGGCAGACCTCGGACCTCGAGGCGCTGCGGGAGCTGCTCGATTCAGGCATCAGCTCGCTCGCCTCCGGGCTGCTGTTCATGGCCTTCACCGCCATCACCGTCTTCGCGCTCGACTGGCCCTCCGGGCTCATCATGCTCGCCGCCGCGGTCCCCATGCTGTTCCTCTCCCGCTGGTACCAGGTCCGCTCGCAGCGGGCCTACCGCGCCTCCCGCGTGGTCTCGGCGCGGCTGATCGTCCACTTCGTCGAGACGATGACGGGCATCCGCGCGGTCAAGGCCTTCCGGAAGGAGCACGCCAACAGCGCCGAGTACGGCCGGCTCGCGGACGACTACGCGGCGGCCACCCAGCGTTCGGTGATGCTCAACGGAGTCTTCCAGCCGGGCCTCGTGCTCATCGGCAACGTGACCGTGGCCGTGATCCTGCTCGTCGCCGCGTTCCGGGTGCTGGACGGCAGCCTGGCCGTGGGCGTGCTGCTCGCCGTGGTGCTCTCCGCCAAGCGGTTCTTCTCCCCGCTCGAGCAGATGGCCATGTTCTACAACTCCTTCCAGAGCGCCCAGGCCGCGCTCGAGAAGGTCTCCGGCCTGCTCGAGGAGGTCCCCACGGTGCGCCCGCCGCGCGAGCCCGTGCCGCTGCCGCACGCCCGCGGGGCGGTCGCGTTCGAGGCGGTCTCCTTCTCCTACGGCTCGGGGCCCGAGATCCTCCCGGAGTTCACCCTGCGGATCCCGGCCGGGCAGACAGTGGCGCTCGTCGGCGCGACGGGCGCGGGGAAGTCCACGATCGCCAAGCTCGTGGCCCGGTTCTACGACCCGACCTCGGGCGCCGTGACGCTCGACGGCGTGGACCTCCGGCGGCTCTCGACACGGGACCTGCGGCGCGCGGTCGTGATGGTGACCCAGGAGGCGTACCTGTTCTCGGGCTCGGTCGCGGCCAACATCGCCCTCGGACGCCCGGACGCCTCGCGGGAGGAGATCGAGGCGGCAGCCCGCGCCGTGGGCGCCCACGAGTTCATCGCGGCCCTGCCGGACGGCTATGACACGGACGTCACCAAGCGCGGCGGCCGCGTCTCGGCCGGCCAGCGCCAGCTCATCTCGTTCGCACGGGCGGTCCTGGCGAGCCCCTCCGTGCTGATCCTGGACGAGGCCACGAGTTCCCTGGACATCCCCTCCGAGCGGCTCGTGCAGTCCGGGCTGGCCAAGCTGCTGGGCTCGGGTCCTGGCGGGGACGCCGGGCGGACCGCCGTGATCATCGCCCACCGGCTCTCCACCGTGGAGAACGCGGACCGCGTGCTCGTGGTGGACGGCGGCCGCATCGTCGAGGACGGCTCCCCCGCCGAGCTCCTCGCCCGTGGAGGCCGGTTCGCGTCCCTCCACGGCGCGTGGCGGGACTCCCTCGTCTAGGCGGCGCTGCAGGGGAGGAGAGGGGCGTCCCCGATTTCATGTTCGCCCCCCGATCGGGTACTCTGGATGAGTTGCTTCGGGGTGACCCAGGCAACGGATCGGGATGTAGCGCAGCTTGGTAGCGCGCTTCGTTCGGGACGAAGAGGTCGCAGGTTCAAATCCTGTCATCCCGACCACGGAAGGCCCCGCGGCAGTCGCCGCGGGGCCTCTCGCATGTCCCGGCCCTCAGTGGTGCGGACTCAGTGGTGCGGAAGCACGGGGTGCGTCCGCCCCGCGCCGACGCGGTGCCGGAACGCCTTGTGGAGCGCATCGCCGGCGAGCACGCCGGGGATCGCGAGCAGGGCAACGGCGAAGCCCTCGAGCGGAGGGGGCGCCTGGCCGAGCAGCGCGGCCACCGGGGGGACGACGAGGAACACGGCCAGGAGGCCCAGTTCCGCACCGATGGCACCGAGAAGCATGCGGTTGCTCCCCCAGGGCAGCCTCCACGCCGGCCTGCTCGCGCTGCGGCACGCATAGGCGTTGGCGAGCTGGCCCAGCACCACCGCGGTGAAGGCTGCCCCCGAGGCCGCGGCGACCACCCCCGCGCCGGGCAGTGTCTCCCCCGGACGCCATCCGCCGAGCCAGAGCACGGCCACGAACGCGGACATCTCGAACACCACCTCCGCCGGTCCCAGGACGGCGAACACCCGGAACAGCAGGCTTCCGTCCATGAGGTGCCGCCGTTCGGGGGGGCGCCTGAGGACGCCCTCGCTCGGCCTCTCCCCGCCGAGCGCGAGGGCTGGCAGGAGGTCCGTGCCGATGTCGAGGCAGAGGATCTGGAGCACACCGAGCGCGAGCGGGAAGTGCCCGGCAGACAGGGCCCAGAGCACGAACGGGGTCAGCTCTGCCACGTTGTCCGTGAGGTGGTAGGTCAGGAACCGGCGGATGTTCGTGTAGGTGGCCCTGCCCTGCTCGACCGCGACGATGATCGTCGCGAAGTCGTCGTCGAGCAGCACGAGGTCGGCGGCATTCCTCGCCACGTCCGTGCCGCTCCTGCCCATGGCGACCCCGATGTCCGCGGCCTCGAGGGCGGGACCGTCGTTGACGCCGTCGCCCGTCATCGCGACACAGTGGCCCCGCGCCTGCAGGGCGTGCGCGACGCGGAGCTTCTGCTCAGGCGTGACCCGCGAGATGACCACGCTGTCCCGGTCCAGGAGCGCGCCGAGGACCTGGAGGTCCTCCGGCAGCACGGCCCCTTCGAGCACCGCCTCCGTCCCCGTGCCGCGGCCGATCAGCCCGATCTCGCGCGCGATCGCCGCGGCCGTCGCGGGGTGGTCCCCCGTCACCATCGCCACCCTGATCCCCGCCTCGCGCGCCTGCCGGATCGCGCCTGCCACGGCAGGCCGCGGAGGGTCGTGCAGACCGATGAGGCCGCGCAGCACGAGCTCCCGCTCAAGCACGACGGCGTCCGCCTCGCCCCGGATGGCGGCGTCGGCCTCGGCGGCGGTCAGCTCGCGTGACGCCACCGCCAGCACCCTCAGGCCGCGCGAGGCGAGGTCCGCCAGCATCCGGCGCGCCCCCTCCAGCCCCGCCGCCTCGTCGCCGCCGTCGGATCCCATACCGGGCGGGCCGTCGACCACGCACAGGCCGAGGAGCGTCTCCGGGGCCCCTTTGACCCACAGCTCCGCAGCGCCGCCCGCTCCGGCCGGGAGCACGGCGCTCTGGCGCTTGCGCTCCTCGTCGAACGCGAAGCCCGCAAGCGGCGCCGGCGCCTCCGCCGTGCCGCCGAGCCGCCGGTCGAGGGCCGTGAGCGCGCCTTCCATGGGGTCGCCCACAGCCCGCCACTCGCCGGCGTGCTCCTCGATGTCGCCCTGGGAGGCCGCACGGGCGCCGGCAGCGAGGCGCGCGGCCGCGGAGATCGCCGCGGGGGGCCCGCTGACCGCGGCCTCGGGGGCGTAGCCGCGCCCCTCGAGGGTGACGGACCCGGCGGGCGTCCACACCCGGACGGCGCTCATCCGGTTCTGGGTGAGCGTGCCGGTCTTGTCGGTGCAGATGAAGGTCGTGGACCCCAGGGTCTCCACGGCCTGGAGGTTGCGGACGAGGGCGTGCCGTCCGCTCATCCGCTGGGCGCCCATGGCCAGCGAGAGGGTCACGGTGGGCAGGAGCCCCTCGGGAACGAGGGCCACCGTGACGCCGATCGCAAAGAGGAAGGCGCCCGCGAGGGGATTGCCGATCAGGAACGAGACCACGAAGAACACCGCCCCCACCGTCACGGAGACCATGGCGATGACCTTCACCACGCGCTTGAGCTCGAGGTCCAGCGGGCTCGGCGGCGGTTCGGCCCGGGTGGTCAGGCGGGCGATCTCCGCCAGCCGCGTGGACACCCCGGTCGCCGCGACGCGCCCCACGGCGTCTCCCGTCGCGACGAACGTGCCGCCGGTCGCCGCCCCGCCCCTCTCCCTGACCACGGGCACGCTCTCGCCCGTGAGCATGGACTCGTCCAGGGACAGCGCAGACGCGCTGAGGATCTCGAGGTCCGCCGGGACCCGGTCCCCGGCCGCGAGCAGGACGATGTCCCCGGGGACGAGCTCGACTGCGCCGACGACCGTGGTCCGGCCGCCGCGCCGGACCTGGACGTTGCTCGGCAGCAGCTCGCGCAGCTTCGCCGAGGCCCGCTCGGCGCGGGCCTCCTGGACGAAGGCAAAGAGTCCGTTGATGACGACCACGGCGGCGATCGCCCAGCCGAGCTGGGGCATTCCCGCGATGAAGGCGAGGGCCGCGGCCGCCCACAGCATGAGGGCGAAGAAGTGGGCGAGCTCGGCGCCGAGCCGGACCCACCAGGGGCGCGCCCGCTCCCGCGGAAGGCTGTTGGGGCCGTAGCGGGCCCGCAGCCTCGCGACCTCCGCGTCGCCAAGCCCCGCGGGAGGGGCGGGGCCCGGCGCTCCCGGACGCCGCGGACCGGCGGGAAGGCGCGGGGTGACGCTCACGGTGCCATTCTTCCGAACCGGGCCGCGGCGGCGGAAGGGAAGGAAGGCCCCACCACGCCGGGCTGCAGAACGCAGAAGTGCCCCGGACCGGGGTCCGGGGCACTTCTGCGACGGTTCGTCAGCACTCCCCCACAGGTGTACTGGGCTGACCGGCCGGGTCAGCGTGAGGCGGCTGCGCCGCGTCCGGTCAGAGGCTGCTGCTGACGGACATCGGATCAGGCCAGTTGCCGATCGCCGTGGGGGAGCTCATCGGATCGGGCCAGTTGCCGATCGCGGTGGACGTCATCGGGTCCGGCCAGTTGCCGATGGCCGTGGACTTCATGGGATCGGGCCAGTTGCCGATCGCCGTGGGGGCGCCGGCAACGCCGGACACCGCGAGCGCACCGCCAAGTGCGAGGGCCGCAATCAGTTTTTTCAGCATGAGCTTGTCCTTTGTATGAGTCCCGCCGCTCCGGGGGGACAGGGTGCGTCGAACGGGGCAGAGCGTGCTTTGTCATGATTGACATTCCCAGTAAAATATCTCCCACATTGCCTGTCAAGGAATACCGTCGCCCTCTTGACGGCCCATGATGGATATTAGAGACAAGCGTGCGCCGGTTCACGAGGTTCCGGGCCGGGCCAGGAGGTCATCGTGGGGAGCGGATTCGGCGAGAAGCTGCGTGCCGAGCGACTGGAGCGCGGACTCACTCAGGCCGAACTCGGGAAGGACCTCTACTCGCCCAGCTACATCTCGCTGCTCGAGACCGGCCGGCGCGAGCCCACCGCCGAAGTGATCCAGGAGCTGGCGCGCAGGCTCCAGCTCGCCCCGAAGGCCCTCGAGGCCTGGAGCCAGCCCGTGAGCGCCAACGACGCCGAGTACGTCCTGGCCGGCCTCTACGCGCGGCAAGCCTGGGACCTGCGCGACTACGCGCAGGCGGCGACGCACGCCGCCACGGCAGCGCAGTTCGCCCTCGACGGCAAGAACAACAGCGCGTGGTGGAACATGACGTACATGCAGGCGGAGTGCCTCATGAAGCAGGGCGAGCTGGCGGAATGCCAGCGGATCGTCCAGCACCTCCTCGAGCACCCCATCGTCGCCGAGTCCGCCGGTCTCGCGGTGCGCGCGCGCCAGATGCTGGCGGCCGTGTGCCACGGGCTCGGCCAGCTCAGCACCGCGGTGGAGCACGCCCGCGAGGCGGTCCGGCTCGCGTCGCAGCTTCCCGCCGGGTCCACGATCTACATCGGCGCCCTGCGCGCGCTCATCGGCGCCCTCGCGGAGAGCGGGAAGCTGGACGAGGCCTGGGAGCAGTGCGGCATCCTCGAGACGCTCGTCGACGAGGAGTCGATGGGCCAGCTCGCGGGCGAGATCGAGTGGGTGATCGGCAACGTGGCCTTCATGCGCGCCGACTACGCCGAGGGCGTCAAGCACCATGAGCGGGCCGCGAAGCTCCTCTCCCCCGCCAACGACATCGAGCTCTGGGCCCGGTTCAACAAGGCCTCGGCCGCGGTGCGGCTCTCGGGCGGCATCATCGAGCCGGAGACCCTCGCGGCCATCGAGCGCGCCGAGCTGGCCCTGAGCATCGTGGGCGGCTCGCGCTCGGAGCAGCTCGAAGTGAGCTTCATCCGCGCCCGGTGGCTCTACCTCAACGGGCAGATCCCGGAAGCCATCGACCTCCTGCGCACTATCCACGCGGAGAAGGGCGTGCTCGGCCGCCACACCGCCGGCGAGGTCGCCCTCCTGTACGGCCGTGCGCTCAAGGCCCTGGGCCGCAACGACGAGGCCCTCGAGCTCCTCGCCGACGCGCGGGAGCAGTTCAGCTACGCGGGGGCCTCGGACAAGGTCCAGCAGGTCATGGACGCGATCCTCGAGATCCGGCTCGCCAGCCAGCGCGCCGCCAAGGAGGCCTCGGCCGGCGCCAAGGCCCCCGAGAAGGACGGCGTCAGCTGAAGGTGCGCCCGGTGAGCCGCTCGTAGGCCTCGACGTAGCGGTCCCGGGTCCGCTTGACGACCTCCTCGGGCAGGGCCGGCGGCTCCTGCCCGGAAGTGCGGTCCCAGCCGGACTCTGCGGACGTGAGCCAGTCGCGGACGAACTGCTTGTCGAACGAGGGCTGTGCGCGCCCCGGCTCCCAGGTGGCCGCGTCCCAGAAGCGCGAGGAGTCCGGGGTGAGCACCTCGTCGCCGAGGGTGATGTAGCCGGTGGTCGGATCCACGCCGAACTCGACCTTGGTGTCCGCGAGGATGATCCCCCGCTCGCGGGCGATCCGCTCCGCCTCGCGGTAGATCTCGAGCGTGAGGTCGCGCAGCTGCGCCGCGGCCTCGTCCCCCACCATTCCGGTGACGTCCTCGTAGGTGATGTTCACATCGTGCTCGCCGAACTCCGCCTTCGCGGAGGGGGTGAAGACCGCCTCGGGCAGGCGCGAGCCGTCCACCAGCCCCTCGGGCAGCGGGATCGCGCACACCGTTCCGGATTCGCGGTACTCGGCCAGGCCGGACCCGGTGAGGTAGCCGCGGGCGATGCACTCCACGGGGTACATCTCGAGCCTGCGGCAGACCATGGCGCGCCCCGCGACCTCGGCGGGGACACCGTCGTCGACCGTGGAGGCCACCACGTGGTTGGGCACGTTGAGCTGCTCGAACCACCACAGGCTCAGCTGGGTGAGGATCCGGCCCTTATCCGGGATCGTGCTCGCGAGGACGTGGTCGTAGGCGGAGATGCGGTCGCTGGCGACCACGAGCACCTGGTCCGCCGGGCCGTCGACGGGCTCGTAGAGGTCGCGGACCTTGCCCGAGTAGATGTGCCGCCAGCCCGGCAGCTCCAGGACCTCGGTGGAGAACCCCGGCTTGTCGATGCTCATCGCTCTGCTCCCGTCCCTGCGCCGTTGCGCACCCTGGGCACGCTGATCTGCCCGCGTGCTGCCTTGGCCGCGATGTCGCGGCGGTACTGTCCGCCCTCGAGCCTGATGAGGGCCATGCCCTCGTAGGCCCGCTCGCGTGCCTGCTCGAGCCCCTCGCCGAGGGCGACGACGGCGAGCACCCGCCCGCCGGCGGAGATCACCTTGCCGTCCGCGTCGAGCGCGGTCCCGGCGTGCAGGACGTGGACGCCCTCGAGCTTCTCTGCCTTCTTCAGCCCGCGGATGCGGTCGCCGGTGCGCGGGGTCCCGGGGTAGTTCTCCGACGCGAGGACGACGGCGACCGCGGCCTCGGGCGCCCACCGCAGGTCGCCAGCGGTCCCGAGCTGGCCCGTGGCGGCGGCCAGGAGCAGGCCGCCGAGAGGCGTGCGGAGCCGGGCGAGCACCGCCTGCGTCTCGGGGTCGCCGAACCGGGCGTTGAACTCGATGACGCGCGTGCCGCGGGAGGTGAGCGCCAGGCCGCAGTAGAGGACACCGACGAACGGTGTGCCGCGCTTGGCCATCTCGTCGATGGTCGGCTGGGCCACGCGCTCGACCACCTCCTCGACGAGCCCGGCGGGGGCCCATTCGAGGGGGCTGTAGGCGCCCATGCCCCCGGTATTGGGGCCCTCGTCGCCGTCGAAGATGCGCTTGAAGTCCTGGGCGGGGGCGAGCGGGACGGCTGTGTGGCCGTCCGAGAGGACGAAGAGGGAGACCTCGGGGCCGTCGAGGTACTCCTCGATGACCACGGTGCCGCCGGCCTCGAAGCAGGACTGGGCGTGGGCGAGCGCTGCGCTGCGGTCGTCGGTGACGACCACGCCCTTCCCGGCGGCGAGCCCGTCGTCCTTGACCACGTAGGGGGCCCCGAACGCGTCGAGCGCGTCTGCGGCCTCGCCGGGGTTGACGGCCACGCGGGCCATCGCTGTGGGGACCCCGGCCTCGGCCATGACCTGCTTGGCGAAGGCCTTGGACGCCTCGAGCTGGGCGGCTGCCCGGCTGGGCCCGAACACGGGGATCCCGGCCGCGCGGACCGCGTCGGAGACTCCGGCGGCGAGCGGCGCCTCCGGGCCGACCACCACGAGGTCTGCCGCGAGGGCCCGCGCGAGTGCCGTGACGGCGTCCGGGTCGTTGGCGTTGACGGGATGCGTCGGGACGATCTGGGCGATGCCGGCGTTGCCGGGCGCGGCGTGCACCTCGGAGACGGCCGGATCGGCGAGGAGGGAGCGGACGATGGCGTGTTCGCGGCCGCCGGGGCCGATCACGAGAACCTTCACGCCCCAAGGGTATCGGCCAGCCCCTGCGCGGCGCACCCGGGCATCCCCGGCAACCCGCGGCCGCACACCTAGACTGAGGCCATGCCCCACGCAACCTTCACCGCGGACGACGCCGTCGAGCTCGCCGTGGTCGAGCGCAGCGGCTTCATCGAGTCCCGCCACCTCGGCTCGGCCGTGGTGCTGGCCGGTGACGGTTCCGTGGTCACCGAGCTCGGGGACATCCGCACGCCCGTGCTCGCCCGCTCCACGCTCAAGCCGTTCCAGGCCCTCGCCTCCATGCAGGCCGGCGTGCCACTGCGGGGAACGCAGGTTGCCCTCGCGTGCGCGTCCCACACCGGCTCGCTGGACCACATGGACGTGGTCGAGGGGATGCTCCACGCGGCGGGCCTGGGCGAGGCGGACCTGGGCTGCCCGGCCGAATGGCCGGCGGACGAGAACGCCCGCGCATGGCTCATCCGCTCCGGGCAGGGCCGGCGGAAGCTCGCGTACAACTGCTCGGGCAAGCACGCGGCCTTCCTGTGGGCGTGCGTGCAGAACGGATGGGACCGGCGCAGCTACCTCGAACCCAACCACCCGCTGCAGCAGCGGGTCCGGGCCACGATCGAGGAGTATGCCGAGGAGCCGATCGCGCACCTCGGGATCGACGGCTGCGGCGCCCCGGTCGCCGCGCTGTCCCTGCGCGGCCTCGCCCAGGCCTACTCGCGCCTCGCCAGGTCCCCCGGGGACCACGGCGCCAACGCGCGCGCCGCGACGATTGCGACGTCGATGCTCGACTACCCGTGGGCGGTCCAGGGCCACGACAAGGAGAACACGATCGTCATGGAGGAGCTGGGGATCCTCGCCAAGGTCGGCGCCGAAGGGCTCCTCGTGCTCGCCACCCCGCAGGGCGCCACGGCGGCCGTGAAGATCCTGGACGGCAACGTCCGCGCCACGACCCTCGTGGGCCTGACAATGCTCGCCGCGGCCGATGCCGTGGACGTGCCGGAGGTGGCCCGCGTCCTCGAGCGGGTCGTCGATCCGGTCCTGGGCGGCGGCCGGCAGGTCGGCCGCATCCGGCTGGGGCGCGCCGTCTCGGCGCTGCTGGACTGAGGGGGACCCACCATGGCTGTCCGCCGCAGGATCGCGCACGACGCCGGCCGCGCCGCCGTCGCGGCCTGGCTCGCCGCCCGCAGTGGCCCGGACGGCACGGTCGGCGACACCTCCGGTGAGGTGCCGGCGGGCGGCGCCCAGGCCGGCGTCGTGCGCCCCGCGGTGGACCGGCAGACCACCGCCACCGCCGTGCGCTACCTGCTGGAGGAACTCGCGGAGCGCGCGCCGGGCAACTCGGTCGAGGTGCGCGTGCCGCCCTTCGGGGTGGCGCAGTGCGTCGAGGGCCCCCGGCACACCCGCGGGACGCCCCCGAACGTCGTAGAGACGGACGCCGAGACGTGGCTCGCCCTCGCCACCGGCACCCTCGCGTGGCCCGGGGCCGTGGCCTCGGGCCGGCTGACCGCCTCCGGCATCAGGACCGACCTGAGCGAGTTCCTGCCGCTCGCGTAGCTAGCCCCTGCCGACGAACGGCATGCCCGAGGCGGTGATGAGCAGGCTGCCGACGCTCGCCTCGGCCGGCAGCGAGGCCATGAAGGCCACGGCCTGTGCGGCCTCCTCGACGGCGAAGGTGGGCTCGACGCGGCGCGAGCCGTCCGCCTGGAGGGCGCCCTCGCCGACACCCAGCGTGTAGTTGAGCTGCTCTACGAGCTCAGTGCGCGTGTTGCCGATGTCGATCTGCCCGCACGTGATCCCCCAGGGGCGCCCGTCGAGCTCGATGCTCTTGGTCAGGCCCGTGATGGCGTGCTTCGTGGCCGTATAGGCAACGGAGCGCGGGCGCGGCGCGTGCGCCGAGATCGAGCCGTTGTTGATGATCCGGCCACCGCGCGGCTCCTGGGCCTTCATGGCGCGGAACGCCGCCGCCGCGCACAGGAAGCTCCCGGTGAGGTTCACGGCGACCGTGGACTCCCATCCGGCAAGGTCGATCTCGCCGACGTCTCCGGAGGGGCCGAACGTCCCGGCGTTGTTGAACAGCACGTCAACGCGCCCGAACGCGCCCACGGTGTCCGCGAAGAGCCGCTCGACGTCGGCCGGGGCCGTGACGTCGCAGGGCACCACGAGGGCGTGCTCGGCTCCCCCGGCCGTCGCGTGCAGCTCGGCCTCGCGGCGCCCCGCGAGGGCCACGCGCCAGCCGTCGGCCAGCAGCCGGCGCGCCACGGCCCGGCCGATCCCGCTGCCCGCGCCCGTGACCACGGCCACCCGGGATGCCGTCTGCTCGCTCATCTGCTGCCTCCACTCCGTCACCGACTTGACGCGCATCACGTCCACACGCCACGCTAGTTTCACATTACAGTATTTCTCTTCCGCCATATGAAATAAGACAGCGGCGGAGGAGCGGCGGGGACCTCCCTGCCGACGCTCGACGCGCGGCACCAAACGCGCG
The DNA here is from genome assembly GCF_001577305.1 of Sinomonas atrocyanea. Taxonomy (NCBI): domain Bacteria; kingdom Bacillati; phylum Actinomycetota; class Actinomycetes; order Micrococcales; family Micrococcaceae; genus Sinomonas; species Sinomonas atrocyanea. The sequence continues at coordinate 3,590,125 of NZ_CP014518.1, forward strand.
CAGAAGGAGGTTGGCCGTGCTCACGTCAGAGCCTATCCAGCAGTTCCTCGGCGGCGCCGGGGCCGCCGTGGACCGCGACCCGGAGGAGACCGCCGAGTGGATCGAGTCCTTCGACTCGCTCGTGGCAGAGCGGGGCACCGAACGGGCCCAGTTCATGGTCAAGAACATCCTGCAGCGGGCGGGCGCGCAGAGCGTCGGCGTCCCGATGGTCCACACCACGGACTACATCAACTCGATTCCCTCCGACCAGGAGCCCGAGTACCCGGGCGACGAAGAGGTGGAGCGCCGCTACCGCGCATACATGCGCTGGAACGCCGCGATCATGGTCCACCGGGCCCAGCGCCCCGGCATCGGCGTCGGCGGCCACATCTCCACCTACGCCGGTGCGGCCACGCTCTACGAGGTGGGCTTCAACCACTTCTTCCGCGGCAAGGACCACCCCGGCGGCGGCGACCAGGTCTTCTTCCAGGGCCACGCCTCCCCGGGCATGTACGCCCGCGCGTTCATGGAGGGCCGCCTCACCGAGGAGGACCTCGACGGGTTCCGCCAGGAGAAGTCGAAGGAGTGCCACGCGCTCTCCTCCTATCCGCACCCGCGCATGATGCCGGAGTTCTGGGAGTTCCCCACGGTCTCCATGGGCATCGGCCCGATGAACGCGATCTACCAGGCGCAGACCAACCGCTACCTCCACAACCGCGGGATCAAGGACACCTCGGACCAGCACGTCTGGGCGTTCCTCGGCGACGGGGAGATGGACGAGCCGGAGTCCCGCGGCCTGCTCCAGCTCGCGGCGAACGAGAACCTGGACAACCTCACGTTCGTGGTCAACTGCAACCTCCAGCGCCTCGACGGGCCGGTGCGCGGCAATGGCAAGATCATCCAGGAGCTCGAGGCGTTCTTCCGGGGCGCGGGCTGGAACGTCATCAAGGTGGTCTGGGGCCGGGAGTGGGACTCCCTCCTGACGAAGGACACCGAGGGCAACCTGGTGAAGCTCATGAACGAGACCCCGGACGGCGACTACCAGACCTTCAAGGCCGAGAACGGGGCCTTCGTCCGGGACCACTTCTTCGGCAAGACCCCCCAGACCAAGGAGCTCGTCGCCGACTACACGGACGAGCAGATCTGGAACCTCAAGCGCGGCGGCCACGACTACCACAAGGTCTACGCGGCCTACAAGGCGGCCACCGAGTTCAAGGGCAAGCCCACGGTCATCCTGGCGAAGACGGTCAAGGGCTACGGCCTGGGCCCGCACTTCGAGGGCCGCAACGCGACCCACCAGATGAAGAAGATGACGCTGGGCGACCTCAAGGACTTCCGCGACCACCTGCGCATCCCGATCACGGACGAGCAGCTCGAGGCCAACCCCTACGAGCCCCCGTACTACCACCCGGGCTTCGACGCCCCGGAGATCCGCTACCTCCTCGCCCGCCGTGCCGAGCTGGGCGGTCCGGTACCCGAACGCCGCAAGGAGCACCGCGCCGTCGCCCTTCCGGCCGAGAAGGCGTACGCGATCGCCAAGCGCGGCTCGGGCAAGCAGCAGGCCGCCACCACGATGTCCTTCGTGCGCCTGCTCAAGGACATCATGCGGGATGCGGACTTCGGCCAGCGGATCGTGCCGATCGTTCCCGATGAGAGCCGGACGTTCGGCATGGACGCGTTCTTCCCCACGGCGAAGATCTACAACCCCAAGGGCCAGAACTACCTCTCGGTGGACCGCGACCTCGTCCTGGCCTACAAGGAGTCGCCGGCCGGGCAGCTCATCCACCCGGGCATCAACGAGGCCGGCGCCGTCGCGGCCTTCACGGCAGCCGGCACCGCCTACGCGACCCACGGCGAGCCGCTCGTGCCGGTCTACGTCTTCTACTCGATGTTCGGCTTCCAGCGCACCGGCGACGCCTTCTGGGCCGCGGCGGACCAGATGACGCGCGGGTTCATCATCGGCGCCACCGCGGGCCGGACCACGCTCACGGGCGAGGGCCTCCAGCACGCCGACGGGCACTCCCCCCTGCTCGCGGCGACCAACCCCGCCGTCGTCACCTACGACCCCGCCTACGGGTACGAGATCGGGCACATCGTGCGCGCCGGGCTCGAGCGCATGTACGGCGGCAAGCACCCCGACCCGAACGTCATGTACTACCTCACCGTCTACAACGAGCCGATCGTCCAGCCGGCCGAGCCCGCGGGCCTCGACGTCGACGCGCTGCTGAAGGGCATGTACCGCCTGGCGTCCGACGCCGCGTCCGGCCTCGGCGCCAACGCGGCCCGGACCCAGCTGCTCGCCTCGGGCGTCTCCGTGCCGTGGGCGCTCGAGGCCCAACGGATCCTCGCCGACGAGTGGGGCGTGGCCGCCGACGTGTGGAGCGTGACGAGCTGGAGCGAGCTGCGCCGCGACGGCCTCGCCGCCGAGGAGCAGGCGTTCCTGCACCCCGAGCTCGAGGCGCCCCTGCCGTTCGTGACCCGCCAGCTCGCGGGCGCCTCCGGCCCGGTGGTGGCCGTCACGGACTACAACAAGTCCGTCCCGGACCAGATCCGCCAGTTCGTCCCGGGAGACTACGCCGTGCTCGGCGCAGACGGCTTCGGCTTCTCGGACACCCGCGCCGCTGCCCGACGGTTCTTCAAGATCGACGCGCACTCCGTGGTGGTGCGGGCACTGCAGATGCTCGCCCGCCGCGGCGAGGTCGACGCCGACGCGCCCCGCCAGGCATTCGAGCGGTACCGCCTGCTCGATGTGAACGCCGGCACCACCGGGACCACGGGGGGCGAGAGCTAGCCCCTCCCCGCAGCACGGCCGGCGAGCGCCGGCCCGCAGGCTGCCCCCGCACCGCCCCCTGGGGCCTGGTTGGACGGTGCGGGGGCCGGCGGCCGATCCACACGGCCGCCCCATGGCGGCCCTCCTCGCGCAACGGGAGGGCCGCCACCGTCATCTCAGACGTGCCACCGGGGGCCTGACTGCCGCCCCGGGCCCGGGCGACGGCCGAGGTGCATGAGCGCGCGCACGAAGGCGACCAGCTGGGCGAGGATCCCCACCAGGGCGCCCACGATGCCGACCACGAGCAGGACCCGCACGACGACGGCCCAGTCGGGGGGACCCCCGGGAAACACGAACGGGAACACCTCCCACACCCTGACGGTCGCCACGATGCCAAAGATGAGCACCACGATCTCCCCGACCGCGCGGAGGGCGGGTGTGCCGGCGACGAGGTAGACGGCGTTGGCAACGAGACCCGCAATCCAGGCGGCGTTCACCGCGCCGATCACTTCGGACCCCTCCGGGGTCACGAAGGGCACCGACCACCAGCCCGGCCAGACGTTGGCGGCGTAGAGCAGCACCCCGATCACGATGATCGACGGGACGGCGCCCTCGCGCCCCGTTCTCCTCCGCTCGGCCCGTTCCATGGGCCCATCACATCCTCCAGGGCCGAGGCGCGCGAGAGGCTTTCGTCCCGCCCGGCACGTGAAGCGGCCCCGCTCCCACGGTGGGGGAACGGGGCCACTACGGGTAGAGCGCGACGCGGCGGGAGATCGGTGGCGGCTGGCTCAGCGCCCCACGAACCAGTTGAGGAAGGGCACGCGCGCGGCCCAGCCGCGGCGCTCCCCCTCGCGGGCGGGCCGGAGCGCGAGGTCCGGATCGATGTGCGTGACTTTCGGGATGTAGCGCTCGGCAGGCGGCTGGGCGAGGCGGGATGCCTCCGTGGCAGATGGGCGCGGGACGGTCGTGCTGGTGGACATCTCTCTCCCCTTTCCGGGCTCGTGGTCGGCGATCATGCTCGCAGCTCCTCCTCGTGGGCTGGATCCGCAGGACGCGGATGTTTTCAGCCCTATACTTTTCCACTTCACGGAAGAACTTTATTGATATATGGAATTCTACTGGGATACCAGAGGAGGGGTCAAGAGATCTTCCTGCACAGACGCGGGAGCGGGGGTGCGCCGCGGACGGCGCACCCCCGCTCCGGGTGCAGTTCGGCTCGGGCGCCCAGGGGCGCCCGGCTCAGGTTCGGTTGAGCTCGGCCGAGATGTTCGCGGCCGCCTCGCGCAGGAGGGGAACGGCTCGCTCGCCGAACGATTCGTCGACCCGGGACACCGGGCCCGAGACCGAGATGGCCGTGGGCGTCGGGGCATTGGGGACGGCCATGGAGAAGCAGCGGACGCCGATCTCCTGCTCCTGCTCGTCGATCGCGTACCCGCGCGCGCGGATCTTGTCGAGGTCCGACAGCAGGGACTCGACGTCGCCGAGGCTGTAGGGGGTCGGGGTCGGCATGCCCTGGCGCGCGACGATCGAACGGACCTGGTCGTCGTCGAGCTGGGCGAGGATCGCCTTGCCGACGCCGGTGTCGTGGGTGTGGGCGCGCCGGCCGACCTCGGTGAACATGCGCATCGCGTGGGGCGAGGGGACCTGGGCAACGTAGATGACCATGTCCGAGTCGAGGACCGCCATGTTCGAGGTCTCCCCGAGGCGCTCGACGAGCATGGCCAGCTGCGGTGCCGCCAAGGCCCCGAGCTGCTTGTTCGCGCCCTCGCCGAGCCGGATCAGCCGCGGGCCGAGCGCATAGCGGCGGTTGGGCAGCTGGCGCACGTAGCCGAGGCTGACGAGCGTGCGCAGGAGCCGGTGGATCGTGGGCAGCGGGAGCTCCGTGGAGGAGGACAGCTCACTGAGGGTGACGTCGCCGCCCGCATCAGTGATGAGCTCGAGCAGCTCGAAGACCCGCTCGACCGACTGGACGCCGCCTGATGCCTTCTCGGCCATGGTTCCCTCCTGGGTGCCGCCGGACTGTTCCGGCAAAAATTATCCGCATCCCGGAAACTTGCGGCATTCCCACGATACCCCACCGGGAACAGCGCGCCTAGGTGACCGAGGCTGGGGTGCCGTACTTGTTTTTCCAAGATACAGAGAATAATATCCGTAGTACGGAAAAAGAGCCACTGAGGCCGATGCCTCCCCGATCCTAAGGACGATTCAATGGCGAGTCCCAGCCCCGGCAACTCCATCACCCTGCGCGTCGACGCCCCCAGCCGGATCAGCATCACGAGCGAGCTCGCGGCAGCCGTCGCGGCGGCGGGCGCGCCCGTCACAGCGCTCGACATCAGCGAGTCCCACCACGACCAGCTCGTCGTCGACATCACGTGCAACACCACCTCGGAGCAGCACGCGGAGCAGGTCGCCGCAGCGCTCGAGGCCCTCGAGGACGTGACCGTCCGCAAGGTCTCGGACCGCACCTTCCTCATGCACCTCGGCGGCAAGCTCGAGGTCGTCCCGAAGGTTCCCCTCCGCAACCGCGACGACCTCTCGCGTGCCTACACCCCCGGCGTCGCCCGCGTGTGCCGCGCCATCGCGGAGAACCCCGACGACGCCCGCCGCCTGACCGTCAAGCGCAACACCGTCGCGGTGGTCACCGACGGCACCGCCGTGCTCGGCCTCGGCGACATCGGCCCCGCCGCGGCCCTGCCGGTCATGGAGGGCAAGGCGGCGCTCTTCAAGCAGTTCGCCAATGTCGACGCGTGGCCCGTCTGCCTCGACACGAAGGACACCGAGGAGATCATCCGGATCGTCAAGGCCATCGCCCCCGTCTACGGCGGCGTGAACCTCGAGGACATCGCGGCGCCGCGCTGCTTCGAGATCGAGGCCCGCCTCCGCGAGGAGCTCGACATCCCGGTGTTCCACGACGACCAGCACGGCACCGCGATCGTCACGCTCGCGGCCCTCGTGAACGCCCTCAAGATCGTTCAGAAGAAGATCGAGGACGTCCGCATCGTCGTCTCCGGCGTCGGCGCCGCGGGCAACGCGATCGTCCAGCTCCTGAAGGCGCAGGGCGCGCGCAACATCATCGCGTGCGACCGCAAGGGCGCCATCCACCGCGGCCAGCAGCACACCGATGCGCACCGCATCTGGATCGCGGAGAACACGAACCCGGAGGCCTTCTCCGGCACCCTCGTCGAGGCGCTCAAGGGCTCGGACGTGTTCATCGGCGTCTCGGCCCCGAACCTCTTCGGCCCCGAGGAGGTCGCGACCATGGCCGAGAAGGCGATCGTCTTCGCGATGGCCAACCCGGACCCCGAGACCGACCCCATCGCCGCCGCCGACCATGCCGCCGTCGTCGCCACCGGCCGCAGCGACTTCCCGAACCAGATCAACAACGTCCTCGCGTTCCCGGGCATCTTCCGCGGCCTGCTCGACGCTGGCGTCTCGGACATCACCCCTGCCATGCTGGTGGCCGCGGCCCGGGCCATCGCCGCCCGCGTCTCCGACGAGGAGCTCAACGCGAGCTTCATCATCCCGAGCGTGTTCGATCCGCACGTCGCCCAGGACGTCGCCGCCGCCATCGTCGCGGCCGTGCAGGCGTAGTCCCCCAGCAGCAGAGACACCAGGCCCAGGGAGAGACCCCGGGGACCGGGAGAAGAAGGAGGATGGCATGGCCATCACTGTGACCGACCACGCGCCCATCGCGCGCGCCGACGAGATCCTCACCGACGAGGCCCTCGCCTTCGTCGAGGAGCTCCACCGGCGCTTCGCCGCCGAGCGCAACGCCCGGCTCGAGGCCCGCAAGGCCCGCCGCGCCGAGGCCGCGAGCACCGGCAGGCTCGACTTCCTGCCGGAGACCGCAGAGATCCGCGCCGGCGACTGGAAGGTCGCCGAGGCACCCGCGGCGCTGCAGGACCGCCGCGTCGAGATGACCGGGCCGGCGAGCCCGGCCAAGATGGCGATCAACGCCCTCAACTCCGGCGCCAAGGTCTGGCTCGCCGACATGGAGGACGCCTCGAGCCCGCTGTGGGCCAACGTGGTCGACTCAGTCCTCAACCTGCGCGATGCAGCGAACGGTTCCCTCTCCTACACCTCGGCCGAGGGCAAGGAGTACCGCCTGCGCACCGACGCGCCGCTCGCCGTCGTGGTCACCCGCCCGCGCGGCTGGCACATGGAGGAGCGGCACGTGCTCATCGACGGCGAGCCGGCCGTCGGCACGCTCGTGGACTTCGGCCTGCACTTCTTCCACGTCGCCAAGCCCCTCATCGCCTCCGGCCGCGGCCCGTACTACTACCTGCCCAAGATGGAGAGCCACCTCGAGGCCCGCCTCTGGAACGAGATCTTCGTCTTCGCCCAGGACTACCTCGGCATCCCGCAGGGCACCATCCGGGCCACCGTGCTGATCGAGACCATCCCGGCCGCGTTCGAGATGGACGAGATCCTCTACGAGCTCCGCGACCACGCCTCCGGCCTGAACGCCGGCCGCTGGGACTACCTGTTCAGCATCATCAAGTACTTCCGCGACGCCGGCTCGACGTTCACCCTCCCCGACCGCGCCTCGGTGGTCATGACCGCCCCGTTCATGCGCGCCTACACCGAGCTCCTCGTGAAGACCTGCCACCACCGCGGCGCCTTCGCGATGGGCGGCATGGCCGCGTTCATCCCGAACCGCAAGGAGCCGGACATCACGGCCGCGGCGATCGAGAAGGTCCGCGCGGACAAGACCCGCGAGGCCACCGACGGCTTCGACGGCTCGTGGGTGGCACACCCGGACCTCGTGCCGACCTGCCGCGAGGTGTTCGACGCCGTCCTCGGCGACAAGCCGAACCAGGTGGACCGCCAGCGCCCCGAGGTCTCGGTCACCGCGGACCAGCTCCTGGACGTCTCCTCCGCCGCCGGCGAGGCCACCGAGGCCGGCCTGCACCTCAACCTCTACGTCGCGGTGGCCTACACCGCGGTGTGGCTCTCGGGCAACGGGGCCGTGGCCATCCACAACCTCATGGAGGACGCCGCCACCGCCGAGATCTCCCGCTCCCAGGTGTGGCAGCAGATCCACAACAGGGTGGTCCTCGCCGACACGGGCAACACCGTGACGCGCGAGCTCGTCGAGCAGATCCTCGCCGAGGAGACCGAGCGCCTGCGCGGCGAGGTGGACCCGAAGATGTTCGCGAAGTTCTACGAGCCGGCGAGCCGCCTCATCGCGGACATCTGCCTGTCCGAGGACTACACGGACTTCCTCACCACCCCGGCCTACGAGCTGGTGGGCTAATGAGCGAGCCCCACGCGGACCTGGGCCTGACGGCCCGAGTGCTGGACGACGCCGACCTCGCCCGCATCGACGCCAGCCTCGCCGAGACCGACCGGCTGCTCCACGAGGGCTACCCGGGGGACTCCGGGACCCGCCAGCCCGTCCACACGGTGTATGTGCCCGCGGACCGCGTCACCGGGCAGCTCGCTGCGGAGTGGGGGGCTGCGGCGCTCGCCGCCGCGGACGAGGCCGGCGGCCTCGAGGCCCTCGCCCGCCGCGTGGGGCTCGCCCCCGACCTCGCGGCCCAGGTCGCACCCCGGGTCGAGTCCAAGCTGCACACCGAGCCCATCGAGGACCTCCGGATCGACTTCGAAGACGGCTACCTCGCCCCTGCACGGGCGGCGAAGGCCGGTGGCGACGCCGACGCGACGGAGGACGCCGAGGCGCTCCGGGCGGCGGACGGCGTCGCCGACGCGCTCGCGGCGGCCGCCGGCGGCACCGGGAGCACGACGCCGTTCGTCGGCATCCGCTTCAAGTGCTTCGAGGAGCCCACGCGCCGGCGCGGCCTGCGCACGCTCGAGCTGTTCGTGGCGCGCCTGGTGGAGCGGCGGGGACCCGAGGGCCTCCCGGACGGCCTCATCCTGACCCTGCCGAAGGTCACGACGGTCGACCAGGTCAAGGCGATGGTGTTCGCCCTTGAGCGGCTCGAGTCCGCCCTCGGCCTCGCGCAGGGCCGCCTCGGCTTCGAGGTCCAGGTCGAGACGCCGCAGCTGATCATCGGGCCCGACGGCTCGCACCCGGTCGCCCAGCTGCCGCACGTCGCCGACAAGCGGATCACGGCGCTGCACTACGGCACGTACGACTACTCGGCGTCGCTGCAGATCGCCGCGGCCTACCAGTCGATGGAGCACCCGGCCGCGGACTTCGCCAAGGAGGTCATGCAGCTCGCCGTCGCCGGCACGGGGATCCGCCTCTCCGACGGCTCGACCAACATCCTGCCGCTGGGCGACGCCGACCAGCGCGCCGAGGCGTGGAGGCTCCACGCGCGGCTCGTCCGGCGTTCCCTCGAGCGCGGCTACTACCAGGGCTGGGACCTCCACGCCCACCAGCTGCCCACGCGGTACATCGCCACGTACGCGTTCTACCGCGAGGGGCTCGACGCCGCCACGACCCGCCTGCGCAACTACGTGCAGCAGACCTCCGGCGCCGTCCTCGACGAGCCGGCCACGGCCCGCGCGCTCGCGGCGTTCGTGCTCCGCGGGGTCCAGTGCGGCGCCGTCGGCGCCGACGAGGTGCTCGCCTCGACGGGCCTGGGCGAACGCGAGCTCACGCACCTGGCACACCCGCGGCTGGCCGACACACACCCGGCCGCGACCTCGAACTGACCCAAGGAAGGGACACATGGGCAAGTACTACTACCCCGAGGGCGGGCTGCCGCCCCAGACGCACCTGACCACAGAGCGCGCCATCGTCACCGAGGCGTACACGGTCATCCCGAAGGGCGTCCTGACGGACATCGTCACGAGCAACCTCCCCGGCTTCACGAACACGCGCTCGTGGATCATCGCCCGGCCCATCTCCGGGTTCGCCACGACCTTCTCGCAGCTCATCGTGGAGATCGGCCCCGGCGGCGGTGCCCCCAAGGCCGAGTTCGAGGCCGGCGTCGAGGGCGTGGTGTTCGTCGTCAAGGGCACCGTGAACCTCACCCTGGGCGGCGAGGTCCACGAGCTCGGCGAGGGCGGCTACGCGTACCTCGCCGCCGGCGACCCGTGGGGCCTCGAGAACGTGTCCGACGACATCGTCTCGTTCCACTGGGTCCGCAAGGCGTACGAGCGGCTCGAGGGCTACGAGGCCAAGAGCTTCGTGACCTCGGACGCCGAAGTGGCCCCGCGCGAGATGCCGGACGTGGACGGCGTGTGGAAGACCACCCGCTTCGTCGACCCGGACGACCTCGCGCACGACATGCACGTGAACATCGTGACGTTCCAGCCGGGCGGGGTCATCCCGTTCCCCGAGACCCACGTGATGGAGCACGGCCTCTACGTCCTGTCGGGCAAGGCCATGTACCTGCTCAACAACGACTGGGTCGAGGTCGAGGCCGGCGACTTCATGTGGCTGCGCGCCTTCTGCCCCCAGGCCTGCTACGCGGGCGGCCCGGGCGAGTTCCGCTACCTCCTCTACAAGGACGTCAACCGCCAGGTGAAGCTCACCTGACGCGTCCTCCGCGCACGACGGCGGCTCCTCGCCTCCCGTGCGCTGGCCCGCCGGGGCGGGCCCCTCCCGCGCGACGGCGCTGGTCGGCCTGGCACTGAGTCGGCCGGTGCCGTCGTACCCACTCCCGGGCCCCCGGACGCTTCGAGCATCCGGGGGCCCGGTGATGCGTCACCCCTCCCCCACTCCCCGTTTCGGGTACGCATCTCGTCGCCCTTTCGGCCTTCCGGGTACGCATCTCGTCGCCCTTTCGGCGTTCCGGGTACAGCTGCCGCAAGGCGCGCCCTCGGTGAGCCGAGGGAACGGGGGGGGCGAGGAGCGGCGTCGTGTATCCGCCTCGTACCCGAAACGGGGAAAACCGGACGAGATGCGTACCCGAAACGGGCGGGGAGGTGGGCTGGGAGAGGTGGGCGGCTCAGCCGCCCCGGCCCGAGCCCTCGACGACCTCGGAGGCCCCGTCGTCGAGGATGGGCGCGCGCTCGTCGTCGTCCGGGGGCGCATCCTCCTGGTTCTGCGGCCGCCAGCTCAGGTGCACGCAGGCGCCGCCCTCCTCCGCCTCGATGCGCATCACGATGTCCTGCCCGATCAGGTGCTGATGCTCGAGGTAGTCCCGGTCCGTCTGCGCTGCCTCGAGCAGCCGCTTGAGGGCGACCGCCATGGCGCGGCCCCAATCATGCGGATCCTTGCTCGACGCGTGCTCCATTGCTCTGTACGTGGCCATGCCCCCATCTTTCCCTGAGGCGGCCTCTGTTAACCAGAGACCGAAGACTCATCCCCATTTGGTATCCAAAAGAGTTGACCGCGGTCACACCCGCGCCTACACTTTCATTCAGAGAGAATTTATTTCCACCATCTGAAATTGGGTGGATCGATCGAGAGGGACCCGACGATGACCTACACGGTGAACTGCTCCATCCTGCTGACCGAACTGCCCCTGCTCGAGCGCCCTGCCGCCGCGAAGGCCGCCGGCTTCGACGCCGTGGAGTTCTGGTGGCCGTTCAGCGAGGCCGTCCCCGCGGACAAGGACGTCGACGCGTTCGTCGCCGCACTCGACAACGCGGGCGTGGCACTCTCCGGGCTGAACTTCTTCGCCGGCGACATGCCGGCCGGAGACCGCGGCCTCGTCTCGTGGACCGGCCGCTCGGGCGAGTTCAAGGACAACATCGACGTGGTGGCCGGCATCGCCGAGCGCACCGGCACCAAGGCCTTCAACGCGCTCTACGGCAACCGCCTCGACGGCGCCACTGACCAGGAGCAGGACGAGCTCGGCCTGGAGAACCTGGTCGCCGCTGCCGAGGGCGTCGCGAAGGTCGGCGGCACGGTCCTCCTCGAGCCCGTCTCCGGCACCCCGGCCTACCCGCTCAAGACCGCCGCGGACGCCCTCGCCGTGATCGCCAGGACCCAGGACGCCGGCGTCGAGAACGTCAAGCTCCTCGCCGACTTCTACCACCTGGCGGTCAACGGCGACGACGTCGCCGCCGTCATCGAGGAGCACGCCAAGGACTTCGGCCACATCCAGATCGCCGACAACCCCGGCCGCGGCGCCCCCGGCACGGGCGCCCTCCCGCTCGGCGAGTGGATCAGCCGCTCGCGCGAGCTCGGCTACGCCGGCTACATCGGGCTCGAGTACAAGGCGCCCCAGGCCGAGGCCTTCAAGTGGGCCATCCGCCCCGTCGCCTGACCGGTCGCCCCACCCACCAGACTTCAAGGAGAACAGCATGAGCAACGTCGCAGTCATCGGCCTGGGCATCATGGGCCTCCCCATGGCCGTCAACCTCGTCAAGGCCGGCCACGCCGTCACCGGCTACAACCGCAGCGAGGACAAGGTCAACAAGCTCGCCGCCGAGGGCGGCACCGGTGCCAAGAGCATCGCGGAGGCCGTCAAGGACGCCGAGGTCATCATCACGATGGTCCCGGACTCCCCCGACGTCGAGGGCGTCGTCAGCGGCCCCGACGGCGTCTTCGCGAACGCTCCGCAGGGCGCGCTCTGGATCGATGCCTCCTCGATCCGCCCCGACGTCTCCGCCCGCCTCGCCGCCGCGGCCCGCGAGGCAGGCATCCGCCCCCTCGACGCCCCCGTCTCCGGCGGCGAACAGGGTGCGATCGACGGCGTCCTGTCCATCATGGTCGGCGGCGAGAAGGCGGACTTCGACGCCGCACTGCCGATCCTCGAGGCTGTCGGCAAGACCATCGTCCACGTCGGCCCCTCCGGCTCCGGCCAGACCGTCAAGGCCGCGAACCAGCTCATCGTCGCCGTGAACATCCAGGCACTCTCCGAGGCCATCGTGTTCCTCGAGGCCTACGGCGTGGACACCGACGCCGCGCTGAAGGTCCTGGGCGGCGGCCTGGCCGGCTCGAAGGTCCTGGACCAGAAGGGGCAGAAGATGCTGGACCGCAACTTCGACCCCGGATTCCGCCTGGCCCTGCACAACAAGGACCTCGGCATCGTCACCTCCGCGGCCCGCGAGGCCGGCGTCGTGGTGCCGCTCGGCGCGGCGGTCGCCCAGCTCGTCTCGGCCCTCGTGGCCCGCGGCGACGGCGGCCTCGACCACTCGGGCCTGTTCAAGCTCACTGCCGAACTTTCCGGCAAGAGCTGACCGCCGACGGCGACCACTCGCCGTCGTGCGCCCCGCACCAGCGGCGCGTACCCCACAGACAGCCGGCCCCGGGCGCGCAACCTCGGGGCCGGCCCCATTCCCGCCTCTTCCACCCCACTTCACCACCAAGGAGCTTCCGACATGGCAAAGATGCGCACTGTCGACGCGATCGTGGCCATCCTCGAGAAGGAGGGCGCCACCGAGGCCTTCGGCCTGCCCGGCGCCGCGATCAACCCCCTCTACTCGGCCATGAGGGCCCACGGCGGCATCCGCCACACCCTGGCCCGCCACGTCGAGGGCGCCTCGCACATGGCCGACGGCTACTCCCGCGCCAAGGCCGGCAACATCGGCGTGTGCCTCGGCACCTCGGGCCCGGCGGGCACGGACATGATCACCGGCCTCTACGCCGCGCAGGCGGACTCCATCCCGATGCTGTGCTTCACGGGCCAGGCGCCCGTGGCCAAGCTGCACAAGGAGGACTTCCAGGCCGTGGACATCGAGTCCATCGCCAAGCCCCTGACGAAGATGGCCATGACCGTCCTCGAGCCCGGCCAGGTCCCCGGTGCCGTGCAGAAGGCCTTCCAGCTCATGCGCACCGGTCGCCCCGGCCCCGTGCTCCTGGACCTGCCGTTCGACGTGCAGATGGCCCAGATCGAGTTCGACATCGACGCCTACGAGCCGCTCCCCGTGCAGAAGCCCCGCGCGAGCCGCAAGCAGGCCGAGAAGGCCCTCGACATGCTCACTGCCGCCCAGAAGCCGCTCATCGTGGCCGGCGGCGGCATCATCAACGCCGACGCCGCCCCGGCGCTCGTCGAGCTCGCCGAGACGCTCAACGTCCCCGTGGTGCCCACCCTCATGGGCTGGGGCGCCATCCCGGACGACCACCGCCTCATGGCCGGCATGGTGGGCCTGCAGACCTCGCACAAGTACGGCAACGCGACCTTCCTCGAGTCCGACTTCGTGATCGGCATCGGCAACCGCTGGGCCAACCGCCACACCGGCTCGGTCGAGAAGTACACGTCAGGCCGCACGTTCGTGCACGTGGACATCGAGCCCACCCAGATCGGGCGCGTGTTCTCCCCCGACTTCGGCATCGTCTCCGACGCCGGCGCCTTCCTCGAGGAGATCCTCGAGGTGGCCCGCGAGCGCAAGGCCGCCGGCTCGCTGCCGGACTACAGCGCCTGGGCCGCCTCGGCGCAGGACAAGCGCGGCCGCATGCAGCGCAAGACCCACTACGACAACGTGCCGATGAAGCCGTTCCGGGTCTACGAGGAGATGAACAGGGCCTTCGGGCCGGACACGACCTACGTGACCACGATCGGCCTGTCCCAGATCGCCGGCGCCCAGATGCTGCACGTGTTCGGCGCCCGCAAGTGGATCAACGCCGGCCAGGCCGGCCCGCTCGGCTGGACCGGCCCCGCGGCCCTCGGCGTGGTCCGGGGCAAGCCGGGCGAGACCGTGGTGGCCCTCTCGGGCGACTACGACTTCCAGTTCATGATCGAGGAGCTCGCCGTCGGCGCGCAGTTCCAGCTGCCCTACATCCATGTGGTGGTGAACAACTCCTACCTCGGCCTCATCCGCCAGTCCCAGCGCGGCTTCGAGATGGACTACCACGTCTCCCTCGCGTTCGAGAACATCAACTCCGAGGGCGAGGGCACCGCTGCCGGCTACGGTGTGGACCACGTCAAGGTGGCCGAGGGCCTGGGCTGCAAGGCCATCCGGGTCGAGCACCCGGAGGACCTCGGCCCGGCCTTCGAGAAGGCCCGCGCCCTCATGGCCGAGTACAAGGTCCCCGTGGTGGTCGAGGCCATCCTCGAGCGCGTGACCAACATCGCCATGGGCACCGAGCTGGACAACGTGGTGGAGTTCGAGGAGCTCGCCGCGCGGCACGAGGACGCCCCGACCGCCATCGTGGCCCTGCTGGACTGAGAGGGCACGGAGCAGAACTGATGAAGATCGTCCTCGCCCCCGACAAGTTCAAGGGCTCCCTCACGGCCCCCGAGGTGGCCGAGGCGCTCGCGGAGGGCATCCGCGCGGTGCTCCCGGAGGCCGAGCTCGTCCTGGTCCCCGTGGCCGACGGCGGCGAGGGCACCGTGACCGCGGCGCTCGGCGCGGGCTTCACCCCGCGCCGGGCGGCCGTCGCCGGCCCCACCGGTGCCACGCTCACGGCGGAGTTCGCCGTGTCCGGCACCCGGGCGGTCATCGAGATGGCCGCCGCCTCGGGCCTCGACGTCCTCCCGGGCGGGGTCAAGGATGCCCGCGGCGCCACGAGCCTGGGCACCGGCCAGCTCGTCCGCGCCGCGCTCGACGCCGGCTGCCGGGACATCGTCCTCGGCGTCGGCGGCAGCGCCTGCACCGACGGCGGCGCCGGAATGCTCGCCGGGCTCGGCGCGCGCTTCACGGACGACGCCGGCAACGGCCTCCCGCTCGGCGGCGCGGCCCTCGCGCGGATCGCCGAGGCGGACCTGTCGGACCTCGACACCCGCCTCGACCGGGCCCGCCTGACCCTCGCGGCCGACGTCGACAATCCCCTCACCGGCCCGCGCGGCGCCGCCGCGGTGTTCGGCCCGCAGAAGGGGGCCACGCCGTCGGACGTCGAGGAGCTCGACGCCGCCCTCGAGGCGTTCGCGGCCGTCCTCGGGGCGGCGATGGGGCCTGCGGCCGCCGCGGCCAAGGGCCAGCCCGGGGCCGGTGCGGCCGGGGGCGTCGGCTACGCGGCACTGGCCCTGGGCGCGACGCGGCGGCGCGGGATCGACGTCGTCGTCGAGTTCACCGGCCTGCGCGAGAAGCTCGCCGGGGCCGACCTCGTCGTCACCGGGGAGGGCAGCCTGGACCTCCAGAGCCTCGCCGGCAAGGCCCCCGTGGGCGTCGCGGCCGAGGCCCGGGCCCTCGGCGTCCCGGTGGTGGCGGTGTGCGGGCGCAGCCAGCTCGCGGACCCCGCCGCGGCCGGCTTCGACGCCGTGCACGCGCTCACGGACCTCGAGCCGGACGTCGAGGCGTGCATCCGCGGGGCGCGCAGCCTCGTGCGGCAGGTCGGGATCGATCTGGCCGCATCTATCGTTGGAGACAAGAGCGGAAGGGAACCTGTGCGGTGACTGATATCGAATACGACCTCGTGGTCCGCGGGCAGCGGGTCCTCACGGACGAGGGCATCGACCCCCGCGAGGTGGGCATCTCCGGCGGCCGGATCGCCGCCGTCGAGCCCCTCGGGGCCGGGCTTGCCGGCCGGGAGGTGATCGAGCTGGCCGAGGACGAGACCCTCATCCCCGGCCTCGTCGACTCCCACGTCCACGTCAACGAGCCCGGCCGCACCGAGTGGGAGGGCTTCGCCTCCGCGACCAAGGCCGCGGCGGCCGGCGGCGTCACGACCATTATCGACATGCCGCTGAACTCGATCCCGCCCACCGTCAGCGTGGACGCGCTCAACGTCAAGCGCCGCTCGGCCGAGACGCAGTCGTTCGTGGACGTGGGCTTCTGGGGCGGGGCAATCCCGGGCAACACCGGGGACCTGCGCCCGCTGCACGAGGAGGGCGTGTTCGGCTTCAAGTGCTTCCTCCTCCACTCCGGCGTCGACGAGTTCCCGCACCTGGAGATCGATGAGCTGGAGAAGGACCTCGCGGAGATCGCCTCGTTCGACGGGCTCATGATCGTGCACGCCGAGGACTCCCAGGCGATCGACCACGCCCCCTCCGCCGAGGGCGCCGTCTACGAGCGGTTCCTCCATTCCCGGCCCCGCGGCGCCGAGAACGTCGCGATCGCCGGGGTCATCGAGCGGGCGCGCTGGACCGGGGCGCGCGCCCACATCCTGCACCTGTCCTCCTCGGACGCGCTCGCGATGATCGCCAGCGCCAAGCGCGATGGCGTGAAGCTCACCGTCGAGACGTGCCCGCACTACCTCACGCTGCTGGCCGAGGAGATCCCCGACGGTGCCACGGCCTTCAAGTGCTGCCCGCCGATCCGCGAGGCCTCCAACCGCGAGCTGCTGTGGAAGGGGCTCGAGGACGGCGTGATCGACTGCATCGTCTCGGACCACTCCCCCTCCACGGTGGACCTCAAGGATCCCGAGCACGGTGACTTCGGCGTGGCCTGGGGCGGCGTCGCCTCCCTCCAGCTCGGGCTGCCGCTCATCTGGACCGAGGCCCGGCAGCGGGGCATCCCGCTCGAGCGCGTCGTCGAGTGGATGGGGCGCAGGCCGGCCGAGCTCGCCCGGCTGCAGCGCAAGGGCCACCTCGCGCCGGGCTACGATGCGGACCTGGCCGTGTTCGCCGCGGACGAGACGTTCGTCGTCGACGCGGAGAAGCTGCACCACAAGAACCACATCACGCCGTACCAGGGCAAGTCCCTCTCCGGTGTGGTGCGGCGGACGTTCGTGCGCGGCACCGAAGTGGACTTCAGCGAGCCCAAGGGCCAGCTGCTCCGCCGCGGCTCCGCGTGAGACGACTGGCAGATCTGCCTACAGGAGGAACCATGACAGCACTGACCAAGCTCAGCGCGGGGCAGCAGGCCCCCGCGTTCACCCTGCCCGACGCCACCGGCACGCCGGTCTCGCTCGAGGACTACCGCGGCGGCCGCGTCGTCGTCTACTTCTACCCGAAGGCGGCCACCCCCGGGTGCACCACCGAGGCGTGCGACTTCCGGGACAGCCTCGACGCGCTCAACGCCGGCGGGGTCAAGGTCATCGGCATCTCGCCGGACGCCGTGGAGGACATCGCGAAGTTCGCCGAGGACTTCTCGCTCACGTTCCCGCTCCTTGCGGACGAGGGCGCAGCCGTCGCCAAGGCGTGGGGCGCCTGGGGCGAGAAGATCGTCAACGGCGAGGTCCGCGAGGGCATCCTGCGGTCCACGGCCGTGGTGTCCCCCGAGGGCGAGATCGAGTCCGTCGACTACAACGTGCAGGCAGACGGCCACGTGGCTGCGCTGCGCACCAGGCTCGGCCTCTGACCTGCTGAGCCCGCCCGAGGGCCCCGGGCCGGCTGCTGCTGCGTCCGGGGCCCTTCTGCGTGCCGCCCCCCCGGGAGTCACCGTCGAGTGTGCGGCTGATGCGGGTTCGAAGTCTCAGCACCCGCGTGAGCCGCACACTCGTGGCCTCAGGCCCCCACGGGCCTCGGCGGGGCCCCTCGGCTGTGGAGTGCCCCTATGGCACAATCCCTGTATCCCAGATCACCCGGACGTGTTGACAGTCACACCGTTCGTAGGTCAGAATAATTGCACATGCTGAAATAACAGTTCCACGATGCGGAACCCAAGAAACCGACGTTCCGTATAGCCGTCACCGTGGATGCCAGCATTGAGCAGTTGAGGACCCGACAAGCCATGTTGCTTGAACAGTTCAATGCCGCCCCCGCCCCTGAGGCACGAGAGCTCCTGAAGCCGTGCCTCGACATCGACCGCTGGGTCGAGGAGATCACCGCAGCACGCCCGTTCCCGGGCGTCGAGGACCTCCTGGCAGCAGCGCGCCGCGCGGCGGACCCCTTCACCCCAGAGGAGCTGGAGGGCGCACTGTCCCACCATCCCCGCATCGGGGAGAGGGCGTCCGGCGCCTCGGCCGAGGCATCGATGTCGCGCAGCGAGCAGGCCGGCGTCAATCCCGACGACCAGCACATCGCCGCCGCCCTGGCGGAGGGGAACCGGGCGTACGAGGAGAAGTTCGGCCGGGTCTTCCTGATCCGCGCCGCCGGCCGCAGTGCCGAGGAGATGCTCTCCGCCCTCCAGGAACGCCTGGGCCACACGCCCGAGCAGGAGGAGCCCATCGTCGCCGAGCAGCTCCGCGAGATCGCGGTGCTGCGCCTGCAGCAGAGCGTGCAGGACGGCGCATTCCGAGAGGAGCTGAGCGCGTGAGCGTCTCCCATGTGACCACCCACATTCTGGATACCGCTGCCGGGAAGCCGGCCGCAGGTGTCGCCGTCGAACTCTACGCCCGCGACGGCGAGGCATGGTCCCAGATTGGAGCGGGCATCACCGATGCTGACGGGCGGGTGAAAGAGCTTGGCCCCGAACGGCTGGACAGCGGCGAGTACCGCCTCACGTTCGCCACGGGCGCCTACTTCGCCGGCATCGGGCAGGACACCTTCTTCCCAGAGGTATCGCTGGCCTTCACGGTCAACGCGGCCGAGGCGCACTACCACGTGCCGCTTCTGCTGAGTCCTTTCGCCTTTTCCACGTACCGAGGGAGCTAAGTACCCATGAGCACCGAGAACACCAAGATCGTCCTGGGCAAGAACCAGTACGGCAAGGCCGAGGTCCGCGTCGTCAAGATCACCCGCGACACCGACCGCCACGAAATCGAGGACCTCAGCGTCACCTCGCAGCTGCGGGGCGACTTCGACGCCGCCCACTTCGACGGCGACAACGGCCACGTGGTCCCGACGGACACCCAGAAGAACACCGTCTACGGCTTCGCCCGCGAGGGCGTCGGCTCGCCCGAGCAGTTCCTCCTCCGCCTCGCCAACCATTTCACCTCCGAGTTCGGATGGGTCACGGGCGGCCGCTGGGAGGCGGAGCAGTACGCCTGGGAGCGCATCTCCGCCCCCGGGCAGGGCAAGGCCGAGGGCCACGACCACTCGTTCGTCCGCAAGGGCCAGGAGGTCCGCAACGCGGTCGTCGTCAAGGACGGTGACGCCGTCCAGGTGATCTCCGGCCTGAACGACCTCACGGTCCTCAAGTCCACGCAGTCCGGCTTCGTGGGCTACCCGAAGGACCGCTTCACCACCCTCGCGGAGACCACGGAGCGCATCCTTGCCACCGACGTCTCGGCCCGGTGGCGGTACAGCCCCGAGGCGGTCGCCAACGGGTCGGTGGACTTCAACAAGTCCTACGACGACGTCAAGGCGCTCCTGCTCGAGGGGTTCACCGAGGGCTATTCGTACGCCCTCCAGCAGACGCTCTTCCAGATGGCCCAGAAGGTCCTGGATGCGCACGCCGAGATCGAGGAGATCCGCTTCTCGACCCCGAACAAGCACCACTTCCTCGTCGACCTGACTCCGTTCGGCCTGGACAACCCCAACGAGGTCTTCTACGCGGCCGACCGCCCGTACGGCCTCATCGAGGCGAACTTCCAGCGCGAGTCCATCTCGGCGGACAACGACGCCTGGGACGGCATCACCGGCTTCTGCTGAGCCGGCGCCACCACCTCTCGGCACCAGCCTCCCGCCCATGGGGAGAGGCACGACGGCGGTGAACTCCGGCCGCCGTCGTCCTCCCTCCGACTCGCCTCACCTCGAGGCGGGACCGTCCCCTCCGGGGGCCACAGACCGCCGCGGGCGGCCCGGCACTCCCTGCGCCGGCCGCCCGCGGCACATCACCCACCCACAGAGAAGTTGCGCACTCGGAATATCCAGCTGACAAGGAGGTCCGCTATGTCCCGAAATCAAGCGCCCGCACCAGGCCATCACAGCGCCGAGGCGGCACGCCCGGAAGACACGAAGCTGCCCATCGGCACCGCCTTCGCCTACGGCTTCCAGCACGTCCTGACCATGTACGGCGGCATCATCGCCCCGCCGCTCATCATTGGCTCCGCCGCAGGCCTCAAGGGTCCCGACCTCGCCCTCCTGATCACGGCCTGCCTCTTCATCGGCGGGCTCGCGACCCTCCTCCAGACGCTCGGGATCAAGTGGTTCGGCTCCCAGCTGCCGCTCGTCCAGGGGACCTCGTTCGCCTCGGTCGCCACGCTGCTCGCCATCGTGAACGGCGGCGGCGGACTCCCCGCGGTCTTCGGCTCCGTCATGGCCGCCTCGGTGATCGGCCTCATCGTCGCACCGTTCTTCGCCCAGATCATCCACTTCTTCCCGCCCGTGGTCACCGGCGTGGTCATCACCACCATCGGGCTCTCGCTCGTCCCGGTCGCGGCAGGCTGGGCCCTCGGCGGCAACGCCAAGGCCCCGGACTACGGCAGCATGGCGAACATCGGCCTCATGGCGCTCACCCTCGTGATCATCATGGTCCTCAGCAAGCTCGGCAGCGGCATGATCTCGCGCCTGTCGATCCTGCTCGCGATCGTCATCGGGACCGTCATCGCCGCCATCCTCGGCAAGGCCGACTTCTCCCAGGTCGCCAACGGCCCGATCTTCGCCTTTCCGGACCCCTTCCACTTCGGCCTGCCGACGTTCCCGCCGGCCGGCATCATCTCCATGGTCATCGTCGTCCTCGTCATCCTCACGGAGACCACGGCGGACATCCTCGCCGTCGCCGAGGTCACCGGGGCGAAGGTCGACTCCAAGCGCATCGCCAACGGCCTGCGCGCCGACATGCTCTCCTCCGCGGTGTCGCCGATCTTCAACGGCTTCACCCAGAGCGCGTTCGCCCAGAACGTCGGCCTCGTGGCCGTGACCGGCATCAAGAGCCGCTTCGCGGTGGCGGCCGGCGGCGGCGTCCTCATGATCCTCGGCCTCCTTCCGGTGCTCGGCCGCGTGGTCGCGGCGATCCCGATGCCTGTCCTCGGCGGCGCCGGCATCGTCCTCTTCGGCACCGTGGCGGCCTCCGGCATCCGGACGCTGTCCAAGGTCGACTACCGGGACAACATGAACCTGATCATCGTGGCGACCTCGATCGGATTCGGCCTCATCCCGGTGGTCAGCCCGACGTTCTACGCGAGCTTCCCCTCGTGGTTCCAGGTCATCTTCGACTCGGGCATCTCCTCCGCGGCGATCATGGCGGTCCTGCTGAACATCATCTTCAACGTGGTCAAGCGCGGCACCCCGCACGATCCCTCGGTGTTCGCCGCCGCCCCCACCCGCATGATCCCGATCCAGGTCCTCGACTGCCTCCAGGAGGGCGACCGCTGCGAGAACGGCAAGGTCCTGGACAAGGACGGCAATGAGCTCCCCGTGAAGGAGGCCCACGGGGCGCACTGACCCCGACTGGGGCTCGCACCCCTGCCCGCGCCGCCCCGTCACCGCCATCCGCCGGTGACGGGGCGGCGTCGTGCGTGCCGCCGGCGGCGGATAGGCTTGTCCCATGCCCTCCCAGCGCCAGATCAGCGTCCGCCGCGCCCCCAAGTACGTGCCGTTCCTCGTGGCCGGCGGCGTGCTCGGCGTCATCGTCGCGGCGATCACGTCCTACGCGGAGCCCGCTCCGCAGAACTACACGCAGGGCTCGGTGTTCGGCTACTTCCTGGTCCTCTTCGCCGCTGGCGGGGTGCTCCTGGGCGGCCTGGCGGCCCTCGTCCTCGACCGCGTCTCGCTGCGCCGCGCCCAGCGGGCCACCGTCGAGGAGGTCGAGGAGCCGGCCCCTCCTGCGGAGGCCACGGCGGAAGGCGCCCTGGCGCACGACGGCGGCCACTCGCCGTCGTCCGCGGACTCGCCGGCCGCGGCGGGCACGTCATCCACGGACGAGGACGGCCCCGAGGCGGGCCCGGCCCCGGCTCCATGAGACAATCGACCAGTGGTACGTGGTGACGGACTCCTCTCGCTCGACTTAGACACAAACGACAAAGGTCCCAAGGACGCCTGTGGCGTCTTCGGGGTGTGGGCACCCGGCGAAGAAGTCGCCAAGCTCACCTATTACGGCCTGTACGCGCTCCAGCACCGCGGGCAGGAATCCGCGGGCATCGCGACGAGCGACGGCACCCGGATCAACGTCTACAAGGACATGGGTCTCGTGTCCCAGGTGTTCGACGAGTCGACACTGAACACGCTCACGGGCCACCTGGCCGTGGGCCACTGCCGCTACTCGACGACCGGCGCGAGCCACTGGGCCAACGCCCAGCCCACGCTCGGCGCGACCGCGAACGGCACCGTGGCCCTCGCCCACAACGGCAACCTGACCAACACCGCCGACCTCCGGGACATGATCGAGGAGCTCACCGGCGGCGAGCTCACGGGCGAGATGAAGCAGGGCAACACCTCGGACACGGCCCTCGTCACAGCGCTCCTGCAGGGCCAGAAGGGCCAGACCCTCGAGCAGACCGCGATCGAGCTGCTGCCGAAGATCCGCGGCGGCTTCTGCTTCGTGTTCATGGACGAGGGCACGCTCTACGCCGCGCGCGACACCCACGGGATCCGCCCGCTGTGCCTGGGCCGGCTCGAGCGCGGCTGGGTGGTCGCCTCGGAGCAGTCCGCCCTCGCCACGGTCGGTGCGAGCTTCATCCGCGAGATCGAGCCCGGCGAGTTCATCGCCATCGACGAGAAGGGCGTCCGCTCCCAGCGCTTCGGCGCGGCCACGCCCGCCGGCTGCGTCTTCGAGTACGTCTACCTCGCGCGCCCGGACGCCTCGATCGCCGGCCGCTCGGTGTACGAGTCCCGCGTCGAGATGGGCCGCCAGCTCGCGCGGGAGAACACCCACGAGGCGGACCTCGTGATCCCGGTCCCCGAGTCGGGCACCCCGGCCGCGGTCGGGTACGCCGAAGAGTCGGGCATCCCGTTCGCGCACGGGTTCGTCAAGAACTCCTACGTGGGCCGCACCTTCATCCAGCCGTCCCAGACGCTGCGCCAGCTCGGCATCCGGCTCAAGCTCAACGCGCTCGAGTCCGTGATCCGCGGCAAGCGCGTGGTCGTGGTGGACGACTCGATCGTGCGCGGCAACACGCAGCGGGCCATCGTGCGCATGCTTCGTGAGGCCGGGGCCAAGGAGGTCCACGTCAAGATCTCCTCCCCGCCGGTGAAGTGGCCGTGCTTCTACGGGATCGACTTCGCCTCGCGCGCCGAGCTCATCGCCAACGGGGCCACCATCGAGGAGATCTCCCAGGCCATCGGCGCGGACTCGCTCGGGTACATCTCGGAGGACGGCATGATCGCCGCCACGCACCAGCCACGCGAGCGCCTGTGCACAGCCTGCTTCACCGGGAGGTACCCGATCGAGCTGCCGAGCGCCGACCGGCTCGGCAAAAACCTCCTCGAGCGCGACACCGCGGCGGCCACGGCGGACGGCGCCACCGCCGATCCCGCAGAACGCCCCGGCGCCGCCGGCTGCGACCCGGGCCCCGGATCCGAACTCGAGTCCCTGCTGACCCCGGCCGACAGGAATGAAACCGCATGAGCGCCAGCACCCCTGACCAGTCCCAGCCCGCACAGGGTGCCTCCGGCACCGCCAACACGGTGATTACCTACGCTGGCGCTGGTGTCGACGTCGAGGCCGGGGACCGCGCCGTCGAGCTCATGAAGGACGCCGTCAAGGCCACCCACACCGATTCGGTGCTCGGCGGTGTCGGCGGCTTCGCGGGCCTGTTCGACGTCTCGCGCCTGCTCACCTACCGCCGGCCGCTGCTGGCGACCTCCACGGACGGGGTCGGGACCAAGGTCGCGATCGCGCAGGCCATGGACGTGCACGACACGATCGGCTTCGACCTCGTCGGCATGGTCGTGGACGACATCGTGGTGGTCGGCGCCGAGCCGCTGTACATGACGGACTACATCGCGTGCGGCAAGGTCGTCCCGGAGCGCATCGCGGACATCGTGCGCGGCATCGCGGCGGCCTGCTCCGTGGCGGGAACCGCCCTCGTGGGCGGCGAGACGGCCGAGCACCCGGGCCTCCTCGGCGAGAACGAGTACGACGTCGCGGGCGCGGCCACCGGCGTCGTCGAGGCGGACGCCCTGCTCGGCCCCGAGCGGGTGCGCGAGGGCGACGTCGTGATCGGCATGGCCTCCTCGGGCATCCACTCGAACGGCTACTCCCTCGTGCGCCGCGTCATCAACCACGCCGGCTGGGCGCTCGACCGGCAGGTCTCCGAGCTTGGGCGGACCCTCGGCGAGGAGCTGCTCGAGCCGACCCGCGTGTACGCCGCGGACTGCCTCGACCTCGTGCGGGAGCTGAACGGGGCGGCCGGCGGGGAGGAGCTCGCGCTGCGCGGGTTCTCCCACGTGACCGGCGGCGGCCTGGCAGCCAACCTCGCCCGGGTGCTGCCCAAGGGCCTCCTCGCGACCGTGGACCGATCCACCTGGGAGCTGCCGGCCATCTTCAAGCTGGTCGCCGAGCTCGGCGGCGTGCCGCAGGCCGACCTCGAGCGGACGCTCAACCTCGGCGTGGGCATGGTCGCCATCGTCGCGCCCGAGGCCGCCGACGCCGCCCTGGCGCGCCTCGCCGAGCGCGGGCTGCCCTCGTGGTCATGGGCCGGGTCTCCCAGGACGACGCGACCGTTGCCCCTGCCGGCGACCCCGACTACGTTCAGGGCGCCAAGGGCGTGGACGGCGGCGCGGTCCGCCTCGTCAACGCCTACTCCTGACCCCTCCCCACCCCTGCGTTTCGGGTACGCATCTCGTCGCGTTTCCGGCGTTCCGGGTGCGAAGGCTCGTACCCGAAACGCCGTTGTGCCGACGAGATGCGTCCCCGAAACGGAAGTGGGTGGGGGCGTCAGAGGGCGCCGCTGAGCTCCTCGAGGGCCTCGCCGATGTCGGCGCGCCAGCGCCAGACAGCCCGGGAGTCCCCGCGTGAGGGCCCCTGGTTGACGATCCCCACCGGCTTGCGGTCGCGGGCCGCGTCGAGCACGAACCGGAACCCGCTCATGACCGCCAGCGACGAGCCCAGCACGAGGAGGCCCCGCGCGGCGGCGAGCATCGCCGTCGCCCGTTCCTTGCGCTCGGCCGGCACGCCCTCGCCGAAGTACACGACGTCCGGCTTGAGCATGTCCGAGCCGCAGACGAGGCAGGGGACCATGACGAAGCGCGCCACCCAGCGGGAGTCGAGCTCCACGTCGCCGTCCGGATTGACCGTGGCGGGATCGTGGGCGACGGCCTCGGCGTAGCCGGGATTGGCCTGGGCGAGCCGCTCGTCGAGGTTGGTCCGGCCCTCGAGGTTGCCGCAGTTGAGGCACACGACCCGGTCCAGGTCGCCGTGGAGCGCCACGAGCTGCTGCGTGCCGGCCGCCGCATGCAGCCCGTCCACGTTCTGCGTGACGACGCCGGCCACGTGGCCGGTCGCTTCCAGCCGCGCGAGGAGCCGGTGGGCCCGGTTGGGCTCCGCCCGGTTCAGGTGCCGCCAGCCGATGTAGCTGCGCGCCCAGTAGCGGTGCCGCGCGGCGGGATCGTGGCGGAACTCCTGGTAGGTCATCGGACGGTGCTTGCGCCAGGACCCCTGCGGGCCCCGGTAGTCCGGGATGCCCGACGCCGTGGAGACCCCGGCCCCGGTGAGCACGAGCACGCTGCCGCCGCGCAGCATCCCGAGGATCCCCTCACGGGCGACGTCGGACGGCTGGGGTGCGGCGTTCTCGGTCACCTCGCGGGCGATGGACCGCAGTGCGGCGGCATGCGCTCCGGCGACGGCCGGATGCTCGAAGGGGTTCAGGGCCTCAACCGATCCGGCGAGAGTCCTCGTCCTCATCCTCGTCGGCAAACTGATCCGCGTACTTGTCCTCGTAGTCCGAGTAGTCCGGCTCGGGGTTGTCCGCGTAACGGTGAGACGAGTGGCCGCCCTGCGAGCCGAGTTCCCGCTCGAGAGCTGCGTAGTCAGTGCTCGGGCTGTAGTACTTGATGTCCCGGGCCTGCTTGGTTGCCTTAGCCTTTTGACGGCCGCGCCCCATGGCGTGACCCCCTCTTTTGCGTCGTCCCGGAGGTTGTCGCGAAGGCACGTTCGCGAGGCCCCGGAGTGTCTGATCAATTTGTCGTAGGTCTAGACTACAGGTAATTGCGCCGTTCCGCGTATTCGCTCGGCGCTGGCCACTGGCCGTGTGAGCTACAAGGAAGCGAGCCCAGTGCATGAGCACGTCCAACGTCCCTGATGCCCCGCGCCGCGAGGATTTCCCGCCCCCTCCCCCACGTCCCGCGCGCTCCCCGATGACCGCGGCGATGCCGTCCGTTCCGGCTGAAATGGCTGCGGAGCCGGTCCCCGAGGAGCCGGTCCCCGAGGAGCCGCTTCCCGAGGAGCCGAGCGCGAGGAGGCGGCAGGCGCGCCGGAGCCGGAGGCGCCCGGCGGCCTGGATCGTGCTCGCGGCCGCCGCGGCCGTGGGCCTCATCATCTGGGGCATCGCCGCGCTCTCGGGGATCGGCAGGGCCGCCTCCGTCGAGGCCACCGCCTACGCCAAGGGCGACTGCTTCGCAGACTTCGATGCCACGGCCGCCTCCGGCGACAGGGTCCCGTGCACGCAGGCCCACTCCGCGCAGCTGGTCGGGGTCGAGAAGGCCGCCGACAGCGAGGCCTACCCGGGCCGGGACGCCCTCGAGCAGCGCGCCGGGCAGCTGTGCAAGGCCTCCGAGGTGAAGCTGCCCCAGGACATCAGCGCCCTCAAGCAGCGCTCCGCCTACCCGAGCGAGGACGGCTGGAAGTCCGGCGACCGCCGGATGGACTGCTACATCGTCAGCACGAACGGCAACACGCTGACGACGTCCTTCCTCCACTGATCGCCGGCAGCCCGGGCCTGAGGCCCTACTGCACCGCGGGTTCCTTGCGCTTGACGCTCAGCCCGCTCGTGGCCCCGGTGAGGTCCTTGAGGTCGACCTCGACGTCGGCCACGTCCACGAGGACGGTGTCGCCGTCGGAAATCTCGCCGGCCAGGATCTCGCGGGCGAGCCGGTCCCCGATCTCGCGCTGGACGAGGCGGCGGAGCGGCCGCGCCCCGTACGCGGGGTCGTAGCCGGTCATCGCGAGCCAGGCACGGGCCCCGTCGGTGACCTCGAGGGTGAGGCGGCGCTCGGTGAGCCGGGCCTGGAGCGAGTCGACCTGCAGCTCGACGATCTTGGACAGCTCGTCGACCGAGAGCGCGTCGAACATGATGACGTCGTCGAGCCGGTTGAGGAACTCGGGCTTGAACGAGGCGTTGACCACGCCCATCACGGCCTCGCGCTTGGAGCCCTCGCTGAGGTCCGGGTCCACGAGGAACTGGCTGCCGAGGTTCGAGGTGAGCACCAGGATCACGTTGCGGAAGTCCACGGTGCGCCCCTGCCCGTCGGTCAGGCGCCCGTCGTCGAGGACCTGCAGGAGGATGTCGAACACCTCGGGGTGCGCCTTCTCGACCTCGTCGAGGAGGATGACCGAGTAGGGGCGCCGCCGCACAGCCTCGGTCAGCTGGCCGCCCTCCTCGTAGCCGACATATCCGGGAGGGGCGCCGACGAGCCTGGCTACCGCGTGCTTCTCCGAGTACTCGCTCATGTCGATCCGGACCATGGCGCGCTCGTCGTCGAACAGGAAGTCCGCGAGGGCCTTGGCGAGCTCGGTCTTGCCGACGCCGGTGGGGCCGAGGAACAGGAACGAGCCGGTGGGACGGTTCGGGTCGCTGATGCCGGCCCGCGCCCGGCGCACGGCGTCGGAGACGGCCTGGACGGCTCGGCTCTGGCCGATGAGCCGCTTGCCCAGCTCCTCCTCCATCCGCAGGAGCTTCTGGCTCTCGCCCTGGAGCATGCGCCCGGCGGGGATGCCGGTCCATGCGGAGATGACCTCGGCGATGTCGTCCGCCGTCACCTCCTCCGCCACCATCTTCGCGCTGCCGAGCCGGTCCCCGGCGGCCTCCTCGGCGGAGGCCTCGGAGAGCTCGCGCTCGAAGGTCGGGATCTCGCCGTACAGGATGCGGGAGGCCTCGGCGAGGTCGCCCTCGCGCTGCGCCTTGTCCGCGAGTCCGCGCAGCTCGTCGAGCTTCGCCTTGAGGTCGCCCACCCGGTTCAGGCCGGCCTTCTCCGCCGCCCAGCGTGCGTTCAGCGCGGCGAGCTGCTCCTTCTTGTCCGCCATGTCCTCGCGCAGGGCGGCGAGGCGCTCGACGCTCGCGGCGTCCGTCTCGCCCTCGAGGGCGAGCTCCTCCATGGTGAGGCGGTCGACGGCGCGGCGCAGCTGGTCGATCTCCTCCGGCGCCGAGTCGATCTCCATGCGCAGGCGGGACGCAGACTCGTCGACCAGGTCGATCGCCTTGTCCGGAAGCTGCCGGCCGGAGATGTAGCGGTTGGACAGCGTGGCGGCGGCCACGAGGGCGGAGTCGGCGATGGCCACCTTGTGGTGGGCCTCGTAGCGCTCCTTGAGGCCGCGCAGGATGGCGATGGTGTCGTCCACGCTCGGCTCGCCCACGAACACCTGCTGGAACCGGCGCTCGAGGGCGGCATCCTTCTCGATGTTCTCGCGGTACTCGTCGAGCGTCGTGGCACCGATGAGCCGCAGCTCGCCGCGGGCGAGCATGGGCTTGAGCATGTTGCCGGCGTCCATCGAGGAGTCGCCGGTGGCGCCGGCGCCGACCACGGTGTGGATCTCGTCGATGAAGGTGACGATCTGGCCCTCGGAGGCCTTGATCTCCTCGAGGACGGCCTTG
Source organism: Sinomonas atrocyanea (assembly GCF_001577305.1). Lineage (NCBI taxonomy): Bacteria > Bacillati > Actinomycetota > Actinomycetes > Micrococcales > Micrococcaceae > Sinomonas > Sinomonas atrocyanea. Next base: position 3,619,071 of record NZ_CP014518.1, read on the forward strand.
AGCCGCTCCTCGAACTCGCCGCGGTACTTCGCGCCCGCGACCATGGAGCCGAGGTCGAGGGAGATGAGGGTCTTGCCGCGCAGGCTCTCCGGGACGTCCCCGGCCACGATCCGCTGGGCGAGGCCCTCGACGACGGCGGTCTTGCCGACCCCGGGCTCGCCGATCAGGACCGGGTTGTTCTTGGTGCGGCGCGAGAGGACCTGGATGACCCGGCGGATCTCGGAGTCGCGGCCGATCACGGGGTCGAGCTTGCCGGAGCGGGCCACGGCGGTGAGGTCGGTCCCGTACTTCTCGAGGGCCTGGAACGTGTTCTCGGGGTCCGGGGAGTCCACCTTCCGGTCGCCGCGCACCCCGGGGAGGGCTGCCTTGAGGGACTCGAGCTGGGCGCCGTTGTCCCGCAGCGCCTTGCCCGCAGCGCCGCCGTCGGCCGCCAGGCCGATGAGGAGGTGCTCGGTCGAGACGTAGGTGTCCCCCATCTGCTCGGCCTGCTGCTGGGCGGCCTGGATGACCTGCAGGCCCTGCCGGCTCAGCTGGGCCTGGGCCACGGTGCTGCCGGAGCTGGCGGGGAGCGCCTTGATGGCCATGCTCGCGGCGACGCTGACGGCGTCCGGGTCCGCGCCCGTGGCCCTCAGGAGCGCGACGGCGACGCCCTCGCGCTGGTCCATGAGCGCCTTGAGGAGGTGGACGGGCTCCACCTGGGGGTTGCCGGCGGTCGAGGCGTTCATCGCCGCCGCAGAGAGCGCCTCCTGGCTCTTGGTGGTGAATTTGACGTCCACAGCAAGCTCCCTTCCCACAGGTTCCGCATCCATCCAACCGCGCCTTCTTCACGAAGGTCAACGCATTTAACCTGAGTGTAAGCGACTCAAGTCTTGGGAACAAGTCGACGGCGCCCCCGTCCGCCGCGACACGGGGGCACCGCGGGGTGGATGCTGGTGCCCATGGCGATCCTCATCGACTCCCCCATGTGGCCGGCCCACGGGACAGTCTTCGCGCACCTGGTCTCCGATGCCTCCCTCGCCGAGCTGCACGTCTTCGCCGCGGCGGCGGGGATCCCGGAGCGAGCCTTCGACGAGGACCACTACGACGTCCCGGAGCGCCGCCACGCGGACCTCGTGGCACGCGGGGCCCGGGAGGTGACCGGGAGGGACCTCGCCCGGGCCCTCATCGCGTCCGGCCTGCGGGTGCCCGCACGCGAGCGGTCCAAGGCCCTCGAGCTTCCGCTGGCCCAGCGCTGGGAGGCGCTCCTCCCGGGCCGGGAGGGGCTCGGGCGGGAGCTCTTGACGCGCTGGGCGGAGCCGCACCGGCGCTACCACACGCGCGCCCACCTCTTCGCTGTCCTCGGGGCCCTCGGGACGATTCACGACGGCGGCACCCCGCCGCGCGCCGTCGTCCTCGCCGCGTGGTTCCACGACGCGGTGTACCGCGCCCCGGCGGCGGGCAGCGCCGAACCGGGCCGGGACGAGGAGGAGTCGGCGCAGCTGGCCGAGGCCAGACTCGCCGACGCCGGGCTCCCGCCCGCGGAGGTGGGCGAAGTGGGGAGGCTCGTGCGGCTCACCGCGGGGCATGCGCCCGCAGCGTCCGACGCCGCGGGGCAGCTCCTGTGCGACGCAGACCTCGCCGTGCTGGGCCGGGACCGCCACGGATACCGGCGGTACGCCGCGCAGGTCCGTGCAGAGTTCGCCCACGTGCCGGACGAGGCGTTCCGCGCCGGCCGGGCCGCGGTCCTCGAACAGCTCCTCGGGCTCGACCCCCTCTTCCATACGGACTCCGCCCGCAGCCTGTGGGCCGGCCGGGCCCAGCACAACCTGCGCGCGGAGCTCGACGCCGGTTCGTGGCTGGGACGCTGAGCCTCGGCCGCTGAGCCTGGGCGACACCGGGGCGACACCGGGTCAGGGCCCGGTCACGGCCACGCCTCGAGCGGCACACGCCAGTCGGTGTCGCCGTCCGGGGCCATGTCGACCAGTGCCACGGTGGCGAGCGTGACGACCTGGCCCGTGTGGACGCGCCGCTCGCCCTGAACTGACACGTGCGGCCTGAACCCGTGCCCGGTGTGCTGGGGGCTGTGGATCCGGCCGCCCACGGCGGCGACGGCCTCGCGGAGACGGTCGTGGAGCACCTGGAGGCCGGCGTCCGGCTCCACGAGGGAGACCCGGACCCGGCCGCGGTAGCCGAAGTCGGCGTCGGCGCCGATCCGCACGCGCAGCGGGAGGGCCGCACCGGACGCGGCAACGGCCCCTGCGACCGCCGCGTGGGCGGCCGCCGGGGCCGTGTCGAACCGGAGGAGCGTCACATGCAGCGGCCAGTGCCGCTTGCCGAAGCGCTGGCCGATCCCGGTGGGGTCGACGAACGCCACGGCGACGAAGGGGTGGGCGGGGGCTGCGTCCGTGGACTCGCCGGCGGCCTCGGCCGGCTCCCCGTCCTCGCCCACGCCAGCCGCCCGGGCCGGTCAGGCCTGCTGGGCCTGAGCCTGCTCGGCTCCGCCGGCGTCTACCGCGGACTTGATCGCGGAGATCTCGAACTCGAGCAGGATCCGGTCGGAGACGAGGACGCCGCCGGAGTCGAGCGCCGCGTTCCAGTTGACGCCGAAGTCCTTGCGGTCGATCCGGCGCGAGCCCTCGAAGCCAGCCCGCATGTTCCCGAAGGGGTCGGTCTCGATGCCGATGAACTCGATGGGGACGGCGATCTCCTTGGTGACCCCGCGGATCGTGAGATCGCCGTTGACGATGAAGCTGTTCTCCTCGACCTGGTCGATGCGCTTGGAGACGAAGGTGATCTCCGGGTAGTGCGGGGCATCGAAGAAGTCGTTGGTCCGCAGGTGCTCGTCCCGCTGGGCGTTGCGCGTGTCGATGCTCGCCACCTTGATGGTGACGCTCACGGAGGAGTTGGTCGGCTCATCGACATCGACGTTGATGACGCCGTCGACGTCGTTGAACGCGCCGCGCACCTTGGTGACCATCGCATGGCGGGTCGAGAACCCCAGGCGGGTGTGGGCGGGGTCGATACGCCACTCGCCGGCGAGGGAACTGTCGAGTTCGGGCATGGGTGCCTCCTTGTCGGATACAACTTATAGTGCGCTCCCCCCAGGATCCAGACGAGAATACCCCGCCCGGACGCCCCCGCTCAGCGCGTGTAGCTCGCGAGGAGCCGCCTGCTCGGGACGATCTCCTTGCCCAGCGGCATGAGCGAGACCGGGATGAGCTTGAGGTTCGCGATCGCCAGCGGGATCCCGACGATGGTGGCGGCCATCGCCAGGGCGGTGGCCACGTGCCCGATCGCGATCCAGATCCCCGCGACGAGGAGCCAGATGATGTTGCCGAGCGCCGACGCGGCGCCTCCGCGCCCGGTGTCCACGACCGTGCACCCGAACGGCCACAGCGCGTAGGAGGCGATGCGGAAGGAGGCGATCCCCCAGGGGATCGTGACGATCAGCGCACAGCAGACCACGCCCGCGAGGAAGTAGCCCAGGGCGAGGGCGAAGCCGCCGAAGATGAACCAGATGAGATTCAGGATGGTCTTCATGGACACCAGTCTGCCCCGCGGGGCCGCGGGCCTGTAGCTGCCACGCATCCGCGGTTCCGCCTCGCGTGGCGCGGTGCCGAGCGGGGCCACGATTCGTGTGGTCCTCCCGCTTGGCGGCCGGGGCTACTCGGACTGGGCCCGGCGCACGCCGGTGAACTGGGAGACCCAGTGCGAGGGGTCCGCGACCGGGAACTGGCGGCCGGTGATCTGGGACGGCACGATCCGGACGAAGAAGGCCTTCTCGCCCGACTGCCAGGGGAAGAGGGGCAGGGAGACGGCCTCGACGATCTCCGCGGTGTCGAGCACGGGCTCGAGGGCCCCGTGGACCACCACGGACCACGCCTCGTTGAGCTCCGGTTCATAGCCGTCCACCTCGAAGACGACCTGGAGGCGGCCCAGCGATGCCGCGAGCTTGGTGCCCGGCGCGGTCCGGAACAGCACGGTCCCGCGGTCCACGAGGTAGTTGATCGGGAACAGCTCGAGGCGCTCGTCGGAGCTGAACGCGATCCGCCCGACCACCATGGTGCGTGCCCGCTCCCACGCGTCCTCCGGGGAGAGGCTGCGGACGCCCTCGGACGGGGCAGAGGTCTCGTGGCTGCTCATGCAGACAGTGTACGCACGCGGCCGCCGCGGGGATCAGTGCCCAACGGCCCCGTGCCGCGGGGCGCCCGGTGCGCCCCGCGGCGTGCGGTTCAGCGGCTGTTGGAGGCGGGGGCGCTGGCGCGGCGCGGGCCGCGCCGTCCCCGGCCCTGGCCGCCCTGGGCTCCGCCGCGCTGGCCGGAGGCGCCGGCGCCGCCGCCGTAGCTTCCGCCGGACGTGCCGCCCGTGGTCGAGCTCCACACGGGGGCGCTGCCCCCGTTCGGCTGCTCGGCGCGCTTCTGTCCGCGGGGCTGCTGGCTGCGGCCCCGCCCCGTGCCCTCGGCCGGGCCGCGCGAGCGCTGGCCGCGCCCGGACTGGCTCCCGCCGGACTGGCCCCCACCGCTCTGGCCCTGGGCGGCCGGAACGTCATTGCGGTGACCGGCGCCGCCGGTTCCGCGGCCGCCGCGGCGGGCGACGTCGTCGTGCGCGGCGGACGGCGCGGCCGAGCCCTGGCCCGAGCCGCGGCGCGAGCGCTTGCGCTGCGCGTTCGAGCCGGTGGACCGGCCGCCGCCCTGCTGCGGCATCTTCGCGGCCACGGCGGCGGCGCGCTCGGCCGGGTCGACGTACTCGGCGCGCTCGCCGACGAGCGCGAGCACCTCCGGGGAGGAGGACGTCACCGGGGTCACCTCGACCTTGACGCCCGCGTCCTTGAGGAGCTTGCGGACGTCCTGCTTCTGCTCGGGCAGGACGATGGTCACCACGGTGCCCTCGGAGCCTGCGCGGGCCGTGCGGCCCGAGCGGTGCAGGTAGGCCTTGTGCTCGGCGGGCGGGTCCACGTGGACCACGAGCTCGACGTCATCCACGTGGACGCCGCGCGCGGCGACGTCCGTCGCGACCAGCACGCTGACCTCGCCCGAGGAGAAGTCCGCGAGGTTGCGGTCGCGGGCGTTCTGGGACAGGTTGCCGTGGAGGTCCACGGCAGGGATCCCGGACTTCGTCAGCTGCTGCGCGAGCCGCTTGGCGTGGTGCTTGGTGCGCATGAACAGCACGCGGCGGCCCTTGCCCGAGGCGAGGACCTCGATGAGGTTCTTCTTGCTCGCGGCGTCGGCCGTGAGCAGGACGTGGTGCTCCATCGTGCTCACCGCGGCCTGGGGCGCGTCCACGGAGTGCGTGAGCGGGTTCTGGAGGTAGCGCTTGACGAGCTTGTCCACGCCGTTGTCCAGGGTCGCCGAGAAGAGGAGGCGCTGGCCGCCCTGGGGGGTCTGGTCGAGCAGGCGCTTGACCACCGGCAGGAAGCCGAGGTCCGCCATGTGGTCCGCCTCGTCGAGGACGGTCACGTCCACGTCCGCGAGGGAGACGAGGCCCTGGCGGCCGAGGTCCTCGAGACGGCCGGGGCAGGCGATGACGATGTCGACGCCGGCCTTGAGCGCGCGCTCCTGGCGCGCCTGGGAGACGCCGCCGTAGATCACGGTCGTGTTCAGCCCGGCGGCCTGGGCCAGGGGCTCGACGGTCGCGTTGATCTGGGTCGCGAGCTCCCTCGTCGGTGCGAGGACGAGCCCGCGCGGGCGGCCCGGGGTGCGGCGGGCGCCGCCCACGGTGTCCGCGAGGCGCGCCACGAGCGGCAGCGCGAAGGCGATGGTCTTGCCCGAGCCGGTGCGGCCGCGGCCGAGGACGTCCCGGCCCGCGAGCGTGTCGGGGAGGGTCTTGGTCTGGATGGGGAACGGCGTCTCGATGCCCTGCTCCGCGAGGACGCGGGTCAGGGCGGTGGGCACGCCGAGGGAAACGAAGGTGGTGTCAGCCATAGCTGTGAAGAACACTCCAGCGTCGGATCGGCCCCACGCGCCAAGCCGGCACGAGGGGGTCGCCGAGGAAAGGGAGCCTGGCCTCACCGCGGGTCCGGGCGGCGCCCTATCCGGGGCGCTCGCGTCCGGGCGCGGGGCCTGTCAACGCGTTCATCGACGCAGGTGCGACGGGCGCACCGATCTTCCAGTCTACACTGTCGCCGGCTCCGCTCAGTCGAGCCCCGCGGGCATGGCCTCCCGCGGCATGGCCACGCGCCCCTCGGCGCGCCCGTCGGCACCGAGCAGGACGCCCATCCTCTTGGTCACGCGGAGGAGCACGAGGCTCTCGAGGAGTTCGATCCCGGGAACCTTCTCCTGCAGGGCGAGTTCCGCCGTCATGACGTCGGCGACGGAGCGGAGCCACATCGTCACGAGGAAGTTGGCCTGGCCGGTGATCGAGGCCGCGAGGCGCACCGAGCGCAGCGACCGGACGGCCGCCGCGGCGGCGGCGTGCTGCCCGGGCGGAACCCGCGCGTACCACGTGCACGTCACCGGGAAGCCGACGGCGTTCTGCGCGACGTCGCACCGGAACGCGATGAGGCCCGAGCCGAGGACGCGCGCGAGCTGGCGCTGCACGGTGGACGGGGTGCGCCCGAGCGCCTTGGCCATCTGGGCCGCCGTCGCCCGGCCGTCCCGCGCGAGGAGGGGCAGGAGGTCGCGGGCTGCCGGGGAGAGCGGCCCCTCGGCCGCCCCGCGCGCGGCGAGCTCTGCGAACGCCGCCGACTTCTTCGGGCCGAGCGCGGCGATCCGCCACGAGTGGCCGGCCTGGTGCAGCCTGCTCCCGAGCGAGGTCTGCACCCGCTCCACGCCGGGAATGGCGAGGATCGCCGGGGCGACGCGCTGGGCGTAGTCGGCCAGCGTCGCGGTGAAGACGGTGAGGACGCAGTCGTGGTGGCCGGCCGGCAGCTCCACCGTCTGGACCTCCGGGATCGCGTTGAGGGCTTCGGCGACGGCGGGGGTGCTGCCCGGAGCACAGTCGACGTCGACGAAGGCGAGGGTCATCTCCGTGGGGTCGCCGACTCCGTAGCAGGTGATCCACGCCAGGCCCTGGGACTCGATGCGCTCCCACCGCGCCGCCAGCGTGGCCGGGCGCACCCCCAGGATCCGGCCGGCGTCCTGCCACGTGACCCGGGGCGCGATCTGCAGGGCGTTGATGAGCTCGAGGTCGGCCTCCGAGAGCTGGTCCGTTGCCCGGAGCCCTGCATATTTCTGACTGTCTCGGGGAGAGTTCTGCATGATGCTGCCGAATCTAGCCCCCTGTGGCGCCCAGAGCGACACACTGGTCAGCATCGACCGCCACGTGGCGCACGTCACAGGAAAGGAACCATGGACCTCATCGCTGATGCCCGCAGCCTCCAGGACACGCTGACCGAGTGGCGGCATGCCCTCCACGAGGAGCCCGAGATCGGGCTCGACCTCCCGCGCACGCAGGAGAAGGTCCTCTCCGTGCTCGACGGCCTCGGCCTGGAGGTCTCGACCGGCACGGACACGACGTCGGTCACCGCCGTCCTGCGCGGCGGGCCGCACGAGTCCGCCCAGGCGGCTCCCACCGTGCTGCTGCGGGCGGACATGGACGCCCTTCCGGTCCAGGAGCGCACGGGCGCTGCCTTCACCTCGAGGATCGACGGCGCGATGCACGCGTGCGGCCACGACCTGCACACCTCGATGCTGCTCGGCGCGGCGACGCTGCTCGCCGATGCCCGCCACCGGCTCGCCGGGGACGTCGTCTTCATGTTCCAGCCCGGCGAGGAGGGCTTCGACGGGGCCGGGGTGATGCTCCGCGAGGGGGTGCTCGACGCCGCCGGCCGCCGCCCCGACGCCGCGTTCGGGATGCACGTCTTCTCCTCGATGGCCCCGCACGGGACGTTCGTCACCCGTCCGGGCGTCATGATGAGCGCCTCGGACGGCCTGTTCGTCCGGGTCCTGGGTGCGGGCGGCCACGGATCGGCCCCGCACTCGGCCAAGGACCCCGTGACGGTGGCCGCGGAGATGGTCCTCGCGCTCCAGACGATGGTCACCCGCCAGTTCGACATGTTCGATCCGACGGTCGTCACGGTCGGGCGGCTCGCGGCCGGGACCAAGCGCAACATCATCCCGGACACCGCCGAGTTCGACGCCACGATCCGCACCTTCTCAGACGCCCACCGCGAGCGCATGCAGACGGCCATCCCCCGCCTGCTGACCGGGATCGCCCACGCCCACGGCCTCGACGTCGAGGTCCGCTACGAGGCCGAGTACCCGCTCACCATCACGGACACCGCGGAAACCGAGTTCGCGGAGGCCGCCGTGGCCGAGCTCTTCGGCGGCGCGGCCGGCCGGCACGCCCGCCTCGCGCAGCCGCTGAGCGGGTCCGAGGACTTCTCGCGGGTCCTGGCCGAGATCCCCGGCACCTTCATCGGGCTCAGCGCCGTCCCCGCCGGCGTGGACCCGGGCACCGCCGCGTTCAACCACTCCCCGTACGCGACCTTCGACGACGCCGTCCTCGCCGACGGCGCCGCCCTCTACGCGCACCTCGCCTTCTCCAAGACCGCCCAGCTCGCTGGCCGCTGACCACCCCCCCCCCCCACCCGGAGGCCCATCCATGTCCACCAACGCCGCCGTCGCCGGACGCGTCCGCAAGGCACCCTCGACCCGGCAGACCCTCGTGAGCACGGGGGTCGGCAACGCCGTCGAATGGTTCGACTGGAACGTCTACGCGACCTTCGCGCCGTTCTTCTCGAAGCAGCTGTTCAACGGCGCAGATCCCACCTCCGCGATCCTGGCGACCCTCGCGGTCTTCGCTGTCGGCTTCCTCGCCCGGCCCTTCGGCGGGCTGGTGTTCGGCTGGATCGGGGACCGGATCGGCCGCCGGACCTCGATGACGCTCGCCGTGGCCCTCGCGGCCTTCGGCAGCCTGCTCATCGCCCTGGCCCCCACGTTCAGCTCGGTGGGCGTCCTCGCGTCCCTCGTGCTCCTCGTGGCCCGGCTCATCCAGGGCCTCGCCCACGGCGGCGAGCTGCCCTCGTCCCAGACCTACCTCTCTGAGGTGGCGCCGCGGGAGAAGCGCGGGCTCTGGTCCTCGCTCATCTACGTCTCCGGCACCATGGGCGTCCTGTTCGGCACCTTCCTCGGGGTGGTCCTCACGAGCGTGCTCAGCAAGGCCCAGATGGACTCCTTCGGCTGGCGCATCCCGTTCTTCCTCGGCGCCGTGCTCGGCCTGTACGGGCTCATCATGCGGGCCCGGATGCCCGAGACGGAGGCGTTCGAGGGCCTCACGGACGGGGCGAAGAAGCCGAAGCACCCGCTGTGGCGCTCCATCGTCGAGCACCGGAAGCAGGCCCTGCAGGTCATCGGCATGACCGTCGGGCTGACCATCATCTACTACGTGTGGGGCGTGGTGGCCCCGGCCTTCGCCATCTCGAGCCTGCACATCAACCCCACCCAGGCGCTCTGGGCGGGCGTGGGCGCCAACGTCGTCTTCCTCATCGCCCTGCCGCTGTGGGGCAGGGTCAGCGACCGGATCGGCCGCAAGAAGGTCCTGATCATCGGCGGCGCCGGGGTCGCGGTCCTGCACTTCCCGATGACCTGGCTCCTGCACGACGCCGCGTGGCAGCTGTTCGTCTCGATGTCCGTCATGCTCGTCTTCATCGCGTGCTCCGCGGCGATCGTCCCGGCGGCGTACGCGGAGATGTTCCCCGCGCACATCCGCACGGTCGGCGTCGGCGTGCCGTACTCGATCTGCGTCGCGCTGTTCGGCGGGACGGCGCCCTACCTCCAGCAGCTGTTCTCCGACGTGTTCCACCAGTCGTGGATGTTCAACGTCTACGCCGTGCTCATGGTCCTCGTCTCGATCCTGACCGTCCTCGGCCTGCCCGAGACGAAGGGCAAGGACCTGCGCCACTGACCCGGCTGCCACGGACGGCGCCCCGCCAGCGCAAGCCGGCGGGGCGCCGTCGTGCGTGCCCCGGTACCCTTGGAGGGCAATGAGCGAGCACCCCGAATCCCCCGCGACCACCCCCGGCAACCCCGTCACCCCGGGCAGCCGGGCCTCCTTCGGCACGTACCGCCGCCAGCCCCTCAGCTTCGTGCGGCGCGGCACGCGGCTCCAGGGGCGCCGGCAGGCCGCGTGGGACGAGCACGCGGACGCCTACGTGGTGGACGTCCCGCGGCACGTTGCGGACACCTCCGTGCACCCCGACTATGTCTTCGACGCCGCCGCGGAGTTCGGGCGGGTGGCGCCCCTCGTCGTGGAGATCGGCTCGGGCCTCGGAGAGGCGGTCGTCGCCGCGGCGGAGGCCTCGCCGGAGCGGAACTTCCTCGCCGTGGAGGTCTACCGGCCGGGCCTGGCGAACACGCTCCTGCGGATCGGCCAGCGCGGCCTCACGAACGTGCGCGTGGTCCAGGCCAACGCCCCCGAAGTGCTCGGCTCGATGCTGCCTGCCGGCTCGGTGGACGAGCTCTGGGTCTTCTTCCCGGACCCCTGGCACAAGACGCGCCACCACAAGCGGCGCATGGTGAAGGACACCTTCGCCGCGCTCGCCGCCCGCGTCCTCGCCCCCGGCGGCCTCTGGCGGCTCGCCACGGACTGGTCCGGGTACGCGCAGCAGATGCGGGACGTCGTGGCCGCCTCGCCGGACTTCCGCAACGCGCACGACGGCGAGCTGGCCGGCCCTGCGAGCCCGCTCACCGCGGCCTGGGCCTCCGGGGTGGACTGCGAGCCCACCGGGGAGGCGGACACCGTGGGCGGGTGGGCCCCGAGGTTCGAGGGGCGGACCCTGACGAGCTTCGAGAACAAGGCCCTCAAGGCCGGCCGCGTCATCTTCGACCTCACCGCCGTGAGGGTCTGAGCCCCCTCACGTCGGGCCGCCCAGCTGGTCAGCCCAGCGACGTCCTCGCCACGGTCTGCTGGGCGGCGTCCCGGATCTCCACCGCGCGGATGGCCGGGAGCTCGAAGGAGGTGGCGCCGGTCAGGACGGCCCGGCCCGAGTACCCGGTCGAGCTCCACGCGCCGGCCTGCTGCGCCGTGCCCCCGGCCGAGACGACCCAGACCGTGTAGGCCCCGCCGTTCGGCATGCCCCGGCAGGTGAGGTCGAGCTCGGTCCCCCAGGCCCTGGCCACGAGCGCGAGGTCGATGCGCGCGCCGTCGCCCGAAGCGAGCGTCACGGTGGTCGCCCCAGCCGTGGCCGAAGCGCTCGGCGGCGGCGGCGCCGCCTGCCCCGGGCGGGCGCCCAGCGTGGGGCCGAGTGCGATCCCGGCGGCGAAGAACCCCGCCGCCGCGGCCGCGAGGGAAGCGGTCCACGCCGCCGCACGCGCACGACGGCGCCGGGTCACCCGGGCGAGCAGCTCGCGCGATGCGGTGCCCGGCTCGGGTGCGCGGCCGGCGTCGTCCGCGATCTGCGCGGCGCGCTCCGACGGCACCGCGTCCAGGAGCGCCGGCAGCGTCTCGAGCCCGGCGAGCTCGGCGCGGCACTGGGCGCACTGGGCGAGGTGGTCCTCGACGGCCTGCCGCTCCTGCCCGCTGAGGGCGCCGAGCACGTAGGCGCCGAGGTCCATCCGCTGCTCGTGGCCCTGCCGGAACTCTCCTGTGGTCATCGGTCCACCCCCATCTCGTCGAGCGCGGCGCGGAGGGCCCGGAGCGCGTAGAAGCAGCGGGACTTCACCGTGCCCGCCGGCACGCCGAGCTCCACGGCCGCCTCGGCGACCGTGAGCCGCCGGTAGTGGACCGCGACGAGCGCCTGGCGGTGCTCCGGGGTGAGCCGGGCGAGCGCCTCCTCCATGACCACGCGGTCCAGGAGCTCGTCGATGCGCTCGGCGTCCACGGCCACGGCGAAGCGGTCGCCGGCCTCGTCCACCGACGCCACCGTGCGCGGACGGCGCGAGGCGAGGCGGTGCTGGTCGACGATGAGGTTCCGCACGGTGCGGTAGAGGTAGGGGCGCAGGCCCTGGGTCCCGGGCGGGGCGTGCCGCCAGACCCTGATGATCGCCTCCTGCACGATGTCCTCCGCCTTCTCGCGGTCCACGGCGCCACGGGCGAAGCGGCGCAGGGCGGCGCCGTGCTCGCGGTACAGCGCCGCGACCGCTTCCTCGTCCATGGGCATGGGGACCTCCTTGCCCCTACACACGTCCTCCACGCCGCCGCGGTTCACGTACGGCGCGCCCCCGATCATTCTGCGGCGCTGCGCCCGGACAGCGGCACCTCTGGAAGAGCCTCCCGGCCGCGGGTAGTGTGGGGAGCCCGAGGTGGAGGAGGAACCATGTCAGACTTCCGCACCTACACGGAAGAGGAGAAGCACAGTTTCGTCGCGCCGTCGTGCGAGCTCTGCGGGCAGCACCGGCACATCGTGTGGCAGCAGGACGGGGACAAGTGGGTCCCCCGGGACAAGGGCTGCTCCAACGAGGCCTGTCCGCAGTACAACGGCTGACGGCCTGCGCGGCCACCCGCACGCGCGCCCCTGACGGGCGGCGCTGGGCGGGTGGCCTACTTCTGTCCGCCCAGGCCGAGGACCGGGAAGAGGACCTCGAAGGCTTCGCGGAACCCGCCTCCGATCGCTCCGTGGACGTGGCCCGCGCCGGGGACGGTGCGGAAGGACGCGGCCATGCCGGCCGCCTTGGCCGCCTGCTCGGCCCGCCGGACCCCGGGCGTGAACGTGGGATCGCCCGAGCCGACCGTGAAGACCGCCGTGATGTGCGAGTACGCGCCGCGGTGCCGGGCGAGGATGGCGGCGGGCTTGGCGGCGTCGAAGGCCTTCACGTCGCCGTGGAAGACGTCGGTGATGACGGCCTGCGGCGACTCGGCGCCGGGGTACTCCTCCCCCGACGCAGAGAACATGGCCCCGAACAGCGCGGGCCGTTCGGCAGCGAGCTTGAAGGCGCACGCCCCGCCGTTCGAGTACCCGCCGATCGCGGTGTGGGCCGCGTCCCCGAGGACGTTGAAGGTGCGCCTGGCCCAGGGGATGACGTCGTCCAGGATGTAGCTCTCCGCCGGGCCGTAGGTTGTCGAGTCGGCGCAGGCCGGATCGCCCTTGGTGCCGATCTGGTCCGCGACGACCACGATCGGCGCCAGGCCCCGGTGGGTGGCGGCGAAGGCGTCGAGCACGTTGGCGACGGCGCCGGGGTCCGGGGTGCCCGGGTCGCCCATCATCAGGATGACGAGCGGCAGCCGGACCGGGTGGGCGGTCAGGGCCGCGGGCGGGAGGTAGACGCCGGCGCGGCGCGCGGGGAAGCCGTTCGAGGGGATCTGCACGGTACCCCGGCGTCCCACGGCGGGCATTCCGGCGGGCGGGGTCCATCCTGACAGGAGCTTTCCCGCCGAGGCGCCCCTGGCGGGCCCGACGTCCTTGGCCAGCGCGCCGAGGTCGATCGGCGCGCCGGTCGACACCCCGACGAGGGCTCCCAGCGTCCGGTCGTAGCCGAAGTAGGCGTTGATGGCAGTCCCGCCGGAGACGGCGACGACGAGGACGCCCGCCGCAGCCAGTGCCCTGCGCCAGGCCGGCCGGTCCCACAGGCAGGCCAGGGCGACTCCGCCCGCCGCGCAGGTCGCCATGAGAAGGCGGCCGACGTCCTCCGGGAGGTAGAGGCCGAGGAAGTCCGCGGCATCCCACACGATATAAAACGTGAGCCCCACGAGGGTCCCGGCCGCCGCGGCGAGGAGGAGCCGCTGGGCCCGCCAGCGGTCCGACCGGGCCGCGATGAGCACCACGAGGACCGCGACGCCGGCGGCGACCACGCCGCCCACGAAGGCCCCGTCGAGGATGTCGAGGCTGTAGAGCCAGTCCATGCCGCCTCCCGGCCCACGTCAGGGCGTACGGCCGGCGCCGGCCGGCGGCTCAGGGGGCCGTCTGCGCTGCGCGTCCGTCCTCGGGGCCGCCCCGCCGGGAGGCCTCGACCGCACCATACCCATCGGCATCATCATCGGCCGTCCAGTCGTCCTCGTCCAGCTCCACGAACTCGACGGTGGCGAGGACCGTCCCGTCCTCGGCGTCGACCATCGCGGCCTCGTCGCCCTCCTCCACCATCACGTACTCCCCCAGGTCGGTGGTGAAGCGCCACGCGAGGGCCTCGGCACCGCGGTGCACGTAGGCCGCGTCGGCGGCCGTGACGGCCACGAGCTCGTGGCCGGCGGCGTCGCACAGCTCGCGGATCACGAGCTCGTGGTCGGGCATGTCGCCCAGCCCGCTCCGGTCCTCTGCAGCCCGGCGCTCCTCGAGGTCGTCGATGAGCCCCACGCGGCGCGCGATCTCGTCCTCGATGCCGTCCTCGTCGAGGGCGAGCAGGCCCTCCTGGCCCCTGAGCCAGGCAGCGTTGAGCGCCAGGAGGTCTTCCTGCTCGAGGAGTGCCTCGAACCTGTCGTCGAGGGCCTCGGCCCGGGCCACGGCGACGGAGCCGTCCGCGTCCCCCTCGAGGTACGCCTCGGTGTCCTCCACGGTCAGGGCCGCGACCGCGGCAGCGAGCTCATCGAAGAGGGCCAGGTGCCCGGCCGCGCCCATCTCGCGCAGGCCCTCGCGGACGAGGCGGTCGACCTGCGCCCGCTCGTGCGCCGCGAGGGCGTACTGTGCGAAGCCGCCGTCGAGCATCTGCGCGAGGTAGAAGTCCACGTAGTAGCTGCGCAGCGCGTTCGGGGCGATCTCGCGCTCGTCGAGCAGTTCCTCGTACATGGCGTTGACGATGTCGATGTTGGCGTCCACGACGGCTTCGTCGCCGGCCGTGAGGGCCTCGGCCGGGAGGACGACGGGATGCTGGGCGGTGCTCATGCGGGGCTCCTCGCTCGTGCGGTCACTCACGCATCGAACGTACGACGCCGCCGGCACCGCGCGCGGGGCACCCCGGCCGCCGCCCGGTGAACGTTGGGCGAACCTTGGGGGTCCCGTGCCGGCCGTCAGCGCTGCGGGCGCCAGACCACGAGGGCCTGGGACCGCGGTTCGGGCCGCTGCCCGCGCGCGAGGCTCACGACGTCCCCGGCGATTCCGGCGGCGAACACGCGCCGGGCCTCGCTGGCGCGCTGCGTGTTGGCGAGCTCGGCCTGGAGCTCGGTCACGCGCGCACGCAGGGCCGCGACCTGGTTCTCGAGCTCGAGGATGCGGCGGATCCCCTCGAGGGACACGCCGTCCTTCGAGAGCCGCTGCACCTCCCGCAGCATCTCGACGTCGCGCTGGGAGTAGCGGCGCTGGCGGCCGCCCTGGCGGGACGGCGAGACGATCCCCAGACGGTCGTACTGGCGCAGCGTCTGGGGGTGCATCTCGGCCAGCTCTGCCGCCACGGAGATCACGAAGATCGGAGCGTACGGGTCGATGGCCATGGCCTAGAGCCTCGCTTTCTCCGCAAGGTGTGCGCGCGGGTCCGACTGGCCGTTCTTGGAGACGGCCTCCGCGAAGGTGCGGATGGCCTGCTCGGCCTCCTTCGAGAGGTTCTTGGGGACGACGACGTCGACGGTGACGAGGAGGTCGCCCGAGCCCTTGGAGGTCTTCACGCCGCGGCCCTTCACCCGCAGCGTCCGGCCGGAGCTCGTCCCGGCCGGGACCTTCATCTTCACGCTCGGGCCGTCCGCGGTGGGGACCTCGATCTGGGCGCCGAGGGCGGCCTCGTCGAACGTCACGGGCACGTGGATGCGGAGGTTGTCGCCCTCGCGCGTGAAGAAGTCGTGCGGTCGGACGTGGACGGTGACCATGAGGTCGCCCGGCCCGGCCGATCCGGGGCCGCCCTTGCCGCGGACGCGGACCTTCTGCCCGTCCCGGATGCCCGCGGGGATGCGGACCTCGATGACCTCGCCGTCGCGCTCGCGCAGGCCCACCGTGGTGCCGCGGATGGACCCGGCGAAGGAGATCGTGGTGCTGGCCTGGCGGTCCGCACCGCGCTGGGGCGGGGGCTGGAAGCCCGCGCCGCCGAATCCGCCGCCGCCGAAGAGGTCGGCGAACTCGGGCGGGAGGTTGCCGGTGTTGAACCCGCGCGAGTGGCGGCCGGGGCCGCCGCCGAACAGCCCGCCGAAGAGGTCCTCGAAGCCGGCCGCGCCGGCCCCGCCGCCGGGGCCGCCCGCGGAGAAGCGCGCGCCCCCCATGGCGCGGATCGCGTCGTACTGCTGGCGCTGCTCGGGGTCGGACAGGACGGAGTTGGCCTCCGTGATGTCCTTGAACTTCTTCTCGGCCTCGGCGTCACCCGGGTTCTGGTCCGGGTGGTACTTGCGGGCGAGCTTGCGGTAGGCCTTCTTGATGTCGGCCTCGGAGGCGTCCTTGGACACGCCCAGAATGGCGTAGAAGTCCTTCTCCACCCAGTCCTGACTGGCCACGAACGCTCCTTAGATCAACTGCTGCTTCAAGTGTGCACGGTTTCGGGTACAGATCTCGTCACGGATATGCCGTTTCGGGTACGCGGGCGAGGGCGCCCGCGTACCCGAAACGCCCAGAGGGCGACGAGATGCGTACCCGAAACGGGAGGGGTGGGTCAGCCCTGCGGCGTCGCCACGATCACCTGGGCCGCGCGCAGCACGCGCGCCGAGGTCCGGTAGCCCGTGCGGAGCACCTGCTGGACCGTGTCCACCTCGATGCCCTCCCCCGGCTGCTGGATGAGGGCCTCGTGGATGTTCGGGTCGAACTCGACGCCCGCCTGGTCGATCCGCTCCAGCCCCTGGCCGGCGACGATCGACTCGAGCTTGCCGGCGATCGAGGCGAACGGGCCGCCCTCCAGGTCGCCGTGGGCCCGGGCCGCGTCGATGTCGTCCAGTACCGGCAGCAGCGAGCTCAGCACACCCAACGTGGCGACCTCCCCCGCGACCGCGCGGTCGCGGTCGACCCGGCGGCGGTAGTTCACGTACTCCGCCTGGAGGCGCAGCAGGTCGTTGCGCAGCTCGGCCACCACGGCCGCCTGCCCCTCCTGCTCGCCGGCCTCGGCCTCATTGAGGATCTGCTCGGCCTGGGCCAGCGCGTCCCCCGAGTCGTGGGCCTCGTCCACGGGCTGCATCTCCTCGTGGCCGTCGTGCGGGGCGGCCTCGGAGGCCTCCGCGCCCTCCGGGTGCCGGGCCTGGCCGGTGACCGGGTCCACCTTGCGGTTGTCCCGGATCACCGGCTCGGGGCGCTCGGACCCGTGCTCGTTCTCGTTTCCGTGGTGAGGGGCCATGGTTACTTCTTCTCGTCCTCGTCAACGATCTCGGCGTCGACGATGTCCTCGTCGGCGTTCGCCGACGCGCCGGCGTGGGCACCCGCGTCGTGCGTCCCGGCCTGCGCGCCGTCGCCCGCGGCGGCACCCGCCTGCGACTGGGCGTAGATCGCCTCGCCGAGCTTGGTCTGGGACTGCTGGAGCTTCTCGAACGCGGCCTTCACCTCGTCGTCGTTGTCCGTGCCCTCGAGCGCCTTCTTGAGGGCGTCGACGTCGGCCTGCACCTCGGCGCGGACCTCCTCGGGCAGCTTGTCCTTGTTGTCGGCGATGAGCTTGTCCACAGAGTAGGCGAGCTGCTCGGCGGAGTTGCGGCGGTCTGCGGCCTCGCGGCGCTGCTTGTCCTCGGCGGCGTGGGCCTCGGCCTCGGCGACCATGCGGTCGATGTCGTCCTTGGACAGCGCGGTGCCGCCCGTGATCGTCATCGACTGCTCCTTGCCGGTGCCCTTGTCCTTCGCGGAGACGTGCACGATGCCGTTGGCGTCGATGTCGAAGGTGACCTCGATCTGCGGGATGCCGCGCGGGGCCGGCGCGATGCCGGTCAGCTCGAAGGTGCCGAGCGGCTTGTTGTCGCGGGTGAACTCGCGCTCGCCCTGGAACACCTGGATCGACACCGAGGGCTGGTTGTCGTCAGCGGTCGTGAAGGTCTCGGAGCGCTTGGTCGGGATGGCCGTGTTGCGCTCGATGAGCTTGGTCATCACGCCGCCCTTGGTCTCGATGCCGAGGGAGAGCGGGGTGACGTCGATGAGGAGGACGTCCTTGCGCTCGCCCTTGAGGACACCGGCCTGGAGCGCGGCGCCGACGGCCACGACCTCGTCCGGGTTCACGCCCTTGTTCGGCTCCTTGCCGCCGGTGAGCTCCTTGACGAGCTCGGACACGGCCGGCATGCGGGTCGAGCCGCCGACGAGGACCACGTGGTCGATGTCCGCGACCTTGATGCCGGCCTCGGAGATGACGTCGTGGAACGGCTTCTTGGTGCGCTCGAGCAGGTCCTTGGTGAGGTCCTGGAACTTGGCGCGCGAGAGGGACTCGTCGAGGTGCACCGGGCCGTCGGGGGTGACGGAGAGGTACTGGAGGGAGATGTTGGTGCTCGTCGAGGACGAGAGCTCCTTCTTGGCCTGCTCGGCGGCCTCGCGGAGGCGCTGGAGGGCGATCTTGTCCTTGGACAGGTCGATGCCCTTGACCTTGAGCTGGCCGAGGAGGTACTCGACGACGCGCTGGTCCCAGTCGTCGCCGCCGAGGCGGTTGTCGCCGGCGGTCGCGCGGACCTGGATGGTCGAGAAGCCGTCCTCGTCCTTGCCGACCTCGAGGAGGGAGACGTCGAAGGTGCCGCCGCCGAGGTCGAAGACGAGGATGAGCTCGTCCTCCTTGCCCTTGTCGAGGCCGTAGGCGAGCGCGGCCGCGGTGGGCTCGTTGATGATGCGCAGGACGTTCATGCCCGCGATCTCGCCGGCCTCCTTGGTGGCCTGGCGCTCGGCGTCGTTGAAGTACGCCGGGACCGTGATCACGGCATCGGTGACCTTCTCGCCCAGGTACGACTCGGCGTCGTTCTTGAGCTTCATGAGGATGCGCGCGGAGATCTCCTGCGGCGTGTACTTCTTGTCATCGATGTTGACCGTCCAGTCGGTGCCCATGTGGCGCTTGACGGACGCGATGGTGCGCTCGATGTTGTTCACCGCCTGGCGCTTCGCGATCTCGCCGACCAGCACCTCGCCGGTCTTGGAGAAGGCGACGACCGACGGCGTGGTGCGGCCGCCCTCGGCATTCGCGATGACGGTCGGCTCGCCGCCCTCCAGGACGGAGACGACGGAGTTGGTGGTGCCCAGGTCGATGCCGACTGCACGGGACATAGGTTCCTCCTGCTGGTTTCTGGTCTGGACCAAGTTGAGCGGTCTGCACTCAACTCTACGCAGCCCGAGCTGGATGTCAAATGAAGTTGAGTGAGGTCGACTCAAGTTCATCACCTGACCGGTCCGGGCGGAGGGCGCTAGGCTTCCTTTCATCGGAATGAAGTTTCCACATGATGGAGGAAGAATGAAGTTCCTGAGACTCGGCGACGCCGGCACGGAGCAGCCCGCCGTCCTCGCGGCCGGCACCGACGGCACCGACGGCACCGAGCGGGCCTACAGCCTGCTCCCGCTCACCCGGGACATCGACGGAGCCTTCCTCGCGCACGACGGCGCAGCCCGGGTCCGCGCGGCCCTCGCCGCCGGGGAACTCCCGGCCCTCGACCCGGCCGGCCTGAGGATCGGTCCGCCGGTGGCGCGCCCGCGGTCCGTGATCGCGATCGGCCTGAACTATGCCGACCACGCGGCCGAGGCCGGCGCCGACGTCCCGACCGTCCCGGTCGTCTTCCTCAAGCCCACGAGCACCATCGCGGGCCCCTTCGACCCGGCCCCCTACCCGGCCGCGGCCGGGAAGTACGACTGGGAGGCGGAGCTTGCCATCGTGGTGGGCCGCGACGCCCACCTGCTGCCCACCGTGGCGGCCGCCGCGGAGTGCATCGCCGGCTACGCCTGCGCCAACGACCTCTCCGAGCGGGACTGGCAGATGGGCGCGGCCGGGCAGTGGACCAAGGGCAAGTCCTCCCCCGGCTCCACCCCGCTCGGCCCCTGGCTCGTCCCGGCCGACGAGACCGATCCGGCGGACCTGCGCGTGCGCAGCTGGGTCAACGGCGAGCCGCGCCAGGACTCCCGGACCGCGGACCTCGTCTTCTCCCCGGCCGAGCTCGTCCACCACGTGAGCCAGTACATGCTGCTCGAGGCCGGCGACGTGATCCTCACCGGGACCCCGGCCGGCGTGGCCCTCTCCGGCCGCTTCCCCTACCTCGCCCCCGGCGACACGGTCGAGGTCGAGGTCGAGGGCCTCGGGCGCCAGCGCTGCGTGCTCACCGCCGAGCACGTCGGGGTCACCTCCGGCGCCCGCTGACCTCGGTCCCCGCGTGCCGCGGCAGCAGCGCGCTGTCCGCGACCGAGGCGAGCATGAGCACCGCGATCGCGGCGAAGGCGAACCGGTAGGGCAGGGCCGCGGCGTGCCCGGCCGCCTCAGGCAGCCACGCCGCCCCTGCCCGGATGAGGAGGGCGCCGACGGCGACCCCGAGGGCCGCGGCCAGCTGGACGAGGGTGTTGGCGATCGCGTTCGCGCTCGGCAGCTGCTCGGCCGAGACGTCGGCGTACTGGACGTTCATGTAGGCGGAGAAGCCGATGGAGCGGAACGCCCCCGAGGCCACGAGCAGGAGCGCGATCAGTGCCTCGGAGGTCTCGGGGGCGAGCAGCGCGCACGCGGCGAACGTCGCCGCGGACGCCGCCGCGGCGGTCACGAGCACCGGTTTGAACCCGAAGCGGCGGATGAGCGGCGTCGTCGCCGGCTTGACGCCGATGTTGCCCACGAACACGGCCGCCACCAGCAGCCCCGAATGCACCGGGTCCCAGCCGAAGCCGTCCTGGAAGAGCAGCGGCAGCAGGAACGGCACGGCCTGGATGGTGAGGCGGTAGACGAAGCCTCCCGTCTGGGTCGCACGGAACGTTCGCACGCGCAGCACCGAGAAGTCGAAGAGCGGCCGGGGCGCGCGGCGCATCCAGGCCACGGCGGCGGCCAGGCCGGCGAGTCCCAGCGCGAGGGTGGCCGCCGCCCAGCCGGCCGGGCGGCCCTCGCTGAGGAGCTCGAGGCCCACCACTACGGCCGCGACCCCGAGGGTCGTGAGCCCGAGCCCCGGCCAGTCGAGCCGGCGGCCGGCATCAGCGCCGCCCGCGGGCACGAGCCGCAGCGCGGCCACGAGCGCGGCGGCGCCCAGAGGGAGGTTGACCAGGAAGATCCAGTGCCAGGAGAGGTACTGGGTGAGCGCCCCGCCCACGAGCGGGGCGAGGACTGGGGCGAGCAGGCCGGGCCAGACGAGGAACGCCGTGGCCTTCAGGAGCTCGCCCTTGGGCGTGCCGCGCAGCACCACGAGCGAGCCGACCGGGACCATCATCGCCCCGCCGAAGCCCTGCACGGCCCGGAAGGCCGTGAGCGCCGCGAGGCCGGGACTCAGCGCGCACGCGAGCGAGGCGAGGGTGAAGACCAGGATCGCCGAGGTGAAGACGGGACGCGGCCCGAAGCGCTCGGCGAGCCAGGAGCTGAACGGGATGCCCATCGCGACGGCGACGAGGTAGGCGGTCATGGCCACATTGACGTCGGCCGGTGGCACCCCGAAGTCGGCGCCGATAGCCGGCAGGGCCGTCGCCAGGGCCGTGCCGTCGAGGAACTCCATGAAGTACGTCGCGGCGACGAGCAGCGCGAGACGGGGGTTCCAGGCAGCCGGGGCGGGTGAGGTCACCGGCTCAGGGTAGCGAGGGCGCGGCGCGCGCGGGAGGAGGGTCTCGCCAGGCGGGCCGGCACGCGGAGGCGGCCGGCCGGCGTCGCGCGTCAGTAGGCGGGGTACGTGAGGGCGCTGTTGACCATCTCGGCGTTGCCCGAGGCCGTCACCGCCCAGATCACGCCCACCGCGAGGACCGCGCTGATGAGCAGCCACACGAGGCTGAACCTGATGAGGGTGCGGGCGTCGGAGCGGCTGACCGAGGCGGTGTCGGTGCGGACCGCGTGGAGCTGCGCGCCAAGGCGGGCCATCGGCGAGGGGGCCGAGGCGAGGACCGAGTTCGAGGCGCAGTCGATGCTGCCGTCGCGCAGGGTCGCGACCATGCGGTTGGCGCGGCGGTCCAGGCGCAGGCTCGCGATGTTGTCGCCGTGGCGGGCGAGGAGGATGTCCTCGCCGAGGCGCATGCGGCCGTGCCGGCGGATTCCGTGGGCGCTGTTCGAGCTGTGGGTCAGGGACATCTGTGCTCCTCTCGGGATGAGGGGCACCATTGCCCGTCAGGTCGTATATGATTCGCCCTCAACTTTACGGGCCGAGGCGGGGCGACCGGCCCGAAACCGTGCTATAAGTAGCCAACTTCACACGCTGGTGTGACCCGATCCCCTAACGTGGTGTCATGGAAGCGCCGGACAGCACCGCGAAGACCCCCGACGACGTCTACACCCATGGCCACCACGAGAGCGTGGTGCGGGCCCACGCGGCACGGACCGCCGAGAATTCCGCCGCGTTCCTCCTCCCCCACCTCGCCCCCGGGCTGACGGTGCTCGACGTCGGGTGCGGGCCTGGGAGCATCACGTGCGACTTCGCCAGACTCGTCGACCCGGGCCGCGTGACCGGCCTGGACCGTTCCGAGGACGTCGTGGCCCAGGCGCGGGCGCTCGCCGAGGAGCGCGGGGTGGCCAACGCGTCCTTCATGGCGGGCAACGTGTACGACCTCGAGCTCGACGACGAGACGTTCGACGTGGTCCACGCCCATCAGGTCCTGCAGCACCTCACCGACCCCGTCGCGGCGCTGCGGGAGATGCGGCGCGTGGCGAAGCCGGGCGGGCTGGTGGCAGTGCGGGACGCGGACTTCCACGGGATGAGCTGGTACCCGGAGCTGGACGAGCTCGATGAATGGATGGACCTCTACCAGCGCATCGCGCGGCACAACGGCGCCGAGCCGGACGCCGGGCGTCGGCTCGTGGGCTGGATGCAGGAGGCGGGATTCACCGATGTCTCCCCCAGCAGCAGCAACTGGCTGTACGCGACGCCGCAGCAGCGGGCCTGGCAGGCACGCGTGTGGAGCGAACGCGTGCTGCACTCCGCGTTCGCCGAGCAGGCCCTCGAGTACGGCTTCGCCGAACAGGCGGGCCTCGAGCGGATCGCGGCGGGCTGGCACCGCTGGGGATCCTCCGCCGACGGCTGGTTCCTCATCCCCAACGGCGAGGTGATCGGCCGAGCCTAGGGGTGGCGGGCCCGCGCGCGCCGCGGCCCTACGCTGGTGGGGTGCCACTTTCCCTCTGGGGCGCCCTCGTGGGCGCCTGCCTGCTCATCAGCTTCACCCCGGGCGCCGGTGCCATCAACACCATGAGCAACTCGCTCACCTCGGGGTTCCGCCGCGCCATCTGGGGCGTGCTCGGGCAGCAGGCGGCCCTCGTGGTGCACCTTGCCGTGGTCGCCGCCGGGCTCGGGGTGCTCGTGGCCGGCTCGCCACTGGCCTTCAACGTGATCCGCTACCTGGGCGCCCTCTACCTGGCCTACCTCGGCGTGCGGCAGTTCTTCAGCAGGCCGGACACCTCCGCCGAGACGGCGGCGGCCCTCGCCAATGAGCCCTCCTGGTCCATGTTCCAGCGCGGGCTCTGGGTCAACCTCCTCAACCCCAAGGCCATCGTCTTCTTCCTGGCCTTCATCCCCGGATTCGTGCGCCCGGAGTCCCCGCTGTGGAGCCAGTACCTCATCATCGGCGCGACGATCGTGACGGTGGACATCCTGGTGATGTGGTTCTTCTTCGCGCTCGCGGCCAAGAGCTTCCAGCGGTTCACGCGCAGCGAGCGGGGGCAGCGCAGGCTCAACCGCATCTTCGGGGTGCTGTTCGTCGGCGTGGGCGTGCTCCTCGCCGTTGTCTGAGGAGCCCGTCGAAGGGCCCCGTCATGGACCGGCGGCAGGGTGCCCCCGATGCGGGACGCCGCAGCCGCGGACTTTATGCTTGGTCGCATGAACTCGACGGCGAGCCCCTACCGGATCATCACGGTCTGCACCGGGAACATCTGCCGTTCCCCCATGGCCGAGTTCATGCTCGCCGACTCCCTGCGCGCGGCCGGCCTCGCCGAGCACGTCCTCGTCGATTCGGCGGGCACCACCAGCTACGAGGTCGGGCGGCCGATCGACCCTCGCGCCGCCCGCGTCCTCGCGGCCCACGGGCTGCGCGCCCGCACCCACGTCGCACGCCAGTTCGAGGCCGCCTGGTACGGCGAGCGCGAGCTGATCCTCGCCCTCGACGTGGACCACTACGGGCACCTGCGCGAGCAGGCACCGCTGGGGGCCGCCGAGAAGGTGCGGCTGCTGCGCGAGTTCGACCCCGCCGTCGCGCACCTGGACCACCTCGATCAGGGGATCGAGGATCCGTGGTTCGGCGACCAGAGCGACTTCGAGACGACGTGGCGCCTCATCGCCGCGTCGGTGCCCGGCATCATCGCCCACGTGCGCCGCGAGCTCGCCACGCTCGGCCTGGCCGTCGACGCCTGAGCACGTGGCGCCCACCTTCCCGGCGCGCGCGCCGTCCGTGATCCTGCTCGACGGGAGGTCGGGGGCGGGGAAGACGTCCCTCGCCATCGAGCTCGCGGCCGCCCTGCGCGAGCACCGCACCGTCACCCTGATCCACCTCGAGGACGTCTACCCGGGGTGGGACGGCCTCGCCGAGGGCATCGCCCGGTGCGCGGACCACGTGCTCGGCCCCCTGCGCCGGGGCGAGGTGGCCCGCTGGCGCCCGTGGGACTGGGAGCGCGGCGCCGGCGGCCCCGAGCGCGTGAGCGAGCCCGCCGACGTGGTGCTCCTCGAGGGCGTCGGCGCGGGCGCCGCACCCCTGCGGGCCCTCGCGGACGCGGTGGTGTGGGTGGACGCGGCCGCCGACGAGCGCCGTCGCCGCGCCCTCGCCCGCGACGGAGACCTCTACGCGCCGCACTGGGGGCGCTGGGCCGCGCAGGAGGAGGCGTGGCTCGCGCACGACGACGTGCCCGCGGCCGCCGCCGTCACCGTCGCCTCCCCCGCGGGCACCGACCGGCCCGAGGGACTCGCGGACCGGGTGCTGGCCGCCCTCGCCGGGCTCCCCTCGCTGCGTGGGCTCCTCGCCCCCGAGCGCTCGGCACGCGAGTCCGCGGCCGTCGTCGTGCGTCGCCTCGGCGCGGCGCCGGACCCGGAGCGGCTCTTCCGCGGGCTCTTCGGTGCGTCCACGGCGGCGGTCTGGCTCGACTCCTCCGACGCCGAGGCCACCCCCCGAACGCCGAGGCCACGCCCCGGGACGGCGAGGTCACCCCGCGGAACCGTTTCAGCGTCATGGCGGACGACGGCGGCCTGCTCGGGCGGCGCATGGCCCACCGGCGGGGGCGCACCGACGTGGTGCACGGTCCGGCAACCGATGTGCCGGTTTCAGCCCACTCCGACACCCCGTTCTTCCGCTGGCTCGACGCCGAATGGGGCCACGGGCAGGCACCCGCGGTGCCGGGGCTCGAGTGCGGGTTCGCCCTCGGGTGGCTGGGGTACCTCGGCTACGAGCTGAAGCGCGAGTGCGGCGGATCCGACGTCGACCCCGGGCTCCCCGATGCCCAGCTCGTCTTCGCGGCCCGGGCCGTGGTCCTCGACCACGTGACCGGCCAGGCGTGGCTGCTGGCCCTCGACGCCGCGGACGCCGTGCCGTGGCTCGACCGCGCTGCCGCCGCCATCCGGGAGTGCGATGCTTCAGGCGGGCCGGCCGCGGCGACACCCGAAGCGGTGACCTCGGCGCCGGCCTTCACCGCACGCGACACCGCCGCCGCGTACCAGGACAAGGTGCGCGCAGCCCAGGCGGAGATCGCCGAGGGGAACACGTACGAGGCCTGCCTCACCACCACGCTCGAGGCGACCGTCCCCGCACGGGGCGACCGGCCCGGCGTCGTGCCTCTCGAGGCCTACGGAGCGCTCCGCCGCCGCAGCCCCGCGCCGTTCGCGGCGTTCGCCCGCTTCGGCAGCCTCGCGGTCGCGAGCACCTCGCCCGAGCGCTTCCTGTCGCTCGCGGCCGACGGCGGGCTGCGAGCCGAGCCGATCAAGGGCACCCGCCGCCGCTCCCCCGGCCCGTCGCCGGAGGACCCCGGGGCGGACGAGCGGGTGCGCGCCGAGCTCGCCGCGAACCCGAAGGACCGGGCCGAGAACCTCATGATCGTGGACCTCCTGCGCAACGACCTGAGCCACCACGCGGTCCCCGGGTCCGTGCGGGTGTCGCGGCTGTTCGCCGTCGAGACCTACGCGACCGTCCACCAGCTCGTGAGCACCGTCGACGCGCGCCTGCGCCCCGGCGCCTCCCGCGCGGAGGCCGTCGCGGCAGCGTTCCCGCCCGGGTCCATGACGGGGGCGCCGAAGATCAGCACCATGGCGATCCTGGACCGGCTCGAAGCCGGCCCGCGCGCTGTCTACTCCGGCGTGATCGGCTACTTCTCCCGCACCGGGGCCGCCGACCTCTCGGTGGTGATCCGCACCCTCGTCATGGAGACGGCGGACGACGGCGCCACGCGCCTCACGCTCGGAGTGGGCGGCGCCGTCGTGGCCGACTCGGACCCCGCGGACGAGCACGACGAGATCCGGGCCAAGGCGTTCGCCGTGCTCAGCACGCTCGGCTCGGAGTTCCCCCGGGACTGAGGCGGGCCCTTCAGGCTCCCCCCGCCGCCGGCTACTGGAGCGTGGCGGTGAGCCGGGCGACGTTGTCCACGTAGCGGCGCAGCATCGGCCGGCTGCGCCATTCCTGCAGGTCGAGGCGCTTGCTGACCTCGCGGTACATGTCCTCGACCCGACGCATCTGGTCCACGATCTCGCCGCCCGGGAGCATGAGCGAGACCTCCATGTTGAGCGAGAAGGACCGCATGTCCATGTTGGACGAGCCGAGGACGGCCACTTCGTGGTCCACGGTGAAGTGCTTGGCGTGCAGGACGTATGGCTTGGGGTAGCGGTAGATCTTCACGCCCGCGGTGAGCAGCTGCTCGTAGTAGGACTGCTGGGCATGGTGGACGAGGAACTGGTCGCCCTGCTCGGAGACGAACAGCTCGACGTCAACGCCGCGCTGGGCCGCCGTGGTGACGGCGTAGAGGAGCGAGTCATCCGGGACGAAGTACGGGCTGCAGATCGAGAGCCGGTGCTGGGCGGAGTAGATGAGGGTGTTGAAGAGCCGCAGGTTGTTCTCGTTGGCGAAGGCGGGGCCGCTGGGGACCACCTGGGCGGCCACGTCGCCGACGTGCCCCGCGGCCTCGAGCTGGTCCTCGAGCAGCACGTCCGTCTCCGAGAGCCAGTCAGTGGCGAAGACGATGTTGAGGGTCGTGACCACCGGGCCCTCGAGCCGGGCCATGAGCTCCACCCACTTGCGCTGGGCCCGCCGGTGGTAGGCGCGTTCGATCAGGTTCAGCGAGCCGGTGAAGGCGACCTCGCCGTCCACGACGAGGATCTTGCGATGGTTGCGCAGGTCCACGCGGCGCCACTGGCCGTGGACGGGCATGACGGGAAGCATCCGCCGCCACTGGACCTTGGTCGCCTTGAGCCGCTTGAGGAACGTGCGGTAGCCCTTGATGCGCAGGGTGCCGATGTGGTCGAACAGGAAGCGGACCTCGACGCCGCGCTCGGCGGCCTCGGTGAGGGCCGTGAAGAAGTCCTCGGTGACCTCGTCCCAGCTGACGATGTAGAACTCGGCATTGACGAACCGCTTCGCCCTGCGCACGGCCTCCGTCATCTCGGCGATCGCGTCCTCGTAGCCGGGGATCAGCCGGACCTTGTTGCCGTTGACCATCGGCAGGGAGCCGAGCCCGCGGTTGAGCGCGGCGGCGGAGTGCAGCCACTCGGGGCCCGGGAAGGTGGTGTCGACGTCGTGCGACTCCGCGAGCGCCGCCCGGACGCGCGCGTTGACCTCCTGCTGCTGGTCGCGCCGGCGGCCGGAGAAGCGGAAGTTGCCGAACAGGAGGAACACCAGCAGCCCGAGGGTGGGGATGAAGAAGATGGCCAGGAGCCACGCCATCGCCGTGGTGGGCCTGCGGTTGCCGGGGATGATGCCGAGCACGGCGACCCTGATGACCAGGTCGACGACGCCGAGCGCGAAGGTGAGCCAATCGGGCAGGAGGCCGATCAGCGGCAACTGCAGGAGCATGGGCACAGCCTAAGCTGTCCCCATGACTCACACCGTCCTGACGTTCCTCGACCGCGCGTTCCCCGACGGCCGGATCGAGGACGCCACCAAGCCGCAGCTGTTCGCCACCGATCTCGGGGCCACGCGCGGCGACGGGGTGTTCGAGACGCTCCTCGTCCTGGACGGGCACGTGCGCAAGCTCCCGGCCCACCTGGCCCGGATGAGCAAGAGCGCGGCGCTGCTGGAGCTCGAGGTGCCCGACCACGAGGCGTGGGAGCGGGCCATCGTGACCGCGCTGGACGAGTACCAGCGCGTGGTGGGCCCCCTCACCGAGGTGGTCGTGAAGCTCGTGGCGACCCGCGGGGTCGAGGGCGCGCACGAGGCGACCTGCTGGGTCGCCGCGTCCGCGCCGGCGCCCGCGGCGAAGCGGCAGCGCGAGGAGGGCATCGACGTCCTGCTCCTGGACCGCGGCTACGACTCGGACCTCGCCGAGCGCGCCCCGTGGCTCCTCCTCGGCGCGAAGACGCTCTCCTACGCGGTGAACATGGCCGCGCTGCGCTACGCGCACGCTCACGGGGCGGACGACGTCATCTTCACCTCCGCCGACGGCAAGGTCCTCGAGGGCCCCACCTCCACCGTGCTCATCGCGCACGCCGAGAAGGACGACGCCGGCCGCCTCACCCTCAAGAGGCTCGTCACCCCCCAGCTCGACTCCGGCATCCTCCCCGGCACGTCGCAGGGCGCGCTGTTCGCGGCGGCCAAGGACGCCGGCTGGGAGCTGGGGTACGGCCCACTCGAGCCGGAGGACCTGTTCGACGCGGACGCGGTGTGGCTCATCTCCTCGGTGCGCCTGCTCACCCCGGTGAACCACGTGGACGGCACGGCGATCGGGACGGACCCCGAGCTCGCCCGCGCCCTGACGGCCGAGCTCGCCGGGCTGTTCGACAAGATCGCCTGAGCCCCCTTCTTCCCTTCCCCCGCTCCCTCCCTTCCCCCTCCTTCCGCCGGCGTCACCCCGCCGCGCCCCAGCGGGACCGAAAGCCTCTGGCAATTACTTGGAAGTCCGAGTATCTTCTGTCCCAGATGACCTGGATCACACACGAGCGAAGGAGCTTTCCATGGTCCACGACCTGTACCACTACATCGGCGGCGCGCGCGTCGACGGGACCTCCGGCCGCTTCGGCGATGTCTACAACCCCTGCACCGGCGAGGTCCAGGCCCGGCTCCCGCTCGCCAGCCGCGACGAGGTCCGCGAGGCCATCGCCAACGCCGAGAAGGGCCAGGCCGAGTGGGCCGCGATGAACCCGCAGCGCCGCGGACGGATCCTGCTCAAGTTCGTGGACCTCGCCAACGAGCACATGGACGAGCTCGCCGAGCTCCTCTCCTCCGAGCACGGCAAGACGTTCGCCGACTCGAAGGGCGACGTCCAGCGCGGCCTCGAGGTCGTCGAGTTCTCCGCCGGCGCGGCCCCGCACCTGCTCAAGGGCGAGTTCTCCGACAGCGTGGGCACGGGCATCGACGTTCACTCGCTGCGCAAGCCCCTCGGCGTAGTCGCCGGCATCAGCCCGTTCAACTTCCCGGCCATGATCCCGCTGTGGCAGGCGGGCCCGGCCCTTGCCGCGGGCAACGCGTTCATCTGCAAGCCGAGCGAGCGCGACCCCTCGGTCCCGCTCCGCCTCGCCGAGCTCCTCACCGAGGCGGGCCTGCCGGACGGCGTGTTCAATGTGGTCAACGGCGACAAGGAGGCCGTGGACGCCCTCATCGAGGACCCGCGGGTCAAGGCCATCGGGTTCGTCGGGAGCACGCCGATCGCCCAGGCGATCTACGCCGGCGCCGCAGCCCACGGCAAGCGCGCCCAGTGCTTCGGCGGCGCCAAGAACCACATGGTCATCCTCGCCGACGCTGACCTGGACATGGCGGCTGACGCCCTCATCGGGGCCGGCTACGGCTCCGCCGGCGAGCGCTGCATGGCCATCTCCGTGGCCGTCCCGGTGGGCGAGGAGACGGCAGACGCGCTCGTGGCCAAGCTCCAGGAGCGCATCAAGGGCCTGCGCGTCGGCGCGAGCATGGACAAGGACGTGGACTTCGGGCCGGTGGTCGCGGCGTCGGCCAAGGAGCGGATCGAGGGCTACATCGCCAAGGGCGCCGAGGAGGGCGCCGAGCTGCTCGTGGACGGCCGCGGCCACACGGTGGACGGCTACGAGGGCGGCTTCTGGGTCGGGCCCACCCTCTTCGACCGGGTCACCCAGGAGATGTCGATCTACCGCGAGGAGATCTTCGGCCCCGTGCTCAGCGTGGTCCGGGCCGCGGACTACGACGAGGCCCTGCGCCTGTGCAGCGAGCACGAGTTCGGCAACGGCGTCGCGATCTTCACCCGCGACGGCGACGCCGCCCGCGACTTCGCCAGCCGCGTCGAGGTGGGCATGGTCGGCGTCAACGTGCCGATCCCCGTGCCGATCGCCTACTACACGTTCGGCGGCTGGAAGGCCTCGGGCTTCGGGGACCTCAACCAGCACGGCCCGGACGCGTTCCGCTTCTTCACCAAGACCAAGACCGTCACCTCCCGCTGGCCCTCCGGGGTGCGCCAGGGCGCGAGCTTCGTCATGCCGGCGGGCAGCTGAATGACCGCACCCAGCGAGGCGGCCTCCGCCGCCGACGAGGTCCTCTTCGAGCGGCGGGGGCGGCTCGCCGTCGTCGTGCTCAACCGGCCCCGCACGGTCAACGCGCTCACCGCGGGGATGGCGGAGGCCATGCTCGCCCGGCTCACCGAGTGGGCGGCGGACGACGCCGTCGAGACCGTCCTCGTGCGCGGCGCCGGCGAGCGAGGCCTGTGCGCGGGCGGGGACATCGTGGCGATCTACCGGGACATGCAGGGCGGCGGCCGCGCCACCGAGGACTTCTGGGCCACCGAGTACCGGCTCAACTCCCTCATCAGCCGCTACCCGAAGCCCTACGTGGCGTTCATGGACGGGCTCGTGCTCGGCGGCGGGGTGGGGGTCTCGGTGCACGGCTCGCACCGGGTCGTGACGGAACGGACGCGGATGGGCATGCCGGAGACCACGATCGGGTTCGTCCCGGACGTGGGCGGCACGCTCCTGCTCGCCAACGCCCCCGGCGAGTCCGGCACGCACGCTGCGCTGACCGGCGCGCACCTCGACGGCGCGGACGCGCTGCACCTCGGCCTCGCGGACTTCTTCGTCCCGTCCGCCCGGCTGTGCGAGCTCGCCAAGGCGCTCGAGACGGAGCCGGCGGACGACGCCGTGGCGCGCCTCGCCGTCGAGCCTCCCCTCTCGGAACTCGCGGAACAGCGGGGCTGGATCGACGAGGCGTACGCGTCGGAGGACGCCGAGGAGATCGTGCGCCGGCTGAAGGCGAGCCCCGTCGCGGCGGCGTGGGAGACGGCGGCGACGATCGAGGCGAAGTCACCGCTGGCGGTGAAGGTCACGCTCGCCGCGCTGCGCCGCGCCCGGGCGCGCGGCCCCGTCCCCGGAGCGCTCGAGGCGGCGCTCGACACGGAGTACCGCATCGGCCTCCGCCTGCTCGCCGGGCACGACTTCCGCGAGGGGATTCGGGCCCAGGTCATCGACAAGGACCGCAGCCCCCGCTGGAGCCCGCCGACCCTCGCCGAGGTGGGGCAGGAGGACGTCGAGGCGTGCTTCGCCCCGCTCGAGGAGGACGAGCTGGGCCTCGCCGCACGGGTGGCGGCCCTGTGACCCGCCAGCACGAGACCGAAGGAGACAGACCATGAGTGAGCCGTCCGCATCCGGAACCATCGCCTTCCTCGGCCTCGGCCATATGGGCGCCCCCATGGCGGTGAACCTCCTCAAGGCCGGCTACACGGTGGTGGGCTACGACCCCGTCCCCGCGGCCGCGGACGCCGCACGGTCCCATGGCATCCCCCTCGCGGAGACGGCCGCCGAGGCCGTGGCCGGGGCGGCGATCGTCCTGACCATGCTCCCGAGCGGGCGCCACGTGCTCGATGCCTACCGCGGCAGCGAGGGCCAGCCCGGCCTCCTGGCCGTGGCCGCGCCGAACACGCTCTTCCTCGACTGCTCCACGATCAACGTCACCGAGGCGCAGGAGGCCGCCGAGGCGGCGGTCGCCGCCGGACACCGCTCGGTGGACGCCCCGGTCTCCGGCGGGGTGGTCGGCGCCGAGGCGGCCACGCTGACGTTCATGGTCGGGGGCGAGGACGACGACGTCGCGGTGGTCCGGCCGATCCTCGAGACGATGGGCAAGCGGGTGGTCCACTGCGGAGCGCACGGCCTGGGCCAGGCGGCGAAGGTGTGCAACAACATGATCCTGGGCGTGTCCATGATCGCGGTGAGCGAGGCGTTCGTGCTCGGCGAGAAGCTCGGGCTCACGCACGAGGCCCTCTTCGACGTCGCCGCTCACGCCTCCGGGCAGTGCTGGGCGCTGACCACCAACTGCCCCGTCCCGGGGCCCGTGCCGACGAGCCCCGCCAACCGCGGCTACCAGCCCGGATTCGCCGGGGCACTCATGGCCAAGGACCTCCGTCTGGCCGTCAACGCGCTCGAGCACACCGGCGTGGCGGCGGAGATGGGCCAGCTCGCGTCCCGGATCTACGACTCCTTCGTGGAGCACGGCGGCGCAGGCACCGACTTCTCGGGCATCATCACCACGATCCGCGAGCAGTCCGAGGCCTGACCCCTCCCCGCTGGCCGCGGTGACCAAATGCCCTGTCCGCCCCGCCGCCCCGGGAGGACCGTGGACGCAAGGGCTGCGGGCGGACTGGGGCGGGCCGCCTGTACTGCGCAGGAGGAGCCGGACGTGACCAAGGGAATCATCACCAGGACGTGGATCTGGGGCATCATCGGCATGGGGATCGGCCTCGTGGTCGGCGGGGTGGCCACGGCCATCATGCTCGCCTACGGCGGGACGTACGTGAATGCGCGCAGCGGCAGCGGCTACGACTTCGTGCCGACGCCCGGCGGGACCTTCTGGTCCACGGTGGTGTTCATCTGCGTGGGCGGGCTCATTGCGCTCGGCGGCATCATCGCCCAGTTCGTGGCCTGGGTCGGAGCCCTGGTGAACTCCTACCAGCTGCCGGACAAGATGTGGTTCCTGCTGACCCTGCTCCTGGGACTGACCGGCTTCGGGCTCGTCGTCATGATCGTGTACCTCATCGCAGCGCCCGAGGGCTACCCGGGGAAGGCCCGGACCGAGGCTGGCGGTGCAGGCGCAGCGTACCCCGCCCCGCCCGAGGATCCGTACCCCCGCACCGCCTGAAGCTGACCTCCAGAAGCTGACCTCCAGAAGCTGACCTCCAGGAGCTGACCTCCAGAAGGGACGGCGGCCGCCGGGGTCACTCGGTGAAGTCGCCGGCCTCGCGGCGGAAGTCGCCGAGGATGCGCAGGAGCGCCTCCACGTCCTCGCCCGTGAACCCGGACCGGCCGAACACCTCGGCGTTGAGCGCCACCGTGGCCTTCTCCGCGAGCGCCCGGCCGCTGTCGGTGAGCTCGATGAGTGTGGTGCGCCCGTCGGTGGGGTGCGGGGTGCGCGTGACGTACCCCGCGCCCTCGAGCCGGTCCACCGCGTTGGTCACGGAGGTGGGGTGCACCTGCAGGAGCGCACTGGCCTTGCTCATGGGCAGCGCACCGGTGCGGGCGAAGCTGAGCAGCGCGAGCATCTCGTACCGCGCGAACGTGAGTCCGAGGGGTTTGAGCACGTCCTCGATGCGGCCGATGAGGATCTGCTGGGTCCGCATGATCGCGGTGATGGCGGCCATGGGCGCCGCGACGTCCGCCCATCCGTTCCGTTCCCAGTTGCGCCGGGCGTCGGCGATCGGGTCGCGGGGAAGCGGGGCGCCCATGGTCCTCCTGTCACAGCCTGGATCTGCTGGCTAGTCTCTCAGAGACGGGAAGTCGGCCTCGGCGTACTCGATGCCGTACCCGCCGGCCCCCGTCGCCTCGGCCCCGGAGTGCCGCACCTGCTCGGTGTGGCGCAGCTCGACCCGACGGATCTTGCCCGAGATGGTCTTGGGCAGCTCACTGAACTCGATTCGGCGGATCCGCTTGAACGGGGCCAGCTGCGTGCGGCAGTAGCGCAGGATCTCCTCGGCGATTTCGGGCCCGGGCTCATAGCCGCCGGCGAGCACCACGAACGCCTTCGGCACCGAGAGCCGCACCTCGTCGGGGGACGGCACCACGGCGGCCTCGGCGACGGCCGGATGCTCGATGAGCACGCTCTCGAGCTCGAACGGGGAGAGCCGGTAGTCGGAGGACTTGAACACGTCGTCGCCCCGGCCCACGTAGGTGATCACGCCGTCCGCGTCCCGCGCGGCCATGTCGCCCGTGTGGTAGTAGCCGCCGCGGAAGGCGTCGGCGGTCTTCTCGGGATCGCCGTAGTAGCCCTTCATGAGCCCCACGGGGCGGGGATCGAGGCGGAGGCAGAGCTCGCCGTCGTCGATCTCCTCGCCGGTGGCGGGGTCCACGAGGACGACGTCGTAGCCCGGCAGCGGGCGTCCCATCGCGCCGACGGTGACGGGCTGGCCGGGGGTGTTGGCGACCTGAACGGTGGTCTCGGTCTGGCCGAAGCCGTCGCGGATGGTCACGCCCCAGGCCTTGCGCACCTGGCCGATGACCTCGGCGTTGAGCGGCTCGCCGGCCGAAACCACCTTCCGCGGAGGGGTCTGCAGCTGGGCCAGGTCGGACTGGATGAGCATGCGCCACACGGTGGGCGGGGCGCAGAAGCTCGTGACGCCCTCGCGGCCCATCTGCTCCATGAGGGCGGAGGCGTCGAAGCGGTCGTAGTTGTAGATGAACACGGTCGCCTCGGCGATCCACGGCGCGAAGACGTTGGACCATGCGTGCTTGGCCCAGCCGGGCGAGGCGACGTTGAGGTGGACGTCGCCTGGCTCGAGGCCGATCCAGTACATCGTCGAGAGGTGCCCCACGGGATAGGAGACGTGGGTGTGCTCCACGAGCTTGGCCCGGGAGGTGGTGCCGGAGGTGAAGTACAGCAGGAGCGTCTCGTCGGCCGCGGTCGGCACGTCCGGGGTGAAGTCGGCGCCGGCCCCGGCCGAGTCCGCATAGTCGAGGGCGTCGCGCTCGGGGGCCGCAGCCGCGCCAGTGTCCCCGATGACGATCAGGCGGTAGGCGCCGGGGACGTCGTCGAACTTGCGCGCGTTGGCCCCGCCGACGGCAACCCAGTGGGCCCCGCCCCGCTCCACGCGGTCCTCGAGGTCCCGGCGGCCCATGAGCGTGGTGGTGGGGATCATCACGACGCCGAGCTTGATCCCGGCGAGCATCAGCTCCCAGAGCTCCACCTGGTTGCCGAGCATGATGATCATGCGGTCGCCGCGGCACACCCCCTGGCCGCGGAGCCAGGCGGCCACCTGGGACGACCGGGCCGAGAGCTCGGCGAACGTGCGCCGGGTCGAGCTGCCGTCCTGTTCGACGATCACGAGGGCGGGCTGGCTCCCGCGCACCGGATCGGAGCCCAGGGCGTCGAACCAGTCGAGGGCGAAATTGAACTCCGTGAAGCGGGGCCAGGCGAAGTCCGCGTGGGCCCGGGCGTAGTCCTCGCGGAGCTCGAGCAGCCTGTCGCGCGCAGCCCTGAAGTCGTCGGTGACAGTCATCGCCTCGCCTTTCCGTCCTAGTGATCTCCGTCACGGTGAAATATAGTTGGACTTCCTAGGGTTTGAACAGCGCCGCGATGAAGAGGTCCCCATGCTCCACGCACCAGCAACGCTCCGCCCGGCCCCCGCGCCCGAGGTCCCCTTCCCGGACGCGGACCTCATGCATGTGACGGACCTGCTCTCCCCAGCGGAGCGGGAGCGGTTCGCCGAGCTGCGGGAGGTCCTCCAGCGTGAGGTCCGGCCCCTGACGGCCCCCTTCTGGAACCGCGAGGAGTTCCCGTTCGAACTCCTCCCGAAGCTCGCGTCCCTGGGCCTCGGCCAGCTGCAGACGGACGGCTCCTCGCGCCTGTTCCAAGGGCTCGCGTACATGGAGGCCGCGCGCGCCGACGTCTCCCTGTCCGCGCTCGTGGGGATCCACAACGAGCTCGTGGTGGGCATGGTCCACGACCTCGGCTCCGAGGAGCAGAAGCGGCGCTGGCTGCCGGGCCTCGAGTCGTTCACCTCCCTCGGCGCCTTCGCGCTCACCGAGCCGGAGCACGGCTCGGACATCGCCGGCGGCCTCGCCACGACCGCGACGCGCGACGGCGACGGCTGGCTCCTGCACGGGGCGAAGCGGTGGATCGGGGCCGGCACCATCGCCGACTTCGTCCTCGTCTGGGCGCGCGACACGGCCGACGGCGCGGTCAAGGCGTTCCTCGTCGAGACCGACCGGCCCGGCTTCACCGCCACGAAGATCGCGAACAAGATCGGGCTGCGCATCATGCAGAACGCGGACCTGGTGCTGGACGGGGTCCGGGTGCCTGAGGCGAACCTGCTGCCGGGCGCCACGGCGTTCGACCGCGCCAACGACCTCCTGCGGGACTCCCGCGCCTGGGTGGGCTGGCAGGCCGCGGGGATCCAGCTCGCCGCGTTCGACATCGCCCGGGCGTACGCGCTCGAGCGGATGCAGTTCGGCAGGCCGCTCGCCGGCTTCCAGCTCGTCCAGCAGCAGCTCTCCGAGATCCTCGGCAACGCCCAGGCCTCCCTGTCCCTCATGGTCGAGCTCGCCCGCATCCAGGAGGCCGGGCGCCTCGAGATGGCGCAGTCCGCGATGGCGAAGGCGACCACCACCCGGCTCGCCCGCTCCTCGGTGGCCATGGGACGCTCGCTCCTGGGCGGCAACGGCATCACGACGGACTACGAGATGGCGAAGCTGTTCGGCGACGCCGAGGTCCTCTACACGTACGAGGGCACCTACGAGATCAACTCGCTCATCGTGGGCCGGGCCGTGACGGGGGCCTCCGCGTTCGTCTGACGATTGCTCCGGGCCGGAGCGGGTATGCCGAAGGCATCCGAACCGCCACCGATCCCGGAGGAAGCCATGACGCGTGTGGACCGTATCGCCGAGCCCTGGGGAACCCGGACGCCCTACGGACCGGGCGAGCCGTGGCCCGCACGGGTCGACACGCACCTCGACGGAGGCCTCAGCTCCGACGACGTGGACCGATGGGTCCAGACCGCATCCCTCCTGCATTCCAACGGCGACGCGATGGACATCGCGGTGAAGGACGAGCGGATCGTGGGCGTGCGCGGCCGGCAGGGCGACCGGGTGAACCACGGCCGCCTCGGGGTCAAGGACCTCTACGGCTGGCAGGCCAACTCCTCCCCCGACCGCCTGACCAGGCCCCTGGTCCGCGAGGGCGGCCGCCTCGTCGAGACTGACTGGGACACCGCGATGGGCAGGATCGTAGAGCGGACCCAGCAGCTCCTCGCCGAGCAGGGCCCGAGCGCGGTGGGCTTCTACACGACCGGGCAGCTCTTCGCCGAGGAGTACTACACGCTCGGCGTCCTCGCCCACGGCGGGATCGGGACGAACCACGTAGACGGCAACACCCGCCTCTGCACCGCCACCGCCGCAGCGGCGCTCAAGGAGTCCTTCGCGAGCGACGGCCAGCCCGGCTCGTACACCGACGTCGACCACGCGGACGTGATCGCGCTCTACGGGCACAACGTCGCCGAGACGCAGAGCGTGCTGTGGATGCGGATGCTGGACCGGCTCGCCGGCCCGAACCCGCCCCAGGTCATCTGCGTCGACCCGCG
Organism: Sinomonas atrocyanea; assembly: GCF_001577305.1. Lineage (NCBI taxonomy): Bacteria > Bacillati > Actinomycetota > Actinomycetes > Micrococcales > Micrococcaceae > Sinomonas > Sinomonas atrocyanea. The sequence goes on from NZ_CP014518.1 coordinate 3,656,498, forward strand.
CCCCACGGAGGTGGCCCGCCACGCGACGGTTCACCTCGCGCCGCTGCCCGGCACCAACGTGGCCCTCATGAACGGGCTGCTGCACGAGATCATCGCCAACGACTGGGTGGACCACGACTACATCGAGGCCCACACGGTCGGCTTCGACGAGCTCGTGAAGCAGGTCCAGGACTGCACGCCGGAGGCCGCCGCGCAGATCTGCGACGTGCCCGCCGAGCAGATCCGGGAGGCCGCCGCGATCCTGGGCCGCGCGGAGCGGCTCCTCTCCACCGTCCTGCAGGGCTTCTACCAGTCGAACCAGGCCACCGCCGCCTCGGTCCAGGTGAACAACATCAACATCATCCGTGGGATGCTCGGGCGGCCTGGCTGCGGGATCCTGCAGATGAACGGCCAGCCGACGGCCCAGAACACCCGCGAATGCGGGGGCGACGGCGATCTGCCCGCCTTCCGCAACTGGTCCAACGACGAGCACGTGAAGGACCTCGCGAAGGTCTGGAACGTGGACCCGATGGAGATCCCGCACTACTCGCCGCCCACCCACGTGATGCAGATGATGCGATACGCCGAGGACGGCTCGATCCGGATGCTGTGGGTCAGCGGGACGAACCCTGCGGTCTCCCTGCCCGAGCTGCCCCGGGTCCGCTCGATCCTGTCGCAGGAGCGGCTGTTCCTCGTGGTCCAGGACATCTTCCTGTCCGAGACGGCCCAGCTCGCCGACGTCGTCCTCCCCGCCGCAACGTGGGGCGAGAAGACGGGGACATTCACCAACGTGGACCGCACGGTCCACCTGTCCGAGAAGGCCGTGGACCCGCCGGGTGAGGCCAGGCCCGATCTGGACATCTTCATTGACTACGCGCACCGGCTCGGCCTGAAGGACAAGGACGGCGCCCCGCTGGTGAAGTGGCACGACGCCGAGTCGGCGTTCGAGGCCTGGAAGGAGTGCAGCCGGGGCCGTCCCTGCGACTACAGCGGGATGACGTACGAGCTGCTCCGCGGCCGCTCGGGCATCCAGTGGCCGTGCACGGAGGAGCACCCCGACGGGACGGAGCGCCTGTACGAGGACGGGAAGTTCTTCAGCACCCCGGACTACTGCGAGAGCTACGGACGCGACCTCGTCACGGGTGCCCCGGTGGAGGCGACCGAGTACAGGGCGCTCAACCCGACGGGGAAGGCCATCCTCAGGGCCGCCGAGTACGTCCCCCCGCACGAGATTCCGAGCGAGGACTTCCCGTTCATCCTCATCACCGGCCGCACGCTCTACCACTTCCACACCAGGACCAAGACCGGCAGGGCACCCGAGCTCCAGGCCGCCGCCCCGGACGTCTGGGTCGAGCTGTCCGAGGCGGACGCCTCCGCCTTCGGCATCGGCGAGGGCGACCTCGTGACCGTCAGCAGCCCGAGGGGCTCGGTTCGGGCCGCGGCCCGCATCACGGGCATCCGCCGCGGCGTGGTCTTCCTACCGTTCCACTATGGCTACTGGGACACCGAGGGCGGCCACGCGCCGGACGGTGCGGGCCGGGCCGCGAACGAGCTGACCATCACCGACTGGGACGCCTGCTCCAAGCAGCCCATCTTCAAGACGGCCGCCGCGCGGATCGAGCGCACGGCGGCCGGGCAGGAACCGGCCCCCGCGCCGACGACGACCGCCTCGGCCCCTGTCCGTCCCGCCGGTGCCCCGACGCGGGGACCGAGCGATGTGGACGAGGAACTCTCGGACCGGGCACCGGAGGTGGCGCTGTGAAGATCGGACTGGCGCTGAAGGAGCTCCACCGCTCGGAGGCGGAGCTCGCCCGCGAGCTGCTCAAGGTCTCGGACCGGCACAAGGTGGACCACGAGGTCTTCCACCTGGGCCGGGACCTCGCCCGGTGGTCCCAGGAGCACGTGGCCCTGATCGCCGAGATCGCCCACGGCTACGGCCAGGACCTCGACCCCGACGCCGGGGGCCCGCTCGGACCCCTCGAGCGGGCGGTGGAGAAGGGCAGCGAGCTCGCCGGGCGGACGAGCTCGCCCAGCCTCCTCATGCTGCGCGACCTCCGCGAGGTCTACATCAAGTCCGCCGGGGTGTCGGTGGACTGGGAGCTCCTCGCCCAGGCCGCGCAGGGGATCAAGCACCGCGAGCTGCTCGCCCTCGCCCAGCGCTGCCACCCGGAGACCCTTCGGCAGATGCGGTGGGCGAACGGCAAGCTCAAGGAGAGCGCCACCCAGATCCTCGTCAGCTGAGGGGCTGCGGCCGGCCACGGCGCGACGCATGGCGGACGGCTCTGGCGCGCAGCGGCGTCGTATGCCTACGGTTCGGGGATGGAACAGGACGATCGCGTGCCGCCGCCCCCCGGCCTTGCGGCATACGACCACGACGCACCGCTCGACGACGGCTACAGCCAGAGCGAGAACTACGGCCACAACCAGGAGTCCCTCCAGCTGCACGACCTCCGCCGGTACGCCGACACCCCGCCCGGGGAGCCGCGCGTCGAGCGCCCCGCCCCGACGGAGCCCGCGAAGCCGAAGCGCCGTCCCCACACTGCCGGTCTGGGCACCTCCGGCGCGGCCGGCATCCCCGACGCCGCCGGCGCCGTGCACACCGGGTTCGGCGACACCGACCGCGACTGAGGCGCGGAACCTACCGGCGGGTTCACACACGCGCACACACTCGCGGACGGCCGCCCGGATCGGCAAGACTGGCCCCATGCACAACACCGACTTCATCCAGGTCTCGCACGCCGGATCGCTCCCCCGCACGCCCGAGCTGCTCGCGGCGAACGCCGCGCAGGCCGAGAACCCGGGCGATACGGCGGCGTTCGAGGACCTCCTCGCCGGCTCGGTCAAGGACATCGTCGCGAAGCAGCGCGAGGCCGGCGTCACCCTCCCCAACGACGGCGAGTACGGCCACACCATGTCCAACTCGGTGGACTACGGCGCATGGTGGAACTACTCCTTCGCCCGCCTCGGCGGCCTCTCCCAAGGCGGCGTGGACCGCTGGCAGATGACCGAGGAGATCCGCTCCGAGCCGGGCCACATCCGCCTCACCACCATGCGGGACCGGCGCGACCGAGTCCGGTTCAACGAGGCCTACAACGACCCCAACTCGTTCATCCTCACCGGCCGCAAGCCCGTGGCCCAGCCCACCGTCACCGGGCCCATCACGTACATCGGGCAGGAGGCCGTGCAGCGCGACGTCGTGAACCTCAAGGCCGCCCTCGCCGCCAACGGCTACGAGACCGGCTTCCTCCCCGCCCTCTCTCCCGGCTCGGCGAGCCGCCTGCTCAACGAGTACTACCAGGACGAGGAGGAGCTGGTCTTCGCGTGCGCCGACGCCATGCGCGAGGAGTACAAGGCGATCATCGACGCCGGCCTCACGGTCCAGATCGACGATCCGTCCATCGCCGAGAACTGGGACATGATCAACCCGGAGCCCAGCCTCGAGGACTACCTGAAGTTCACGCAGGTCCGCGTCGAGGCCCTCAACCACGCCATCCGCGGGCTGCCGCAGGAGCAGATCCGCTTCCACCTGTGCTGGGGCTCCTGGCACGGCCCGCACACCACGGACATCCCGTTCAAGGACATCGCCCAGACGATGCTCTCGATCAACGCCGGCTCCTACTCCTTCGAGGCCGGCAACGTCCGCCACGAGCACGAGTGGAAGGTCTGGCGCGAGCTGGACCTGCCCGAGGAGAAGACCATCGCCCCGGGCGTCGTCTCGCACGCGACCAACGTGGTGGAGCACCCGGAGCTCGTCGCGGACCGCATCGAGAACTTCGCGTCGATCGTGGGCCGGGAGCGCGTCATCGCCTCGACCGACTGCGGGCTCGGCGGCCGCGTCCACCCGCAGATCGCCTGGGCGAAGCTCGAGGCGCTCTCCGAGGGTGCCCGGCTCGCGACCCAGCGGCTCTGGGCCTAGGGCGTGGCGCACGACGCCGGCGGCCCGCCTTTCGCGGCCGGGTCGCCGGCCGTTGCGGGCGCCCAGCAGTCCAATGAGGTGACCCTCCGCTTCCTCGCGGCCCCGACGGACAAGGGCCATTCGGGCTCGGTCGACGCCGGGACGGTCCTCGAGTGGGTCGACAAGGCCGCGTACGCGGCGGCCGTGGGCTGGGCGAAGACGTACTGCGTGACGGCGTACGTGGGCAACATCCACTTCGCCGACCCGGTCAACGTCGGGGACATGGTCGAGGTCACGGCCACGATCGTGTACACCGGGCGCAGCTCGATGCACATCCGCACCGTGGTGTCCTCGGGCGACCCCAAGGGCGGCACGCCCACGATGCGCAGCGACTGCCTCGTCATCTTCGTGGCCGTCGGCGAGGACGGGCGCCCGGTCGAGGTGCCGGCCTGGGTCCCCCGGACCGAGGGCGAGCGCGAGGCGGAGGCGCACGCGAAGGCCCGCATCGCGGTGCGGGACGAGATCGTCGCGTCGATGAAGCGCCAGGAGTACACGGACGCCGGCACGGCCGAGCGCGTGGTCCTGCGGTTCCTCGCCGCCCCGACGGATGTGAACTGGGGCGGGAAGGTCCACGGCGGCACCGTCATGAAGTGGATCGACGAGGCCGCGTACGTGTGTGCCTCCCGCTACTGCGGGCGGGACGCCGTGGCGGTGTTCTCCGGCGGGGTGCGGTTCTACCGGCCGCTGCTCATCGGGGACGTGGTCGAGGTCGAGGCCCGGCTCGTCTACACGGGGACCAAGGGCATGCACATCGCGGTCCACGTCCGCTCGGGCTCGCCCCGCGGCCACGAGCTGAACCTCACCACGTACTGCCTCACCGTCATGGTGGCCCGGGACGAGACCGGGACCGCGGTGCCCGTGCCCCGCTGGGAGCCGGTCTCGGACGAGGACCGGCGCCTGTGGGAGCACGCCCGCGAGCTGCTGGAGATCCGCGGCAAGGCCCCCGGCGGCCGCCTGCCGAACCACCTGCTCGGGGCCTGAGGCGCGGCGGCGGCGCACGACGGCGTGACGTCGCCGCCCGCCGCAGGCAGCCCGCTCGTCTGCGACCCCTTGCCCTCAGGCCGCCCGGGGGCTAACGTACAACCAAATGGTTGTAGATCAGCAGGCACGGGAACTCACTGACGACGAGATCGATCGGATCTTCGGCGCCCTCGCCGACGCGACGCGCAGGGACATCCTGCGCCTGGCGATGGTGGGCGAGCAGTCGGTCTCCGCGCTCGCCGGGAACTACACCATGAGCTTCGCGGCCGTGCAGAAGCACGTCGCGGTGCTCGAGCGGGCCTTGCTCGTCACGAAGGAACGCCGCGGGAGGGAGCAGATCGTGCACTCGAATCCCGCGGCGATCCGCAGGGCGGCGCGCCTCCTCGATGCCTACGAGGAGCTGTGGCGCGACCGCATCGCCCGGATCGGAGACATCCTGTCCGAGCCCACTGCGCCCGACCAGGGCGACTGACCACAGCGGAACGCACGAAGGAGCGCGCACCCATGACGTTCGTCTCCAGCACCAAGGACACCGACAGCCTCACCCTCACGCTCGTGACCGAGTTCGCCGCCGCCCCGGCACGCGTGTGGCAGGTTTGGGAGGACCCGCGCCAGCTCGAGCGCTGGTGGGGGCCGCCCACGTGGCCGGCCACGTTCGCCACGCACGACTTCACGCCGGGGGGACTCTGCCACTACTTCATGACGGGTCCGGGGGGCGAGAGGGCCCACGGCTGGTGGCGGTTCGTCGCCATCGACGAGCCACGCCGGCTCGAGATCGAGGACGGCTTCGCCAACGAGGACGGCTCCCCGATGGACCCGGAGGACACGACGCGCTTCGTCGTCACGCTCGACGCCGTGGACGGCGGGACGCGCATGACCACGGTCTCCCGCTTCCGCAGCCTCGAACAGCTCGAGCGGATGGCCGAGATGGGCATGGAAGAGGGCATGAAGCAGGCCTCGGGGCAGATCGACGCGATCCTTGCCGAGTCCACCGAGGGCTCGGCGCCGGGCTCGCCGCGCTAGCGCCTCCCCTCGCGCCGCCACCTCGGCTCCGCCGCGACTTCCGCGTAGGGAACAGGCCGGATACGCTTCGGCTGTGCCACTTCGGGGGTGGCCTTCTCGGGGAGGAACTGACGTGCGCGTCACCACGGTCAGGGGGCACCGCAGCGCCCTCAGAATCCTGTCTGCCTGCGCCCTGGGCGCACTCCTGTGGGGCGGGGTGAGCGGCCCGGCGAGTGCGACGACGACGCCCAGCCCCACGCCGTCGGCCCTCGCCACCGCGACCGATACGGCCACTGCGAGCCCCACCGCGACTGCAACGGCCACCGACACCGCGACCGCCGCGCCGACGGACACGACACCGCCGGCGCCCGAGTACGTGGTGCGCGGCGCGATCGGGGCCAAGTACGTCGCGGACGGCGGGGCCTCCGCGCTCGGGACGCCCCTCGGCAACGAGGTGTGCACCGGCCCCCGGGGCGGCTGCTACCAGTGGTTCACCGAGGGGCTCATCTGGTGGTCCTCCACCACCGGCGCCCACACGGTGCGCAACGATGGCTTCCGCTTCCGGTACGAGCTGGAGGACTGGGCGTGGGGGCCGCTGGGCTACCCGCTCTGGGACATCGAGTGCTCGGCCCCGGGCGGCGGCTGCTACCAGCGCTTCGAGGGCGGCATCCTCTGGAAGGATCCCGCCGGCGACCCGGCCACGTGGCCGCACGGCGGCATCGGCGCGAGGTACGCGGCCTTGAACTGGGCGTGGGGGCCGCTGGGCTACCCCGCGGGCGACGAGCAGTGCTACCCCGGCAGCACCACCTGCTGGGAGCCCTTCGCCGGCGGCAGCATCTGGTGGAGCCCATCCACCGGCGCCCACATGGTCCGCGGCGCCATCGGCTCGGCGTGGACCGCCGACGGCTGGGACCTCGGGCTGCCCCTGCAGGACGAGCAGTGCACCGCGCCGCGCGGCGGCTGCTACCAGTGGTTCCAGAACGCCGTCTACTGGTGGTCCTCCGGGTCCGGGACGCACTATGTCAAGGGCGGCATCAAGGCCGCCTACGAGAGGGTCAACTGGGCGTGGGGCGGCCTCGGCTACCCGCTCACCAACGAGTACACCGTCAGCACGGGCAAGCGGCAGGACTTCCAGGGCGGCAGCATCCTGTGGGACTGGCACAGCGGCGCGACGACGGTGCTCTGGGGCTGATCCGCGGCACCGGCCCGACCGTGCGCGGCACCGGCCCGACGGACGACGTCGGCGGGCCGCCTCGCCCGAGGCGGCCCGCCGACGTCGTGCTCCGGCGACGCGCGGCGACTCAGCTGTGCGCCCTGTCCGGCCGGCTGAGGACCACGAACGAGCGGCGGTGGCTGATGTAGTCGCTGGGCCAGGTGGCCAGCGCGCGGATCTTCTGCATGCTCCCGGACAGCAGCACCACGTGCACGCCGAGCCACGCGAGGAAGGCCAGCGGCCCCGAGAGCAGCTTGCGGTTCGGGCCCGGCCCCACCTCGGCCACGGCCGATCCGCGCCCCACCATCGCCATGTAGCCCTTGTCGGAGTAGTGGAAGGGCTCGCGGGGGCGGCCCTCGATGTCGGCAAGGATGTTCTTCGCCGCCCACCCGCCGGCCTGCAGCGCGCAGGAGCCGAGCTGGGGGAGCTTGTTGCCCTTGTCATCGGTCATGTTCGCCGCATCGCCGAGGACGTAGACGCCCTCCGCACCGGGGGCCGTCAGATCCGGGTTGACGTCGATCCGGCCTCCGCGGCCCTGGGCCAGCCCCGAGCCCGCGACCACGGGACCGGCCTTGAGCCCACCGGCCCACACCACGAGGGTGGCCGGGATCTCGCTGCCGTCCTTGAAGACCACCTTGTCCGGCGCGATCTCGCTGACCGGGACCCCGAGGTGGAGCTCGACGCCCATGCCCTCCAGGCGGCGGGCCGCGTACTGCTTGGACTGGTCCGAGAAGGCGTTGAGCACATTGGGGATCATGTCCACCAGGTGCACCCGGCATCGGCTGGCGAGCCGCGGGGAGAAGTAGTCGCCGAGGACGTACTTGACCGTCTCGGCCATCGCCCCCGCTGTCTCGACCCCGGTGGGTCCGCCGCCGATCACCACGAAGTTCAGCTCCGTGCCGTCATCCGCCCGGTCTGCCGCCTCCAGGGCGTTCGAGAGGGCCCCGCCGAGGCTCACGGCGTCGTCCACCGAGTAGAGCGGGAAGGTGCGCTCCTCGGCCCCAGGGGTGTCGAAGAAGTTCGCCTCGGCGCCGGAGGCGAGCACGAGGAACCGGCCCTCGTACACCTTGCCGTCCGAGGTGGTGACCCGCTTGGCGGCCGGATCCACGGAGGTGACCTCCGCGACCAGCACGCGCACGTTGGGCTGGCCGCGGAAGATGTCGCGCAGGGAGCGCGCCACCTCCGAGACGCCCAGCTGCACCGTGGCCACCTGGTACAGGAGCGGCTGGAACTGGTGGTAGGGATTCTTGTCGATCAGGAGGACCCGGACGCCCTTGCGCCCGAGCGTCCGGGCGGCTGCGACGCCCGCGAACCCTCCGCCGACCACGATGACTTCGTAGTTCTCGTCCACAGGCGCGACACTACCGAGTCGGCGGCTGGCTGTGAACCGCCCGCGCAGCCGGACGCGGACACGGGCCTTGGTGCCGCGCACAAGATGCGGCACGCAATCCTGTGCCCCCATCCACAAAGGGGCCCCGGCGGGGCGCCTAGCATGGTGCGGGTCATCAAGCCCCTGCCGGGGGCCGGGCACGCTTCAAGGAAGAGGCAGTGGGCGCAACGATCAACGACATCCTCGCGGAACTCCCAGCGGGATGGGCACGACTCAGGCTCGAAGCAGCGGGGACCGATCCCGCCGTCGGGCGCATCCTCATGCTGGACGCGGAGGACACCGATGCGCAGCCCGAGGTGGGCGGGGCCCTGGTGTGCCTCGTCGGGGCCCGGGGCCGGGCCGCCCTGCCCGCCGTGGGGCGCCTCGTCGACGCGGGGCCCACGGCGCTCGCGGTCAAGGCTTCGGGGGCGCAGGCCCCGGAGATCGAGGAGCTGTGCAGGGCCGGCGGCGTCGGCCTGCTGCTCATCGCCCCGGACGCGCCGTGGGACCAGCTCCTCTCGGTCGCCACGTCCCGCCTCGACGACGCCGAGCCGCAGCCTGCGGCGATGGCGCTGCTCGAGGAGGACCTCTTCGCTCTCGCCCAGACCACGGCGAAGGTCACGTCGAGCCACGTCGTGATCGAGGATGCCGCCAACCGGGTCCTCGCGTACTCGACGCTGTCCAACAACATCGACGAGCTCCGCAAGGCCTCCATCCTCACGCGGCGGGGGCCCCGAGAGTACGAGCTCATGCTCAAGGACCTCGGCGCGTACCGGGAGATGCACCGCACCCGCGGCGTCGTGCGCGTGCCCGCGCGCCCCGACCAGCAGCTGCGCGAGCGGGCGGCGATCGCCATCTTCGCCGGGGACCGGATCATGGGCTACATCTGGCTCCAGGAGACCGGCTCCGGCTTCGGCGACGATGTGGTCTACGCCCTCAAGGGCGCGGCCCGGCGTGCGGCGTCGGAGCTGATCCGGTACCGGAACCAGCAGTCGGTCACCATGCACGAGGACCGGATCGGCCGCCTGCTCTCCGGACCGGCAGAGGCCGCCGCGTGCGCCAGGACCCTCGGGGTGGCGGTCGACGCGCCGTCGTGCCTGCTCCTGGTCGGCGTCTCCCGCGCGGACGCCGTCACGGAGGACGCCGAGCTCGTCCACGGGCAGCTCGCCGACCTCGTCGCGCTGCATGCCGCGGCGTTCAAGGGATCCTCGATCGTGGGGCAGTACGAGGGGCACACCGCCGTGGTGGTACCCAGCCTCGCCTCCCGCACCGCCGCCGCGGCCCTGCGCTCGCTCGCGGGCCTGATCGTCGCGGATGCGCGCAGGCACCTGGGGGCCGTGGCGTTCGTCGCCATCGGCAGGATCGTGCCGGGCGTGACGGCGCTGCACGGCTCGCAGGCGGAGGCAGCGGCCGTGATGGACTGCCTCGTGCGCAACGGTGACGCGCAGGTCGCGACGATCGAGGACGTCGAGGCCGATGTCCTCCTCCACGAGGCCATCGCCCGGTTCGGCACCTCCGGGTTCAGGCACCGCGCGCTGACGGAGCTGCTGCTGACCGAGCCTGAGCTCGCCGAGACGCTCGAGAACTACTTCAGGGCCTCGATGGACGTCTCCGCGTGCGCCCACGCCATGCAGATCCACCGGAACACCGTGTACTACCGCGTCGGCAAGGCAGAGCGCCTCACGGGGCTGGACCTCGGGCGCCCTGCCCACGCGACCATCGTGCAGCTCCACCTCGGCCTGTGGCAGCGCGGGGACCTCGACGGCGCCAGGAGCGGACGCTGATGCGGGGCACGGCCCTGCTGCGCGCCGAGCGCGGCGTCGGGCTCGAGGGCGACGCCCTCGGAGGGCTCCTCGACGACCTCGTCCGCGAGTTCCGCCCCGCACGGATGGCGGGCTCCGTCCCCGGCCACATCCCGCACCTCGCGTCAGCCGACTTCACAAGCTTCGGGATCGCCGTGGCCATGGTCTCGGGGGAAGTCTTCACGGCAGGAGACGCCGGGGACCCGTTCCTGATCCAGAGCATCTCGAAGGTATTCTCCCTGGCGCTGGCCCTCGGCCGCGAGGACGGCCCCGACCTGTGGTCCAGGGTCCTCCGCGAGCCCTCGGGCACCGCGTTCAACTCCCTCGTCCAGCTCGAGGCCGAGCGGGGCATCCCGCGCAACCCGTTCATCAACGCGGGCGCGCTCGTGGTGACCGACCACCTCCTCGATGCCTTCGGCAACGCCAGCGAGGAGGTGCTCGGACTGCTCTCCTCCCCCACCGGGCGCAGCGCCGTCAACGTGGAGGCCTTCGAATCCGAGCTGGCCAGGAGCGAGCGCAACTTCGCCCTCGCCCACTTCCTCGCCGACCTCGGCAATCTGCGCAATCCCCCCGCGGAGGTCGTCCGCCACTATGTCCGCCAGTGCTCGATCGAGATGTCCTGCGCCGACGTCGCCCGCGCGGGCCTCTTCCTGGCGAACAACGGGGTGGGCCCCTCCGGGCGGGTGGTCTCCGCCTCGGCCGCCAAGCGGATCGGCGCCGTCATGCTCACGTGCGGGATGTACGACGCGGCCGGCGAGTTCGCCTACCGCGTCGGGCTGCCGAGCAAGAGCGGCGTGGGCGGCGGCATCCTCACCGTCGTGCCCGGCATCTGCTCCATCTGCGTGTGGAGTCCGCGCCTCGATGCCCACGGCAACTCCCTCGCGGGCGCCTCAGCGCTCGCGGAACTGGCAGAGCGCACCGGCTGGTCCATCTTCTGAGCCCGAGCGCTCTCCCCCTCCCCCTCACCCTTCCCTCTCCGCCCCCTGCGAAAGGATCCGCCATGCCCGAAACCGAGCCCACCACGGAAGTCGCCGATCATCGTGAGGACCACGGTCATGCCCATGCGGCCGACCATGTGATCCATGCCGAGGACGCCGGCTACCACAAGGGCCTGAAGGCCCGGCAGATCCAGATGATCGCGATCGGCGGCGCGATCGGCACCGGCCTGTTCCTGGGCGCCGGCGGGCGCCTGGCCGCGGCCGGGCCCTCGCTCGTGTTCGCCTACGCGATCTGCGGCGCGTTCGTCTTCCTCATCCTCCGCGCCCTCGGCGAGCTCGTCCTCCACCGGCCCTCCTCCGGCTCCTTCGTCTCCTACGCCCGGGAGTTCTTCGGCGAGAAGGCCGCCTACATCTCCGGCTGGTTCTACTGGATCAACTGGGCCATGACCACCATCGTGGACACCACCGCCGCCGCCCTCTACATGCACTTCTTCGGCAAGTACGTCCCCTGGATCGCCGCCGTGCCCCAGTGGGCCTGGGCCCTGATCGCCCTCGTGCTCGTCCTGGCCCTGAACCTGGTCTCCGTGAAGGTCTTCGGCGAGATGGAATTCTGGTTCGCCCTGATCAAGGTCGCCGCCCTGCTGGCCTTCCTCGCCCTGGGCATCTACTTCGTCCTCTTCGGCACCCCCACCGGCGCCACCACCGGCCTGACCCTCATCTCCGACCACGGCGGCCTCTTCCCCATGGGCCTGGCCCCCATGATCATGCTCATGCAGGGCGTCGTCTTCGCCTACGCCTCCGTCGAGCTCGTCGGCACCGCCGCCGGCGAGACCGAGAACCCCGAGAAGATCATGCCCCGCGCCATCAACTCCGTCGTGGCCCGCATCGCCGTCTTCTACGTCGGCTCCGTCATCCTCCTCTCCCTCCTGCTGCCCTACACCGCCTACCAGAAGGGCGTCAGCCCCTTCGTGACCTTCTTCGGCTCCATCGGCGTCGGCGGCGTGGACGTGATCATGAACCTCGTCGTCCTCACCGCCGCCCTGTCCTCCCTCAACGCCGGCCTCTACTCCACCGGACGCATCCTGCGCTCCATGGCCGCCGCCGGCTCCGCCCCCACGTTCGCCCTGCGCATGAACAAGGCCGGCGTCCCCTACGGCGGCATCGCCATCACCGCCGTCGTCTCCCTCCTGGGCGTGCCGCTGAACTACCTCGTCCCCGCCGACGCCTTCGAGATCGTCCTCAACGTCGCCTCCGTCGGCATCATCTCCACCTGGGCCACCATCGTCATCTGCCAGATCCAGCTGCACCGCTGGGCCAAGAAGGGCTGGACCACCCGCCCCGCCTTCCGCATGCCCGGCGCCCCCTACACCGGCTACATCACCCTGGCCTTCCTCGTCGCCGTCTTCATCATGGTCCTCATCGACTCCCCCTGGACCCTCCTGGCCACCGCCGTCGCCTGCATCCTCATGGTCATCGGCTGGTACGCCTCCCGCGAACGCATCCACGAGATCGCCGCCGCCCGCGACGGCTACACCGGCGCAGCCCCCGTCGTCGCCAACCGCACCCGACACGACTGACCCACCCCGCGGCCCGGCCGCCGGGGGTCCGGCCGGGCCGCGCCCCATCCGCATATTGCCAATCGTTACCGCAGCCCCATGGTCGGCCCCAGTGCCCCGTGCTACGTTCAATCGAAGAGTAATGAGCGCCAGTGCCAAGCCCTGACTTAGCTGGCCGGCAACCCTCCAAGCGGCGGGGTGCCTCAGGTGAGTACTCGGCATTCGTCTTCGATACGCAAGCCCGAAGGAGCCCCGTCATGCCCGACACAGCAACCGAGCAGACCGCGGCGGCAGCCGCGACCACCCCGCTCAACGACCCGGCGGCCCCGGGCAGCCCCGCCGAGGAGAAGCTGGCCTACCGGCTCCTGACCGGCCCGGACACCCGCGAATTCTGCGCCCGCATCTCGCAGGCCCTCGCCGACGGGTACGTGCTCCACGGCAGCCCGGCCGCCACCTTCAACGGCACCGACGTCATCGTGGCCCAGGCCGTGGTCCTCCCCCACACGGTGGCCAGGGCGGACGCCGCGGTGGCCTCCGCCGTCGACTCCCTCGAGTACGAGGGCGAGGGCCACGCGTGAGCTACGCGGGCGACCTCACCCCGGAGGAGGCCTGGTCCAAGCTCGCGAGCGGCGAGGCCGTGCTCGTGGACGTGCGCACCGAGGAGGAGTGGGCGCACGTGGGCATTCCCGATACCAAGGGCACCGAGAACGATCCGCTCTTCATCCCCTGGGTGTTCGAGGGCGGCATCCCCAATCCGGACTTCGTGATGGAGCTCGAACTCCAGGGGCCCGACGACAGGACGACCCCCCTGCTGTTCCTCTGCCGCTCCGGCCACCGCTCCGCGGCCGCGGCCGCCGTGGCCACAAACCTCGGCTTCACCGCGTACAGCGTCCTCGAGGGCTTCGAGGGCGTGCCCGGGCCGGACGGCCAGCGGACGGTCAACGGGTGGAAGAACCGCGGACTGCCGACCAATCTTGGACAGGACTGAAGACTTACGTGAGCTTTGACATCAACGCCGCCAGCTGGAGCGAGGACACGCAGGCGGTGCGGGGCGGACTCCTGCGCACCGACTTCCAGGAGACGTCCGAGGCGCTCTTCCTCACCTCCGGATTCGTCTACTCCTCCGCCGAGGCCGCCGAGCGGGCGTTCACCGGCGAGGAAGAGCGCTTCGTCTACTCGCGCTACGGCAACCCCTCCGTCGCCACCTTCCAGGAGCGGCTCCGGCTGCTCGAGGGGACCGAGGCCTGCTTCGCGACCGCATCCGGCATGTCCGCGGTGTTCACCGCGCTGGCGGCCCTGCTGGGAGCCGGGGACCGGGTCGTCGCGGCGCGCAGCCTGTTCGGCTCGTGCTTCGTGATCCTCAACGAGATCCTGCCCCGCTGGGGCGTTGAGACGGTGTTCGTGGACGGCCCCGACCTGGACCAGTGGCGCGAGGCGCTCTCCCGGCCCACCACCGCCGTGTTCTTCGAGTCCCCATCGAACCCGATGCAGGAGCTCGTGGACATCCAGGCCGTCGCGGACCTTGCGCATGCCGCGGGCGCGAAGGTCGTCGTCGACAACGTCTTCGCCACCCCCCTGCTCCAGCGCAGCCTGGACTTCGGTGCCGACGTCATCGTGTACTCCGGCACCAAGCACATCGACGGCCAGGGCCGCGTGCTCGGCGGCGCCGTGCTCGGCACGAAGGAGTTCATCGACGGGCCGGTGAAGAACCTCATGCGCCACACGGGCCCGGCGCTCTCGGCCTTCAACGCCTGGGTGCTCTCCAAGGGCCTGGAGACGATGGGGCTGCGCGTGCGGCACTCCTCGGCGAGTGCCCTCGCGATCGCCGAATGGCTCGAGGCGCGGCCCGAGGTCCGCTGGGTCAAGTACCCGCATCTCGCCTCGCACCCGCAGTACGAGCTCGCGAAGAAGCAGATGAGCGCCGGCGGAACCGTCATCACCTTCGAGCTGGATGCCCCGAGGGCCAGGGCAAGGAGGCGGCCTTCCGCCTGCTCAACGGGCTTCAGGTCATCGACATCTCCAACAACCTCGGCGACTCGAAGTCCCTCATCACCCACCCCGCCACGACGACCCACCGGGCCATGGGCCCCGAGGGGCGCGCGGCGATCGGGCTCGGCGACGGCGTGCTGCGGCTCTCGGTGGGACTCGAGGACGTCGGGGACCTGATCGGGGACCTCGAGCGGGCGCTCACCCACGGCGGCTGAGGGGAGCCACGTGGCCGAGGGAAGCGCGGCGACGGCCGCACCGGGGACACTGTGACCATGCGGCACTTCGACATCGTCATCACCACACCGCTCCCGCCCCGCCAGGCGTGGACACGGGTGCTCGACCTGCGCGGGCATGACCGGTTCATCCCGTTCACGCGCATCACCCGGGGACTGGCCACGGCCGACGAGCTCCATGCCGGGCACCTCTTCACCGGGCGCACCGCCGTGGGCCCTGTCGGCTTCGACGACACCATGACCATCGAGTCGATCACCCCGCCCACCGACTCGGCGCCCGGCCGGGCCCGGATCGTCAAGGGGGCCCGCTCGTGCTGGGCGCGGTGGACCTCACCGTCTCCGCGCACGACGGCGGCTCGACCGTTCGCTGGTCGCAGGACCTGGGGCTGGCCCGCCTCGGGCGGGTCGGGAGCTGGGCGGCCGGCGCCGTCGCCCCGCTGCTCTACCGGCCGCTGCTCAAGCGCCTCCTGCGCCACGGCGGCTGAGCGGAGCCACGCAGCCCAGCGGAGCCGGCCCACTCCGCCCGTGCCGGACAATGGGCCCATGGACACGCCCGGCCGAGACCTCCGAGTACCGCCGCAGCCCGGCGCGCGGCACGGGGTCACCATCCCGGCCTCCGAACTCGTGGAGCGGTTCAGCCGCTCGAGCGGTCCGGGCGGCCAGGGCGTCAACACGACCGACAGCCGGGTGGAGCTCCTCTTCGACCCCGGCGCGAGCACGGCCTTCTCGGACACCCAGCGCGAGCGC
Organism: Sinomonas atrocyanea; assembly: GCF_001577305.1. Lineage (NCBI taxonomy): Bacteria > Bacillati > Actinomycetota > Actinomycetes > Micrococcales > Micrococcaceae > Sinomonas > Sinomonas atrocyanea. The sequence goes on from NZ_CP014518.1 coordinate 3,672,262, forward strand.
GTCCTCGCCCGGCTGGCCGGCCGGCTCGTGGGCCGGCGGCTGAGCGTCGTCGCGTCCGGCGAACGCTCCCAGCTGCGCAACCGCGAGGCGGCGCGGGCCAGGCTCGCGGCGCTGCTGTCCGAGGCCCTCATGCCGCCGGGCCCCCTCCGCCGTGCCACCCGCCCGACCCGGGGCTCGCAGGTCCGCCGCCTCGAGTCCAAGAAGCGCCGCGGCGAGACCAAGGCAGCCCGGCGCCGGCTCCCTCCGCCGTAGGGACGGACCCCTTGACAGTGATCCACACCACGCCTAGCGTAAAAAAGGGGGTATATCCTATAGGAAAGAGGAGGCTATCGTGGCCGAAGCTGTCCACGGCGCCGTCGGCAGAAAGCGCTGGACGCGCCTGATCCCGGTGGCAATCATCGTCTACATCATCTCGTTCATGGACCGGACCAACATCGGGTTCGCCCTGAACGGGCTCCACAAGGACCTCGGCATCGACGCTGCACAGCAGGGTCTGGCCGCGGGGATCTTCTTCATCGGCTACCTGACGCTCCAGATTCCCGGCGGCCATCTGGCCGAACGCTGGAGCGCCAAGAAGTTCGTCGGCATCATGATCCTCGTCTGGGGCGTCCTGGCGGTCCTCGGCGGCTTCATCCAGAACTTCGGGGAACTGCTCGTTGTCCGCTTCTTCCTCGGCGTGGCGGAGGCCGGCATCTGGCCCGCGATCCTGGTGCTCATCAGCCACTGGTTCCCCGCGGCCGAACGCGCCCGCGCCTACGCCTTCTGGATGATGAACATCGCGATCGCCTCGATCATCACCGCACCCCTGTCGGGGTGGATCCTCTCCTTCTCGGACTGGCGCTGGCTGTTCATCATCGAGGGCATCTTCCCGTTCGTGATCGCCGCCCCCATCTGGTGGCTGATGATCGCCGACCGCCCGCGCGACGCCAAGTGGTGCTCGCCCGAAGAGCGCGCCTACATCGAAGAGGGCCTCGCCGCAGACGAGGCCGCCTCCCCGCAGCTCGGGCACGTGAGCATCAAGCACGTGTTCGCCAACAGCGCGGTGTGGCGGCTGACGATCGTCTACTTCCTGATCCAGATCGGCTTCTACGGCCTGAACATCTGGCTCCCGAAGGTCGTCAAGACGATCACCTCCGGCTCCTCGATCGAGGTCGGATTCGTCACCGCGATCCCGTACGTGCTGGCCATGTTCGCCCTCTGGTACAACGCCAAGGCCGCGGACCGCTCCGGCCGCTACTCCACGCACGTGCTGCTCTCCATGGCCGTCGGCGCCGTGGCCCTCGTCATCTCGGTGGCAACGGGCAGCGCCATGCCGATCCTCGCGGTCACGTTCATCAGCATCGCGATGGCCGGAGCGCTGGCCTACGACGGACCGTTCTGGGCCTCGGCCTCCCGCGCCATGCCGGTCGTGGTGGCCGGAAGCGCCATGGGCCTGATCAATGCCGTCGGAAACCTCGGCGGCTTCGTGGGCCCCTACGTCGGCGGCTTCCTGCAGGACGTCACCCATGGGAGCTTCATGGCCACGTCGGTGTTCCTGGCCGCCTGCCTGCTCGCCGCAGGCCTGGTGATGCTGACCCTCCGCAAGGGCGGCGACCGGCCGACGGCGGAGGGCGCCCCCGCGCGGCAGTCTCGCCCTCCGACCGGCGGGGCTGAGGCGCACCGGAAGGACCGGAGAGCGTCCGCGCCCCCGCAGGGCCCGTCGTCGACGGGAACTGCGGGGGCGTCGGCATTGACGGTACGACACACTTGACGCGGGTGACCTGCTGTCAAATATCCTATAGGAAAGAGGCCCGAAGGTTTGGGCGTCGCAGGTGACTCAATGTCGAGGAGAAGCACATGACCCGGCTGTGGAATGATCCGGCCTCGTTCGCGGATGACATGGTGGACGGATTCGTGCGCGCCAACACCCGCTGGGTGCGCAGGGTGGCCGGCGGGGTGTCCCGCTCGACCCGCTCCCCCGAGCCCGAGGTCGCGCTCGTGATCGGGGGCGGCTCCGGCCACTACCCGGCGTTCGGCGGACTGGTGGGCGCCGGCCTCGCCCACGGCGCCGCGATGGGCAACCTCTTCGCCTCCCCGTCCGCCCACCAGGTCGAGGGCGTGATCCGGGCGAGCGAACAGGGCCGCGGCGCGCTCCTGAGCTTCGGCAACTACGCCGGCGACGTGCTGCACTTCGGCGCCGCCCAGGAGGCCGTGCGCGCCGACGGCATCGACTGCCGCACGGTCACGGTCACCGACGACATCTTCAGCGCCCCGCCCGCCGAGGCCGGCCGCCGCCGCGGCATCGCCGGCGACCTCACCGTCTTCAAGGCCGCCGGCGCGGCGGCGGCCCAGGGCTACGGGATCGACGACGTCGAGCGCGTGGCCATCGCCGCCAACGCCCGCACGCGCTCCATGGGCGTGGCGTTCACCGGCTGCACCCTCCCGGGTGCCGAGGAGCCGCTGTTCACGGTGCCCGAGGGCAAGATGTCCGTGGGGCTGGGCATCCACGGCGAGCCCGGGATCGACATCACCGACATCCCGAGCGCGGACGGCCTCGCCGAGCTCTTCGTGCAGCATCTCCTCGACCCGGCCGAGGTCCCCGAGGGCGCCTCCGTCCGGGGCGGCCGCGTGGTGCCCATCCTCAACGGCCTCGGGTCGGTGAAGAACGAAGAGCTCTTCGTGGTGTTCGCGCGCATCGCGGACCTCCTCGAGGAGGCAGGGCTCACGCTCGTGGACCCGCAGGTCGGCGAGTTCTGCACGAGCTTCGACATGGCCGGCGCCTCGCTCACGCTCTTCTGGGTCGACGACGAGCTCGAGCGGCTCTGGCTCGCGCCCGCCGACACCCCCGCCTTCCGCACCGGCTCGATGGACACCTCAGCGCTCGAGGCCGTCACCGCGGACGGCGAGGACGAGGCGGAGGCCGAGCTGCCGCCGTCGTCCGAGGAATCCCGCCAGGCCGCGCGGCTCATCAGCGGCGCGCTCGCCGCCGTGCGGGAGCTGATCGGCGAGCAGGCGGCCGAGCTGGGCCGCATCGACGCGATCGCGGGAGACGGCGACCACGGCATCGGCATGCAGCGCGGCACCGTCGCCGCCGCGGAGGCCGCCGCCGCGCTGGCGCAGGCGGGCGCGGGCGCCGAGAGCCTCCTCGTCCGCTGCGGCGACGCCTGGTCCGACCGCGCCGGCGGCACCTCCGGGGCGCTCTGGGGACTGATCCTCAGGACCGTCGGCACCCACCTCGGGGACACCGAAGCGCCGACGGCGCCCGCCGTCGCCGCCGGGGTCTCGGCGGCCCGGGACGCGGTCATGGACTACGGCAAGGCCAAGGTGGGCGACAAGACGATGGTCGACGCCCTCGTGCCCTTCGCAGACACCCTCGCCGAGCAGGTGGAGGCGGGCGAGGGCCTCGCGACGGCGTGGCAGCGCGCGGCCTCCGCCGCCGCCCGGGCCGCCGAGGCGACGGCGGACCTCATGCCCGGCATGGGCCGCGCCCGCTCGCACGGCGCCAAGTCCCTCGGCACCCCGGACCCCGGCGCTGTCTCCCTGGCCCTCATCGCCGAGCGCGTGCACGCCGTCCTCGCGGCCCGCTGACCCGGGCTCCGGGCCCGCAACCAGACCAGAACAAGAACCCACGACGAAGGAGCACGCATGCCCGCCTGGCGCATCGTGGTCGGCTCGGATGACGCCGGCTTCGACTACAAGGAAGTCATCAAGAAGGACCTCGAGGCCAACGGCCTGGTCGCCTCCGTGGCGGACGTGGGGGTGGACGCCGACGGGCACACCAACTACCCCACCATCGCCACGACCGCCGCCGAGATGGTGGCCCGCGGAGAGGCCGACCGCGCCATCCTCGTGTGCGGCACCGGCCTCGGCGTCGCGGTCGCGGCGAACAAGGTCAAGGGCATCCGGGCCGTGACCGCGCACGACAGCTTCTCCGTGGAGCGCAGCGTCCTGTCCAACAACGCCCAGGTGCTGTGCATGGGCCAGCGCGTCATCGGGATCGAGCAGGCACGCCGGAACGTGCGCGAGTGGCTCACGTACGTCTTCGACGAGGCGAGCGCCTCCAACGACAAGGTGCGCGAGATCTGCAGCTACGAAGGGATCTGAGGGTGACGGCGTTTCCGCCCGTCCTCCTCGGCACGAGCACCAAGATGTACTTCACCCACGGGCGCACGCTCGCGTGGTGCCGGGCGGTGGCGGAGATCGCCCGCCGGCACCCCGCGACCGTCGGCGGGAGCGCAGGACTGTTCATGGTCCCGGGCTACCTCTCCGTGCCCGGGGCGCTGGAGGCGCTCGAGGGCACCGCGATGGTCGGAGCGCAGGACCTCGCTGCCGAGGACTTCGGCCCCTTCACCGGTGAGGTCAGCGGCGCCCAGCTCGCCGAGCTCGGCTGCTCCCTCGCAGAGGTCGGGCACGCCGAGCGGCGGCGCCTGTTCGGCGAGGACGACGCCGTGGTGCGCGCCAAGACCGCCGCGGCCCTGCGCAACGGACTCGTCCCGCTCGTGTGTGTGGGCGAGCCCGACCGGCTCGCCCCCGACGCGGCCGCTCAGGAGTGCATCCGGCAGCTCGACGACGCCCTGGCCGCCGCCGGGGCGTCCGGCCTGTCCGGGCCCGTGATCGCCGCCTACGAGCCGCAGTGGGCCATCGGGGCGCCGGAGCCCGCCGAGCCGGACTACATCCGGTCGGTCTGCGCGCCCCTGCGGGAGCACGTGCGGTCGCTGCCGGGCCACGAGGGCTCGGCCGTCATCTACGGCGGCAGCGCCGGCCCGGGCCTCCTGACCCTGATCGCGGACGCCGTGGACGGCCTGTTCCTGGGCCGGTTCGCCCACGATCCCGCGGCCGTCGAGGACATCCTCGACGAGGTATCGGCCCTCCTCGGCCCAGATGGGACTGGTACTATCAGTGGCGCAGGAGGAGCCCATGTCTGAGACCGTCTACCCCCTCGCCGGAGCGGCAGCCCTCGAGCGCAGGGGGCTGCGCGACCGTGTCTACGACCTCGTCCTGGACATGCTCATGACGGCGGACCTCGCCCCGGGGACCCGCCTGTCCATCGACGCGATCGCCCGGGACCTCAAGGTCTCCCCCACGCCCGTCCGCGAGGCCCTCGTCCAGCTCGAGCGCACCGGCCTCGTGACCCGCGAGGCGCTCAAGGGCTACCGCGTCGCCCCGCCGCTCGCCGAGGAGCACCTCGAGGCGCTCTTCGACGCCCGCCTCGTGCTCGAGGGCGGCGCCACGGAGCTCGCGGCCCGGCACGCGGAGACGCTCGTGCCCCGCCTGGAGCAGGCCCTCGCCGAGCACATCGAGATCTCGCGCGTCGTCGACGAGGCCGTGGCGCACGGCGAGAAGCTCACGCTGGCCCTCATGCGCGATTACTACGCGGTCGACTGGAACTTCCACCACCTCATCTTCGAGGGCACGCAGAATCCCTTCCTGATCGACATGTCGGAAGCCATTTCGACCCGCGTCCACCGCATGCGCCAGACCGTCAAGTCCGGCGTGAGCGACGCGGACGAGGCCGTGGTCGAGCACGGGGCCATCCTCGAGGCCTTCCGCTCCGGGACGGGCGCCGCCGCAGGCGCCGCCATGCGCGACCACATCCAGCGGGTCCGCGAACGCGCCCGCCGGGACGTCGCCTCCAGCTGACAGCCCCAGGACGCACGACGTCGGCCGGTCACCTCCGCGAGGTGACCGGCCGACGTCGTACTCCGTTGCGGTGTCCCCGCCCGGCGGCCGGCGCCGGCGCCCCCGGTCCTCTGCGGAGGACCGGGGGCGCCGTGTGCCAGTACCGGGTCAGTGGACCGGGGTGAGCTCCTCGGCCTCGAGCAGCTCATCCGACTTGGCGCCCTTGAAGAACTTGGTCGCGAAGACCATCGCGGCGGCGAGGAAGGCGAAGACGCCCAGGGACACCACGCCCCATTCGCCGCTCTTGGTGGGCAGCGCGTCGTTGAACGCGGTCCGCATGAGCGGGGCCACGAAGCCGCCGAGGTTGCCGAGGGAGTTGATGAGGCCGATGCCCGCCGCGGCGGCAGCGCCCGTGAGGAAGGCCGTGGGGTAGGCCCACGTGATCGGTCCGACCGTGAGGAAGCTGGCCACGGCGAGCGTGATGAAGACGATGCCGAGCAGCGGCTGGTTGTTCGCGCCCGCCCAGGCAGAACCGAGGATGAACACGCCGGTCCCGATGTAGAGCAGGCTGCCCCAGTTGCGCCGGCGCGCCACCGTGTGCGCCGCCTTGCCCAGGTAGTAGCACGCGAACAGGCCAACGAGCCACGGGATGGCGGAGACGAGGCCGACCTCCCACCCGACCTTCTTGCCGAGCAGGCCCGCGACCTCCTGGGGGAGGTAGAACGTAGTGCCGTAGACGGCGATCTGCAGCGCGAAGTAGATGACCGTGAAGTACCAGACCTTCCAGTTCGCCATGGCGCGCCAGATGCCGCTCGGGCCGTCCTCGGTGCGAGCCCGGTCCTCGACCGCCATCGCGTTCGAGAGGGCGAGCTTCTCCTCATCGCTGAGGAACTTGGCCTTGGCCGGGCTGTTCGTGAGGAGGAACAGCGCCGCGATGCCCGCGATGACGGCGAGCAGGCCCTCGCCGAAGAACATCACCTGCCAGCCCCGGGCGAAGCCGAGGGAGTCGCCGAAGCTGATGAGGCCGCCGGAGAGCGGGGCGCCGATCATCTGCGAGAAGGGCTGGGCGAGGTAGAAGATCGCGAACATCTGCACGCGGACCTTGTTCGGGAACCACTCGGACAGGAACATGATGACGCCCGGGAACAGGCCTGCCTCGGTGACGCCGAGGAGGAAGCGCAGCACGTTGAACATGACGTCGTCCGTGGTGAACGCGAACGCGGCCGCGACGATGCCCCACGTGATGGAGATGCGCGCGAGCCAGAAGCGTGCGCCGAAGCGCTTGAGGAGGAGGTTGCTCGGCACCTCGAAGAGGGCGTAGCCGATGAAGAAGATGCCGGCGCCGAGGGCGAACGCGGCGTCGCCGACGCCCCGGTCCGCCTTGAGGGCCGCCTGGGCGAAGCCCACGTTGGTGCGGTCGAGGAAGGCGACGAAATAGAGGATCACGAGCATCGGCATCAGGTGCCGTGCGGCCTTCGAGATGGCGGATTTCAGCGCAATGTCATGCGCCGAGGGCGCGACCGTCCGCGGAGCGGGGATGGACACGTCAGCTCTCCTTTGAGATGAACCCGTGCAGGGGTTGGGTGCCTTGATGGAACGGAAGAGGTACTGCTAGTGGGCCTGCAGGATCGAGACGACGCCGATGGCGACGAACACGATCCCGATGGCCAGGAAGGCGAGGCGGGACTTCGACCAGGGGCCGAGGACAGACTTCACGGTGGCCACCTCAGTGCATGTAGAGGCCGCCGTCGACGTTCAGGGTCTGGCCCGTCACGAAGCCGGCGTCCTCGCTGATGAGGTAGGCGATGGCCGCGGCGATGTCCCGCGGGGTGCCGATGCGCGGCAGCACGCCGTCGGCCGCCATCTTCTCCTTGCGCTCGTCCGTGAGCGTGCCGCCCATGATGTCCGTGTCGATCGGACCGGGCGAGATGGCGTTGGCGGTGATGCCCTGGTGCCCGAGCTCGCGGGCGATGCTGCGGGTGAATCCGATGACGCCGGCCTTGGCCGCGGAGTACACGGTCTTGCTGTAGGTTCCGCCGCCGCGCTGGGCGGAGACCGAGGACAGGCTGACCACGCGGCCCACGCCGTGCTTGACCATGGACTCGACGGCGCGGCGGGTCGCGTAGTGGACGCCGTTCATGTTGATGCCCATGACGCGGTTCCACTCGTCCGCCGTGACCTCGAGGTACGGCACGGGCGAGGAGACGCCGGCGAGGTTCACGAGGGCCACGATTTGGGGCAGCTCCCCCTCGAGCTCGTCGAAGGCGGCGCGGACCTGGGCCTCGTCCGAGACGTCGGCGCCGGCGCCGGCGGCCTGGACACCGTGCTCGAGCGCGATCTCCTCGGCCACGCGCTTGGCGGCCTCGGCCTCGACGTCGATGATGCCGATGTTCCAGCCGCGCTCGGCCAGGTAGTGGGCGGAGGCCCGGCCGATGCCGCGCGGGGAGGCCGCGCCGGTCAGGATCACGGTGCGGGAAGCGGGAAAGTCAGTCATGCGGTTTCTCCTGGTCCTCAGTGGGCAGCCGCGGCGGGCGCGGGCTGGATGGGGGCGGGGCCGAGCTCGTCCATGAGCTTCTTGATGGCCACGTAGGCCTTGTTGCGGTAGGCGACGAGCTCGGGAGTGCGCTCAGCGGGGACGTCGAGGTAGCCGGCCCCGGACTTGGTGCCGAACTTCCCGGCGTCCACGAGCTCCTTGAGGGACTCCGGCGTGGCGAAGCGCTCGGGCCAGCGGGTCTGCAGCGAGGCGTAGCAGAACGCGTACACGTCCAGCCCCGCCATGTCCGCGATCGCGAACGGGCCGAAGACGGGCAGGCGGAAGCCGAAGGTGGTGCGCACGATCGTGTCGATGTCCTCCGGGGTCGCGATGCCCTCCTCGACGATCTGGGTCGCCTCGTGGAACAGCGCGTACTGGAGCCGGTTGAGCACGAACCCGGTCGCGTCCTTCACCCGCGCGGTCTCCTTGCCCGTGGAGGCCACGAGCTCCTCGACCATCGGGATCACGGACTCGTCCGTGCCGGGGTGCGGGATGAGCTCGACCCCGGGGATGAACGGAGCCGGGTTGGAGAAGTGGACGCCGAGGAACCGCTCCGGGTTCGTGACGGCCTCCGCGAGCGAGGCGATGAGGATGGTCGAGGTGTTGGAGCCGATGACCGCGTCCGGCCGGGCCGCGGCGCTGATACGGCGGAGGGTCTCGTGCTTGATCTCGATCTTCTCGGGCACGGCCTCCTCGATGAAGTCCGCGTCGGCCACCGCCTCCTCGATCGAAGCGGCCGGCGAGAGGTGCGCCTCGAGGCGCGCGACGGCGTCGTCCGGGAAGAGCCCGTCGGCGACGAACTGGCGGGCCTCGTCGAGGAGCCGGCCGTAGTTGCGGACGGCGATCTCCTCGGAGATGTCGGCGATCTTCACGGTGGCGCCGGCGAGCGCAAGGACCTGGGCGATCCCGCCGCCCATGTACCCGGAGCCGACGACGGCAACGGTGAGTTCAGTCATGGTGGTTCCTAGCCCTTGGGGAGCAGAGTGCGGATGTACTTCTGGTTGGTGGCGCAGACGCCGAGGCTGTCCCCGCCGTACTGCTCGGTGAGGATGATCCCGTCGAAGCCGACCGCGATGGCGTCGCGGAACACCTGGCGGTAGTTGATGAGGCCCGTCTCCATGGTCGAGGGCACCGAGGTGGCCCAGCTGCCGTCCGCGGCCTCGTCCCGCGTGTAGTTCTTCACGTGCCAGTAGTTGGCGTACGGGAGGGTCTTGTCGAAGAGGTAGCGCCAGTCCTCGACGGGCCGGTGCAGGCGGATGAGGTTGGCGACGTCCGGGTTGAGGCCCACGTTGTCCAGGCCCACCTCCTCGATGAAGCGCACGGCGCTGTCCGCCGTGCCGACGTACGTGTCCTCGTACATCTCGAGCGACATGCGGAGGCCGAGATCCGCGGCGTGCTTGCCGAGCTCGCGGATGCGGCCGACGGCGGTGTCCCAGACCTCGCGGTCGTCGGGGTCCTTGGGGCCCTCGGCCGTCCAGAACCACAGGGCCTTGCGCTGGGCCTCGCTGAAGGGCTGGTGCAGGCCGGTCGAGAAGACCTGCATGCCCCACTCGGCGGCGGCGTCGATGGTCCGGTGGGCGTAGGCGAGGTTGCGCTCCTCGTGGCCGGGCATGATCACGCTCTGGCGCTGGAGGTGGACCGACGGGATCCCCACACCGTGGGACTCCGCGATCGCGAGGAACTCGTGCCGGCGTGCGGGCTCGAGGTCGGCGGGGCGGACGTGGCTGTCCGCGAGCTCGGCGAGGGTGAAGCCGACGTCGGCGATCTGGGCGAACATGTCGTCCCAGACCTCGGGCGATGCATCATGCATCGCCACTCCCGTGCGGCGGTCCACGGCCTGGAAACCGTGGAGGCAGGTGGCGATGGGCCATGACTCTGCGGTGAACGCTGGTTCGTTCGACATGGTGCTCCGTTGCAGCTGTGGATGAAGAACGCTGCCGTGAGGCAGCTCACGAAAAAGATCCTATAGGAAATATGCTTGCTGTCAACGGGGTCCTGAACGCTTGTGGAGTCACCTCCGCACCGTTGAGGGGTCACCTCCGCACTGTTGAGGGGTCACCTCCGCAGGCACCCCGCAGCGGCCCCGGACGTGGCTCTTCAACGCGGCGGGGCTGACTTCTCAACGTGGGGACATGACCCCGCAACACCGCGTACGTGACTTCTCAACGCCGCGTACGTGACTTCTCAACGGGGCGGGGGCGGGGACGGACGTGGCTCCTCGGGGGCTAGGGGATGTCCCACCCGCCGTCGCGCTGCTGGGTCGCCTCCACGGCGGCGTGCACGACGGCGGCCAGCCCCTCGCCGTCGGACGCGGCCTCGCGCTGGGCCCGCTCCCCCGAGCCGCGGGCGAGCACGCCCCGGAGGGCCCGCTCGGCCCCGGTGAGCTCGCCGGTCTCGCGGAGCACGGGCCCCACATGCTCGAGCAGGGAGGCGAGGGCGTCCTCGGCCGGGACCGGCCGGCCGCCGAGCGGGTCCACGAGGTCGCCGTTGAGCCCCGAGCGGCTGGCGCGCCAGGCGGCCAGGCGCAGCACCGCGCCGGGGGTCCCGAGCGGCGGCCGACCCTCGGCGGCCTCGCGTGCGGCGGTCTCGACGAGGCCCCGGACGAGGACCGCGACGAGGGCGGAGTCGGCGGCGTTGAGGCACACGTCGGAGGCGCGGACCTCTACGGTCGGGTGGCGGCGCGAGAGGCGGGCGTCGAAGTACACCATGCCCGCATCGAGGATGCCGCCGGTGCCCACCATGGACGCCACGAGCCGGTTGTAGGCCTCGGCCGAGCCGAACGGCTCCTGAGGGCCGGAGGTGGGCCAGCGGTTCCACACCTGGGTGCGGAAGCTCGCGTAGCCGGTGTTCGCCCCGTGCCAGAACGGCGAGTTCGCGCTCAGCGCCGCGAGCAGGGGCAGCCATTCGCGGATCCGGTCGAGGATCCCCACGCCCTCCTCGGCGGAGGCGATGGACACGTGCACGTGGAGCCCGCACGTGAGCTGCTCGAGGGCGGTCAGGCGGTAGTCCTCGGCCATCGCGGCGAACCGCTCCCCCTCGCTGAGGTGGGTCGCGGAGCTCAGCGGCGAGGTCCCGAGCGCCGCGATGCGGGCGCCGACCTGCCGCGCCGCACGGTCCAGGGCCCGGCGGCCGTGGTACAGCTGCCCGAGCAGCTCCTCGTGGGTCAGACAGGGCTCCGTCTGGACCTCGACCTGCTCGAGCTTGAACTCGCGCTCCACGTCCCGCGGACGGCCCATGACCGCCAGCACCCGGTCCACGAGCGGCTGGGGGGCGCCCGTGTCCGGGTCCACGATCAGCAGCTCTTCCTCCGCCCCAAAGCTCCGCATACCGGCCATTCTGCCAACCCCTGCCGCCCCGCGGACAACCCCCGGCGCCCGGCGCGGCGGCCGGAGCAGCGGCCGGCCCTACTCTGGGTGCATGGATGCCCGCACCTGGTCCCTCGTGTTCGACCTCCTCGGGGTGTTCTTCTTCGCCGTCTCAGGCTGCCTCCTGGCCGTGCAGAAGAACTTCGACATCGTGGGCTCGCTGATGCTGGGCTCCCTCACCGGGCTCGGCGGCGGCGTGATCCGGGACCTCGTGCTGGGGCGCTTCCCCAACTCGTTCGCCGAGCCCGTCTACCTCGCCCCGCCCGTCCTGGCCGCGGCGGTGGTGTACTTCCTCATGCCCGCGGTGCAGAAGGCGCGCCGGACGCTCCTGACGTTCGACGCCGCGGGGCTGGCGCTGTTCTGCATCACCGGCACCGTGACGGCCCTGAGCTACGGGGTGAACCCGGTCTCGGCGGCGCTGCTGGGGACCGTGACCGCGATCGGCGGCGGCCTCATGCGGGACACGGTGGCCAACGTCCGGCCAGGGCTCTTCGACCGGCACGACCTCTACGCCATCCCGGCGATGGTGGGCGCCGGGGCGGTGGCCGCCCTGTGGCCCCTCGGGCTCTACTCGACGGCCGCGGGCGTGGTCGTGGCGGTGGTCGTCTTCGCGTTCCGCATCCTCGCCCTGCGCCTGCGCTGGCGGGTCCCGCTCGCGGCCTCCAGCCGGCACCGCAGCGGCGGGGAGGCCCCCGCGCGGGAGTGAGCCGCGCGCCGTCGTCCGCCCCGTTCCGGACGGTGTTCGGCGCGGGGGCCTTGACGCGCTCCCCACCCGAGGGAGTTGGCTAGGACCATGACCCAGACACGAACCCTCGGCACCGCCTCCCCGCTCACCGTCTCCGCCCTCGGCCTCGGCTGCATGGGCATGTCCGAGTTCTACGGGACCCCCGACGAGGCCGCGGGCCTCGCCACCATCCACCGGGCGCTCGAGCTCGGGATCACGTTCCTGGACACCGCGGACATGTACGGGCCGTTCACGAACGAGCTGCTCGTGGGCCGGGCGATCGCGGGGCGCCGCGACGAGGTCCAGCTGGCCACGAAGTTCGGCAACGTCCGCGGACCGAACGGCGAGCGCCTCGGCATCAGCGGCACCCCGGAGTACGTGCGCGAGGCGTGCGACGCGTCCCTGCAGCGCCTCGGCGTGGACCACATCGACCTCTACTACCAGCACCGGGTGGACCCCAAGGTCCCGATCGAGGACACCGTCGGCGCGATGGCCGAGCTGGTCCAGGCGGGCAAGGTCCGCCACCTCGGCCTCTCGGAGGCCTCCGCGGCGACGATCCGGCGCGCGCACGCCGTGCATCCGATCACGGCCCTCGAGACCGAGTACTCGCTGTTCACCCGCGACCTCGAGGACGAGATCCTCCCCACCCTCCGGGAGCTCGGGATCGGCCTCGTGCCCTATTCCCCGCTGGGACGGGGCATCCTCACGGGCCGGATCACCGCCGAGTCCCTCGCGAAGGCGGGCGACTCCCGCAGCAGCCGCTACTTCCCGCGCTTCCAGGGCGAGGCCCTCGACGCGAACCTCAGGCTCGTGGAGCAGGTCAAGGAGATCGCCGCCGCGAAGGGGGTCACGCCGGGGCAGATCGCGCTGGCCTGGGTCCTCGCGCAGGGCGAGGACGTGGTCCCGATCCCGGGCACCAAGCGCGTGGAGTACCTCGAGGAGAACGCCGCGGCGCTGGACGTGGAGCTGAGCCGGGACGACCTCGAGGCCCTCGAGCGCGCGGTGCCGCGGGACGCGGTCGTCGGCTCCCGCTACGGGGACATGAGCAGCATCGACACGAGCCGCTAGCCCGGCCCCCGGCCCCCGGCCCCGCGAAATGGTGGGTTGAGCACCGTGCAGACCTGCAGGACCGTGCTCAACCCACCATTTGCGGACGCGGGAGCGCACGACGGCGGGCCCGCACCTTCTCGGTGCGGGGCCGCCGGTGTGAGTGGTCCCGTTCAGGCACCCGTGCGGCGACCGGGAGGCCTCAGCCGTCCTCCCCCGCCGGCGTGGAGGCCGCGGTGTAGCCCTCGAGCTTGAGCGCCGCCTGGGCGTACTTCTGCGTGAAGGTGTCCGTCATCTTGATCTTCGAGGTGTCCACCCCGATGGTCTTCTCCTCCTCGAAGATCGTCTTGGGGCCGCCCGCGGGCATGATCCCGTCCGGCAGGAACTGCGCCTTGTCCTGGTCCAGCGCCTTGACGTACTGGTCCTTGGTGATGGTGGCGTTCTGGACGTAGGACTGCGGCAGCTTGTCCGCGATGTCCGCCGCCGAGTGCGTGCTGATCCAGTGCATCGTGTCCACGAGCGCGTCGACGACCTTCTGCGCCGCGTCCTCGTGGGACTTCACCCAGTCCGCCTGGGCCAGCAGGCCCGCCGAGGGGAGCGTGCCGCCGAGCGCCGCCTTGGCGCCGTCCGCCGTCGCGAGGTCGATCGCCGGGACGGCGAGGTTCTTCGCCTCCAGCGCCCCGACCGTGGGCTGGGTGGTCATGACGCAGTCGGCGGAGCCGCGCTGGATGGCCGCGATCGCGGTGGCACCGGCGCCCACCGCGATCGTGTGGTAGTCGTTCTTGGACAGGCCGGCCTTGGACACGATGAACTGGGTGAGCTCGTCGGTGCCGGAGCCGAGGTCGGTCACGCCGACGGTCTTGCCCTTGAGGTCCGCTCCCGAGTGGACGTTGGCCTTCGGCGTGCACATGATGCGCTCGCCCGGGGCGCCGGAGAGCTGGACCAGGTTGACGACGTTCTTGCCCTTGGACTGGAAGTCGACCGTGTGGATGTACCAGGCGCCGGCCATGTCGACCTGGCCCGAGGCCATCGCGTCCTCGGCGCCGACGCCGCCCTGCTGCTCCGTGGAGAGCTCCACCTTGACGCCGTACTTCTGGTAGAAGCCCAGCTGCTGCGCGAGCTGGTACGGCAGGTAGATCTGCTTGTCGATGCCGCCCACCATGAGCTTGACGGTGGGCATGCTCGCGCTGTCCGCGCTCTGGCCGCTGCTCGCGGTGCTCCCGCTCGAGGCGGCGCTGCCCCCGCCGCAGGCGGACAGGGTGAGCGCCACGGCTCCGGCGGCGGCTGCGGCGTAGATGCTGCGCTTCATCTTCATTGTTTTACGCATCCTCTGTGTTATTCCTGCTGGAAATTCCGGGTGAAAAGGGAAAGAAATGCTAGATGGCCTGCGCCTCGGAGCGGTTCGGCGGCCGCCATTTGAGGAGGGACTTCTCCAGCAGGCTGATCAGGAATTCGGCGCCGAGGGTGATCACCGCGATGATGACCATGCAGGCGAACACCGTATTGGGATCGAAAGTGCCCTGGGCCTGGCTGATGATCAGCCCGACGCCCTGCTGGGCGCCGAGCACCTCGGCGACGAGCGCGCCGATGATCGCGAACCCGAAGGCGGTGTGGAGGCTCGCGATGATCCAGGTCATCGCCGACGGGATGGTCACGTGCAGGGCCACCTGGAACGGGGAGGCACCGAGCACCCGCACATTGGCGACAAGGTTCTGGTCGACCTCCCGCACGCCCTGGAACGCGTTGAAGAAGACCACGAAGAACACGAGCACCGCCGCGAGGAGGATCTTCGGGAAGACGCCGAGGCCGAACGCGACGATGAAGATCGACCCGAGCACGATCCTGGGGATCGAATTCACGATCCGGATGTAGGGGCCGATCACGGCGGAGAGGTACTTGTTGGACCCCAGCAGGATCCCCAGCACCACGCCGACGAGCGTGCCGAGCAGGAACCCGAGGAACGCCTCCTGGACCGTGACCCACAGGTTCTCCCAGATGGTGCCGAACGCGGTGCCCTCGGTGAACAGCCGCACGAGGCTGTTCCAGATCTCCGACGGCTGGCCGAAGAAGAACTTGTCCACCCAGCCCTCCTCGGTGAACCACTGCCAGCCGCCCACCACGGCCACCGCCAGGGCGATGCGCCCGGCCCAGATCAGCGTCCGGCGCCTGCGGAAGGATGCCCGCGCGGCCTCCTGGAGCTCGGCCCCTTGGTCCTTGCGCCCCTCGGCGGCGCGCACCTTCTCCTCTGCCATGGCCGTCATGCTCCAACCCCTGCCGTGCGCGCGTAGGCCCGCGTGACTTCGTCTTTGAGCGAGTCCCAGATGTGCCCCTGGAGCTCGAGGAACCGCTCCTCGTGCCGGATCTCCTGGACGTTCCCGCGGGGCCTGGGCAGGTCGATGTCGAAGACGTCCTTCACCGAGCCGGGGCTGCTGGTCATGATGACCACCCGGTCGGAGAGGGCCACGGCCTCGTCGAGGTCGTGGGTGATGAACAGGACCGAGGGCCGCAGCTCCTCCCACAGCTTGAGGAGCTCGTTCTGCATGATCGCCTTGGTCTGCACGTCGAGGGCGCCGAACGGCTCGTCCATGAGCAGGATGCGCGGGTTGTTGATCAGGGCCGCGGCCATGGCGACGCGCTTGCGCATGCCGCCGGAGAGCTGGTGCGGGTAGCGGTCCTCGAACCCGGCCAGGCCCACACGCCGCAGCCAGTCCCGGGCGAGCTCGGTGGCCTCCCGCTTCGGGGTGCCCAGGAGGACCGGGCCCATCATGACGTTCGCGAGGACGCTCTTCCACGGGAACAGGGCATCCGCCTGGAACATGTAGCTCACGCCGTTCGTGACGCCCTCGACCCGCCGCCCGCCCACGTGCACCGAGCCCTCGCTGGGCCGCTCGAGCCCGGAGACCTGGGCCAGGGTGGTGGACTTGCCGCAGCCGGTGGGGCCGACGATCGAGCAGAACTGTCCCGGCTCGACCGTGACCGTGACGTCGCGGATGGCGGTGAACGTCTCGCCCTTCGGGGTCAGGTAGCGCTTGGTCAGTCCGGAGATCTCGATCCCCGCATCCTCGGCGCCGATGGCCGGCGGCCGGATGGGATGAATTACTCCCATGGTCAAAAGACCTCTCTGTCTTTGTACGCCCACAGAATTTGCAGGGACGCCATTGTCTGGTGGATCCTTAATCCATGCCCCGTGAAATGGATCACATCGGCTGCACTGACAGTAGGAAAATGTCACCTCCCGCAGCCAGCCTTGCGCGTCTTGCGAGGGTTATCAGCGTTAAAACGTATTTCGAGCCTTTTGCTCATTCGGGGCAGGGCGTGCCGCAATGAGGCGTGCGCGGGACTGGTGGGCCGACCGTCCGCTTGCCTCGCAGATCCTCGTATGGACCCTCGTGCTGATCGTGCTCACCGTGGCCCTCGGCGGCTTCGTCGCGGACCGCATCACGGGCCAGATCCTCGACAACCAGTTCCAGCTGCGCGCCCTCGGGGTCGCGGAGTCCGTGGCCCAGATGCCCGAGGTCACCGCGGACCTGGCTTCCCGCGATCCCGGCCACCAGATCCAGGCCCTCGCCGAGCAGGTCAGGGTCCGGGCCAAGACGGACTACGTCGTGGTCACGGACCGGGAGGGGATCCGGTTCTCGCACCCCACGCCCTCGCTCATCGGGCAGCGGCTCGAGGAGCCGGTCGCGGTGCTCGACGGGCAGAGCCACCTGGGCACGAACCATGGCAGCCTCGGGGACTCGGCGAACGCGAAGGCCCCAATCCTCGATGCCGGCGGCCACGTCGTGGGGCAGGTCTCGGTGGGCATCCTCGAGACCGCGGTCAGCACCGAGTTCACGCAGGACGCCGGGACCGTCGCGGCGTACTCCGCGCTCATCCTGCTCCTCGGCGGGGCCGGCTCGTTCCTGCTCGCCCGGACCATCAAGCGGGCCACGTTCGGGCTCGAGCCGGCGGCGATCGCCTCGCTCCTGCAGGACCGGGAGGCCCTCCTGCACGGAATCCGCGAGGGCATGGTGGGGCTCGACGACGACGGCCGCGTCACCGTGATCAACAACGAGGCGCGGCGGCTCCTGCACCTCGGGGACACCGCGCTGGGCCAGCCCGTCTCGGAGCTCATCCCGCCCGGCCGGCTCCGCGACATCCTCACGGGCGATGCGCCGGGCGAGGACCAGTCGGTCATCACCGAGGATGCACTTCTCGTGGCCAACCGCAGGCCCGTGAGCGTGGGCGGGCGCAGCGTGGGCGCGGTCGTGACCCTCCGCGACCGCACCGAGGTCGAGGCCCTCGTCCGCGACCTCCGCTCGCTCGAGGGGCTCATGGACGCGCTGCGGGCGCAGGAGCACGAGTACGCCAACCGCCTGCACACCGTGGGGGGCCTCCTGGACCTCGGCGAGCCCGAACAGGCCCGGACGTTCATCTCCGGCATCTCGGACTCGTCCCGCTCCCTCGGCGAGGGGCTGCGGGCGCGGATCGAGCCGCCCGAGCTCGCCGCGCTCATCCACGCCAAGATCACCATCGCCGCCGAGCAGGACGTGCGCCTGGCCGTCTCCGAGGACTCGCACCTGCGCGAGCCCGGCCTCGGAACGCAGGACCTGCTCACGATCGTGGGGAACCTCCTCGACAACGCGGTCGACGCCGTCTCCGGGCTCCCGGGGCCCCGGGAGGTCACGCTCACCCTCGACGACTCGTCCGGGGTCTTCGTCTCGGTGACCGACAACGGCCCGGGGGTGCCCGCGGAGGCGGTGGACGACGTCGTGCGCGACGGGTACACGACCAAGCCCGGGAGGGCGGGGAAGCCAGACCTGCGGCGCGGGATCGGGCTCGCTCTCGTGACGCGGATCGTGCGGCGTGCCGGTGGCACGATGGACGTGTTCGCCGGGCCCGGCGGGCGGTTCGAGGTGTGGATTCCGAGGGGCGAGGGCGGGGAGGCGCGGCCGTGATCAGGGTTCTCGTGGTCGACGACGACTTCCGCGTGGCGCGGCTGCACGCGGCCCAGGTGGCCCGCGTGCCGGGGTACGAGTGCGTGGGCGAGGCGCACACCGCGGCGGAGGCGCGCGAGGCCATCGCCCGCGAGCGCCCCGACCTCGTGCTGCTCGACGTGTACCTGCCCGACGAGGACGGCATCGCCCTGCTGGCTTCCCTGCGCGAGGCCGGGCACGATGTGGACGTCATCATCATCACCGCCGCGCGGGACATCGCGACCGTGCGCGCCGCGATGCGCGGCGGAGCCGTGCACTACCTCGTGAAGCCGTTCGGGTTCGAGCAGCTCGCGGCCCAGCTCGGGGCGTACCGGCGGTGGCGGGCGGACGCGGAGTCCCGGAGCCGGACGGGGATCACCGGCCAGAACGACGTCGACGCGCTCTTCGCGTCCCAGCGCGCCTCGACGGCCGCTGCGGGCCCCGGCCCGGGCTCCGCGCGGCGCCTGCCGCCGACCATGCAGAAGGTGCTCGACGCCGTCCTGGGTGCCGGCCGTCCGCTCGGCGCCCAGGACGTCTCCGACCTCATCGGGATCTCCCGCCCCACGGCCCAGCGCTATCTGAGCGAGCTCGAGCGGAAGGGCCGGCTCACCCTGCACCTCGAGTACGGGGCAACGGGGCGACCGGTCAACACGTACGTCCCGGGCGGCTGACCCGCTGGCCCTGCGGTGCTCGGGCCGCGCAATTGGTGACTTGAGCACGGTGCCGAGTCCTCGCACCGTGCTCAAGTCACCAATTGCGGACGGGGCGCAGGTGGCTCAGGCGGCGTCGTCGACGTTGCGCCGCCGGCCGGCGAGGTACCCGAACACCGAGGCGCCGACGCCGATGGCCAGGAACGCCCAGCCCGCGAGGGCGAAGCTGCCGGTCGCCTGGTGGATCTGCGCCACCAAGAGCGTGCCCACGGACCCGACCCCGTAGCCGATGCCCTGCATCATCCCGGAGAGGTTCACGGCGGTGTGGCCGTGCCGCGTGCGGAGCATGATCAGGGTCAGCGCGGCCGCGGTGAGGGCGCCCTGGCCGAGGCCCAGGAGCGCGATCCAGACCCAGATGAGCTGAAGCGGCCCGAGGACGCTGAGGGCGAACCCGACGGACGTCATCACGGCGAGGGTGACGTTCAGCGCGCGCTGGTCCCACAGGCGCGCGGCCAGGCTCGGCGCGAACAGGGAGCCGAGCATCTGGAGCACGATCGAGGCCGAGACCATGAGCCCGGCGGTGGCGCCGTCGATCCCGCGCTCGCGCAGGATCGGGGACAGCCAGGCGAACACGCTGAAGGACGTCATGGCCTGGAAGAGCATGTACAGGGTCACGTGCCACGCGGTGGACGAGCGCCACACGCCCGGTCCGGCCTCGGCGGGATGCCCGGCCGGGGTCCCGCGGTGGCGCGCGCGCACGGCCACGGGAACGAACAGCACCGCCACGGCCAGCGCCGGGAACGCCCAGAAGAGCAGGGCCGAGCTCCACGATCCGGTCGCCTGGAACACGGGGTACGTGAAGCCCGCCCCCAGGGCGGCGGAGGCGACGATCGCCGCGGTGTACAGGCCGCCCATGAGTCCGAGCCGGTGCGGGAAGTCCTGCTTGACCTCGCTGGGGAGGATCACGTTGCACAGCGCGATCGCCGCCCCGCATAGCGCGGTCCCGAGGATGAGCCCCGGCAGGTGCCCGGCCGGCCCCCACTCCGACGGCCGCACGAGCAGCCCCGCGGTCAGCACGGCCATGGCCCCGAGGAGCACGCGCTTGGAGCCGAGCCTCCGCGAGAGCACCGGCGCGAGGGGAGCGAAGACGCCCAGCAGCGTCACGGGCGCGGTGGTGAGCAGGGAGATGCCCCACTCCGGCACCGAGCCGCTGGCCCGGACCTCCGTGAGCACGGCCCCGAAGCTGGAGAACGCGGTGCGCAGGTTCAGCCCGATGAGCACGAGGCACAGCCCGAGGAACGCGAGCCGGGCCCGGCTGGGAGGTGCGGCGGCCCGGGGGCGTGCTTCGGGTGCATGGATCACTCGTGCCATGCGTCAGAGCGTAGCGGTCAGACCACAGAGGCTTCGACTCCGCCCGCCCAACGAGACGCCCCCGGCCGCCACCCTGGCGCTTAGGCTGGCCCCATGAGGATCGCCGTGGTGGGTGGAACGGGGACGGCCGGGTCGCGGGTCGCGGCGCTGGCGGACGAGCAGGGCCACGACGTGGTGGTGATGACCCGCAGCGCCGGGGTCAACCTCGTCACGGGCGAGGGGCTCGTCGAGGCGCTCGACGGCGCCGACGTGGCGATCGATGCCTCGAGCCCCACCCCGCCAGACGCGAGCATGAGCCGCTTCGACGCCGTCGTGCGGTCGGGGCGGAACCTCGTGGATGCGTGCGTCGAGGCGGAGGTGCGGCGCCTCGTCCTGCTCTCCATCGCCAACATCGAGAAGCCGGACTTCGACACCTTCAGCTACTACGTCGCCAAGCGCGACCAGGAGGAGGCCGTGCGGGACAGCGGGCTCGAGGTCTCCGTGGTCCGCTCGGCCCAGTGGTTCGAGTTCGCGGAGCACTCGAGCGCCGTCGACTACGCCGAGGACCGCGTCACGGTGCAGGACTGGTACGTCCAGCCCATCGCGGTCGCCTCCGTGGCCGAGGTCCTGGTCCGCGAGGCCACGCGCCGCAGGGCCCGGGACACGACGATCGCCGGCCCGGAGGCCGTGCGGCTGCCCGAGCTCGTGCGCCGCCTGCTGCTCGCCCGGCAGGACCCGCGCCCGGTGGTGGCGGTGGACGCCCCGTTGCCGGGATTCGCCAACGGGGCGCTCCTGGCTCCTGCCGGTGCCGAGATCCTGGGCCCCGGGGTCGCGGGGTGGATCGCTGGCCGCGCCAACGCCGGCGCCCCTCAGAGCGGCGCCCCTCAGGGCGGCGCCGAGTAACCTGCCGGGCCCCGGGGACGGTGGCACCAGCGGGCCGCTCCCGGAGCCACCAGGGACGCCCGCCTGAGCGAAAGGACCCCGCATGCCCGTGCCCACCAGCCTCGAGGAGTTCGTGATCCGATGGGACGCATTCCGCGCCGGCATCGGCTTCGAGGAGATCACGGACACCCTGGCCATCGAGCCGCACGCGTGCGACGGCGCGTCCCTCGCCATGCGCATGCCCCTCGCCGCGCGCCTGCGGCAGGCCGGCGGGATGTTCGCCGCCACGGCGCTGTTCGGTGCGGCGGACGTGACCGGGACGTTCCTGGCGATGCAGGTCGTGGAGCCTGGCCACTTTCCGCTCGCCGCACAGTCCAGCCTGAACTTCATCGACAACTCGCGCGTGGGTCCGGCGATCGCCACGGCGCGGATCGTGCGCGCGGGGCGCACCATCGTGGTGGCCTCCGTGGACGTGGCGGACGCCGGCGGGAAGGTCCTCGCCACCTCGACCTTCACCTACGTCCCCATGCCGTCCGCGGGACGGGACCGCGAAGGGGAAGGGCGCGCGCAGGAGACAGCTCCGGGCACGCAGGCCTAGCCGGATCGCCGGACTGGGGGATTTCGGGGCGGACCGGGTGACGCCGACGCGCCAATCCGCGCGGGCTGTTGAGGTGGCCGCGCCGCGCTGGTAGGCATGGGCCATGCGGTCCCCCACGGTGGAAGCGATCCAGCCGCCGTTCAACGCGGTCATCTTCGACCTCGACGGCGTCGTCACGGACACGGCCGCCGCGCACGAGGCCGCCTGGCGGGAGCTCTTCGACGCGGTCCTGCGGGACCCGCGCGTGGGCGCCGGCGCCGACACCGGCCCGTTCCGGCATGAGGACTACTTCGAGTACGTGGACGGGCGCCCCCGCGAGGAGGGGGTCTCCGCCTTCCTGGCCGCGCGCGGCATCACCCTGCCCGCCGGGGACGAACGGGACGCACCCGGGGCGTGGACTGTGCACGGGCTCGCGGCCCGCAAGAACGAGCTCTTCGCGCGGCGCCTCGCGGCGTCCGGGGTGGAGGTCTTCCCCGAGTCCGCCGACCTCGTGGCCAGGCTGCGCGCCGGGCGCATCCCCGTGGCGCTGGCGACCTCGAGCCGCAACGCCCGTCCGGTGCTCGAGGCGGCCCACCTCCAGGATGCGTTCAGCCTCGTCCTGGACGGGAACGAGGCGGCAGAGCTCGGGCTCCCGGGCAAGCCGGATCCGGCCCTCTTCCTCGAGGCCGCCCGTCGGCTGGGGGTGGATCCGCCCCGGGCGGTGGTCATCGAGGACGCCGTGGCCGGGGTGCAGGCCGGCCGGCGGGGCGGGTTCGGGCTCGTCGTGGGGATCGACCGGGGCGGGCGGCGGGCCGAGCTCGAGGACGCGGGCGCCGACCTCGTGCTCCGCGACGTCGGCGAGCTGGACTTGGGCCTCGTGCTCGCGGATCCCTGGACGCTCGTCTACGAGGGCTTCGACGCCGGGCACGAGGGCCACCGGGAGGCCCTGACCACCCTCGGCAACGGGTACATCGGCGTGCGCGGGGCCGCCCCGGAGTCGATCCGTGGCGGCACGGGGTACCCGGGGACGTACCTCAGCGGTGTGTACAACCGGGTGGTGAATCTGGTCCAGGACCAGGAGACCGAGGACGAGCACCTGGTCAACGCCCCCAACTGGCTCCCCGTGGACCTGCGGGTCGCCGGGGGCGAGTGGTGGTCGCGGGGCGGCCTCACGGTCCGCCGCGAGCGCCGCGTGCTGGACCTCGGTGCCGCGCTGCTGCGCCGCGAGGTGGACCTCGAGGACGACGCCGGGCGGCGGCTCCGCGTCCAGCAGCGGCGGTTCGTCTCGATGGCGGAGCAGCAGCTCATGGCCCTCGAGACCACGGTCACCGCCCAAGGCTGGAGCGGGCAGGCGGAGGTCCGCAGCGGGGTGGACGTGGACGTGGCGAACGAGAACGTGCTCGAGGACGCCCTCCTGGCCCGCCGGCACCTGCGCGACGCGACCCCCGCGGGCGGCGACAGTGAGGCGGAGGCGGAGGCCGGCGTCGTGATCGAGGCCGAGACGCTGCAGAGCGGGGTCCGGATCGCCGTGGCCCTGCGCCACACGGTGGACGGGCGCGTGCCCGCGGGATCGACCGGCGGCCAGGTGGGCGGCCTGCACTACCGCCAGTTCGCCCTCGCGCTCCACGACGGGGTGCCCGTGCGCGTTGTCAAGACGGCCGCCTATGCGACCTCGCGGGACCGCGCCGTCTCCTCGCCCCGGACGGGGGCCGCCGCGGTGCTCGACCGGTGCCGGGGCGGGTTCGACGAGCTGCTCGCAGCCCACGGCCTGGTGTGGGAACGCGTGCGGCGGCTGTTCACGGTGGCGATCGACGCGGCCCCGGACGTCCAGCCAGTGGTCAACCTGCATGTGTTCCACCTGCTCCAGACCCTCTCGCCCTTCGTCACCGAGCTGGACGTGGGCGTGCCCGCCCGCGGCCTGCACGGCGAGGGCTACCGCGGGCACGTGTTCTGGGACGAGCTGTTCGTGCTGCCGCTGATCACGTCCCGGATCCCGGCTGTGTCCCGCTCGCTCATCGCCTACCGGTGGCGGCGGCTGCCGGCAGCGAGGCTCGCGGCGGCCACGGCTGGGCTCAAGGGCGCGCTGTTCCCGTGGCAGAGCGGGAGCGACGGGCGGGAGGAGACGCCGCGATGGCTGTTCAACCGCCGCTCGGGGCACTGGATCCCGGACGTCTCGCGGCTGCAGCGGCACGTGGGGCTGGCCGTCGCATTCAGCGCCTGGCAGTACTTCGAGGCGACCCAGGACCGCTTCTGGCTGCTGCGGCACGGCGCGGAGCTCGTGGTCGAGGTGGCCAGGCTGTTCGCCTCGCTCGCGGAGCAGGAGGCCGCCGAGGACCGCTTCCACGTGCGCGGCGTCATGGGACCGGACGAGTACCACACCGGCTACCCGGACCGGGACACGCCCGGGCTCGACGACAACGCCTACACGAACGTCATGGCCGCATGGACCTGCCAGCAGGCCTGCCGGATCCTCGATATCGTCGCGGGCCACGACCGGGAAGACCTCGTGGCGCGGCTCGCGATCGACCCGGAGGAGGTCCGGCGCTGGGAGCACCTCAGCAGGCGCATGTCGGTGCCGTTCCACGACGGCGGGATCATCAGCCAGTTCGCCGGCTACGAGGACCTCGAGGAGCTGGACTGGGAGGCGTACCGGGAGAAATACCACAACATCGAGCGGCTCGACCTGATCCTCGAGGCCGAGGGGGACACCACCAACCGCTACCGGCTCGCCAAGCAGGCCGACACCCTCATGCTGCTCTACCTCCTCGGCGAGGAGGAGCTGCTCGCCGTACTGGCACGCCTGGGCTACACCGTCACGGCGGAGCAGCTGGACCGGGCCGTGGACTACTACCTCGCCCGTACCGCGCACGGCTCGACCCTCAGCCGCGTGGCACACGCCTCGGTGCTGGCCCGCAGGGACCCCGAGCGGGCGTGGGAGACGTTCCGCGAGGTCCTCGATGCCGACCTCGACGACACCCAGGGCGGCACGACCCAGACGGGCATCCACTTGGGCGCCATGGCGGGCTCGATCGACGTGGTCCAGCGCAGCTTCGCGGGCCTTCGCCTGACGGGCAACGACCTCGTCTTCGCCCCGCGGCTGCCGCGGGAAGTCCGCTCGGTCTCCTTCCGGGTGCGCTACCGGGACCAGCTCCTGGATGTCAGCCTCACCCACGAGGCCCTCGAGGTGGTATCGGCACCCGGCGACGCCGCACCTGTCCGCGTCCGGGTGGGCGCCGACGAGGCCCTGCTCCACCCGGGCGCCGCGCACCGGTTCAGGCTTGTGCCTCTCGCCGAGGGGGCGCCCACCCTCTAGCCTTCTGCTATGCAGAATACGCGGATCGTGAAGCGGCCGGAGTACGCGGTCGATTCGGTGGACAACGCGCTGCGGATCCTCCTGCTGCTGCAGGAGCGCGAGTGGCTGCGGATCGCCGAGGCGGCACGCGAGCTCGGGGTGGCCCCCTCGACCGCCCACCGGCTCATGTCCACCCTCGTGTTCCGCGGCTTCGCCCTCCAGGACGACCAGCGCCGCTACACCGCCGGCCCCAGCCTCGCCGCCGGGCCCGCGCAGCGCCACGTGCGCGGCCTCGTCGCGACGGCCCGCCCCCACCTCGAGGCCCTCGCGGTTCAGAGCCGGGAGACCGTGAACCTCGTGGAGCGCGTGGGCGCCTCCGTGCGCTTCCTCTTCTCGGCCGAGGGCCCGCAGCTCCTGCGCGTCGGGGACCGCACGGGCACGGTGCTCCCGGCCCTGACCTCCTCGGGCGGCCTCGCGGCCCTGGCGGCCCTGCCCGATGCGGTGGTGGAACAGCTGTACACGGGCCGGGGTGCGCAGCTGGGCGGCCACGCCCTCACCCCTGCAGAGCTCGCGGACCTCCGCCGCGAGCTCGCCGAGACCCGGGCGCGGGGGTACTCGCGCAACCTGGGCCGGACCGAGCCGGAGATCGCCGCGGTGGGCGTGGCGCTCGCGCTGCCGGAACGGCCCGGCACGCTCGCCGTGACGCTCAGCGCCCCGATCTCCCGGGCCGCCGCCCTCGAGCGGCCCGAGACGGTCGCGCCGCTGCGGGCCGCGTGCGCAGCGCTCCAGCGCGACTTCGCAATCTAAGCCGTCTCAGGCGCATCGATTCTGCACAACAGAATGGACAGGGTCCTTCCGTGATACCTGTCACTACCCTCGAAGCAGGGCCCCGCGGGCAGTGCCGCCCGCGGGGCCGACCAGAACCGCTAGCGAGCAACGAGGAGCGTCTGTGCAGTTCTACCTTGACGGCTACCGTCCCGGAGACCCCGAAGACCGCCCCGCGGCCCCCCGCGTCGAGCCCGCTGCGGGGAGCGGCGCACTGCCTGAGGAGGTGGACGTCCTCGTGGTCGGCACGGGCCCCGCCGGCGTGTTCCTCGCCGCCCAGCTCGCCGAGTTCCCCGGCATCACCACCCGCGTCGTGGAGCGCCGCGGCGGCCCGCTCGAGCTCGGCCAGGCCGATGGGGTCGCGTGCCGCACCGTGGAGATGTTCACCGCGTTCGGCCTCTCCGAGAAGCTCCTCCGTGAGGCCTACTGGGTCAACGAGACCGCCTTCTGGGGGCCGGCGGGCAGCGGGATTGCCCGCACCGGCCGCATCCGGGACGTGGCGGAGGGCCTGTCCGAGTACCCGCACGTGATCGTCAACCAGGCCCGCATGCAGGACTACCTCCTCGAGAAGATGCGCACCTCCCCCTCACGGCTCGTGCCGGACTACGGGCTCGAGGCCACCGACGTCGAGATCCTGCCCGGGGGCGGCGACCACCCCGTGAAGGTGACACTGCGGCGCGAGGGCGGGGACACCGCCGTCGTGCGCGCGAAGTATGTGGTGGGATGCGACGGCGCCCGGTCGGCAGTGCGGAAGTCGCTCGGGATCGAACTGCGCGGCGATGCGCGCAACCACGCGTGGGGCGTCATGGACGTGCTCGCGGTGACGGACTTCCCGGACATCCGGCTCAAGTCCGTGATCCAGGGACCCTCCGGCGGCAATATCCTCATCATCCCCCGTGAGGGCGGCTACCTGGTCCGCTTCTACGTGGACCTCGGCGACCTCGAGCCGGGCGACCGCGAGGCCAGGAAGCGGTTCACCCGCGAGTCGATCGTCGAGGCGGCGCAGAAGGTCCTGCACCCGTACACCCTCGAGGTCAAGGACACCGCGTGGTGGTCCGTGTACGAGGTGGGGCAGCGGATCGCGGACCGGTTCGACGACGTGCCCGACGCCGAGCGCGGCTCGCGCACCCCGCGCGTGTTCATCGCCGGGGACGCCTGCCACACCCACAGCGCCAAGGCGGGCCAGGGGATGAATGTCTCGATGCAGGACGGCTTCAACTTGGGCTGGAAGCTCGCGGCGGTGCTCGAGGGGCGCAGCCCGGAGTCGCTCCTGGACACATACGCCGGGGAGCGGCGCGCGATCGCGCAGGAGCTGATCGACTTCGACCTGCGCTTCTCCACCATGATGGCGGCCAGGCCCAAGGACCCCGACCGTCCCGAGGCCGGCGGGGTGGACGCCGCGGAGAAGCAGCGCATCTTCACCGAGGCGGGCCGCTTCACGGCCGGCTTCGCGACCGAGTACGCGCCCGGGGCCCTGACGGGCTCGGGCGAGCACCAGTCGGCCGCGGCGGGCTTCCCGGTCGGGCAGCGGTTCTACTCGGCGCCGGTGGTCCGGGTGGCGGACGCGAAGGAGATCGGGCTCGGGCAGGTGGCCCGCGCGGACGGGCGGTGGCGGATCTATGCGTTCGCCGGCGCCGGCGACCCGCATTCCGCCGAGTCCGGCATTGCCCGGTTCTGCCGCTTCCTCGCCGAGTCCCCCGAGTCGCCGGTGCTGCACTTGACGCCGAACGGCGCCGATCCGGACGCGGTGTTCGATGTGCGCGCGGTGTTCCAGCAGGGCCACCGGGACCTCGCGGTGGAGAAGCTGCCTGAGTTCCTCAAGCCGCGCAAGGGCCGGTTCGGGCTGGTGGACTACGAGAAGATGTTCGCCCCGGACCTCAAGGCCGGCCGGGACATCTTCGACGAGCGCGGGATCGACCGCGAGCGCGGCGCGATCGTGGTGGTCCGCCCTGACCAGTACGTGGCCCAGGTCCTCCCGCTCGACGCCCACGCCGAGCTCGCGGGGTTCTTCGACGGGATCCTGCTGCCGGCGCCGCAGCCCGCGCGGGTCTGAGTGCCCACCCTCGAGGAGTCACCTCCGCGCCCTTGAGGGGTCACCTCCGCGGCGTTGGGGAGTCACCTCCGCGGCGTTGGGGAGTCATCTCCGCGTCCTCAAGGAGTCAAGGTCCTGACAATGGCCCCGCAAGGCGCCGGACGTGACCCCTCAAGGTGCAGGACGTGACCCCGCAATGGGGCTGCCACAGACCCCTCAAGGTCGGAGGGCAGGGGCGAGGGGAGCAGGGCGGTGGCTACAGCGCGGATCGATGGCTAGAGCGCCGCGCTGATCCGCTCCCCCTCGGCCTCGAGCCAGGCAAGCCGGCGCTGGATCTTCTCCCCCACCCCGTCGTCCCACATCCGCGCCCAGCCGCCCCCGAGCGTCTGGGCGCGGTGGCGCATGAGGTGCCAGGACCGCTCGGTCCGCCGCACGGCCGTGGGGACGAGACGGGCGCGGCCGGCGCCGTCGAGCCCGTAGGCGTCCGCCACGAGGCGGGTGCGCACGACGGCGTCGACTCGCCTGAGTGCGTCGCTGCGGTCCCGCTCGGGAGCCAGGGGCGCCCAATGGAGGCACAGGTTCACGACCTCGTCGACGCGGGTGGCCGGGCGGACCAGGTCGAAGTCGATGAGGGCCACGGCCTCGCCGCCGCGGAACACCACGTTCTCGGGCGTGATGTCCAGGTGCCCGATCAGCTCCGGGGCCGCATCCGGCTCCGGCGGCATGCCGGGCAGCTCCGGCGGGGCGACCGGCTCGAGGAGGTGCGCCGGGGGCGCGAAGCCGGCCACGGCGTCGTCGTACGCCCGCAGGAGGCGCGCCACCGAGGCGAGCCGGGAATCGTCGGCGAGCCATGGAGGGTGCGGGCGCCCGGCAACCTCGCCCTCGATGAAGGTGAGCACCTCCCGGCCGCGCCCGTCGAGGCCCCGGAACCGCGGGGAGCCCGCGAACCCCACGGCCTCGAGGTGCGCCAGGACGGCGTGGACGAGCGGCGAATGCGGCCCGAGGGGCCGGCGCACCGTGTCCCCCACGCGCACGATCCCCTCGGTGACGTCCCCGCCGGCGAGCGGGACCTCCTCAGTGCTCGTCGTAGTGGTGCTCGTGCTCGGCGTGCTTGTGGCCGTCGTGGACGTAGTCGACGTGGTCGCCATGCTGGATCTCCTCGTGGCCGCAGCCGGGCCCGTGCCGGTGGTCCTGGGCGCTGTGCTCGGCGACGTGCTCATGCTCGTCGTAGTGGTCTCCGTGGAGGAAGTGGCGGTGGTCGTCGTGCACGTAGTCGACGTGGCCGCCGTGCTCCACCGCCTCGTGGCCGCAGCCGTCTCCGTGCTCGTGGTCGGAGATCCGGTGTGACTCATGGACGTGCGTCTTGGTCATCTGTGCCAGCCCCTTCGCCGTGCGTGGGTGGCATCCCGGCGGCTCGCCGGGCGCCTGGGGCCAAGCCTACGGACGGCGCAGCGCGGGAGGCCAGAGGCCGTGTGATGACCGGCAAATATTTCCACCTTGTGAAATCCAAATTTCTTCTTGCGAAATCCTAAGTGAGGGTCCTACTCTGGGTATACCAATCCGGACCGTGAGGCAGCTCACTCGGCGGCCCCACCGACACAGAAATGGCAATCCGATGAATCCCTCTGCTGGCGCCGCGCTGAAGGCGAGTTCGGTGCGCGCCGGGAAGCGCCGGCAACGTCGCCGCCTTCCCCAGACTCTGATCGTCCGTGGACGTCCGAGACCGATAGGCCGTCCGCGGCCGCCCATCGGTCTCGCCTGACGCCACGTTCGACGCAGAGCACTCCACCGCAGCTGACCATCGGCGGCACCGCCACGGCGGGCCTGCCGCGCACGGGCCGGAGCGCACCACGCCCGGCTTCGTGCAGTGAGTCCCCCTCTTCATTGCCCAGGAGCTTCCTTTGCTGTCTCAAGCATCCAAGAACACCCACCACGAGCCTGCGGTCAAGGCGGTGCGCCCGCGTGGCAAGGCCCGCTGGAGCATCGCGCTGCTGATGGGCTTCGGCATCCTCATCAACTACGTGGACCGCCTCTCGATCTCGGTCACGCAGGGCCCCCTCACCAAGGAGTTCGGCCTCACCGCGATCGAGTTCGGAGTCCTCTCCTCGGCCTTCCTGTGGTCCTACGCGATCATGCAGATCCCCTCCGGCATGCTGCTGGACCGCTTCGGCGTCAAGAAGGTCTGGGGTGCCAGCGCCGTGCTGTGGACCGTGGCCTCGGTCCTGACGGCGATCGCCTCCGGCGCCTGGGTGATCGTCCTCGCCCGCGTCTTCCTCGGCGTCGCGGAGGCCCCCGCCTTCCCCGGCGCGATGAAGGCCACCGGGCTCTGGTTCCCGCGGCACGAGCGGGGCCTGTGCACCGCGATCTTCGACAGCGGGACGCGTCTGGCCAACGTCCTCGGCCTGCCGCTCATCGCCTTCACCGTCGCCACCTGGGGCTGGCGCGAGGCCTTCTGGCTCCAGGCCGTCCTCTCCCTCGTGTTCCTGGGCGCCTTCCTCTGGCGCTACACCGGACCGAAGCACAAGCTGTCCAAGGGCTCGCTCTCGGCCGAGGAGTACCGCTACATCATCGACGGCGGCGCGACGAGCGAGGACGTGCGCCCCGCGAGCGACTGGTCGACCATCGCCTACCTCCTGCGCCAGCGCAAGGTCTGGGGGCTGTCGCTGGGCCTGGCCGGCGCCGGCTACGTGCTGTGGATGCTGCTGACCTGGCTGCCGGGCTACATGCAGACGAGCATGAACCAGAGCGTGCTGCAGAGCGGCATCTACGCCGCCGTCCCGGCCCTGGCCATGTTCGTCTCCGAGCTGACGATCGGCGGCTGGTGGGTGGACCGCGTGATCGGCCGCGGGGCGAATGCGGACAAGGTCCGCAAGGGTGTGCTCGTCGCCGGGATGATCGTGGCCCTCTTCACGGTGGGCGCCGCGTTCAGCAACTCCCCGATCGTGGCGATCACGTGGATCGCCATCGGCAGCGCCGGGATCGCGCTCGTGTACGTGACGAGCAACTCGCTGCCGGCCCTGATCGCACCGGAGGGCAGCGCCGGCTCCCTGGCCGCGATCGTCAACTGCGTGAACCTGCTCGCGGGCGTCGCCGCGCCGATCGTCACCGGCTTCATCGTCGACGCCACCGGCCACTTCGTCTACGCGTTCATCATCGGCGGCGTCGCCCTCGTGGGCGGCCTGGCCTCGTATCTGCTCCTCATGGGCAGGATCGAGCCGATCCCCGCCCCTGCCGTGACGGTCGCCGCCGAGGACTGACCGGCGCACCCTCCGACGCACGACGGCGGCCCCGCACCTTTTGGGTGCGGGGCCGCCACTGCGTCACGCCGCCTGCAGGGCCTCCTCGACGCGCCCCATGACGGTCTCGAACCGCCGCAGCAGGACCTCCTGCCTGCTCGCGGGCCAGTGCGAGTAGACCAGGCCGATGCTGACCACCCCGCGGGGGGCACCTCGAAGTGGGCGTACAGCTCGCCGTCCGGGGACCGGCCCAGTTCCGTGCCCTCCCCCGCCTCGACCTCCTCGACCGAGTCCGGCACGAGGAACACCGCGGCGCTGATCTGGCCCAGCAGGAACTCCTGCGCGCCCTTCCCGAGCCGCTCCACGGGCAGGAGGCCGGCGGTCTCCGCGGAGAGCAGGCCGTCGCTGAGGACGAAGACGAAGCCGCCCGGCGTGCTCACGAGCGCGCCGTTGAGCTCGACCGAGTCGGCGTTGCCCTGCGGGACGATCATGAATCCGGGCAGCAGGACCGACTCGTCCATGTACAGCTCGCGGTTGAAGTGCGGATCCGACGCCGCGGCGAGCTCGAGCGCTGCGCGCATCATCAGCGGCTCGGCCTTGGCCTCCACGGACAGCAGCGGGTCGTCCCAGGCCGCCTCCTCGGATTCCTGCGCCATCTCCTCGAGCGCCTGCTCGGCGGCGGGCATGTGCCGCAGCACGAGGCGTGCGGACTCCTCCGCCCCGAACAGCACCGCGCCGGCGCCGAGCAGCGCGACCACGGCATCCCGGGTCGTCACCTGCGGACCCAGCTGCCCCTCGAGCAGCTCGACCACGCGGAGCGCCCCGGCCTGGTCCAGGACGCAGCCGGCGGCCTCGCCGGTGCGGCGGCCGGGCGGAACGGCGCAGGCCTCGGCGAGCACGGCGGCGAGCCCGTCGGGGACGCCCTCGCCGACGAGCCGCAGTGCCAGGGTCAGGCCCGGTGGAGTGGTAGGCATCCATCAATCCTCCCGGGGCACGCGGGGCAGGGTCAACCAAGGAGGCGCCGGATGACGGCGTGGTGGGTCGGGCAAAACACCCAGCCTCCCACGTCCCGCTCACGATGTGCCACTGGAATCGCCCGGCCGTCCCCCCGACTGGAATTGGGTATCCAAGGCGTGTAGTTTTCTGCGGTGGCGGCCCTTGGCTGCATGGGGGGCTTGGCTCGAAGGGGCCATTTCGACCGATGCAGGCACCGCGCGCACAGCGCAGAAGGGACGGCTACGTGGATTCGGGGGCCTTGAAGCGGACGTGGTCGATCGCGGCCGGCCTGGGGGACGACGTCCCGCTGTACTTCTACTCGCACCTCTTCGCGCACCACCCCGAACTCCGGGAGATGTTCCCCGTGGCGATGGGCGCCCAGCGGGACAAGCTGTTCGCGGCCCTGGGCCACATCATCAGCCATGTCGACCGGATCGACGACGTGGGCGAGTTCGTGCGCCAGCTCGGCCGGGACCACCGGCGCTTCTCGGTCATCCCCGAGCACTACTCGATGGTCGGGTCCTCGTTCCTGGCCACGCTTCAGCGCTTCGTCGGCGCCGAATGGACCGACGCGGTCGCCAAGGACTGGGCTCAGGCCTATGGCATCATCGCCAAGGTCATGGTGATCGCCGCCGAGGACGCCTCGGACGAGACGCCGCCGTGGTGGGAAGGCGAGGTGACCGCCGTCGACCGCCGCAGCCTCGACGTCGCCGTCCTGCAGGTGCGCCTTCCCCAGGACTTCACCTATGTCCCGGGCCAGTCCGTCGCTGTGGAGGTCCCTGCACTGCCCCGTACGTGGCGCTACCTGAGCCCGGCGAACGCGCCCCGGCCCGACGGCACCGTCGAGTTCCACGTCCAGCTCGTCCCCGGCGGCCTCTTCAGCACGGCGGCCGTGCGCAAGACTTCCCCCGGCGACGTGATCCGGGTCGGCGCGCCAGTGGGCGAACAGCTCACTGCCGACGGCGGCCGCGACCTCCTGCTGGTGGCCGGCGGCACCGGCCTCGCACCGCTCTCTGCCGTCCTCGACGGCGTTGCGGCCAGGTGGCGCCAGGACGGCTCCGGGCCCCGCGTGGACCTCTTCCACGGCGCCCGTGTGCCCTGGAACCTCTACGACGAGGCGCGGCTCGCGGACCTTGCCGCCCGCGAGCCGTGGTTCTCCTTCCACCCGGTCGTCTCGGACGACGCGACCTTTCCCGGCTACCGCGGCTGGGTCGGCGCCGCCGCAGCCTCGCACCCGTCCGCCGCGGGGCGCCTGGCGCTGGTGTGCGGCTCGGGCGCCATGGTCTCCCACACCGTCGGCGAACTCGTCGGAGCGGGAGTGCCCCGCGGCGACATCCGGTACGAGGACTACACCGGCGTCGAGGACAATTCCTCACCCACCGGAGAAGAGCAGCTAGAAGGGACACGATGAGCACCACCACGAACGGAACCCGGATCAGCCCGTCCGACGTCCGCACCGCCACCTTCCACCAGGTGGAGTACGGCTACGACCCCCAGGCGGTGCGCCGCTTCCTCCAGGCCGTCTCGGACCAGCTGGACGCCGACCGCGTCCAGCTCGAGGCCCGGGAGACGGCCGGCAAGGAGGAGATGGTCAGGATCATCAGCCAGGCCCAGGTCCTGGCCGAGAAGTTCGTCGCGGAAGCCGAACAGTACTCCAAGGACCTCGTGGCCAGCGCCCGCACGCAGTACAGCGAGATCCTCCGGCGCGCCGAGCAGGCCGCCGGGAACCAGGCACCGGCCGCCGCGCCCGCCGCGCCTGCCGGGGGTCCCGAGTACCACACCCCGATCGACGAGATCGAGTACGTCCGCACCTACACCAAGGTCGCCCAGGTCCAGCTCCGCGCGGTCATCGATGCCCTCGCAGCCCAGGTCGACCGGCTCGGTGACGTCCCGGGCGCGCAGCGGGCGCTCGGCAGCTCCCAGGACCAGAATCCCCGCTGACCTTCCCTCTTCTCCCGTCGACCCGCCGACCCCAGCCGCCCACCTCCGTTCCGCCCGAGGGCGCCCCTCCGTGGTGCCCGTGAGGAGTAACCCAGCATGCTCTCTGAAACGTCCGCGCCCATCATCAAGGCGACCCTCCCCGCCGTCGGGGAGAACATCCAGACGATCGCCCAGCGCTTCTACGACCACCTCTTCCAGGCCCACCCGGAGCTGTTCAACGGCGTGTTCAACCGCGGGAACCAGGCGGACGGCCAGCAGCAGCAGGCCCTCGCCGGTTCCGTTGCCGCCTATGCCTCCATGCTGCTGGAGCGCCCGGGCGAGGTGCCCGAGGCCCTGCTCTCCCGCATCAGCCACAAGCACGCCGCCCTCGCCGTGACCCCCAAGCAGTACGAGGTGGTCCACGAGCACCTCTTCTGGGCCATCGCGGATGTGCTCGGCGAGGCCGTCACGCCCGAGGTGGCCGCCGCCTGGGACGAGGTGTACTGGCTGATGGCCAACACCCTGATCAACCTCGAGCGGGGGCTGTACGCGGACTTCGGCGGCCAGCCCGAGAACATCTGGCGCACGTGGCGTGTGGTGGAGAAGCGGCCCGAGACGGACGACGTCGTCTCGATCGTGGTCGAGCGGACCGACGAGCGCGACGTCTACCCGTCCCGGCCGGGCCAGTACGTCACGGTCCAGATGCCCACGGAGGACCAGCTCCACCAGCCCCGCCAGTACAGCCTCACCCGGGCCGACGACGGCCACCACCGCACCTTCGCCGTCAAGCGGGTCCACGACGCCGGACGTCCGGCAGGCGAGGTCTCGACCCTCATCCACGACTCCCTCGAGGTGGGCGACGAGATCATCCTCTCCGCACCGTTCGGGGACGTGGTCCTCGCCGAGGGAGACGGCCCCGTGGTGTTCGCCAGCGCTGGCATCGGCGTCACCCCGTTCGCCGGCATGCTCAGCCACCTCGCGGCCCAGGGCTCCCAGCGCGAGGTGCTGTTCCTGCACGCCGGCACCTCGCCGGAGAGCTTCCCGCTGCGCGACCAGGTCTCCCGGGACCTCGGGTCCCTGCCGAACGCAAGCCTGGAGGCGTGGTACGAGCAGCCCGGGCGGGAGCTCGCGGCCGGCGAGCACGAGGGCTTCATGGACCTCAGTGCAGTCGGGCTCCCCGCGGATGCGACCTACTACCTGTGCGGCCCGCTGCCCTTCATGAAGGCCGTGCGCAGCCAGCTGATCGGCCGGGGCACCCCCGCCAAGAAGATCCAGTACGAGGTGTTCGGCCCCGACCTCTGGCAGGCAGACACCGAGTAGCAGCGCACCCCGACGCACGACGGCGGCCCGCACCTTTCCGGTGCGGGCCGCCGTGCCGTACGGGGACAGTCAGCGGCCAGCGTGGGAGCTGAGGTTCTAGACCGCCACGGCGTTCGCGACGGCGAACACGTCGGCCGGCATCGGGCGGTGGAGCTTCCAGGTAATGGCGATCGGCTTCTCGCCGGAATGGCTGACGTAGCGAGCCGTTCCGAGGCACGTGTACTGCTGGGTCATGCCCCGTTCGTCTTCGGCGGCTTGGCGGGCAAAGAGCACGACGTGCGATTCCCCTGACAGGTAGCGCCGCCCGACGGGCGACGCAGACGTCGTCGAGCTCTGCGATTCCCAATGGAACAATTCTGGACTCACGGCGTAGTCCTTGTAGAGCGTTGTCGGTGAATGGTCCCGCTCATCCTTCTCGAGCGTGACCAGGAAGGCATCGACCCCGCTCTCCGGACACCAGGCCACGCCTTCACGGTGATTGGCAATCCGGTTCCCAGCAAGCTGGAATGCCGCCAGCAGTTCCTGGCGCGAGTACGTGGCATGGGACTGGATCGGAAGGTGAGCGAGTTCCAGCCCGAGCGCCCTGGGGGTGTGCCTCGCAGCATCGGCGGCGATGGCCACGATCTGCTCGATCTCGGCGCGTGCCCAGCGGAAGCTGCGAACGAAATCGAGTCCCGCATCGATGGCGGAGTCCTCCGTACCGAATTGCCCCTGCAATTCGAGGTTGAAGTAGAGCATCCGGGCGAAGAGCCGCTCTCGCACTCCCAGGTCCTCGAGGCGCGGGGCGTCCGGCTGGAGAAGCGATGTGTAGGCCTTCGCGCGTTCCAGGTCGTCTACGTGGAGGAACCGGGAGACCTTCCGCAGAATCTGCTGCTCGGCTTCACTCGCACTGCTGACGAGCTTCGTTGCGATGCGTTGCTCGAGGACGGAATCGGGACTGATGAGTTGTGCCGTCCGCAGGTATCCGGTCCACGAGTCGCGGGTTCCCCTGTACAGCTCACGCAAATCGGTCCCGGATTCGCGAAGGTAGACGGCAAGGTCTGTCGTCCCATGGGAGCGGATGTCTTCCATGACGGCCCGCCGGGTGAGGCGCAGCTGGGACCTGATGTTGTCGAGGACGATGCCTTGGGCCACGCGGTCGAGCTGGAGTTGGCAGCCGGAGGGAAGCGTCGGGAACTCCTGCTCGACCTCTAGAGCCAAGCGCTTGCGTCCGGTGCCGCCGAGCAGCGCACGGTACTTGGCATCGAATCTGAAGGCCCGGTGTTGCTGGCCGATGAAATCGAGCACCGTGAGAACTGCTTTTCCTTCGGCCCGGCGTAGCCCTCGGCCCAGCTGCTGAAGGAAGACCGTCGCGCTCTGCGTCGGTCTCAGCAGCAGAATGGTGTCGATCTCCGGCACGTCGAGGCCCTCATTGAAGAGGTCGACGGCGAAGAGGCAGTTGACCTCGCGATCGCGCAGCTTCCGGAGGGCTTCCGCGCGCTCCTCGTCCGGGGTCGAGCCGGAGACCGCAAGGGAGTCGATCCCGGCCCGAGTGAACACCCGGGCCATGTACTGCGCGTGCTGCACCGAGACACAGAAGCCGATGGCCCTCATGTCCGCAGTGCTGAGGACCTTGTCGCGCAGCGCTTCGATGACCTTGGCTGCCCGGGCGTCGTTCCCGGTGTACAGCGCATCCAGCTGGTTCAGGTCATAGCTTCCGCGCCGCCATTCGACCCGCGACAGGTCCACGTCGTCTGCAATGCCGAAGTAGTGGAAGGGAACGAGGAGATCCTCGCCGAGCGCGTCCCACAGCCTCATTTCGCTTGCAGTCCGGCCGCCGAAATACTCGTGGGCAACGCTGATGCCGTCACCGCGCTCGGGAGTCGCCGTGAGACCGAGGAGCTCGCTCGGTTCCAACTGCTCAAGGAGGCGGCGGTAGGTGGGCGCCGCGGCATGGTGGAACTCGTCAATCACGACGATCTCGAAGGCCACGGGTCCGAGGGACTGGAGAAGGTCTGAATCGAGAGACTGCACGGAAGCGAAGACGTGGCGCCACTCGCGGGGCTTCTCCCGTCCGACGAGGAGTTCGCCGAAGCTTCCGTCATTGAGCACGCGACGGTAGGTGGCGAGAGACTGCTCGAGAATTTCCCTGCGGTGGGCGACGAAGAGCAGGGTCGGCTTCTCGGGACGCCCCTGGGCGAGCCGTTTGTAGTCGAGGGCCGCCACTACGGTCTTGCCGGTGCCGGTTGCCGCCACGAGCAGGTTCCGGTGGTACCCCTTGGACCGTTCGGACTCGAGGTCGTCCAGCATTTCCTGCTGGTGGAGGTAGGGAACAACGTCAAGCCCTGTCGGCCCGAGGTCCCGCCGCCGTTCCTTGCTGCCTGAACGGCGGAGGGCTTCATCGAGGCGCGCGCCATCACGGTCGGGATCGTACGGAACGAATCGCCTGTCCTCCCAGTACGAGTCGAACGTTATCTGGAACTTCTGCAGGAGGCGGGGCGTGCCGATTCCGGAAAGTCGCACGTTCCATTCGAGACCGTCCAGAAGTGCAGGCTGGCTGAGGTTGGAACTGCCGACGTAGGCCGTGTCGAATCCGGTCACGCGGCGGAACAGCCACGCCTTGGCGTGGAGCCTCGTGGCATTCGTCTCGTAATTGATCCGCACTTCGGCGCCGTAGCGACGCACCAGCTCGTCAATGGCCTGGCGTTCGGTGGCGCCCATGTACGTCGTCGTGATCACACGGAATCGGGTTCCGCGGTCCTTGAGCTCGCGCAATTCAGACTCGAGGAGCCTCAGCCCGCGCCATTTGATGAAGGCACAGATCAGGTCCACTGAACTTGCGGACTCGATTTCGCGGCGCAGTTCGTGGGCGAGATTCGGGTCTTCGTGGCTTGCCGTCAGAAGGGCGGCATCGCTGAAAGGAGTGCTCGGACGGCGCAGCTCCCGGCGCCGCACATCGGTCGAGTCGTAGACGGCATGAAGGAGCGTCGGTCCCTCGAGGACGATGTCCGCCGCTTCGGGGCCCGATATCGAGGCGAGCAGCCGATTGGCGGTGGCAATCCGGTCTTCGGCTCGCTCAGAGGCGAGCCGTTCGCGAACCACATTCCCGATATGCCGTGCGAGGACCTCGGGCACATCGGTTTCGGGGATTCCCTCGAATGTCGTCGTCCGCCCTGGCCGCAAGGCCACAACGCGCCTTTGGAGCGCTTCGGTCCGCAGTGTTTCATACAGACCGTCCGGCAGACCGCCGTCGTCGATTCCCCCACTATCGCTCACGCCCTCAGCCTATTGGCTGAGTCCGACATTCTTGGGTGAGCTCACCCGCAGTGCAGAGCGCGCTACCCCTGCCCTGCGGCCTTCTTCTTCCGCTCCGCCTCCTCGCGGTGCCGGCGGATCTGCTCGTGGATGAGCTGCTCCTCCTCGGTGAAGCGGAGGGCGTTGGCGTCATCGCCGGAGTCCCGGGGGCCGTCGGCCTCCTGGCGTGAAGGGTACTCGACCTCGTCCTCCGCCGGCTCTTCGCCGGTGTCGCGCTGCTCAGTCATGGCGACACTGTAGACCCGCTGTGCGCCCTTGGGGAGATGGCGCTCCTCGTCGTCGCCCACGGCCGCCTCCCGGGCTACGCTCGGAGCCATGGACGGCTCCCCCACCCTCGGCATCACCGGCGTCACCGGCGCGATCGGCGGCCACGTGGCCCGCCTCCTCTCCGAGCGCGGCGAGCCCCTGGTGCTGCTCCCCCGGGACCCGGCGAAGGCACCCGAGCTGCCCCGCGCCGTCGTGCGTCCCGCCGACTACGCCGACGGGAACCTCTGCGAGCGCTCGCTCGAGGGCGTCGAGACGCTGCTCATGGTCTCCGGCCGGGAGAGCGAGAGGCGCCTCGACGAGCACCGCAGCTTCATCGACGCCGCCGCGGCTGCCGGGGTGCGGCACCTGGTCTACACCTCGTTCATGGGCGCCGCCCCGGACGCGACGTTCACCCTCGCCCGGGACCACTTCGCCACGGAGGAGCACATCAAGGCCGCGGGCCTCGCCTACACCTTCCTGCGCGACTGCCTCTACGCCGACTTCCTCGAGGCCATGGTGGGGGACGACGGCGTGCTCCGCGGCCCGGCCGGCAACGGCGCCGCCGCGGTGGTCGCCCAGGCCGACGTGGCCCGCTGCGCCGCCGCCGTGCTCCTCGACCCGGCGGCCCATGCCGGGGTCACCTACACGCTCACCGGCCCGGAGGCCCTCACCATGGCCCAGATCGCGCACGTGATCTCCGCCGTCCGCGGCCGCCCCGTCACCTTCCACAACGAGACGGTCGCCGAGGCCTACGAGTCCCGCAGGAAGTGGCCGGCCCCGGACTGGCAGTACGAGGCCTGGGTCTCGACCTACACCGCGATCGCCGCCGGGGAGATGGAGCACGTCAGCGACGACGTCGAGACCATCACCGGACGCCGGCCGATGAGCCTCAAAGAGGTGCTCCTGGCGCGGTAGGCGAATGTGCCCTTCTGGCGGCTCCGCGCCAGCGGTACCGTTACGGCAGGAGCGGCGGAAGGACCGGCCATGACTCGCTTCCTCATCACCTACCACGGCATGCCCTACCCCGAGCGCGAGGTCATCGAGCCCCTGCGGCGCGCGCTGCGCGAATGGACGGAGAAGTCCCTCGGGAGCGCCCTCGTGGACTTCGGTACGCCCCTGCTGCTCGGCGGCCAGCTCTCGGACGGCCAGGCCACGGACGCCGTGCAGATCGACGGCTACACGATCATCGAGGCCCGCGACCTCGCGGATGCGCGGGCGCTGCTCGCAGACCACCCCTACCTCGCCCGCGGCGGGACCATCCAGATCAACGAGTGCGTCGAGCTCTGACCCGGGCCGGGCCGGCGCCGAGCAGCCGAGCAGCGGAAGGAGCCTCCCATGACGCGCTTCCTCATCACGTACCACGACCTGCCCTACCCCGAGATGGACGAGGTGGCCGGGGAGCGGCGCGACTTCCGGGCGTGGGCGGAGAAGGCTCTCGGGGCAGCGGTGGTGGACTTCGGCGCGCCGCTGTTCGTGGTGGGCCAGCTCGCCAGGGGCGAACCCGGCACCCAGATGGAGGTGGACGGATACTCGATCATCGAGGCCCGCTCGGCTTCCGAGGTACGGACGCTCCTGAAAGACCACCCGTTCCTCGCCCTCGGCGCCACCATCCAGATCAACGAGTGCCTCGAGGTCTGAGCGCCCGCCCGGGCGGGTAAGCTCTATCGGTCCGCCTCCACCGCGCGGACCCGGCGTCCATGAAGGAGGCTCGAGACCGTGACGCGGCGATTCCACGGCTGGCGGCCCACGACGCGCCGCGGACGGAATGCCCTCTTCTCCCTCGGCCTGATCGTGGCCTCCCCCATCCTCGGCTTCGTGGCCGCAGAGGCGGCCGTCAGCGTGCTCGGCGTTCCCGCCTCGGACGCCGGCAGCTACCTCCTGTTCGCCATTGCCCTCACCACCGCCTTCATCGCGGGAGCCCACTGGGTGGCCGTCCTCCTCGGGGAGCGCTCGGAACTGGTGCTCATGCTCGCGGTGGCCCTGACGGCGGCGGCCATCGCAGCCTTCGTCTACATCCCGATCGCCGACTGGGGACCCCTCTTCTAGACCCGCGGCGTCGAAGCCCGCGGAACCGTTAGTTACCGACCAGTAGCATCCGCGGGGCCCGCGGCGTTACCCTCGTGTGCATGACCTCCCGGACGACGACGCCCGCCCCCTCCGCGCACCTCTCGCCTTCCTCCGGGGCCGCCGCCGCGGCCCTCGCCAGCCTCGCCGCCCTGGCCACCGGCACCGGCCCGGAGCACGAGGTGATCGCCCCCAGCGACGGCCGGCCACTCGGCGTCGTGCGCCAGGCCTCCGCAGCCGAGATCGCGGCGGCCGTGACCCGGGCCCGCGCCGCCCAGAAGGCCTGGGCGAGGACGCCGGCGACGGCGCGGGCCGCCGTCGCCCGCCGCTTCGCCTCGCTCGTGCTGGACCGGCGCGATGAGATCCTCGACGTCATCGAGGCCGAGACCGGCAAGGCCCGGCTCGCCGCGCTCGAGGAGGTCATGGACGTCTCCCGCACCGCCGCGTACTACGCCCACACCGCCCCCGGGCTGCTGCGGCCGCGCCGGCGCGGCGGGGCGTTCCCCGTGTTCACCCAGACCACCGAGCGCCGCCACCCCAAGGGCGCGGTCGGCGTCATCACCCCGTGGAACTACCCGTTCACGCTCCCGGCGAGCGACTCCGTGCCCGCCCTCCTCGCCGGCAACGCCGTGGTGATCAAGCCGGACGAGAAGACGCCGTTCAGCGCGCTGCTCACCCTCTCCCTCCTGCGCGAGGCCGGCCTGCCCGACGGGCTGGCCCAGGTCGTGGTCGGCCCGCGGGACGAGGCCGGCCCCGCACTGGTGGAGGCCGCGGACTACATCATGTTCACCGGCTCCAGTGCGACCGGGCGGAAGGTCGCGGCTCGCTGCGGTGAGCGGCTCATCGGCTTCTCGGCGGAGCTGGGCGGGAAGAACCCCCTCATCGTCCTCGCCGACGCGGACATCCCGGCCGCCGCGGCCGGCGCCGCGCGGGCGTGCTTCGCCAACGCCGGGCAGCTGTGCATCGGCCCCGAGCGGATCTACGTGCACGAGGCCGTCAGGACGCAGTTCACCGAGGCGTTCCTGGGCGAGGTGGGGCGCATGCGCGTGGCCGCCGGAGCGGGCTGGGACGCGGAGATGGGCTCGCTGATCTCCGAGGCCCAGCTGGAGAAGGTCCGGGCCCACCTCGAGGACGCGGTGGCCCGCGGTGCCCGGATCCTGGCCGGCGGCACGGCCCGGCCCGAGCTGGGCCCGTACTTCTTCGACCCCACCGTGCTCTCCGACGTGCCCGAGAGCGCTGCCCTGTGCCGGGAGGAGACCTTCGGCCCGGTCGTGGCGGTCTACCCGGTGGCCTCCGACGAGGAGGCGATCGCGCGGGCCAACGACAGCGCGCTGGGGCTCAACGCAAGCCTGTGGACCCGGCCCGCCCGCGGCGCGGAGCTCGGGGCGCGCCTCGAGGCCGGCACGGTCAACGTCAACGAGGGCTACGCAGCGTCCTGGGGGTCCCATGCCGCGCCCATGGGCGGGTGGAAGGGCTCGGGGGTGGGGCGGCGGCACGGGGCCGAGGGCCTGCTGAAGTACACCGAGGCGCAGACCGTCGCCGTGCAGCGGCTGCTGCGCTTCGCCCCTCTGCCGGGGATGTCCAACGAGCGGTACGCGGACCTCCTCACCGCCGCCGTGCGCGTGCTGAACCGCTTCCGCTGACGCGTGGCCGCGCCCTGTATCTGATATATCTGTGGTATGGGAAGCAAGAGCGCCGGCCGCACACTCGCCGAGCATGCGTACGCTGAGCTGCGCGAGCGGATCATCGACATGCGCCTGCCGCCGGGGTCGGCCGTGGACGAGGAGTCGCTCATGCGGGAGCTCGGCGTGGGCCGGACCCCGATGCGCGAGGCGGTCAAGCGGCTCGAGTCCGACCGGCTGCTGACGGTCTACCCGCGCCGGGGCACCATCATCTCCGAGGTGAACATCAAGGACCTGCGCGCCATCTCGGACGCGCGCCGGGTGCTCGAGGCCTTCGCCGCGCGCCGGGCCGCCGAGCACGTGACGGACGACGACCGGGTAGTCCTCCGGGGGTGCCTGGAGGAGCTCTCCCACGACGGCGTGAGGTCCAACCAGGATGCGATGGCCCTCGACGAGCGCATCCACCGGGCCATCTACGCGACCATGCGCAATACGTACGTCGAGGCCACGCTCATCCAGTACTTCAGCCTCTCCCAGCGGATGTGGAACTTCGTGCTGGCGGGCCTCGCGCCGATCACCGGCAACGTGCACGAGCACGCCGAGCTCGTGAATGCCATCATCGACGGCGATCCCGAGCGCGCGGCCAAGCTCGCCGAGGAGCACGTGACGCACTTCGAGGACCTGGTCCGCGCCGCCCTCTGACGCCCTTTCTTCAGCGCACGACGGCGGGCCCCGCCTCGCCCGGTCAGGTTCCGGGTGGGGCGGGGCCCGCTTCTCGTGCTGGGACGGGTCAGGCGCGGATCTTCGCCATCTCCGGGTCGACGAGCGGCTCGGCCTGGACGGTGGCGGGGATCCTGGTGCCGAAGTAGTCGATCTCGACCGAGTCGCCGACCGCGACCTCGCCGGGCAGCCAGGCGTAGGCCACGGGCTTGCGGACGGTGTGGCCGAAGGCCGCGCTCGTCACGTAGCCCACGGGGGCGCCGTCGATGAAGACCGGCTCCTTGCCCAGGACGAGGGAAGTGCCGTCGTCGACCGTGAGGCAGCGCAGGCGGCGCGCGGGGGCCGCCCCGGAGGCGGCCTCGAAGGCGGCCTTGCCCACGAAGTCGCCCTTGGCGGGGCGCACGGCGAACTCGAGCCCGGCCTGGACCGGGTCATGCTCGGTGGTCATGTCCGAGCCCCACGAGCGGTAGCCCTTCTCCAGGCGCAGGCTGTTGAAGGCGCTGCGCCCGGCGGCGATGACGCCGAACGGCTGGCCCGCGCCCCAGAGTGCGTCCCAGAGCCGCTGGCCGTACTCGGCCGAGGTGTAGATCTCCCAGCCGAGCTCGCCCACGTAGGACAGTCGCATCACGCGGACCGGGATGCCCGCGATGGTGGTGGAGACGGCGCGGAAGTACTTCAGGCCCTCGTTGGTCAGGTCCGCGGGGGTGAGCGGCTGGACGAGGTCCCGGGCGCGCGGGCCCCACACGCCGACGCAGCAGGTGCCGCCGGTGGTGTCCCGGACCTGGACCCACTCGGCCGGGGAGGCGGCGGTCTGGTCCGCGGCCTCGCGGGTGAGGTAGTCGAGGTCCTGGCCGCCGTTCGCGCCGACCTGGAAGAGGTCCTCGCTGATGCGGGCCACGGTCAGGTCGCTGCGGATGCCGCCGGCCTCGGTGAGCATGAGGGTGTAGGTCACCGAGCCGATGCTCTTGTCGATCTGCCCCGTCGTGAGGCGCTGCAGGAGGCGCAGGGCGCCGGGGCCGGAGACCTCGAGGCGCTTGAGCGCGGTCATGTCGTACATGGCCACGTTCGTGCGGGTCGCGTGGGCCTCGGCAGCGGCGATGGGCGAGTCGAACTGGGCCGACCAGTCGTCGCGGGCCGGGGCCTGCCACTCGGCCGGGAGGGTGTCGAGGAGGCTGCGGTTGGCCTCGTACCACTGCGGGCGCTCCCAGCCGGCGGCCTCGAGGAAGAAGCCGCCGAGTTCGCGCTGGCGGGCGCGGAACGGCGAGACGCGCAGCCCGCGCGGGGACTGGCGGGGCTCGAGCGGGTGCTTGATGTCGTAGACC
Source organism: Sinomonas atrocyanea (assembly GCF_001577305.1). Taxonomy (NCBI): domain Bacteria; kingdom Bacillati; phylum Actinomycetota; class Actinomycetes; order Micrococcales; family Micrococcaceae; genus Sinomonas; species Sinomonas atrocyanea. The sequence continues at coordinate 3,716,832 of NZ_CP014518.1, forward strand.
TCGACGAAGCTCTGCTTCGAGGTCTCCAGTACATACTCGTCCGTCAGCTGGATCTCCTCGAACCGGGCCACGTCCAGCTCGTGCAGGTCGGTGGCCGACTGTCCGTCGACGAGGAGCTCGGCGACCGCCTTGGCGACGCCGGCGGAGTGGGTGACCCACACGGCCTCGGCGATGAAGAAGCCCCGCACCTCGGGGGACTCGCCCACGAGGGAGCCGCCGTCCGGGGTGAAGGAGAAGATCCCGTTGAAGGCGTCGGCGATGCCGACCCCCTCGAGGCCCGGCAGGAGCTGCTTGGTGGCCTTGAAGGCCCGCTCGAAGTCCTCGGGGGTGAAGTCGAGCCGCGAGGGCATCGAGTGCTCGCCCATCTGGCTCCCGTCCACGGCGGGGAGCTCGTCGTAGCCCACCGCGATGGGGCGGTGGTCGTAGGAGCCGATGCCGAGGGACTCCCCGTGCTGGCGGAAGTACAGGCCCGCGTCCTGGTGGCGCAGGATCGGCAGCATCGCGCTGTTGCCGGTGCCGAGGACATGGCTGCCGCCGAGGGCGACGCCGTCGGCCTGCTCGGCGAGCTCGCGCACCGGGGTGGTCCTGACGTACTGGTGCGCCATCGGCACGAGCGGCACGCGCATGCCCACGAGCTCGCCGAGCGCGGGGCCCCAGAACCCGGCGGCGGAGATGACGATGTCCGCCGGCACCACGTCCTCGCCCGTCCGGACGCCGGTGACCCGGCCGCCCGCGCGCTCGATGCCCGTGACCTGCACGCCGCCGACGAACGTGGCGCCGCGCTCCTGGGCCCGCTCGCGCAGGAGCTCGACGGCGAGCACGGACGAGGCGAGCCCGTCGCCGGGCAGGTGGAGGCCGCCCAGGACGATGTCCTCGTCGATGAGCGGGTGGAGGGCCTTGGCCTCGGCCGGGTCCACGAGCCGTGCCTCGACCCCCCACGCGGTGGCCCACCCGTGCCGGCGCTTGAGCTCGGCGAGCCGCCGCTCGCTCGTGGCGATCTCGAGGCCGCCCACCTGGTTGAACGCCGCGAAGCCCGGGCGCTTCAGGGCTGCGAGCTTGCGCCCGGTGTAGGCGGCGAACTCGGTCATGGTCTTGGAGGAGTTGGTCTGGAAGACCAGGCCCGGCGCGTGCGAGGTCGAGCCGCCCGTCAGCGGGATCGGGCCCTTGTCGAGCACGGTGATGTCCGTCCAGCCGCGGGCGGTGAGCTCGTCGGCGAGGTTGGCGCCGACGATCCCGGCTCCGATGATGACAACGCGTGGTGAAGGCATGAGGGGCTCCCTTGGAGGTCGTGGAAAGTCGGGGGTCAGGGGAAGACGATGGTGCGGTGGCCGCTGAGGAGGACGCGGTTCTCGGCGTGCCAGCGCACGGCCCGGGCCAGGGCCAGCGTCTCGGCGTCGCGGCCCACCGTCGCGAGTTCCTGCGGGGACAGGCGGTGGTCCACGCGGATCACCTCCTGCTCGATGATCGGGCCCTCGTCCAGATCCGCGGTGACGTAATGGGCGGTCGCGCCGATGTGCTTGACGCCGCGGGCGTGGGCCTGGTGGTAGGGCTTGGCGCCCTTGAAGCCCGGCAGGAACGAGTGGTGGATGTTGATGGCTCGTCCCGCGAGCTGCCGGCACAGTCCGTCCGAGAGGACCTGCATATAGCGGGCCAGGACCACGAGGTCCGCCTCGTACTCCGCCACGACCTCGAGCAGCTCGGCCTCCGCCTGCGGCTTCGTCTCCGCCGTGACCGGGATGTGGATGAACGGCAGCCCTGCCGACTCGGCCATCGGGCGCAGGTCCGGGTGGTTGGAGACGACCGCCACGAGCTCGGCAGCGAGGCTGCCGGCCTTCCAGCGGTAGATCAGGTCGTGCAGGCAGTGGTCCAGCTTCGAGACCATGACGAGCACCCGCGGCGGGGCCGCCGGGTGGAACGCGAAGTCCATGCCGAACTGCTCGGCGATGTCGGCGAACTCCCCCGCGAGGGACTCGGCCTCGACCGGAGCCGCCGAGCCGAAGGCCGTGCGCAGGTAGAGGGTCCCTTCCTCGCGGTCGTCAAACTGCTGGTGCTCCGTGATGTCGAAGCCCCGCTCGACCAGGAACCGCGAGACCGCATGGACGATCCCGCTGCGCTGCGGACATGAGAGCGTGAGGACCGCGGCGGGGCCGCCGCCGGCCGGGGTGCGCGCACCTGCGCCGGACTCGCTCGGACGGAGGAGGGCTTCTGCAGTCATGGGTTTCCTTCCGGGGGTCCGGGCGGTCGTGGGGGTCTGCCGAGGTGGCGGCGGGGATGCAACCCCCTGCTCATACAACTGATATATAACAAACTAGTGGGGCCGCTCACACGAGGTCAAGAGGTTTTCGCCCTGTCCGGAGCAAGACCTACTGGCGCCGCTCGAAGCGGACGGTGAGGGCCTTGTAGCCGGGAGTGTTGGACTCGCGGGCCACGAGGTCCTTGTGGACGAGGACGTTGGCCTCGGGGTAGTAGGCGGCCGCGCAGCCCCTGGCGGTCGGATACCCGACGAGGCGGAAGGCCTCGGCGCGGCGCTCGTCGCCGTTGAACACCGAGATGACGTCGACGAGCTCGCGGTCGGCGAAGCCGAGGGCCGCGAGGTCCTCAGGGTTCGCGAGCACCACCTTGCGGGCCTTGGAGATGCCGCGGTAGCGGTCGTCGAGGCCGTAGATCGTGGTGTTGTACTGGTCGTGGGAGCGCAGGGTCTGGAGGATCAGGTGGCCGGCCGGGGGCGTGAGGTACTCCAGCGGGGACACGGTGAAGCGGGCCTTCCCGATGTCGGTCGCGAAGGTGCGGGTGTCCCGGGGCGGGGAGGGCAGCACGAAGCCGTCCCTCGTGCGCACGCGCCGGTTGTAGTCCTCGAACCCGGGGATGACGCGGGCGATGTGGTCGCGGATCAGGTCGTAGTCCTCGGCCATCGCGCGCCAGTCGACCGGGTGGTCCTCCCCGAGGGCCGCCTCCGCCATCCGGGCGACGATCACGGGCTCGGCGAGGAGGTGCTCGGAGACGGGCCGCAGCCGGCCCTGGCTGCGGTGCACGACCGACATGGAGTCCTCGATGGTGACGAACTGCCGCCCGCCCGCGTGCTTGTCGTCCACGTCCGTCCGTCCCAGCGTGGGCAGGATGAGGGAGGTGCGCCCGTGGGCGACGTGCGAGAGATTCGGCTTCGTGGACACATGGACGGTCAGCCCCGTGCGCTTCAGCCCGGCCCTCGTGTGCTCGGTGTCCGAGGCCGCGGAGAGGAAGTTCCCGCCCATCGAGACGAACACGTCCACCTCCCCGGCCTCCAGGGCGTGCTGGGTCTCCACGGACTCGTAGCCGTGCTCCCGGGGGAACGGGATGCCGAACTCGGCCTCGAGGGCGGCGATGAAGGCCTCGGTGGGCTTCTCCCAGATCCCCATGGTCCGGTCGCCCTGGACGTTGGAGTGCCCGCGCACCGGGCAGGCGCCGGCACCCGGCCTGCCGAAGTTCCCCTGGACCAGGAGCAGGTTGACGATCTCCTTGAGCGTGTCCACCGAGTGCCGCTGCTGCGTCAGCCCCAGGGCCCAGCACACGATCGTGGCCTTGGAGGCGACCATCATCTCCGCGACCGTCTCCATCTGGGCGCGGGAGAGCCCCGTGGCGCGCTCCGTCTCGGCCCAGTCCAGGGCGCGGCGCGCCTCGCGGTACTCCGCGAACCCGGCCGTCTGCGCCTCGACGAAGTGACGGTCGACGACGGAGCCCGGCTCGCGCTCCTCCCTCGCCAGCAGCAGGTGGCCCAGAGCCTGGAAGAGGGCCAGGTCGCCGCCGACCTTGATCTGGAGGAACTCGTCCGCGACCTTCTCGCCCCCGCCCGCGATGCCCCCGAGCGCCTGCGGGTCCTTGAAGGCCATGAGGCCTGCCTCGGGCAGGGGGTTGACCGCGACGACCTTGCCGCCGTTCTTCCGGCATTCCACCAGGGCCGAGAGCATCCGCGGGTGGTTCGTCCCCGGGTTCTGGCCCACCACGAGCACCAGCTCCGAGCGATGGATGTCCTCCAGGGAGACCGTGCCCTTCCCCACCCCGATCGTGGGATTCAGGGCGAACCCCGAGGACTCGTGGCACATGTTCGAGCAGTCGGGCAGGTTGTTCGTCCCCAGGGACCTGGCGAAGAGCTGGTACAGGAACGCGGTCTCGTTCGCCGTGCGCCCCGAGGTGTAGAACACACAGCGCTCCGGCGTCGTCGCGCGCAGGTGCTCTCCGATCAGCTCGAACGCCTCGCCCCAGGAGATCGGCGAGTAGTGCGTCTCCCCGGGCCGGACCACCACGGGCTCGGTGATCCGGCCCCGGGACCCGAGCCAGAACTCGCTCCTGCCTTCGAGCTCGGCGATGGGGTGCGCGGCCCAGAACTCCGGCGTGACCGTCCGCACGGTGGACTCCTCGGCGATGGCCTTCGCGCCGTTCTCGCAGAACTCCGCCGGCTTCCGCTTCCCGGTGATCGATTCCGGCCACGCGCACCCCGGGCAGTCGAACCCGTCCCGCTGGTTGATCCGCAGCATCCCCCGCACCGTCCGTGCGACCCCGGCCTGCGCCATGCCCCGCTCGAGCGCCACGGCGACCGCCTTCACTCCCGCCGCGGCCGTCTTCGGCGCATGCACCTCGAGGGCGCCCTCGTCGATGTCGTGCGGGTCAGGAGTGGTGGTGAACAAGGAGAGGGCCTTTCGGAGATGGCGGTCGTGCCGTCGGTGACGGCGCTGAGCGGGGCTGGGCCGCCTCAGATGATGGCGGCCCTGAGCTCGCGTGCTGCCTTGGCGGGGTCCGCTGCGCCGTAGATCGAGCCGCCGGCCACCGCCACGTCGGCGCCCGCGCGCTGGACCGAGGCGATGGTTGCCGCGTTGACCCCGCCGGCCACCGAGAACGGCACGCGGGCCCTCTCCCCGGCGGTCAGGAGCACACTGAGGTCGTAGCCGGGCTTGGCCTGCTCATCGAGGCCCGCGTGGAACTCGACATACTTGGCCCCGAGCTGGCGCGCCTCCTGGGCGCGGGTGACCTTGTCCTGGACGCCGATGAGGTCCACGACCACGCCCTTGTTGTGGGCGCGGGCCGCCTTGACGGCACCGGCGATCGTCGAGTCGTCCGCGCTGCCGAGCACGGACACAAGGTCCGCCCCGGCCTTGAAGGCCAGCTCGGCCTCGAGCTCGCCGGCATCCATCGTCTTGAGGTCGGCGAAGACGACCTTCGTCGGGTGGGCCTCCTTGACGGCCGTGACGGCCGAGAGTCCGGCGTTCTTCACGAGTGGCGTGCCGAGCTCGATGATGTCCACGTGCTCCGCAACCTGCGCGGCCAGCTCGAGGGCCTCGTCAACGGTGAGCACGTCCATGGCGACCTGCAGCTTCATGATGTGTTCCTTTCGTGGTGGATTGTCCTGGTCGTGGGGGTGGGCTATTCGATGTTCGCGTGGCGGAGCCACAGTTCCTCGGCCGGGGTCCCGTCCACTTCCCAGAGGGTCTGGAAGAGGGCCTCGGTGGCCACGAGCAGCACCTGCTCGAAGAGGCTTCCCGAGTACTGGCGCGAGGCATTGCCGCCGTGGTCGGCCTTCCGCGCGGCCGGGATGATCACGACGGCCTCGGCGCGGGCAGCGAGCGGCGATGCGCCGTCGGTCGTGAACGCCGCGATCCGGGCACCCACAGCCGCCGCCGTGCTCGCGGCCTTCACCACGCCGGACGTCGTGCCCGACCCCGACGCGGCGATGAGCAGGTCGCCCGAGCGGATGGCCGGCGTCGTGGTGTCTCCGGCGACGTGGACGTCCAGGCCGAGGTGCATGAGGCGCATGGCGGCCATGCGGAGCACCAGGCCGCTGCGGCCCGCGCCGGCGAGGAAGATCCGGGGCGCGTCCGAGATCAGCTCGGCAACGGCGGCCAGCTCTCCGCGGTGCAGTTCGCCCGTCGCCATGATGACCTCCCCGTGGATGAGGCCAAGGCTGCGGTGGACGCCGTCCGAAGTGACCCGGCGCTGCCGTGGAAGGGTCTCGATGCTCACAGATGCTCCTTTGCTGTCGGTGCCGCGCGGGCTGGGGAGGGGCTGCCTCCAGCATCTCCGCCGTCCGGAGGGGCGGGAACTGCCTTCTCGGGCGGTCCTGCCCACCCGTTCGGGTAGGGCACCCTTTAGACTGCTGCGATGTCCTCCACCATCGCGGCCGCCTTCGCGCGCGATCCCGCGCAGGAGACCCTGGCCCTCCTGGACTCCGCTGCCGCTCTCGCCGAGGCGCCCCTGCCGCGCATCGCCGAGATTCTCCGTACAGCCCTCGCCCCGTATGTGCGGTGTTCGGCGCTCGTGATCTTCACGGAGGACTGCACCGGACGGCCGCAGAAGAAGGCCGGGGCTGAAGCCGTCATCAGTCGCGTCACGCTCGACGAACTGGACCTGATCCGGTCCTCCCTGCCCGACCTCGCTCCGCGGTGGAGCGATGAGAGGATCGCCGGCGCGTCCCGTCCCGTCCTCGCCGCGCGGTCGGCAACGAACGCGCTCCTCGTCCTGACGGATCCCCTCGCCGTGGCGGACCCACCGGGGGCCAGCGGGGCCCTGGACCCCGATACCGGGGCGGTGCTCGCCCGCCTCTGGCACCTCGCGGCGGTGCGGATCCGCGACAAGGTGGCCGAGGCGACGCCGTCGTACCTGAGGGAGTCCCGCGCGGTGTCCGCCGAGCGTTCGCGGCTCACAGCAGAGCTCACCGACGCGCACTCGACCACGCTCGAAACCGTCCTCGCCGCCCTCCGGTCCGCGCGCCAGTCCGATGGGGCGGCACGACGAGCGGCCATCGACATCGCAGCGGCCGCACTGGTGAGGCTCAGGGCGTCCGCTGACAGGACGGCCTCGCTCCTGGAGGAACCCGTGGTCACGGCGTTCGAGCGCCTGCGGGCTGATCTGCGCCCTCTCGAGCGGTTCAGCGGGATCTCCCTCCAGTTCGTCGAGCCGCCCGTCGACGGCCGGGCCCTCCCGGGGGAGGTCGCCCACGCCGCGCGCGCGATCGTGCGCGCGCTCGTGCTGGCCATGGTCGAGCAGGACGAGGTGCACCGCATCCGCATCCAGTGGGGCTGCGACGGCACGAACCTGCTCGTGGACATCCGGGACGACGGCCAGGGCCGCCTCTCGCTCGCCGAGGACGGCCTCCGGCGCATCGAGCAGCGGGTCCAGGCCCTCGACGGGCGGCTGCGCCTCGAGGTGCTGGAGGGCTGGGGGGCAGACGTGTTCGTCTCACTGCCCTTGGATCCGCCGTCATCCCGGGCGCCCAAGGGGCCGGGCGCGGAGTGGGAGCTGGGCGAACGCGAGGAGGAGGTGCTCCGGCTCCTGGCCGGCGGCCTTCGCAACCGCGCCATCGCTGCCGAGCTGGGCCTGAGTGAGAACACCGTCAAGTTCCACCTGCGGAACCTGTTCCGCAAGCTGGGCGTCTCGTCGCGCGCGGAGGCAGTAGCCCGCGCCGCGCAAGCCCACGCGGGCCAAAGGTGATCTACGTCACAAATATTGGCGGGACCCCCCGCCTGTATGGCCATCATGGCAGCAGTCCCTCACCCCGACCCACTCCTTGGAGGTTCCCCATGACCAGTGCAGCCCACCGCCCCGACGTCCACGAGGTCAAGGCTGTCGTGGTGCGTTCGAAGGGTGCTCCGGCGACGGTGGAGACGATCCTGGTCCCGGACCCGGGCCCGGGCGAGGCGCTCGTGGACGTGCTCACGTGCGGGGTGTGCCACACGGACCTGCACTACAAGCAGGGCGGCATCGGGGAGGACTACCCGTACCTGCTCGGGCACGAGTCCACGGCCGTGGTCTCGGCGGTCGGCCCGGACGTGACCGACCTCAAGCCCGGGGACCGGGTCATCCTGAACTGGCGGGCCGTGTGCGGGCAGTGCCGGGCCTGCGCCAAGGGCCAGCCGCAGTACTGCTTCGCCACCCACAACGCGACCCAGAAGATGACCCTGGCCGACGGCACCCCCCTCTCCCCCGCCCTGGGCATCGGCTCCTTCGCCGAGAAGACCCTCGTCGCGGCCGGGCAGTGCACCAGGATCGACGAGGACGTCGACCCCGCCGCCGTGGGCCTGCTCGGCTGCGGCATCATGGCCGGCATCGGCGCCGCGATCAACACCGGCGAGGTGAAGCGGGGCGAGTCCGTGGCCGTGATCGGCTGCGGCGGGGTCGGGATCGCCGCGATCGCCGGGGCCAGGCTGGCCGGGGCGACGACGATCATCGCCGTCGACCTCGACCCGGCCAAGGTCGAGCTCGCCAAGGGCCTGGGCGCCACCCACGGGATCGTCTCCAGGGACACCGACCCGGTCGAGGCGATCCGTGACCTCACCGGCGGGCACGGCGCGGACGTGGTGATCGACGCCGTCGGCCGCCCCGAGACCTAGCGGCAGGCCTTCTACGCCCGCGACCTCGCCGGCCGCGTGGTCCTCGTCGGCGTCCCCACCCCGCAGATGACCCTCGAGCTGCCCCTGCTGGACGTCTTCGGCCGCGGCGGGTCGCTGAAGTCCTCCTGGTACGGCGACTGCCTCCCGTCCCGGGACTTCCCGATGCTGGTCGAGCAGTTCAAGCTCGGCCGGCTGCCCCTGGACGCCTTCGTCACCGAGCGGATCGGCCTGGGCGAGGTCGAGGCCGCGTTCGAGAAGATGCACCGCGGCGAGGTCCTCCGCTCCGTGGTGGAACTCTGATGGCGGGCCAGGGCCGCGCCCGGATCGACCGCGTCACCACGTCCGGCACGTTCAGCCTCGACGGGGGACCTGGGAGGTGGAGAACAACGTCTGGATCGTCGGCGACGACGCCGAGGCGATCGTCATCGACCCCGCGCACGACGCCGGCGCTGCCGCCGCCGCCGTCGCGGGCCGCACCGTGGCCGCGGTCCTGCTCACCCACGGCCACGACGACCACATCCGCCACGCCCGCGAGTTCGCCGACAAGGTCGGCGCCCCGGTGCTCCTGCACCCGGCCGACCACATCCTCTGGGACGCCGTCTACCCCGGCACCGTCCCGGACGCCCAGATCGCCGACGGCCAGGTCTTCACCGTCGCCGGGACCGAGCTGACCGCCCTGCACACCCCCGGCCACTCCCCCGGCTCGGTCTGCTTCCACGCCCCCGCCCTCGGCACCGTCTTCACCGGCGACACCCTCTTCGCCGGCGGCCCCGGAGCCACCGGCAGGTCCTACTCCGACTTCGGCACCATCATCGACTCCATCCGCACACGCCTGCTCACCCTCCCACCCGAGACCGTGGTGAACACCGGCCACGGCGACCCCACCACCATCGGCACCGAGGCCCCCCACCTGCAGGAATGGATCCACCGCGGCCACTGACCTACGTCCTCGGCGACCGGCACGCTGCCCCTATGACGTGCGGCACATTGAAGCACAAGGTCTGGCAGAATCGGCCCATGGGGAACGCCTTCGTGTCTGATGACCCGGACGAGACGCGATCCGCCAACGGTGTGCAGGCGGTCGAACGCGTTGTCAGGGCCCTCGAGATCCTTGCCCAGGAGGGCAGCGCCGCGGTCGGCGACATGGCCGAGCGCATGGGCGTGCACAAGTCCACGGCCTCCCGCATCCTCGGCGCCCTCGAGACCCATGGCTTCGTGCAGCAGAGCAGCCGGCGCGGAAAGTACCAGCTCGGCGTCGGCCTCCTGCGCATCGCGAGCTCCATCCCGCGCCGCCTGAGCCTGGTCCACGCGGCGCGGCCCGTGCTCGAGGACCTCGCGCAGCAGTACGGCGAGACCGTGAACCTGGCCGTGCGCCGCGACGTCTATGCGGTCAACGTGGACCAGGCGATGGGCTCGGCCAACCTTGCGAGCTTCGACTGGATCGGCAGCCTCACGCCCCTGCATTCGACCTCGAGCGGCAAAGTCTTCCTCGCGTACCTCCACGCGAGTGATCGGGAGGAACTGCTCCGGCGGGCCGAGCTGACGTCCTTCACGCCGCACACGCTCAGTCGGGCGGAGCTCATGAAGGAGCTTCCGGAGATCGTGCGGCGGGGCTATGCCTCCACGCGCGGGGAGCTGGAGGAGGGGCTCAATGCGATCGCGGCGCCCGTGTTCGGGCACATGGGGGATGTGATCGGGGCCGTGAGCCTCTCGGGGCCGGCCTTCCGCTTCGATCCCGCCACGGATCCCGGGATCGTGACGGCGGTCATCAGGGCAGGCGAGGAGATCACCGAGCTCATGGGTGGTCCGGCCTCCCAGGATCGCTCCCAGGAGGCCGGACGCTGAGCTGTGCCTAGCGGCTGGCCCCGTGCTCGGTCTCCGCGCCGGCGGCGGTCCCCGCGGTGCCTGAGCCGAACCATCCGCTCGGAGCGGGGCTGACGTTCTGCCAGATGTGCTTGGCCTCGCGGTACTCGTCCAGGCCCGCACGGCCGAGCTCACGGCCGATGCCGGATTTGCCGAACCCACCCCACTCGGCCTGCGGCACGTAGGGGTGGTAGTCGTTGATCCAGACCGTGCCGTGGCGCAGCGCCCCCGCAACCCTCTGAGCCCGGGAGGCGTCGGAGGTCCAGACCGCGCCGGCCAGCCCGTACTCGGTGTCGTTCGCGATCGCGATCGCCTCGGCCTCGTCGCGGAAGGTTTCCACGGTCAGCACGGGGCCGAAGGACTCCTCCCGGACCACGCTCATGCCGGACCGGCAGCCGCCGAGGACGGTGGGCGGGTAGAAGAAGCCGTCCGCGAGCGGGCCCTCGTCCGGGATGTAGCCGCCGCACAGGAGCTCGGCGCCCTCGGCGATGCCGGCCTGGACGTAGGCATGCACCTGCTCCCGGTGCTTGGCCGAGATGAGCGGCCCCGTCTCGGCGTCGGGGTCGAAGGGGCCGCCCATCCGGATCGCGGTGGCCCGCTGGACGACCTCGGCCACGAAGCGCTCCGCAATAGACTCCTCGACCACGAGCCGGGCGCCCGCGGAACAGACCTGGCCTGAATGCAGGAAGACGGCCGTGAGGGCGTTGTCGACGGCGGCATCCCAGTCCGCGTCGGCGAAGACGACGTTGGGGTTCTTCCCGCCGAGCTCGAAGGCGACCCGCTTGACCGTCTTCGCGGCGGCCGCCATGATCGTCTGCCCGGTGGAGAGGCCGCCCGTCAGCGAGACGAGGTCGACCCTCGGGTCTGCGCTGAGCGGACCGCCCACCGTGGACCCCCTGCCCGTGACGAGGTTCGCGACGCCGGCCGGCACGCCCGCCTCGGCGAGCGTTTCCATGAGCAGGATCGACGTCGACGGCGTGAGCTCGCTCGGCTTGAGGACGAACGAGTTGCCCGCGACCAGCGCCGGAGCAACCTTCCAGGCCGCCTGCAGCAGCGGGTAGTTCCACGGAGCGATCAGGGCGCAGACGCCGAGGGGCTCGTACACGACACGGCTGATCGCGTTAGACCGCCCGGTGTCGATGACCCGGCCGACATCGAGTCCGGCGATCTTCCCGTAATGGCGGAAGCAGGCCGCGATGTCGTCGATGTCGTACTCGGCCTCGACGAGGCGCTTGCCCGTGTCGAGGGCCTCCGCCCGGGCGTAGGCTTCCCTGTCCCGCTCGAGGAGGTCCGCGACGCGGAGCATGACGGCCCCGCGCTCGATCTCCGTCAGGCGACGCCAGGGGCCGCCGTCGAACGCCGCGCGGGCGCTCGCGATGGCCCGCTCGGCGTCCTGCGCACTCGACGAGACGACGACGGCGACCTCGCGCCCGTCGGCGGGGCAGCGCACGGTGGACGTGGCGCCGTCGGCCGCCTGCTCCCAGGCACCGCCGATGTAGAGCCCCTTCACCGGTTCGGGGCTGGCCTGTTCGGCGGGCTCGGACAGGGTTGCTACTTGAGCCATGCCGCCACCTTGTCAGGGTTCGCGTCGATCCACTTCTGGGCAGCCGCGTCGGGGCTCATGTTGTCCTTCGCGATGTACCCGGCGACCGTGTTCTGGTCCTGGTTGGTCCAGTGGAAGTTCTTGACGAGGTTGTACGCCGGGCTGCCGGAGTTGGCGAACTTGGTGGAGACGACCTTGTTGAGGTCATACTTGGGGTAGTCGCACGCGACCTTCGCCGCGTCGGCATCGCACCCGTCGGTGTAGGCCGGGAGGTTGACCTTCACGAGCGGCACCTCGGCCATGAACCACTGGGGCTCGTAGAAGTAGCCGATGAGCGGGGTGTGGTTCTGCTCGGCCTGGCGGAACGCCTGGATGAGGGCCGGCTCGGAGCCGGCGTAGACGACCTTGAAGTTCAGGCCGAGGTTCTTCACGAGCGCCTCGTCGTTGGTGACGTAGGAGGGGTCGCCGTCGAGCAGCTGGCCCTGGCCTCCCGACTCCGAGGTCTTGAACAGGTCAGCGTACTTGTTGAGGTTCTTGGAGTCGGTGATGTCCGGGTACTGCTTGGCCATCCATGGCGGCACGTACCAGCCGATCACCCCGGTGTTGCCGGTAGAGCCGGCGTCCACCGCGGTCTTCTGCTGCTTGATGTACTTGTCGGTCAGATCCGGGTGGCCCCAGTTCTCGAGGACGGCGTCCACCTCGCCGCTGCCGAAGCCCTGCCACGCGACCTCTTCCTTGAGGGTCTTGTAGTTGACGGTGCAGCCGAGCTTCTCCTTGGCGAGGGTGCCGACCACGTAGGCGTCCGCCTCGTAGCCGACCCACGGGTTGACCGCGACGTTGAAGGCGCCGCACTTGGCGCTGCCGCTCGCGGCCGACGAGGCAGCGGAGATGTCCCCGCCGCAGGCGGTGAGCCCGAGGAGGGCGGTGAGCAGGGCGGCGCCGTAGGCTTTCTTCTTCAGCGCTGGGGAAATCCGGGTTTTCTTCATGGCACTTCCTTGATCAGGCGTTGCCCAGGCGGGCAGCGGCGTGCTGGGTGATGCGGTCGAGCATGACTCCGAGTGCGGTGATGGCGATGCCGGCGGCGAGGCCCTTGCCGAAGAGCTGGCTCTGGGAGAAGCCGGAGACGACGAGGTAGCCGAGCCCCCCGCCGCCGACGAGTCCGCCGACCACGACCATGGACAGGACGTAGAGCAGGCCCTGGTTGGCGGCGAGGATGACGGCGGCCCTGGACATGGGCAGCTGGACCTTGGTGACCATCTGCCAGGGCGTGGTGCCCATCGATTCCGAGGCCTCGACGGTGACCGGGGACACGCCGCGGATACCGTCCGCGACGAGCTTGGTGGCGATCGGGACGCCGTAGGCGACGGCGGCGACGATCGCGGTGAACCGGGTGGGACCGAACAGGGCCAGCGCGGGGACGAGGTACACGAACGACGGGATGGTCTGGAACGCGTCCAGCACCGGCCGCACGATCGAGTCGACGAGCTTGCTGCGCCCCATCAGGACGCCCACGATCACGGCCGCGATCACCACGAGGAACGTCGCCACGAGCGTGGTCGCGAGGGTCTTCATGCTCTCGTTCCAGAGCCCGGTGCCGAGGATCACCGCCTCGCAGACGAGGGTCGCGGCGCAGGCGCGCCGGCCGCCCAGGGCGAAGGCGATGCCGAGCAGCACGAGTGCCATGGTCCACCAGGGCGACTGCGCCAGGAGCGACTCGAGCGGGTTGACCAGGAGAGCAGTGACGGCCTCCTTGAGCCACTCGGTGAAGCCGGAGAACGTGTGCACGGTCCAGTCGGTGGCCGCGGAGACGGCCTGGGCGAGCGGTCCGCCGAGGTCCGGCGAGGAGGGGAACTTCGCCAGGGCGAGGTAGCTGTGCGAGAGCCAGATGGCCACGGCAGCGAGGGCGGCTGATGCGATGGCGACTGCGCGCCGCCCCTTCGGTCCGCGCAGGCCCCCGCTGCGCGAGCCCCGCTGGACGCGGGCCTCGATCCCCGAGCGCTCGGAGGCCGCCGTCGTCGTGCGGTCGAGCATGATCGCCATGAGGACGATCGCGAGGCCGGAGACGAACGCCGAGCCGACGTCGAGCGACTGCAGCGACTGCAGGACGGGCTGGCCGAGGCCGGGACCGTTGATGAGGGCGGCGATGGTGGCCATGGACAGGGCCGCCATCGTGCACTGGTTGATGCCGACGACGATCGTGCGCCGCGCCATGGGAAGCTGCACCTTGGTCAGCGTCTGCCACGCTGTTCCGCCCATGGACGTGACGGCCTCGAGCGTGGTCGGCGAGACGTTGCGGATGCCGTGCTCGGTGATGCGCACGAGCGGGGGGAGCGAGTAGATGATCGTCGTGACGATCGCCGAGGCGGGGCCGATCCCGAAGACGAGCGCCAGCGGGGCGAGGTAGGCGAACGAGGGCAGCGTCTGGGCCAGGTCCAGCAGCGGAGAGAGGACTGCGGAGACGCGCCGGCTGCGCGCCATCCAGATCCCCAGCGGGGGCCCTGTCAGGGCGCAGAGGCCGACGGCGACGAAGGTCACGATGAGCGTGTCGATGCTCTGCTGCCAGTAGCCGAAGAAGCCGAACAGCAGCACGCACGCTGCCACGAGGATCATCGAGCGGACGCCCGCGAGCACGAACGCCAGCCAGGCGAGCAGGGCCAGGACGCCGAGCCAGCCGACCTCGGGCACGGGGCGCAGCGCCGAGGGCTGGCTCAGGAGGTGCTGCAGGAACGCCACGGCCCCGTTCAGGCCGTCGGTGATGGGCTGCACGACCGAGGTGAAGAAGGGCGACTGGCTGCGCGCGGTGTCGAAGCTGTCGCGGAGACCGTTGAGCCAGAGGTGGACGTCGGTCTTGTCCGCACCGCCGAGCTCGAGGGTCTGGGTTCCCCGGAAGAGGCCCCACAGCACCAGCCAGCCCACGACGACCGCGGCCAGCAGCACCGGGCGCCAGTGGCGGCGGACGAAGGCGCCCCGGGAGACCGGCGGCCGGGTTGCCGGCTCAGCGCCCCGCTCGCGCGCCTGAGCGGGAGGTCCGCCGGCGGCCTCGGTGCGGTCGGGCGCCACCGTGCTCATGCCGCACCGCCCCGGCCGCCCGCCACGGATTCCTCCTCGGCTACGACCACGCGCAGGATGTCGTCGTCGTCGACCACCCCGAGGAAGCGCTCCCCGTCATAGACGCGCACCGGCAGGGAGGACTGCAGGACCTGCCGCGCGGCGTCGCGCACCACGCAGTCCGCCTGCATCACGGGTCCCTCGAGCGATTCGTCGGAGCCCGGGGCGCGGACGACGTAGCGCAGGGTGAGCACGTGGGAGCGGGGGACGTCGGAGACGAAGTCGCGCACGTAGGCGTCCGCGGGGTGCGCGACGACCTCGGCCGGCGTCCCGATCTGGACGATCTCGCCGTCGCGCATGATGAGGATGCGGTCGCCGAGCTTGAGCGCCTCCTGCAGGTCGTGGGTGATGAAGACCATCGTCTTCCCCACTTCCTCGTGCAGCCGGCACACCTCGTTCTGCATGTCCCGGCGGATCAGCGGGTCGAGGGCCGAGAACGGCTCGTCGAACAGCAGCACCTGCGGGTCCACGGCCAGCGCCCGGGCCAGGCCCACGCGCTGCTGCATGCCGCCCGAGAGCTGGTCCGGGAACGAGTTCTCGTAGCCGGAGAGGCCCACGAGGTCGACCATCTCCTGGGCCCGGGCGAGCCGGGCTGCCTTGCCCTCGCCGCGGACCTCGAGGCCGTAGGCCACGTTGTCGAGCACCTTCCGGTGCGGGAGGAGGCCGAACTGCTGGAACACCATGGCCATGTGGTTGCGCCGCATGGAACGCAGCTTGGCCTTGCTCGCACAGGTGACGTCCTCGCCGTCGATCCTCACGCTTCCCGCGGTCGGCTCGATGAGCCGCGTCAGCAGCCGCACGAGGGTCGACTTGCCCGAGCCCGAAAGCCCCATGACCACGAAGACCTCTCCCGGGGCGACCTCGAAGGAGACGTCCTTGACGGCGGCGAGGCAGCCGGTCTTGCTCTGCAGCTCTTTCCGGGTCAGGTGCTCGTCCGGGGTTCCGATGATCTTGTCGGCCTTCGCGCCGAAGATCTTCCACAGGCCCTCGACCTTCAGGGCCGGCTCGCTGGAGCCTTCGCGGCGCGCCGCACGGCGTGTAGTTTCGGGGTCCAGAGTCGGGGCGCTCATGATGCCTCCTCGAGTTGGCTGAGCGGGGTGTGGCGGTAGAAGGGTTCGGCTTCGGCGGGGAGCTCACGGCCGAGGATGAGGTCCGCGGCCTTCTCCGCGAGCATCATCACGGGGGCGAAGATGTTGCCGTTGGTCACGTAGGGCATGGCGGAGGCGTCCGCGACGCGCAGCCCCTCGGTGCCGTGGACCTTCATCGTGTGGGGGTCGACGACGGCCATCGGGTCCGAGGGGGGGCCCATCTTCGCGGTGCACGAGGGGTGGAGGGCGGTCTCGGCGTCCCGGGCGACCCAGTCGAGGATCTCCTGGTCGGTCGTGACCGACGGGCCGGGAGAGATCTCCCCGCCGTTGAACGGCGCCATTGCCGGCTGGCGGAGGATCTCGCGGGAGACGTTGACGGCCTCGATCCATTCACGGCGATCGTTCTCGGTCGAGAGGTAGTTGAACAGGATCGAGGGGCGCTCCGACGGATCCGCCGAGCGGATCTTCAGGTGACCGCGCACATCCGAGTACATGGGTCCGACGTGCACCTGGAAGCCGTGCTCGACCTCGGCCTTCTTCCCGTCGTAGCGCACTGCTACGGGGAGGAAGTGGTACATCAGGTTCGGGTAGGCGACCTCGTCGTTCGAGCGCACGAAGCCGCCGCCCTCGAAGTGGTTCGTCGCCGCCGGCCCCTTCCGTCCCAGCAGCCACTCGAGTCCGATGAAGGGCATTCTCCAGAGGTCGAGGGAAGGCTGCTGGGAGACGGGCTGCAGGCAGGCGTGCTGGATGTAGACCTCGAGGTGGTCCTGGAGGTTCTCCCCGACGCCGGCGAGGGCGACGCGCGGCGCGACACCGACGGACCGGAGGTGCTGCGGATCGCCGATGCCGGCCAGCTGGAGCAGCTGCGGGGTGTTGAAGGCGCCGCCGCAGAGGATGACCTCTCCCGCGCTCACCGTGTGGCTCTGGCCGCCGCGGCGGTACCTTACCCCCGTGGCCCGCGTCCCCTGGAACTCGATCCCGGTCACCGTCGCGAGCGTCCTCACGGTGACGTTGGACCGCTTCCGAGCGGGGCGCAGGTAGCCGCGCGACGCGGAGTAGCGCTCGCCCTTGTGGACGTTTCGGTCGAACGGTCCGAAGCCTTCCTGGCGGTAGCCGTTCACGTCATCTGTGCGCGGGTAGCCGGCTTGGACGGCGGCGTCGAAGAACGCCTGGAACAGCGGGTTGGTGGCGGGCCCGCGCTCGAGAATGAGCGGACCCTCGTGGCCCCGGAAGGGGTCCTCGGGGGAGGCGGCGAGGGCGTTCTCCATCCGCTTGAAGTAGGGGAGGCAGTGGGCGAAGTCCCAGCTCTCCATGCCGGGGTCCGCCCCCCAGCGCTCATAGTCCAGCGGGTTCCCGCGCTGGAAGATCATCCCGTTGATCGAGCTCGAGCCGCCCAAGACCTTGCCGCGGGCGTGCGCGACCCTGCGCCCGCCCATGAAGGGCTCTGGATCGGACTCGTAGCGCCAGTCGTAGAACGGGTTGCCGCTCGGGAAGGTGAGGGCGGCCGGCATCTGGATGAAGAGGTCCCACGGGTAGTCGCTGCGGCCAGCCTCGAGCACGAGCACCGTTCGGTCCCCGTCTGCGCTGAGCCGGTCGGCGAGGACGGACCCGGCGCTTCCGCCCCCCACGATCACGTAGTCATAGGTCTGCTTCGTCATGATCCCCACCGATCCGGAACGCCGCCCGTCGCGGCGTCGAGCTTCTCCTGTGCGGTCGTCATGTCTGCTCCTGGGGTTAGGCGGGATAGTGCAAAGACTCGGAGAGTTCAAAGGGAGAGGCCTCAAGGCCCCGGGGAATTGCATAAGGTGCAACAGACTTCGATTGGCACAACACTCGGGCACCTCCGAAGGGAGTGTCAAGCATTTTTCGAAGGGTCAGAAGAATGTCACCGGCAGGAAACATCAGGCCTCGGCGGCCCATTGACCACGACCCCGAGGGACCCATAAAGTAGTCAGGTATATCAGTCGTATTCAGAAACATTCACTTCACATCGACCCGGAGTGCGCCCTTGGACTCGGCCTTACACACCCCTTCGGGTGAGGGCCGAGCGCGCGAGGGATTCTCCAGCCGTACTCCCCCGTGGCCGACGCACCGAGCCTGAGCTGGAGTATCGAGACGAGCACGGACCTGGCCGCGAATCCGAGGTAGGAGCCCCTGTCGGGGAAGCTCGCGAAGTAGCCGCGGCGCCGGTCCGCGGCATACTCGCTCACGAATCTCCCGCGCCCCCTCAGACGTGGCCGTCCACCGTGATGCCGGGGGAAGGTTGGGCGCTTCGTCGGACTCCTGGAGGTAGATCTCGCCATCGCGCACTTCCACGGTGTGCACGCGCACCGGCAGCTTCGCCGGCGGAGCGTCCACGGTGCCCGTGCGGAGGCTGAACTTCGAGGCGTGGAGGGGGCACTCGACCTCGCATCCCTCCACGTAGCCGTCCGCGAGCGAGGCATCCTGATGGGTGCAGGTGTCGTCGATCGCGAACAGTTCGCCCTCCTCGGTGTGGAAGAGCGCGATGGGGGGCCGTGTCTCGATCCGCATGGCGTCGCCCCTCGCGAGCTCCGACAGGGGGCAGATGTGCTTCATGCTCTCGCTCATGGGACTCTCCTCCTCACTCCTGGTTCGTCGCAATGACGTCGCCGACCTTGGACGTCACCCAGTCGTGGAACTCGCCGATGTGGTGCTCGCTCGGCACGAGCACTCCGCCGTGGGCGTAGATCCTGGAGGCCATCGCGGGCTGGCACCGCTCGCACGCATCGAAGTCCTGCTCGTTGACCCGGTGGAACAGCTCCACCGATGCGTCGAGGTCCTTGCCGCTCTCCACCACGTGGGGGAGGTAGAGCCAGTCGCACTCGACGATCGTGCGGTCCGCGGCCATCGGGAACATGCGGTGGATGATGACGTGGTCCGGGACGAGGTTGACGAAGACCGTCGGCTTGATGGTGATCGCGTAGTAGCGGCGGTCCTGGTCCTCGCCGACGCCGGGGATGACGTCGAGGCCCTCCGAGCCGTCCACGGTGAAGCCCTTGATGTCGGCGCCGAACTCGGCCCCGTGGCCCACGAAGTACTGGGCCGCGAGGCCGTCCGCGAACTCGGGAAGCACCTCCGTCAGCTCCGGGTGGATGGTCGCGCAGTGGTAGCACTCCATGAAGTTCTCGATGATGAGCTTCCAGTTGGCCTTCACGTCATAGGTGATCCTGCGGCCCAGGGCCAGGTTCGCCACGTCGTAGCCGTCGATCTTGTGCACGTCGCCGAGCCGGGTCTCGATCGCGCCCATCACATCGTCCTCGAACGAGGGCGGCTCCTCGGCCAGGCACAGCCACACGTAGCCGAGGTACTCGCGGATGTGGACCTTGACGAGGCCGTACTCCTGGCGGTCGATGTCCGGCATCTTGGTGAGGTTCGGCGCAGCGATGAGCTTGCCGTCGAGGTCGTAGGTCCAGGCGTGGTACGGGCACTGGAAGGAGCGCTCGGCCTTGCCGGAATCCTCCATGCAGAGCTTGACGCCGCGGTGCCGGCAGATGTTGAAGAACGCCCGGATCTCACCCTTGCGGTTGCGGGAGACGATGACGCTCTCGCGCCCGATCTGGACGGTCTTGAAGGTCCCGGGACCATCGAGGTCTGCCGAGCGAACGGCGCAGAACCACATCTGCTCGAAGATGCGCTCCTGCTCGGCCCGGAAGACGGCTTCGTCGACGTACGTCGAGCCGGGGAGGGTCGCGATGAGGCTCTCGGAGATCCTCACTCCGCCCTTGGCTGCCTCGGTCTTCTCAGGTGCAGTGGTCATGTCTTCTCCTCGTCGGATGGTGGATGAAGGGGAAAGGTCTTCTTCGACGGCGCGTGGGCCGCCTAGTTCAGGAGTGCGCCGAGTGTCTCGGCGATGCGGGCGCGCTGGGAGCGTTCGACGTCCCGCCGCCGCTTCGCGAAGAGCTTGGCCTGCGCGCAGCTGAGCAGCGCAACCGGGTCGTCTCCGCGGTAGTAGGCGGCCAGGAAGCTGTGTGCTTCGGCGTCGCCCGCCTCGATCTCGATCCGGTCGGCGAGCTCTGCGTGGCCGCTGAACTGGATGCGGATTCCGTACTGGTCGGACCAGAAGTACGGGAGCGTGGACTGCGGCTCGGGATCGGGCGATCCCAGGAGGGCACGGACGGCCCGGGCCGGCTGGGTGAGGGCGGCATTCCAGTGGCCGAGCCGATGCGGGCGGCCGAGGTGGTGGTCTCGCCATGCTGCGCAGTCGCCGACAGCGACGACGCCGGGCAGCCGAGTGCGGCCGTGCTCGTCGCAGACCACGCCGTCCGCGACCTCGAGCCCGGACCCGGAGAGCCAGCCGGTGGCCGCCTCTCCGCCGACGGCGACCAGCACCGCGTCGACCTCGATGACCCGTCCGCTGCTGAGCTCAACGGAACGGACGCGCGCTCCCGCGGCCCGCACTGCCTCGATGGCAGCGCCGTGGATCAGCTCGACGTCGTGCGCGGCGTGGAGCCCGGCGATCACCGCTCCCATCCGCGGGCCGACACACCGGTCGAGCGGCACGCCCCTGCCTGCGAGGATGACGACCTCAGCGCCCGCGGCACGCGCGGTCGAGGCCACTTCCGCCCCGATGAGGCCTGCCCCGACAACCAGCAGCCGCACCCCCGGAGCGAGGGCATCCCCGAGTCGCTGTGCGTCGTCGAGCGAGCGCAGGGTGTGCACATTCTCGAATCCGTCGAGGGCCGGGAGCACGCGGGCGGTGGAGCCGGTGGCCAGGACGACGCCGTCCGCCTCGACCCTCGTCCCGTCCTCGAGCACCACGGCCCGCTCCCTCGGGTCGAGGGAGGCCGCCCGCTGCCCGAGGACCCACTCGGCGGCGAGGTCCTCGTCATCGCTCTCGAGCCGCAGCGCCTCCGGTCCGACCTTCCCGCTGAGGAAGTCCTTGCTCAGCGGCGGGCGGTCATAGGGACGGTGCGGCTCCTCGCCGATCAGGACGAGCCGACCGTCGAATCCCTCGGCTCGGGCCGCGCGGGCGGCGGACAGGCCGGCGAGGGATGATCCAACGATGGCGAGAGTCTTCATCATGCTCCTGAGATGTGCTGGCCGCGTGGAAATCAATTGCGTTTGGTGCAACTGGTTTCGACATACACAACAGTGAGCGACGCCACAGATCGACGTCAAGGGTTTTTTAAAACACCAGAAAGATGTCACCGGGGTGAAACATCTTCTCCCCCGAAGGAGCGGTTGACCCGTGAGCGACAAGCCCTTACCGTGTTGATATATCAGATGCATATGACAGACCTGAGGGGTGGTGGACCTGCAATGAAGCGGACCAGTGCACTCAAGACCAACAGCGGGCGGGGCCAGCGCGAAGACTGGTCCCGCCTCATCGGGCGCACCGTGGAGGTCTGGCTCGAGGGCCAGCTGGTGGCCACGGGAGAGGTCGAGCAGGCCACGGCGGACGACTCAGTCCTCTGGCTCGCGCCGTGGGGAGTCCAGCGCCGCAAGCTCTACGACAAGTGGGGCGGGTATTCGGTCTGGGCCTGACCGCTCCGGCCGCGGGCAGGACCCGCCCCCACCTTTTGCGTCATGGCCGCCCGGCAGTAGGGTCACCGTTCATGGGGCAGACGTCGCCCGGGTACCGCCGCACTCCGACGCCGGGCCCGCGGCCGGGATTCAGCGGCAGCGGCTTCGGTGCGGGAATCGTCGCGGGCGCCGCCGTCCTCTACATTGTCTACGGAGCGATCCTGGCCGCCGTCGGCCCGCAGGGCGGCATCGGCACCCTCGCCTTCCTCCCGGGGTTCCTCTACCTGGCCGGGGCGCTCGTGCTCGCCATCCGCAAGGGCCCGTACCGCAACCTCGGCGCCGGCCTGCTCGTCGGCCTGGGCGTATGGCTCTTCCTCGGCGGCGAGATCTGGCTCTCCATGCTCGCCCAGACCGGGGGAATCGCCTGAAATCCGCGCCGCCGCGGGGGTTCCCCAAAAGCTACTCGTTGGTAACCTAGGTCACATGTACCGAGGAACCCGCCTTCGTGGCGCACGCATCCTGATCACTGGAGGAGCCTCCGGAATCGGCCGGCTCATGGCCCTCGAGGCGGCCCGGCGGGGCGCCGAGGTGGTGGTCTGGGACCTTTCGGACGACGGCGGCACGGCGGTCGCCGCGGAGATCGTCGCCGCCGGGGGCCTTGCCAGCTCGTACGCCGTGGACGTCACGGACCCGGCCCGCGTCGCGGCAGCGGCCCGCGAGACGGGAGACGTGGACGTGCTCGTGAACAACGCCGGCGTCGTGGCCGGCAAGCCCCTGCTCGAGGCGACCGAGGAGTCCATCCGTCGCACCTTCGAGGTCAACGCCCTCGCGCTCTACTGGGTCACGCGCGCGTTCCTGCCCGGCATGATCGCCCGCCGGCGCGGCACCGTGGCCACCATCGCGAGCGCAGCCGGGCTGATCGGCGTCGCACGCCAGACGGACTACTCGGCCTCCAAATTCGCCGCGCTGGGCTTCACCGAGTCGCTGCGCGCCGAGCTCCGCGCCGACGGGCACGGAATCGGGACGCTCGCGGTCTGCCCGTACTACATCAACACCGGCATGTTCGCCGGGGTCTCGACCCGATTCCCCCTGCTGCTGCCGATCCTCGAGGAGCAGGAGGTGGCGCTGAAGGTCATCGACGGCATCGAGTCCGGCCGCGAGCAGATCGTCCTGCCGCCGTTCGCCCGCCTCGTGCCGCTCATGCGGGCGCTCCCCACGCGGGCGTTCGACCGGCTCGCCGACTTCTTCGGGATCAACCGGGGCATGGACCGCTTCGTGGGACGGGCGGCGCAGAAGGCGCGCTGAGCGCCAAGGCACGCTGAACCCGCGGAGGCAGTTGTCCACAGAGGCGCTTGGGCTCTACTCCGGCGGGTATCCCCGGCCCTACTGTAGGGCCCATGACGTGGGGGCTGCCGTACGCGGGGAACGGTGTGGTCCACGGCGTGCTCATGGGCCTGGGCATCGCCGCGGCGCTGGTGTTCTATGCCGTGGAGAAGCGCCGCCGGGGGCTCGACGACCCGCGGCTGTGGGCTTTGGCGGGGTTCGCGGTGGCCTTCGGTGCGATCGGCTCGCGCATCACGTGGGACCCGACCAGGTCAGTCTCCCCCGTCGACTGGTGGGTGGAGGGCGACCGGAGCATCCTGGCAGGCCTCGTCGGGGCCTGGCTCGGCGTGCACCTCGGCAAGCGGCTCCTCGGGTACCGGCCCTCCACCGGGGACCTGTTCGCCCCGGCCGTGGCGCTCGCCATGTCCATCGGCCGGATCGGCTGCCTGCTCACCGAGCTTCCCGGCACGCCCACGGGCGGCGCCTGGGGCATCGCGCTCACTCCCCAGCAGGCGGCGATGTTCGGCGCGCCGGCAGGTGTGGGGCTGCACCCTTCGTTCGTGTACGAGATCGTGTTCCACGCGGTGGCGTTCGCCCTCATGGTCCGCTACCGCGAGCGCGTGCGGCGCTCGGGAGACCTCTTCGTCCTGTACGTGGCCGCCTACGCCCTCTTCCGTTTCGCCGTCGAGTTCGTCCGCGGCAACGAGGACCTCTGGCTCGGTATGAGCCGGCCCCAGTGGTTCCTCCTCGCGATGCTACCCCTGCTCGCCTGGCGCGTGTGGAAGGTCTTCGCGGGCCCCCACACCGCTGAGACCGCCGCTGCAGCCGGGGCCACGGGAGAGACCGCGTGAACGGGGACCGTCCGGAGCAGGGCGACCCCTCGCCGGAGCCTCCACCCCCGCCGTCCGGCGAGGAGCCGAAGCCCGCACGCGGCGGCTTCCTCCCGCTGTCCCTCGGCCTCGGCCTGCTGTACCTCTACGTGGTGGGGCTTTCGATGCTCCCGGCCATCGGGCCACGGGGCCCGTACGGCGCCCCGCTCGGGCTCGCCATCACCTTCTGGGGCCTGTTCGCCGGCTACCTGGCGCTCGCCGTCGCGCTCGCCATCTGGCGGAAGACCTCGCTGACGGGGGCCGGAATGCTCATCGCCTTCGGCATCTGGCTCCTCCTCGGGGGCGAGCTCTGCGTCGGCGTCCTCGTCCAGATGAGGCAGGCGTGAGGGGAAGGAGGCCGCGCCGGCAACGCTGGCGCGGTTCGGCCTGGAGCGACAGCGCGTTCGGGCTCCTCGCCACGATCATGCTGATCGCCTTGGGGCTGGGTCTGATCATCGCGGCCGGCATCTGCGTGGCCGGCACGGTGAGATAGGGAGCACGTGAGATGAGAAAAGGCCCCCCGCTCCGCGATGACCTTCCCCCGGAACCGAGCCGGTGGTCGCAGGTGCCGCTGGCGACCGGTCTCGGGTGGGTGGGCCTCTTCGTGGTCTACCTCGTGATGTACCTCAGCTCCGGCGGCTACCCGAACGCGCGCGCCGGCGTCGGTGCAGTCGTCCCCGCGGCCATCTACCTCGTCGGTGCCATCGGCCTGACGGTCTGGCGCCCGTCCCGGGCCCTCGGCTCCGGCCTGCTGCTAGGCCTCGGCGTCTGGCTCCTGATCGGCGGCGGGCCCTGCATTGCAGATCTCGCCAGAACGCCTGGCGCCGCGTGACCTTCCATCCTCGTCGAACAGGAGCAAGAGCATGAGACCTTCGCCCGCCCCCCGCCGGGCTCCACTGGGACCCGGCCAGCCACTCCGCGGCGACCGGATCCACCGGTACGTCACTGCCTTCTGCCCCGAGTGCCATGCGGAGAATCCGCCGCTCGCGCAGGTCCGGCGGCTCGCCGGGGCGCTCATGGTGCGCGACGGGCGCGTGTGGCTCGAGCGCGGCTGCCCGGACCACGGGCTCGTGCGCACCCTCTACGACGAGTCACCGGAGATCCTGGCCTATCTGGACAAGTGGCAGGCGCCGACCAAGCAGCACGTCCCGGACGACGCCGGGAACTTCAGGGCTGTGCCGGAGGCCTACGCCTTCGGGCTGCCGGCCATGCAGACGCAGCACACGTGCATCCTGCTCCAGGACGTGATCGAGCACTGCAACCTGCGCTGCCCGACGTGCTTCACCGCGTCCGGCCCCCAGCTGCAGGGGGTCGCCCCGCTGGACGAGGTCCTCGCGAACGTGGACACACGTCTGGCCAGGGAGAACGGGCGGCTCGATGTGCTCATGCTCTCCGGCGGCGAGCCCACCCTGTACCCCTATCTCGCGGAGCTGCTCGAGGAGCTCGTGGGCCGCCCGATCGTGCGGATCATGGTCAACAGCAACGGGGTGCTCATCGCCCAGGACGACGGCCTGCTCTCGCTGCTGGAGCGCCACCGCGAGCGGGTAGAGGTCTACCTGCAGTACGACGGCCGGTCCAGGGAGGCCTCGGTCCACCACCGGGGCGGCGACCTCACCCGCATCAAGGACGCCGCAATCGCGCGCCTCTCGGCGGCCGGGGTCTTCACCACCCTCACCATGACCGCGGCGCTCGGCGTCAACGACGGCGAGATCGGCGATGTGGTGATGCGCGCCCTCGAGACGCCGTTCATGGGCGGCGTGGCGCTGCAGCCGGTGTTCGGCTCGGGCCGCGGCCACGGGATCGACCCGTCGGACCGCCTCACGCACGGCGGAGTCCTGGCCAGGCTCGAGGAGCAGACCGGCGGGGTGGTCTCGTGGCACGACCTCACCGCGCTGCCGTGCTCGCACCCGCACTGCGCCTCGGTGGGCTACATGCTCAAGGACGACTCCGGAGTCTGGCGGTCGCTGACGGCCCTGATCGGCCACGACAGGCTGCTGGAGTGGCTCGAGCTCAGCCCCGACGCCATCGCCAACCGCATCGCCGACAGCGCGCTCCCCCTCGGCCTGCGCTCCATTATGAAGTCCTCGCTGCTGGACCTGCTCAGCGAGCAGTCCTCCCTCTCGCATCCGAGCACGGCCGAGCTGTGGAAGAACATCTGCACCCAGTGCGACCTCGGCATCGGCACCCTCACGACCCTCGCGGCCGGCTCGCTGCCCGGGCAGCACCAGCGCCTGCGGAAGCTCCTGGCGGAGCGGGTCACCCGCATCACGGTCAAGCCGTTCATGGACATCTCGACCATGATCGAGGAGCGGCTCATGCAGTGCTGCGTCCACGTCGGGACCAAGGGCGACGACGGCGCGCACCAGTGCGCCCCGTTCTGTGCCGTGCAGGCGTGGCCCCGGCTCGCGCGGCAGCGGATGAGCAGCGCCACGGGGGTGCCGCTGCCGCGGGCGCTCCCCCGCGAGCCGCTGCCGCTGGAGGTGCTGTGAGCGCCGAGGAGGACGCCCGGCGCATCGCCTCCGGGCCGCTCCCCTCCGAGCTGGTGGGCGGCGCGGCCGGTGCGGCGGCGCACGACGGCGCGCGGCCGGCGTCGTCCGCCGCCCCGCCTGAGGAAGGCGGCACCGCAGGCGAGGACCAGGCCCCGTTCGACCCGCTGCGGCTGTGCGTCTTCGCGACGATCGCCCTGCTCGGCTGGCTCGCCGGACCCGTGGCGCTCGTGGTCTTCGCCGCCGTGGGATTCGCCGGCTACTGGAGGGCGCGGCGGGCCGGGCTCACCCGGTCGAAGTGCTACCTGCGCGACACCCGGCTCGTCCTCGCCTACCTTGCGGCACTCACCGCCGCGGGGCTCTGGGGAATCTGCTCGCTGCTGGTCCAAGGGGGAATCCTATGAGCAACCGACCGCCCGGCTGGGGGCCGCCCCAGCCGCCAGGCTGGCCGCCTCAGCCGCCCCAGCAGCCCGGCTGGCCGCCCGAGCCCCCGCTCTACCCGCCGCCACGGCGCGGAGGGGGGTCGCTCGTGGGCGGCCTCTTCGCGGGGATCGGCGCCCTCGCGCTCCTCTTCGGCCTCTCCGTGGCCCTCGCGAGCATCCGCTGGGTACCGGGCTTCATCGGCGTCCTGCTGTTCCTCGGCTACGTGGCCGGGGCGATCGTCCTCACGGTCCGGCCGGCGACGATGCGCTTCGGGGCCGGCCTGCTGATAGCCATCGGGGCCTGGATCCTCATCGGCGCGGGCCTGTGCGTGGCCGCCCTGTTCGTCATGCCTGCCCTCATCGGCTAGCGGGCTTCAGAAGCCGCTGCCTGACGCGGTCGCTGGATCGGATGGCAGCCCCACCGACGCGGTGTCGGTCGCTGGGCCTGGCTGGTAGGTCGCGGTGCCTGCCGTCACCGACTTCGCGGCGGTCCCGGTGGAGAGATCCCCGAGGGTGATGGTGAGGACCGTTCCGTCGGCGCTCAGGCTTGCCCTCGAGGCGGCGGTGGACTTGCTGCCGTTGGCGCTGGTGGTCTGCTTGAACACGAGGGTCTGGGAGTTGTTGCTGTAGTTGGCGCCGAGAGAGACCGTCCCGAAGCCCCCGCTCGGGCAGGCGGTCGTCGGCGAGGCCACGGTGAGAGCGCCGGCCGAGGTGATCTGGACGGTGAAGTCGCTGGTGGTGCCCGACGTCGCCCAGGGGCCTGCCGTCGCTGTCCAGGCGCTGCAGATCGAGCTCGGCTTCATCGCCTCGCTGAACGTGATGACGATGTTGTCCCCCGCATCCGCCGTCCCGGCGGTGGCCCCGTTGTTGACCGCGACTGACTTGACCTTGGGACCGATGCGGCTTCCCACGCTGGCGGAGGCGGTGTTGCCGTACGCGTCCGTGGCCTTGGCTGTGAAGGTGATCGGTCCGGAGTTCAGCAGGCTCAGATCGAGAGTGGCCGACCAGGTGGCGGAACCTGAGGCGGTCGCGGAGGCGCTCTGCCCGGCATCGTCGCGGGCAGTCACCGCAACCGATGCGCCCGCTTCGGCAGTACCGGCAAGGGGCACAGAGGAGACCTTGTTTCCCATGATCGTCGCGGGCGGGTTGGTGAAGGTCGGCGTCGCCGTCGAGGTCTTCTTCGTTCCGGTCTGGGTGACGGCCTGCCCCGCGTTCCCCGCCGCATCGGTCGCGTAGGCCGCATAGGTGAGCTGGCCGTCGGCGAAGGAGGTCAGATTGAGGCCCACAACGGACCAGGCGCCTGAGGAGTCGGCCTTCGCGTTTCCGCTGACGGGAGAGCCGCCCGCACCCGAGATGCTGAGCGACACGGTCGCGCCGGCCTCGGCCGCCCCGCTGACGGTCGCGGAGGCCGCAGGGGTGGAGGACGCCGTCGCCGCCGAGGAGACGACCAGCGGTGCGATCGTGGTTCCAGCTGGGGCCACCGTGTCCTTGATGGCTGTGGCCGAGGCCGCGGGGCCCACGTTGCCCGCGGCGTCCTGGGCCGCTGCACTGAACGTCACCGTTCCATCGGTGAAGCCCGAGAGGTCGAGGTTGCCGATGGTCCACGACCCGTTCGACTGGGCAGGTGCCGTCTGGCGCGCGCTGTGCCCCGCGCCGTCGGACGCCGTGACCGTCACGGTGCTGGCGGGCTCGGCGGTGCCCGACACGGTCACCTTGCTGGCGTTGGCGACGTTGACGTACGAGGGGACCACGAGGCTCGGGGTGCCCGGCGCCTGAGTATCGATCTTCACGGTGAGGGACTGGCTCGGCGCCAGGTTGCCCGAGGCGTCGGTCGCGGAGTAAGCGAGCTGGTGCGTTCCGTCACCGGCCACCGAGACCGCGGCATTCGCGCCGGGCGCCGTCACCTGCTGGGCGCCGTCGAGAGAGTAGGAGACGGAGGCGACGCCGCTGCCACCGGGGTTGTCCTGCGCCGTGAGGGTGACGGCGACAGGGCTGATGCTGTTGTAGCCTGCGGCATTCGGAGTGGGTGAGACTGCGGCAGAGACGGTCGGTGCGGTGGCATCGGCGAGGGCAGCGGCGCTCCTGGAGCTCTCCGGACCGGACCAGTTGCCGAGCACCGGAGTGACGGTGTAGTACCAGGTGCCGTCGGGGACGCTGCCCTCCGTGCACGAAGCGGCAACCAGGGTGCCTGCGCAGCCGCCCGTGGCAGCGACGGGCGTCCCACCGGTGGCGGCGCTGTAGCGCCGCACGCTGTAGCCGGACGCGGCGCGGCCGCCCGCCGTCGTGCTCGAGGTCCAGGCGACCGTGACGTTCGCCTGGGCGGCCTGGGCTGAAGGGGTGCTGCCCTGCAGGAGTGTGTCTGCGACGGCAAGCCCGTCCGGGGCCGTCGAGGTGGCCTGCCAGTACGCGAAGGCGGTGGCGCCGCCCGTGGCCGCGAGCAGGAGGGCTGCCAGAGCGGCCCAGCCGCGGCGGAGGACGTGCCGGAGCCGCGCAGTCGGGGTCAGGACGGACCGGCGGGCGGGCCGGGTCTGGATGGCAGTCACTTGCGCACCTCGAGAGTGAGTGGGATCCGGAACGAGGCGCCCTGGCACCCCGGGTCTGAGGTGAGGTCCATCGCGACGGCGCCCGGAAGGACCACCGTCAGGCTCCCGCTGGCGGGGACCGTGACGGTCGGGGCCAGCGGCACCGCAGGGTTCTGGAACGTGATGCCCGTGGTGACGCACTGCGCGTGCGCGGCGTCTGCCGTGGCGGGGCCCGCAGAGGCCACGCTGTAGAGCTCCACAGGGTAGGAGTTCGGGTTGGTGACGCGCACGGCGGCGTCCGCCGCTCCTCCGGGGGTGATCGGCTGCTGGCCGCCGGCTGGCTGGGCAAGGGCCTCGGTGGTGAGGACCTGGAGCTGGCCGGCGGTCTGCGACCCAGATCCGCTTCCGGTCGTTCCCCAGTAGGCGGAGGCGGCGGCACCTCCCCCGAGGACGAGTGCTGCCGCGGTGGCGGCCGCGGAGACGCCCCTGCCGCCCCTGAGCTGCATGAGCTTGTTCATCTCAGTTCCCCCCGGATCCGGAGTACGCCAGCTGGAGGGTCGCACCTTTGCACCCGTCCTGGTTGGCGGCGGTATCGAGCATCTTGATCTGCGGCCACTGGCTGCTCGGCACCCCGAGCGAAGCGAGCGAGGCTGTGCCCCCTGCGGGGATCGTCTGCGGGTAGGGGCCGGTGTACTGGGTGACGGCGAAGTCCGCCACGCTGCAGGGCAGGCCCTTGGCCACGGCGTCCGAGGTCTGGGTCACCCCGGTCAGGGTCACGGAGAGGTTGGTCACCGAGAGCGGTTGGTTGTTCGGGTTGGTGATGCTCAGGCCTACCGGGACGGTGACCCCGGGTGCGATGCCGCCCGGAATGGTCCCCGCGATGCCGAAGGCCTTGGGGCTGCTGACGACGGCGAGTTGCACGCTCGCGGACGCGGACCTCGTGGCTCCGGTCGCGTCCAGGCCCGAGGCGCCGATGGTGAGCGTCGCCGTGGTCGCCTTCGCGGCGGCGTCCACGGTGAGCTGGAGAGCCGACGTCGAGCCCGTGGTGCTGGCCGGCGCGAAGGATGCCGCGACGCCCGAGGGCAGCCCGGAGAGGGTGAAGGCGACCGGCCCGGTGAGGTTGGTCCGTGTGAGGCTGAGGTCGAAGACGCCGCTCGAGCCCGCGGCCAGCGAGAGCGACGCTGGCGTGCTGGAGAGCGAAACGGCTCCCGACTGCGGGGTGTTGACCGTCAGGCCCGCCGTGGCGGACGCCGTGGTCTTCCCCGAGGTGCCCACGACCTGGAGGGAGGCAGCCCCAGCGGGAGTGGACGAGGTCGTCGTCACGGTGAAGGTCGACGTCGTCGTCGAACCAGAGGTGAGCGAGACGTTCGACGGTGCGAACCCGGCGGTCGCCGCGGCCGGGAGTGAGCCTGCGGTCAGCGCCACGGAGCCCTCGAAGCCGTTCTGCGACGAGACCGTGACCGTGAAAGATGCCGCGGTCCCGCGGACCACCGACTGGCTGGCCGGCGAGACCTGGATGGTGAACGCCGACTTGGCTGTCTGCCCTGCCGCGGCGAGCAGCGCGCCCGCCGGCAGGGCCACGCCGAGCAGGCTGATGACCACGATGCCGATTGCTCTCCTGATGCCCCGCGGCCCACCCGCCACGAGCTTCCCCAGACCCCGCACGCTCTGCCCCCTCTGGCCGGCGCTGCCGGCATTCCGTTCACGGCTGACGCAGCGCCAGGCGGGCGGGGCCCAGACCCGTCCCGCCAAGCGCTGGAACTGCTAATTGCTGGTGACGTTGACCGTGATTGTTGCGGTCTTGCAGGCATCCTGGTTGACGTCCGGATCAAGGAACGTGAGCGTGCCACTGCCGACTTGGGTGCCAGTCGACTTGCCGGCAACGGTCGTGTTGGAGGTGTTCGCCGTGACCGTGAACCACGAAGGCGAACACTGCGGGTCACTCGTAGCGACGGTGGCGGCGAGCGCGCCGACCTTGGTGCTTGAGTCGTTCGCGTTGTCGGCGGTGTAGGCCACCGCCGTCGACTGGCCCGGCGCAAGACCAGCCGCGAACGAAGAGTGGAGTGTCACGGTGCCGCCGCCGGCCGAGGCGTTGGCGCTCCCAGTGCCCGTGCCGGTGGTGGTCCAGTACGCGATGGCTGCAGTGCCGCCGATGCCTACCAACCCGGCGGTGGCGACGGCGATGGCGGCCTTGCGCTTGAGGGACAGTTTGCTCATGGGAATGCTCCTTTGTGACGAGGGAAACAGCGCGATACGTGCGGCGAATGCCGAAGACCCCCACTGTTCAGACACTTCGCGGACCCGGATCGGATGATTCCTAGGAGCCCGATGAGAGGACTTTTTCAGCCCGTCAGGGTGCGTGAAAACACGTAGTTGTACCTGTTCTTCGGACAGGTACAACGTGCGCCCTACTTGTTTCCTACGCACCGGTAGGGTGCGCGGAACGCCGGGCCTCGGCCGTCCCACGCCAGCGCCCAGCAGCGGCGGGCACGACGGGTCACGTAGGTGGCCAGCCCGGCGAACCGCCAGCTATCCGAGGGAGGACTTGTCCACATAGGGCGGTCTGCAGGTCCACAGCCATGCGGCAATGGTCGAGGATGGGGGGCACTCGCCTCCGTCCGAAAAGGGAGATCGTGTGCGCACCCGAGACGTCCCAGGGGGGATGCCCCAGTATCCGCGACCGGCCACGCTGCAGGATCTTTCCGCCAGCCGTCCACCGCGGGGACGGGGCTCGGTGATGGGCGGACTGGTCGCAGGGTCTGCTGCCATCCCAATGCTCCTAGGACTGGGGATCATGATGTCGCAGGTCCACCCCGCAGCCGTCAGCTATGTGTCACCAGCGCTCTACTACGCGTACCTCGCGATCGCGATTGTCCTGACTGTGCGAGCGCCAACCCGACGCTTCGGCGTGGGCCTGCTGCTGGCACTGGGCCTGCTGACGCTCGTCATCGGGGGCTTCCTTCTTGTTGCGCTGTTCAGTCTGACGAGCTGAGTCCCAACGCTCCGGACGTCGAGGGTCAGCGGGCCGGGGCCACCGCGTCCTCGCTGACGAGGTTGTCCGAGGCGGAGTCCATGTGGGCGAGGATCGTCTCCCGCGCCGTCGCGGCGTCCCCGGACTCGACCGCGTCCACGATGGCCCGGTGCCGGTCCACGCTCATGTTGCTCGTGGCCCGCTCGAGCCCGGCGAACATGATGGACATGCGAATGGACCCCTCGAGCGACTGCCACTGGTGCAGCAGGGTCTCGTTCCCGGAGAGCCGGCAGAGGAGGCGGTGGAAGTCCAGGTCGGCCTCGATCCTGTCCTCGAGCGAGCGGCCCGCGGCCTCGTCCATGCGCTCGAGCGCATCCCGGAGCTCGCCCACGGCCTTGGCGCGCCGCGGCTGCTCGATGAGGGTGCGCGCGGCGAGGGACTCGAGCGCACCGCGCACCGCGAAGATGTCCCGGATCTCCTTCGCGTCGAGGTGGCGGACGCTGAGGCGGCCGCGGGGGCCGGCGGAGGCCAGGCCTTCCTGCTCGAGCTGCCTCAGGGCCTCGCGGAGGGTTCCCCGGCTGATGCCGAGCATCTCGGACAGCTCGGTCTCCACGAGGTGCTGGCCCTGCGCAAGCTCGCCGGAGGTGATGGCGCCGCGGAGCGCTGCGAGCGCCTGCTCGCGCAGGCTCCGCTTCTCGAGTCCCAGCAGGGACGCTGCAACAGCCATGGGTTCCTCCCCGATGTCGACTGTCACCTGACAGCCGTTGACACTCATGATAGGGCGGGCGGGGCCCGAAGGCCCGCGCCCGCCCGTGACTCCGGCGTCCGGCTCAGCCGAGCTCGGACAGGACCTTCGCGACGATCCGGTCCACGCTCAGCCCGTACTTGGTGTGCAGCGTGGGCAGCGCGCCGGCGTCGAGGAACTCGTCCGGGAGCCCGACCGGGACCACACGCCGGGCCCGGCCGGCGCGGACCAGGGCCGAGGCGACGGTCTCGAACAGGCCGCCCACCACGGTGTGGTTCTCGAGCGTGACCGCGAGCCGGTCCCCGCGAGCTCGGCGAGGACGGTGGCCTCGTCGAAGGGCTTGATCGTCGGGGTGTGCACCACGGCGACGTCCACGTGGTGCTTCTCGAGCTCGGCGGCCGCCTGGAGCGCCCGCATGGTCATGAGCCCCGAGGAGACGAACACGACGTCGTTCCCGCCGCGCAGCACCTTGGCCTTGCCGAGCTCGAACTCGTAGTCGTACTCGTCGAGGACGGTGGGCACCTTGCCCCGTAGGAGGCGCAGGTAGGTCGGTCCGTCCGAGGCCGCGAGCTGCGGGACCGCCTGGGCGATGTCGATCGAGTCGCAGGGGTCCACGATCGTCAGGTTGGGCATGCCCCGGAAGATCGCCACGTCCTCGGTGGCCTGGTGCGAGGGCCCGTACCCGGTGGTGAGGCCCGGCAGGCCGCCGACGATGTTGACGTTCAGGTTCGGCTCGGCGATGTCGAGGCAGATGAAGTCGTACGCGCGCCGGGCCGCGAAGACCGAGTAGGTCGAGGCGAACGGCACGAGGCCTGCCTCCGCCATGCCGGCGGCCGCGCCGAAGAGCAGCTGCTCGGCCATGCCCATCTGGAAGAACCGGTCCGGGTGGGCCTCGGCGAAGATGTGCATGTCCGTGTACTTGCCCAGGTCCGCCGTGAGGCCCACGATCCGCGGGTCCGCCTCGGCGGCCGCTGCGAGGGCGTGCCCGAACGGTGCCGGGGCCGTCTTCTGCCCCGGGTCGGCGAACGAGGCGATCATGGCCGAGGTCTTCAGCTTCGGGGCCGTGCCCATGGCCACTCCTGCGGTGCTCATGCCTTCTCCTCCTGGCCCTTCGCCTGGCTGGCCTCCTGGCGGGCGGCCCAGCCGGCCTCGAGCTGCTCGTTGCAGATCGCCCACTCGTGCTCCTCGATGCGCATGAAGTGCGCCTTCTCCCGCTGCTCGAGCAGCGGCACGCCGCGACCCACCTTGGTGTCGCAGAGTACGACGGCGGGTGCCCCCTCGCCGTCGTCCGTCACCGCGGAACCCGACCCGGCGGCGTCGAACGCCTCCAGGAGGGCGCCGACGTCATTGCCGTCCACGCGGAACACGCGCCAGCCGCACGCAGCCCACTTGTCGGTGACCGGCTCGGTGCGCAGCACGCCGGCGGTCGCGCCGTCGGCCTGGAGGGCGTTGATGTCCACGACGGCGGTCAGCCGGCCCAGGCGGTGGTGCGCGGCACCCATCGCGGCCTCCCAGGTGGAGCCCTCGTCGAGCTCGCCGTCGGAGAGGAAGTTGACCACGCGGGCGGCGTTGCCGCGGTAGCGCAGCCCGAGGGCCAGGCCCACGGCGACCGTGAGCCCGTGCCCGAGCGAGCCGCCGGAGATCTCCATGCCCGGGGTGTAGGTGGACATGCCGGACATCGGCAGGCGGGAGCCGTCCGAGCCGTAGGTCTCGAGCTCCTCGACCGGGATGATCCCGGCCTCGGCGAGCGCCGCGTAGAGCCCGATCGCGTAGTGCCCGGTGGAGAGGAGGAACCGGTCGCGGTCCTCCCACTCCGGGTCCTCCGGGCGGAAGCGGAGCTGGTCCGTGTACACGGTGGCCAGGATGTCCGCGGCTCCGAGGGCCTGGCCCACGTAGCCCTGGCCCTGGACCTCGCCCATGAAGAGGGCGTGGCGGCGGATCCTGTGCGCAGCGGCCTCCACGGCGGCGCGGCGCTCGGCCATGCCGGTGGCGGTGCGGGGTTCGAGTGTCGATGAGGTCATCGGTTGCGTCTTCCTCGGTTCCTTCAGTGGGTGTGCGCCGGAGCGGGGGTCTCGGCCGAGATCCGCTCGGCGGCCTCGCGCTCGCGGCGGCCCCAGGTCTCGCGGGTCACGAGGGCGGCCCAGAGGCCGATCGCGCCGTAGGCGCTGAAGAGCAGGGCGGGGCCGACCCAGCCGAAGCTCACGAACAGCAGGGTGGTGATGAACGGGGTGAAGCCGGAGACCATGGCCGAGATCTGGTAGGCGAGCGAGGCGCCGGAGGAGCGGGTCTTGGCCTGGAAGAGCTCCGGGAACCAGGCGCCCTGGGCGCCGGCAAGGGAGTTCTGGCACACGGCGTAGGCGATCACGATCGTGGCGACGATGAACAGGAACATGCCGGTGTTGACCAGGAGGAACATGGGCACGCCGAACAGCACGGCGAACGCGCAGGAGGCGATGTACACCGGCCGGCGGCCCACCTTGTCGGTCAGGGCGCCCCACTTCCAGGTGGCGATGATGCCGATGGCGGAGGCGATGCACAGGGCGATCAGCGTCTGGTTCTTGTCCGCGAGCTTGGACGAGTTGATGTAGGAGATCATGTACGTGATCGACACGGCGTAGCCGGCGGTCTCCGCGATGCGCAGGCCGATGCCCCGCACGATGTTGCGCCAGTCCTCGCGGATCACCTGGGTGACGGGGGACTTCGCGAGCTCACCGTGGTCCCTGACGTCCTCGAAGACGGGCGACTCGGGGACCTTGGAGCGGATGATGAGGCCCACGATCACGAGCGCGAGGCTCGCGAGGAACGGGATGCGCCAGGCCCACTCGTCGCCGAGGTGGACGCTGAAGAGGAACACGAGGTTGGCCAGCAGCAGGCCCACGGGGAAGCCGGCCTGCACGATCCCGGTCACGGCGCCCTTGCGCCGCCAGGGGGCGTGCTCGTAGCTCATGAGGATCGCGCCGCCCCACTCGGCACCGAACGCGAGGCCCTGGATGATGCGGACCGCCACGAGCAGCACGGGCGCGAGGATGCCCACCGCCGCGTAGGTGGGCAGCAGGCCGATCGCGAACGTCGCGAGGCCCATGATGATCAGGGAGGTGACGAGGACCGGCTTGCGGCCGAGTCGGTCGCCGAGGTGGCCGCCGACGATGCCCCCGAGCGGGCGGGCAGCGAAGCCGACGCCGAGCGTGGCGAAGGAGGCCAGCGTGCCCGTGACCGGGTCGGCGCCGGGGAAGAAGGCGTGGTTGAAGTAGAGGGCCGCTGCGGTGCCGAAGCCGATGAAGTCGTACGTCTCGATGACGGCCCCGACGGCAGAGCCGACGGCGACGCGCTTGGCGTCCTTCGTGCCGTGGACCGGGCCGCGCATGGCCAGAGCCTCGTTGCTCATTGCGTTCCTTCCGAAAGAGGGTTCTCTCTCTGCCGCCGTCTCTGTTGACAGTCGACATGATATGCCAGTGTGCTGCGCGTCACCCATTACTGTCAACAGTCGGCACTAGAGGTTGACTGTTGACAATGCTTCCCTCTACCGTGGTTGACGTCACACCAGCTCCTTTCCCACGGAGGGACACCGATGTTCCACGACCGACTCGGCTGCTCGTCGATCAGCTTCCGGCACCTGCCGCT
Organism: Sinomonas atrocyanea; assembly: GCF_001577305.1. Taxonomy (NCBI): domain Bacteria; kingdom Bacillati; phylum Actinomycetota; class Actinomycetes; order Micrococcales; family Micrococcaceae; genus Sinomonas; species Sinomonas atrocyanea. The sequence goes on from NZ_CP014518.1 coordinate 3,753,234, forward strand.
CACCGAGGCCCTCGCGACCATGGCCGGCCTCGGCTTCGAGGAGATCGACCTCGGCGCCCTCCCCGGAGTGTGCGACCACGTGCCCTTCGAGCTCACGGACGCGGACATCGCGGACGTGGCCGCCCGGGTGGCCGATTCTGGGCTGCGCGTGCGCTCCGTCAACGGGGACATCGGCGACCTCAACGCCACGCCCGACGGCGCGGGGCTGGCCTCGCGGGCGGCGCACCTCGACCGCCTGCTCGCCCTGACCTGCACCGTCGGGGCGAAGGCGCTCGTGCTCCCCTGCGGCGCCCTCAGCCCCGAGCCGGTCACGGGCCTCGACGAGGACCTCGACCGCGTGGCCCAGCAGCTCGCGGCGGCGGCCGAGCGCGCGGCCGCGGTCGGCGTGGGGCTCTGGACCGAGTCGCTGCACTACTACCGCCTGTGCGGGACCCTCGACCGCGCCCTCGCCCTCGCCGACCGGCTCGAGGGCACTCGGGTGCGGCACGTCGTCGACCTCTCCCACGTCGTCGCCTCGGGGAGCCGGCCGGAGGACGCGATTGCCGCCCTCGCCGGCCGGATCGCCCACGTCCACCTCCGCGACGCCATGCCGGGGAACATCAACCTCAGCATCGGCAACGGCTCCGTGGACTTCGCCGGGGCCCTGGCCGCCCTCCGCGAGGCCCGCTTCGACGGGCACTTCTCGCTCGAGCTCGAGGCGCACGACCTCACCCACGGGGAGCGCCCCGCGGCCGCCGCCAAGGCCGCGAGCTTCATCACCGACCTCATCTGAACCCCACCCAGACCTCACTGAGACGAACAGAAGGAACCACCATGAGCAGCATCCAGCGCACCGCCGTCCTCACCGGCGCCACCTCCGAGAAGGGCATCGGCGTGGCCACCGCCCGCCGCTACGCCCGCGAGGGATGGGGTGTGGTCATCCTGGACCTCGACGGCGAGAAGTCCGCCAAGACCGCCCAGGACATCGCCAACGAGTTCAACGTCCCCGCCTTCGGGCACGAGGTCGACGTCGCCGACGAGGCCTCGGTCGCCGCCGCGGCGGCCGCCGTGGGCGCCGAGGTCGCTGCTGGGCGCCTGCCCGTGGTCGGGGCGCTCGCGAACATCGCAGGCATCACCTCGCCCGTGCCGTTCCTCGAGACGGACCTCGCCCTGTGGAACAAGGTCATGGCGGTCAACGCCACCGGCACCTACCTCGTCACCAAGGCGTTCCTTCCGGCCATGATCGAGGCCGGCTGGGGCCGGGTCGTGAACATGTCCTCGGTCTCCGCCCAGCGTGGCGGCGGCGTGTTCGGCCGCGTGCCCTACTCGGCAGCCAAGGCCGCCATCCTCGGCTTCACCAAGGCCCTCGCCCGCGAGATCGCCCCGACCGGCATCACGGTCAACGCCATCACCCCGGGCGCCGTGGACACCAACATCCGCGTGGGCAGCACCGACGAGCAGGAGGCCGCGATCGCCCGCGACATCCCCCTCGGCCGCACCGCCACGACCGAGGAGATCGCCTCGGTGATCACCTGGCTCTCCTCCGACGGCGCCTCCTACCTCACCGGCACCACGGTGGACATCAACGGCGGCAGCCACATCCACTGACCGGGGCCCCGGCTCCGCCGCCCCAGGAGGCTCACCATGACGCGCATCGCCAACGATCCCGCGGACTTCGCCGACGAGGCCCTCGCCGGCTTCTGCGACGTCCACGCCGACCTCGTCCGCCAAGTGCCCGGCGGTGCCGTGCGCCGGCGCCGCCCCGCCCGGCCCAAGGTCGCCGTCCTCGTGGGCGGCGGCTCGGGCCACTACCCCGCGTTCGCCGGCCTCATCGGCGCGGGCTTCGCCGACGGCGCCGTGGTGGGCAATATCTTCACCTCGCCCTCCACCCAGCAGGCCTGCACGGTGGCGCGGGCCGCCGAGACCGGCGCCGGGGTCGTGTTCACCTACGGCAACTACGCCGGGGACGTCATGAACTTCGGCCTCGCCTCCGAGCGGCTCGCCGCCGAGGGCATCCGGGCCGAGAATGTCCTCGTGACGGACGACGTCGCCTCCGCACCGGCCGCCGAGGCCGATCGCCGCCGCGGGATCGCGGGCGACTTCGTGGTCTTCAAGGCCATGGGCGCGGCCGCGGAGGCCGGGCTCAGCCTCGACGAGGTGGTGCGGATCGGGCGCAAGGCCAACAGCCGCACCCGCACGCTCGGCACCGCGTTCTCCGGCTGCACCTTCCCGGGCGCGGACGCTCCCCTGTTCACCCTCCCGGAGGGGCACATGGGCCTCGGGCTCGGGATCCACGGCGAGCCCGGCCTGCGGGATGTCCCCCTGCCCTCCGCCGCGGAGCTCGGGCGGCCCCTCGTCGAGGGCGTCCTCGCCGAGGCTCCGGCCGGCGAGGGGCACCAGGGGCGCATCGCCGTCATCCTCAACGGGCTCGGCTCCACCAAGCACGAGGAGCTGTTCGTGCTCTGGGGCACCGTGGCGCCGCTCCTGCGCGAGGCCGGGTACGAGATCGTGGCGCCGGAGGTCGGCGAGCTCGTCACGAGTCTGGACATGGCCGGCGTCTCGCTCACCGTGACCTGGCTCGACGAAGAGCTCGAGGAGCTCTGGCTGGCCCCCGCGGAGACGCCCGCCTTCCGCCGCGGCGCCGTCGCCGCCGCCTCCGCCGTGGAGTCCGCGGACGACGACGGCGGGCCGGCCACCGCCGTCGAGGCGCCGCCGTCGTCCGAGGCCTCGCGCGGGTACGCCGCCGCGTGCGTCGCGGCGCTCGAGGCCGCCTCGGGCCGGCTCGCGGAGCTCGAGGCCGAGCTGGGCGCCATGGACGCGGTCGCCGGCGACGGCGACCACGGCCGCGGCATGGTCCGCGGCGCCGGCGCTGCCGTGGCCGCGGCGCGCGAGGCGCTCGGGGCCGGCCGGGGGGCGGGGTCCGTCCTCGCCGCGGGCGGGGACGCGTGGGCGGACCGGGCAGGCGGGACCTCCGGGGTCCTGTGGGGCGCCGGGCTCCGCGCGTGGGGCGAGGCCCTCGGGGACCTCGAGGTGCCGGACGGGGCGCAGGTCGCCGCCGGGATCTCGGCCTTTGCCGCGCGCATCGCGGCCCTCGGCGGCGCGCAGCCGGGCGACAAGACGCTCGTGGACGCCCTGGTGCCATTCGAGGAGGAGCTGCGCCGCGCCGTCGTGCGCGGGGAGGGCCTCGCCGAGGCGTGGGGCGGCGCGTGCCGGGCCGCGGAGTCCGCCGCCGCGGCGACCGCCGGCCTGACGCCGCGCAAGGGCCGGGCCCGCCCGCTCGCCGAGAAGAGCGTGGGCACGCCGGATCCCGGCGCCACCTCGCTCGCCGCGGTGTTCGCCGCACTCGGCCCCGCCATCGTTGCAGCAACCCAGGAGGAGGTGTCCGCATGAGCGGGCAGAACACGGCGGCCGCCACGGACGGCCTGCGGATCGTCATCGGCTCGGACGAGGCCGGGGTGGACTACAAGGACGCCCTGCTCAAGGACCTCGAGGCGGACGGTCGGGTGGCCGAGGTGATCGACATCGGCGTGCACCGCGAGGCCGAGGACTTCGCCCGCCCCTACCCCTACGTGGGGCTCGCTGCGGGGCAGCTGATCAGCGAGGGCAGGGCTGACCGGGCGCTCCTGTTCTGCGGGACAGGCCTCGGCGTGGCGATCGCCGCGAACAAGGTCCCCGGGATCCGGGCCGCGACGGCGCACGACCCGTTCTCCGTGGAGCGCTCGATCCTGTCCAACAACTGCCAGGTCCTCACCATGGGCCAGCGTGTGGTGGGGCTCGAGCTCGCGCGGCGCCTCGCGAAGGAGTGGATCGGGTACACGTTCGACCCGGGCTCCGCCTCCGCCGCGAAGGTGCAGGTGCTCAGCGACTACGAGGGCTGCTGAGCACCCGAGGCGAGTGGCGCCGTCGTCCGCCACTCTCTCCCCTCCCCTCCGCCCCCCGCGTCTGAAGGTCATGTTCTGGGGGTCACCTCATGTGACTCCCAGAACATGACCTTCAGAAGGTGACTTACAGAAGGTGACCTTCAGAAGGTCGGAGCACCGGTGCGGCGCGCCGGGCGTGAGGGCTCGGCGGCCCTACTGCTCCTGGCCGTGGAAGGGCGGGTCGTCGCTCGCGTCGCTGTTGAGGTCGGCGTCGGGGACGTCGAAGCCGGCCATCGCCTTGTCGACGTCCGAGTTGTCGCGCGGCACGGTGTCCTTCTGGGCGCGGATCCCCTGGGCCTGCTCGCGGATGAGCTGCTCCTCCTCGCTGAAGCGGATGTCGTTCGCCTGGTCGCCCGAGTCGCGGGGCTCGAGGTCCGGGTTGCCGGTCTTGTAGTCGTTCTCGTTGAGATTCGCCGTCTGGCCGATGTCTGGGTTCTCAGTCATGCCGCACCTGTACCCCGCGGCGGAAGGCATCAATCGGGCCTGCGTCAGCCGCGCGGGCGCGGGTAGGACTGCCTTGTCCCCTGCCCCGCCGCCAAGGAGAACACGATGAACCTGTTGGACGACGCCGTCAGCCGGCTCGAGCGCTGGGAGTTCCTCGACCGAGTGGCCGAGCCGGTCCGCAAGGCGGCCCACGCCCTCGTCGGCCCGCGCGCGGTCCGCAACGCGCTCAGCGGCATCCCCACCGGCCACCCGCTGCACGCCGTCCTGACCGATGTGCCGATCGGGGCCTGGAGCATGGCGGCCCTGCTCGATGTGAAGGGCCTGCTCGACGCGGAGAATGGCCGCGGTTCCGAGGCCGCCGCCGACCTGCTCGTCGCGGCCGGCCTGGTCGCCGCCGTGCCGACCGCCGCCGCCGGCCTCAACGACTGGTCGGACACCTACGGGCCCACCGAGCGGGTGGGGCTGGTCCACGCCGCGGCGAACACCGTGGCGCTCGGGCTATACGCCGCCTCCCTTGCCGCCCGCCGCGCGGGACGCCGCCCCGCGGGCCGCGCCCTGGGCCTGGCCGGACTCGGCGTCCTAGCCGTGGGCGGCTACCTCGGCGGCCATCTCACCTACTCGAAGGGCGTCAAGGTCAGCCACACGGCCTACCACGAGGGCCCGCTCGACTGGGAGGACCTCCTCGCCGAGGACGAGCTCGCGGACGGGGCCCCGAAGGTGGTCCAGCTCGGCGAGATCCCGCTGCTCGTGACGCGCGACGCCGGGCGGATCGTCGCGCTCGACAACGTCTGCACGCACGCGGGCGGCCCCCTGAACGAGGGGACCATCGAGAACGGCTGCGTCACCTGCCCCTGGCACGGCAGCCAGTTCCGCCTCGCCGACGGTGCCCCGGTGCTGGGCCCCGCGAGCGCGCCGCAGCCGAGCTACGAGACCCGCGTCCGGGACGGCCGCGTCCAGGTCCGGGCCAAGAAGTAGCGCCGGCTCCGCCCGGGCCCCCGGGCGGAGCCGCCCCCCCCCGGCGACCGGGGCTCAGCCGGTCTTGCGGGTGCGCCGTTTGGGCGGCGCCTTCTGCTCCTGAGGCGAGTCCTCGGCGTCGTCCGCCTCCGCCTTCTTCGCGCGGCTGCGGCCGCCTGCGGATGCCTTCGGAGCTTTGGCGCCGGAGGACTCCTTCGCGCCGCCCGCGGCCTTGCGCCGGTTCTCGACGCTGCGGCGCAGGGCCTCCATGAGGTCCAGGACCTCGGCGCCCTCGCCCTCCTCGGCCGGGGCGCCGAACGTCTCCTCGGTGTCCACGGCATCGCCCTTGGCGAGCTTGGCCTCGACCAGCTGCGTCAGCTGGGCCTGGTACTCGTCGGTGAACTGCCCCGGCTCGAAGTCGGAGGAGAGGCTCTCGACGAGGGAGGAGGACATCTTCAGCTCCTTGTCCGAGATCTTCACCTCGGTGTCCTCGAGCACGGGGAACGCCGCCTCCCGCACCTCGTCGGGCCACAGCAGCGCCTGGAGCACCATGACGTCCCCGCGCACGCGCAGCGCCCCCAGGCGGGACTTCTGCCGCAGCGCGAACTTCACCACGGCGGTCAGCTCGGTCTGCTCGAGGGTGCGCCGCAGGAGCTGGTACGGCTTCACCCCGACCTTCTCGGGCTCGAGGTAGTAGCTCTTCTCGAAGTACATGGGGTCGATCTGCGTATCCGGGACGAACTCGACCACCTCGATCTCCCGGCTGCGCTCCACCGGCAGGGACTTGAGGTCCTCGTCCGTGAGGACGACCGTGCGGCCGCCCTCCTCGTACGCCTTGTCGATGTCCGCGTACTCGACGACCTCCCCGCAGACCTCGCAGCGGCGCTGGTAGCGGATGCGCCCCCGGTCCTTGTCATGGACCTGGTGCAGCTTGAGGTCATGGTCCTCGGTGGCGCTGTACACCTTCACGGGCACGCTGACCAGGCCGAAGCTGATGGCGCCCTTCCAGATTGACCGCATGAGCCCAGTGAACCGCACATTCCACACGATGGATAGGCCATCGGCCCGGGCGCGGCGGGCAGGACGGGCCCTTCTCCCCTTGGCTCCGGGACCGCTGCGCCGCACCGTGGGAGGAGCTTCAGACCTGCCGCCACCGCCCACCGAAGGAGCAGCCGTGAACGTCCTCATCGCCTACGCGAGCAAGCACGGGGCCACCCAGGGGATCGCCGAGCGGATCGGCTCGACGCTGACCGCCGAGGGGTTTCCCGTCACCGTCAGACCGGTCGAGGAGGTCGACGACGTGACGCACTACGACGCCGTCGTCCTCGGCAGCGCGGCCTACGCCCTCCACTGGATGCATGCGGCGACCGCCTTCGCCAAGCGGCACCACCGGGACCTGGCCGAGCGGCCGGTCTGGCTCTTCGCGAGCGGACCCCTCGGCGAGGACACGGTGGACAAGGAGGGCCGCGACGTCCGTGAGAGCAGCGAGCCGCGCGAGTTCGACAAGTTCGCCGATGAGCTCAACGTGAGGGGCGACCACGTGTTCTTCGGCAAGTGGGACCCGGAATCCGAGCCCGTGGGGCTCATGGAGAAGATCATGGAGCACCTGCCGGGGAACCCCCGGGGCTCCCTGCCCGCCGGCGACTTCCGCGACTGGGACGAGGTCGAGGCCTGGGCGCACGGCATCGCCGAGGAGCTGCGGGCCGGGTAGGTCTGGGCCGGCGCCGGGGCCAGGGGGCCGGCGCCGCTCCGGGACCGCGGCGCCGCTTCTCGGTTCCGCGGGTCTTGCCCCCTGTTCCGGACGCTGCCCCCCGCTCCGGCAGGGGGCAGCGTCCGGAACCGGGGGCCTCGTCCGCGCTGCTCGGACACCACGCCCCGGTTCGACCGGCGCCCCGACGGGTAGACCCAAGGGGACATCTTCCCCTTGACCGGGGCGCATGGGAGGTTAGCCGCATGGCAGCGCAGCGCGAGACCGTCGAGATCGAGGGCCGCAGGATCAGCCTGTCCAACCTGGACAAGATCATGTACCCCGAGTCCGGGACCACCAAGGGCGATGTCATCGAGTACTACAGGATGGTCGGCCCCGTCATGATCCCGGCCATCCGGGACAGGCCCGCGACCCGGAAGCGGTGGGTGCACGGCGTGGGCACCGCGGACGATCCGGGGGAGCTGTTCTTCCAGAAGAACCTCGACGAGCGATCCACTCCCGAGTGGGTCCAGCGGGTCACGCTCCACCACCGCCGCTCGACCAACACCTATCCCCTGGTCAACGACCTGCCCACCCTCGTCTGGCTCGCCCAGATCGCCGCCCTCGAGATCCACGTGCCGCAGTGGCGCGCGGTCGAGGAGGACACCATGATCAACCCGGACCGGCTCGTGATCGACCTCGATCCGGGCCCGGGCGCGGGGCTGCCCGAGTGCGTCGAGGTCGCGCACCTGGTCAAGCCGATCTTCGACGACATGGGCCTGCTGTCCGTCCCGGTCACGAGCGGGTCCAAGGGCATCCACCTCTACGCGAAGCTCGACGGCAGCCAGGAGTGGGAGGCCGTCTCCGCCGTGGCCCGCGAGCTCGCGAAGTCCCTCGAGGCGGACCACCCGGACCTCGTGGTCGCCGACCAGAAGAAGACGCTCCGGCACGGCCGCGTGCTCGTGGACTGGAGCCAGAACAGCGGGCAGAAGACCACGATCGCCCCGTACTCGCTGCGCGGCCGCGTCCAGCCGATGGTCGCCGCCCCGCGGACCTGGGAGGAGATCGGCTCCCCCGGCCTGGCGCACGTGCGCTACACCGAGATGGCGGAGCGCCTCGAGACGTTCGGGGACCTGTTCGCGCCGCTGCACCCGCCCGCGCTGGCCGGGACGCACGATTCCAGCCGCTCGTCCCGCCCGCGGGCCCGCGCCGCCGCCGGTGCCCGCTCGGGTTCCTCCAGCGGTTCCCGCTCCTCCGGCGAGGACGACGACGGCGGCGCCCGCGCGCCGTCGTCCGCCGCATCCGCCGGGGGCACCGCCGCGGCCGGAGCCGACCCGCTCACGGTGTACCGGGCCAAGCGGGACGCCGCCAAGACTCCGGAACCGGTCCCAGCCGAGGCGCCCACGCCCGGCGCCGGCGACGCCTTCGTGATCCACGAGCACCACGCGCGCCGGCTGCACTGGGACCTGCGGCTCGAGCACGAGGGGGTGCTGGCCTCGTTCGCCATCCCCAAGGGCATTCCGACCAGCACCGGGAAGAACCACCTCGCCGTGCACACCGAGGACCATCCGCTCGAGTACCTCACCTTCTCCGGCAGCATCCCGCAGGGCGAGTACGGGGCCGGCGACATGTCCGTCTGGGACACCGGCACCTATGAGGCCGAGAAGTGGCGCGAGGACGAGATCATCGTGATCCTGCACGGACGCGAGGGCGGCGGGCTCGAGTCCGTTGCCGAGGGGCTGGCCGGCGGCGGGAATCCGCCGGGCGGGGGCGTCCGGCTCGCGCTCATCCGCACGGAGAAGGGGTCCGCCGGGAAGGAGAACTGGCTCGCGCACCTCATGAAGGACCAGGCCAAGGGGCACTGGCGGCGCGGCCCCCACGCCGGGGCCGGGGCGCCCGACGCCGAGGTCGGGGCGCCCGCGACGTCTGGGCCACCCGCGACGTCCGGGCCACCCGCGACGTCCGGGGCGCCCGCCTCCCCGATGCTCGCCCAGTCCGGCACGGCGGGCCTGGTGCGGCACGGCGACTGGATGTTCGAGATGAAGTGGGACGGCATCCGCGCGATCGTGGACACCCGGGCCGGCTCGGCCCGGCTGATCAGCCGCAACGGGATCGACCAGACCCTCACCTATCCCGAGCTCGCCGACCTCGCCGAGCTCGGGGCCGCCGTGCTCGACGGCGAGATCATCGCCCAGAGCCCGACCGGCCGCCCCGACTTCGGGCTCCTGCAGCAGCGCATGAACCTCAGCCGGCCGACCGACGTCGAGAGGGCCCGGCGGGCGGTGCCCGTGCAGATCGTGCTGTTCGACCTGCTCGAGTACGAGGGGCGCGACCTCACCGGGCTGCCGTTCCGCGAGCGCCGGGCGGCCCTCGAGCTCCTCGCCGAGGGCGGCCTGCCCGCGAGCGCGCAGCTCTCCCCCGTCTTCGACGGCAGCATCGACGACGTCCTGGAGGCCTCCGCCGAGCACGGCCTCGAGGGCGTCATCGCCAAGCGTCCCTCAGCCCGCTACGAGGCCGGCCGCCGCTCGGGCGCGTGGGTGAAGATCAAGCACGAGAAGACCCAGGAGGTCGTGGTGGCCGGCTGGCGCGAGGGGAAGGGCGGCCGGGCGGGGACGGTCGGCTCCCTCCTGCTCGGCATCCCGGACGACGACGGCGTGCTGCGGTACGCGGGCCGGGTCGGCTCGGGCTTCACGGACCGCATGCTCGCCGAGGTCTCGTCCCGGCTGCGCCCCCTCGAGCGCAAGACCCCGCCCCTCGACGGCGTGCCCCGGGAGGACACGCGGGACGCCCACTGGGTCACGCCGAAGCTCGTCGCGGAGGTCCGGTACGGGGAGCTCACGAGCGGCGGACGACTCCGTCACCCCGTCTGGCGGGGCTGGCGGCCGGACAAGGCCGCGGCGGACGTGGTGCTGGAGGGCTGAACGCCGGACCATTCGCTGAGGCGCGGCGCGGCCAAAGGATCACTGGATCAGGTATTCCGAGTCGGGCACATCACTGATGAACATGTATCCGGGGGCGTGGGTGATCGCGAAGGGCGGCCTCGAGGCAAGCAGCGCGGCCTGCGGGGTCACGCCACATGCCCAGAACACCGGAACGTCGCCGGGCGCGGGCGCGACCGCGTCGCCGTAGTCGGGGGCTGCCAGATCGGCGATGCCGAGGGCCGCCGGATCGCCCACGTGGACCGGGGCTCCGTGGACGGCGGGCATCCGGGCGCTGAGCCGGACTGCAGTGTCGACGAGGTCCTCCGGGACATACCGCATTGAAACGACCATCGGCCCATGCATCCGGCCCGCAGGGCGGCACTCGATGTCCGTGCGGTACATGGAGACGTTCCTGCCCTGATCAACATGCCGGAGCGGAATGCCGGCCTCGACCAGCGGCGACTCGAACGTGAAGCTGCAGCCGATCAGGAACGTCACGAGGTCGTCGCGCCACACCTCGACGACCTCGGCCGGCTCCCCGTCGAGGTGGCCGTCGCGCCACACACGGTAGCGCGGAATGTCGGTACGCAGGTCAGCCTCGGAGGCCAGCGCCGTCGTCGTCGATCCCGGGTCTGTCACGTCCAGCACGGGACAGGGCTTCGGGTTCCGCTGACAGAACAGCAGCACGTCGTAGGCCCAGTCGGCGGGGACTGAGATCATGTTCAGCTGGGTGTAGCCGGCGGACCAGCCCGAGGTGGGCACCGCCAGGCCGCCGCGGAATACCGTCCGGGCCTGGCGCGGATGCGCGGACTGGGGGGCTAGGTTCATGGTCGTCAAGGGTGGTCTCCTCGTCGGGCGATTCTTCGGGCGGTCAGGCGAGTTCGCGGTTCTTGGTCTCCGGCAGGCCCAGCAGTGCCAGCACGGCGATGCCATACCCCGCCGCGCCGAAGATCATGGCCCCTCCCACGCCCAGCGTCGTGGCGAGGAATCCCACGAGCGTGGGGAAGAACGCCCCGACGGCCCGGCCGAAGTTGTACGTGAACCCCTGGCCGGTGCCACGGAGGTGAGCCGGGTAGAGCTCCGAGAGGAACGAGCCGAACCCGCTGAAGATTGCTGAAGTGAAGAAGCCCAGCGGGAAGCCCAGGACGAGCACCAGCATGCTGGCGCCGGCGGGGATGTTGACGTAGGCGAAGATGATCAGGGCCGACAGGACCGAGAAGAGCAGGAACGTCTTCTTCCGTCCAAGACGGTCGGTGAGATACCCGCCGGAGACGTACCCGATGAAGGCCCCGGAGATGAGGAACGTCAGGTAGCCGCCCGTTCCCACCACGCTGAGGCCCCGATCCACCTTCAGATAGGTCGGGATCCACGAGGCCAGGGTGTAGTAGCCGCCCTGGACCCCGGTCGCCAGGAGCGAGGCGAAGAGCGTGGTGCGGCCCAAGGGGCCGGTGAAGATGTCCCGGAAGCTGCCCCGCTTCTCGCTCGAGAGCCTCCGCTCCGTCGCCGCGTCAGCGTCTGTGACGTTGCGACGGAGGAACAGGAGCAGCACGGCCGGGAGCGCGCCGGTCCAGAAGAGCACGCGCCAGGCCGTGGCCGCGGGAACAAAGCTGAAGACCAGGGTGTAGACGAGGACCGAGAGCGCCCAACCAACCGCCCACGAGCTCTGGATGAACGCCACCGCACGCCCGCGGTACTTCGGCTTCGCGTACTCGGCCACGAGGATCGCCCCCGTGGCCCACTCGCCGCCGAAGCCGAGCCCCTGGAGCGTGCGGAAGGCCAGCAGCTGCTCGAAGCTGCCGGCAAAGCCGCACAGGACCGTGAACAGTGCGAAGGTCCCCACCGTGATCATGAGCGTCTTGGTGCGCCCGATGCGGTCGACAAGCACCCCGGCCAGCGCGCCGCCGATGGCCGACACGACCAGTGTGACGGTCGTCAGGAGGCCAGCCTGGCCGGTCGAGAGGTGGAAGTAGGCGCCGATCGCGACGAGCGAGAGGGGCAGTACCTGGAAATCGTAGGAGTCGAGGGCGTATCCGCCGAAGGCGCCGATCCAGGCCCTCCGTCCGCGCTCCCCGAGGGTGCGGTACCAGGCGAAGCGCCCAGTGTCCTCGCTGACCTGGTTTTCGACATCAGACATGGCAACCTCACGATTCTTGGGGGCGGACGCCCGGAGACTGTGCCGGGCGGCGCCACTGCGTCATCGCCCGAGGTACCCACCACCCTAGAACTTTGTTCAACAATCTGTCCAGAGGTTTTCGTGACCCAGCTCACGCGGGTCCCCGGAGCAACTCAGCAAAGATTGTTGAACAATCCGGCCGATTGATGCATGCTTGGATCACCACCTCGTGAGACGGAGATCACCATGGCAAGCATTGACCTCAACAGCGACGTCGGCGAGTCCTACGGCAACTGGACCTTCGGCGACGACGCCGCGATCTTCGAGAGCGTCTCGAGCGCCAACGTCGCCTGCGGCTTCCACGCCGGCGACCCGAGCGGCATCCGGGCCACGTGCGAGGCGGCGGCCGCGGCCGGCGTCGTGATCGGCGCGCACCCCGCGTACCGCGACCTCGCGGGATTCGGCCGGCGCTTCATGGACGTGGCGCCGAAGGAGCTCATCGACGACGTCATCTACCAGATCGGCGCCCTCGAGGCCCTGGCCCGCTCGGCCGGCACCGAGGTGCGCTACGTCAAGCCGCACGGAGCGCTCTACAACACGATCGTGCATCACGAGACCCAGGCGAAGGCGGTCGCCAAGGCCGTGGCCGAGGTGGCCCCCGGCCTGCCGCTGCTCGTCCTGCCGAACTCCGAGATCCAGCGCGCGGCCGAGGCCGCGGGCCTGCGCACCGTCACCGAGGCGTTCGCCGACCGCGCCTACACCCCGGAGGGCACCCTCGTCTCCCGGCGCGAGCCGGGCTCCGTGCTGCACGACCTCGACGGGATCGTGGAGCACGTGCTGCGCATCCTCGATGGCAAGGTCCAGGCCATCGACGGCTCGATCGTCCGCATCGCGGCGGACAGCATCTGCGTCCACGGGGACACCCCGGGCGCCGTCGCCATGGCCGCCCGCGTCCGGGCAGCGGTGGCCGAGGCCGGCGTCGGGATCGCGAGCTTCGCATGACCGCCCACGCGGCCGCGGTCCAGAACCCCGTCCTCGGCCTCCGGCCCGCCGGCGACCGCGCCGTCCTCGTCGAGCTGCGCACCCTCGGCGCCGTCCTGGCGCTGACCTCCAAGCTCGCCGCAGCGCAGCACGCCGGGGACCTCGAGGTCGTCGACGTGGTGGCCGCCGCGACCACGGTGCTCATCGTCGCCGCCTCCCCCGACGCCGTGGCCCGCGCGGCCGCGTACGTGCGGGCCCTCCACCTCGAGGACGCCGAGCGCGCGCCCGGCCGGCTCGTGCACATCGAGACCGTGTACGACGGCGCCGACCTCGAGGAGGCTGCCCGCCTCACCGGGCTCTCGCCGGAGGCGCTCGTCGCCGCGCACAGCGGGGCCGTGTGGGACGCGGCGTTCGGCGGTTTCGCGCCCGGGTTCGCCTACCTGACGCACGACGCCGCCCCGTCCGTCCCGCGGCGCACCTCACCGCGCACCGTGGTCCCGGCGGGATCGGTGGCCCTCGCGGGCGCCTACTCGGCCGTGTACCCCGGGGAATCCCCGGGCGGGTGGCAGCTGATCGGGCACACGGACGCCGTGATGTGGGACCTCTCCCGCGAGGACCCCGCGCTCGTGGCGCCCGGCGACCGCGTGCAGTTCCTGCCGGTCCGGGCGTCCGCGTCCCTTGCGGCTCCCGCGCCCGGAGCGGCCCCCGTCAAATGTGGAGTTGAGCACGGTGCGCGCGCCCCGCACCGTGCTCAAGCCACCATTTCCGCCGGTGGCGAGGCGACGGCGCGCGCGGAGGCGGGGCTCGTCGTCGTGCGCCCGGGCCTGCAGACCACGGTGCAGGATGCGGGGCGGCCCGGCCGCGCGGCCCTCGGGGTGAGCCCCGCCGGGGCGCTGGACCGCGGCGCGCTGCGCCGGGCCAACCGCATGGCCGGCAACGCCCCGGATGCCGCCGGACTCGAGGTGCTCCTCGGCGGCCTCGAGCTGCGCGCCGAACGGGACCAGGTGCTCGCCGTGACCGGCGCACGCGTCCCGCTGCGCATCACCGGGCCCGGCACCGCGCAGGGACATGACCCCTCACAGGGGAGGGATGCGCCGCTGGACGCCCCGTTCGCCCTCCTGGCCGGCGAGACCCTCACCGTCGGTCCCCCGGCCCGCGGGCTGCGCACGTACCTCGCGGTCCGCGGCGGCCTCGAGGCGGATCGTGTCCTCGGCAGCGCCTCGACGGACACCCTCTCCGGGATCGGCCCCGCACCGCTCGCGGCTGGGGACGCCCTCGCCGTGGCCTCGACCCGCGGCGCCCATGTGGTCGGGCTGCCGGAGGTGCCCCCGCCGCTCCCGGATCCCGCCGCTCCCGCCGAGCTGCGCGTGCTGACAGGGCCCCGGCAGGACTGGTTCACCGATGCGTCCGTGCGGGCCTTCTTCGGGCAGGAGTGGACCGTCACGTCGCAGTCCAACCGGGTGGGCGTCCGGCTCGACGGGGCCCCGCTCGAACGCGCCCGCAGCGGCGAGCTCACGAGCGAGGGCACCGCGCGCGGCGCCGTCCAGGTCCCCGCGAGCGGCCTGCCCGTCCTGTTCCTGGCCGACGCCCCGGTGACCGGCGGATACCCGGTGATCGGCGTCGTCGTCAGCGCCGACCTCGACCTCGCGGCCCAGCTTCCCCCGGGCGCCAGGGTGCGCTTCGTCCCCGTGCCCGGCGCCGCCCCCACGACCCCAGAAGGAAATGCCCATGCGTAAGGTCCTCATCGCCAACCGCGGCGAGATCGCCGTCCGGATCGCCCGCGCGTGCGACGACGCCGGGCTGGCCAGCGTCGCCGTCTACGCTGACCAGGACGCGGCCGCCCTCCACGTCGAGGCGTGCACCGAGGCCTACGCGCTCGGCGGCACCGCACCCGCCGAGACGTACCTTGACGTGGAGAAGCTCCTCGCCGTCGCGGAGCGCTCCGGTGCCGACGCCGTGCACCCCGGCTACGGCTTCCTCTCCGAAAACGCGGGCTTCGCCCAGGCCGTCCTCGACGCCGGCCTGACCTGGATCGGCCCCTCCCCGGCGACCATCCGGCTCCTCGGGGACAAGGTCAGCGCCCGCGAGGTGGCCGTCCGCGCCGGCGCGCCGCTGGCCCCGGGCAGCGACGGGCCGGTCGCGAGCGCCGAGGAGGTGCGCGCCTTCGCCGCCGAGCACGGACTGCCGGTGGCGATCAAGGCCGCGTTCGGCGGCGGCGGCCGCGGTCTCAAGGTGGCGCGCGCCATGGAGGAGATCGAGGAGGCGTTCGACTCGGCGGTGCGCGAGTCCCGAGCGGCGTTCGGGCGCGAGGAGTGCTTCGTGGAGAAGTTCCTCGACCGGCCCCGGCACGTCGAGGCACAGGTCCTCGCGGACATGCACGGGAACGTGATCGTGGTCGGCACCCGCGACTGCTCCCTGCAGCGCCGCCACCAGAAGCTCGTCGAGGAGGCGCCCGCCCCCTTCCTGACCCCCGAGCAGCGCGAGCGCATCCACACCTCCGCGAAGGCGATCTGCCGCGAGGCCGGCTACGTCGGCGCGGGCACGGTCGAGTACCTCCTCGACAGCCAGGGCACCATCAGCTTCCTCGAGGTCAACACGCGCCTGCAGGTCGAGCACCCCATCACCGAGGAGACCTCCGGAATCGACCTCGTCGCGGCGCAGCTCGCGGTCGCCGACGGGCACGTGCTGCCCGCGCTCGAGGACCCCGAGCCGCGCGGCCACTCGATCGAGTTCCGCATCAATGCCGAGGACCCGGGCCGGGGCTTCCTGCCCGCGCCCGGGACCATCGAGCGGTTCGCCCCGCCCACGGGCCCCGGCATCCGCGTGGACGCTGGAGTCCGCGACGGCTTCACCGTCCCCGGCCAGTTCGACTCCCTCCTGGCCAAGCTCGTGGTCACCGGCGCGGACCGGCAGCAGGCGCTGCGCCGGGCCCGTCGCGCCCTGCGCGAGTTCGAGATCCGCGGCCTGCCCACCGTCCTGCCCTTCGACCGGGCGGTCGTGGACTCCCCCGCGTTCGCCGCCGAGGACGGCGCGTTCGGCGTCTACACGACGTGGATCGAGGCCGAGTTCGCCGAGGAGCTCGCGGCGAGCCCCGACTTCACCGCCCCGGCCGCGCACGACGCCGGCCGCCGCACCTTCGCGATCGACCTCGACGGCCGCCGCATGACCCTCGGCCTGCCCGAGTCCCTGCTGGCCGGGCTCGCGGCCGGGACCGGCGCCGCCGCATCGGCTGGCTCCGGGTCCTCGGGGTCGGCGAGCGCCGCGCACGACGGCGGAGCTCCCTCCGCGGCGGACCTCACCGCCGCGATGGGCGGCACCGTGGTCAAGTGGCTCGTCGAGCCCGGCACCGAGGTCGCTGCCGGGGACGGCGTGGTGGTGCTCGAGGCCATGAAGATGGAGACCACGGTCCAGGCCCACCGGGCCGGGACGGTCGGCGAGCGGGCCGCGGCGGCGGGCGACGCCGTCGTGCCCGGAACGGTCCTGACCACGATCGGGAGCTGACCTCCGGGGGCTGGGCGCGCGGATAGGCTGGCGTCATGACAACTGAGGCGGTCCTGACGAGCCTGCGCCGCGCCGCCGGGAACACGAGACACGCCGAGACGAGCTCGTGGGTGGCCGCGCAGCTGCGACAGGCGATCGCCGACGGCCGCCTCGCACCCGGCGCCAAGCTCGCCGAGGAGGAGCTGCGGGAGGCACTGGGCGTCTCCCGCAACACGCTGCGCGAGGCGTTCGCGACCCTGACCACCGAGCGGGTCGTGACGCGCATCCCCAACCGGGGCGTCTTCGTCTCGCACCCGACCGCGGAGGACATCCGGGAGATCTACCGGGTGCGGCGGCTCGTCGAGCCGGGGGCGCTGCTGTGGTCTCCGGCGCAGCCCACCCAGGCGCTGGCCGGCGTCGTCCGGACCGCCCGGGCTGCGGCGGCGGCCGGCGACGTGCCCGCGATGGCGGACGCGAACCAGGAGTTCCACCGCGGGATCGTGGCCCGGGCCGGGAGCGAGCGGCTGAGCGCGCTCATGGAGCAGGTCCTGGCCGAGATGCGCCTCGTGTTCGCCACGATGGGCGCCGACCCGCGCTTCCACGAGCCCTACGTCGAGGAGAACGCGAAGATCCTTGGCCTCCTCGAAGCGGGCCGGAACGCCCAGGCGGCCGAGGCCATGGCCCAGTACCTCAACCGCGCCGAGCACCAGCTCCTCGAGGCGATCGGCGGCTGACCCCCCCCTCCCCCTCCCCCTCCCCCTCCGTCTGGGAGTCACCTCCTGAGTGCCACCTCCTGCGGGTGCGTCCCGCCTGGGAGTCACCTTCCGCGGGTGCGTCTCCGTCTGAGGGTCATCTCCTGTGGGCTGCCGACAGGAGGTGCCCTCAGGAGCTGACCTTCAGAAGGTGACCTTCAGAAGGTGACTTTCAGGAGGTGACTTTCAGAGGGATTGTTCAACAACCCCCTTGCTTGATTGTTGAACAACCCGATATGCTCTAGCTCACAGCGCCGCGGCGCGCCGTCACCCACCGGGGCCTTGACGCAGGGCTCGTGCACTCCCACCGGAACGGACCATCATGCTTGTACTCATCGGGGTACTCCTGGTCATCGTTGGCTTTGCCATCCGACTGAACCCCCTCGTCGTCGTCACCGTGTCGGGCATCGTCACGGCACTCCTCGGCGGACTCAACCCCCTCCAGATCCTCGAGGCGTTCGGCTCCGGCTTCGCCAGCAGCCGCTCGGTGACGATCTTCGCGGCAGTGCTGCCCGTGATCGGCATCATCGAGTACTCCGGCCTCCAGGAGCAGGCCAAGAACCTCATCGCCAAGCTCGCCAAGCTCACCGCCGGCCGCGTGCTCCTCGCCTACCTCGCCATCCGCCAGCTCACCGCCGCCGTGGGGCTGACCACCGTGGGCGGCCACGCGCAGACCGTGCGACCCCTCGTGTTCCCCATGGCCGAGGGCGCGGCGATGCGCCGCTACGGCCACGTGCCGGAGAAGGTCAAGGAGAAGATCAAGGGCCACTCGGCGGCCGCGGACAACGTGGGCGTCTTCTTCGGCGAGGACGTCTTCGTGGCGGTCGGCTCGATCCTGCTCATCACCACCTTCGTGGACACCACCTACCACCTGCACCTCGAGCCGCTCCAGCTCGCCCTCTGGGCCATCCCGACGGCGATCGCGGCCTTCCTCATCCACGGCTTCCGGCTGCTGCGCCTCGACCGGGCGCTCGACCGCGAGTACGCAGGCACCACCCGCGACGACGCGGACAGCACCGCCGCCGTCGACGCCACCACCGAGCTGGGAGACGCCAAGTGATCAACGTCGAAGCCGTCTACTGGCTCATCGGGGCCCTCTTCATCGCCTGGGCATCGCTGATCGCCCGCGACGAGAACCACCCGCACCGCGTGGGCGCCTCATCCTTCTGGGGCCTGCTCGGCCTGTGCTTCTTCTACGGCACGTGGGTCACCGCCGGAACTGCCCCGGCGTGGATCCTCGGCGTCGCGGTCCTGGTCCTCGTGGCCCTCGCCGCCACCGGCCGCCTCAAGCACGGCCGGGCCAAAACCTCCACCCCGGCCGAGCGGGTGCAGTACGCCGCGAAGTTCGGCAACCGGCTCTTCGTCCCGGCCCTCGCCATCCCCGTCGTGACGGTGGTCCTCGTGCTTGCGGCGCCCGCCCTGACCATCGGCAAAACCCCGATCCTCGACCCCAAGAACACGACCCTGGTGGCCCTGGCCATCGGCGCGATCGTGGCGGCCGTCCTCGCCGTCGTGCTTCTGAAGCCGAAGAACAAGCTGAACCCGATCATCGAGAGCCGCCGCATCCTCGAGTCGATCGGCTGGGCCGCGCTGCTGCCGCAGATGCTCTCCACCCTCGGCATCCTCTTCACGAAGGCCGGAGTCGGCACCGCCGTCGGCACCCTCGCGACCGCCGTGATGCCCAAGGGCTCGCTCATCGCCGGCGTGATCGTCTACTGCCTGGGCATGTTCATCTTCACGATCCTCATGGGCAACGGCTTCGCGGCGTTCCCGATCATGACCGCAGCGATCGGCTGGCCGGTCCTCGTCCAGCAGTTCCACGGCAACCCGGCGATCGTGTTCGCGATCGGCATGCTGGCCGGCTTCTGCGGGACCCTGTGCACCCCGATGGCCGCGAACTTCAACCTCGTCCCGTCCGCGCTCCTCGAGATGAAGAACAAGTACGGCGTGATCACCGCGCAGGTCGGGACCGCGATCCCGCTGCTCGTGGTCAACACCGCCCTCATGTACTTCCTCGCGTTCTAGGCGCATGGACCCACCACGAAAGGACCCCATGGACCACGAACTCTTCCCCGCGGCGCCCTTCCCCGCGGCGGCGCAGCGGTGCGCCGAGGTCGTCCTGGACAATCTGGGCCGCCAGTACCCGTATGCGGCGCACCACGTGCGGCGCTCGGCCGAGGACACGTCCATGCCGCACGAGCTGCACCCCGCGTTCGGCACGTCCTTCGACTGGCACTCGTGCGTGCACATGCACTGGCTGGGCGTGAGCGTGCTGGACTCCGGCGCGCTGCCGGAGGAGACCGCCGCGGAGCTCCGGGCGGCCCTCGGCGCGAACCTCACGGCGGACAGGCTCGCGGTCGAGGCCGCCTACCTGGCCCCCAACCCCTCGTGGGAGCGGCCGTACGGGTGGGCGTGGCTCGTGCGCCTCGCCGCGGCCTGCTCCGGCTCGGACGACGCCGGCCTGCGCGCCTGGGGCGAGAACCTCGCCGGCTGCGTCGACACGGTCGCGGGCCTGGCCACCGCGTGGCTCGGCACGGCGGAGTTCCCCGTCCGGCACGGCCTCCACACCAATTCCGCGTTCGGGCTCGCGTGGATGCTGGACGCGTTCCGGGCGCTCGGCCGCACCGACGCGGCCCAGGCCTGCGAAGCGGCCGCCCGCCGCTGGTTCGGCGACGACGCCGGCTGGGCCACCGAGTGGGAGCTGTCCGGCCAGGACTTCCTCTCCGCGGGGCTGTCCGAGGCGGACCTCATGGCCCGCGTCCTGGCCCCGGGCGAGTTCGCCGCGTGGCTGGGCTGGTTCCTCCCGGACCTCGGCGCCGGCTCGCGCATGCTCGCGCCCGTCGGCGTGGCGGACGAGACCGACGGCTACATGGTGCACCTGCACGGCCTGAACCTGAGCCGCGCGGGGCAGCTGGCCCGCATCGTCGCCGTCCTCCGGGACGCGCACGACGCCGGCGGGCCGCCCGCCGCGGCGGCCTCACCGGAGCCGGTGCTCGCCGCCGCGGTGCAGCCCCTGTTCGCCGCGGGGCTCAAGGGCCTGGACAGCGGCGACTTCATGTCGACCCACTGGCTCGCGAGCTTCGCGTGGGACGCGGCCGAGTCGATCGAGGCCCTCGGGGAGCACGAGCCGGCCTGACCGGGCCTTCGCCCCTGGCGCCTGGGACCTTGTGCCCGGCGCCGGGTCAGGCCGCGAGGGGCCGCCCGGCGCGCCGCGCATGGGCGTGGTCGAGGGCAGGTTCGGCGACGGCGAGCGCGAGGACCAGCAGGCCCGCGAGCGCCACCAGGCCGGCCACGAACGGCGCGGCCACGAGCCCTCCCAGATGCTCGAAGACGTCCCACACCATCATGGCGCCGAAGAACGCGCCGCCCACCGCGTTGACCCACCGCCCCACACGGTCCGAGAGCACGAACGTCAGGACCGCGAGGGCCAGCGGGACGAGCACGAAGCCGGACATCATGACGGTCAGGAAGCCGTCCACCGGCATGCCCTCGACCCGTCCGGCCCTGAGCTCGTCGATGAAGCCCGGTTCCATGAGGGACAGGATGAACAGCAGGACCATGCCCACCGCGTAGAAGACCCACAGCGTGGCAATCCTGAACTTCCACATCAGCGACTGCATCGTCGCCACCTCCTTGCGACGGAGGGCCGCCGGCCGGGCGGCCTCCATGTTCAGGATGGCCCGCGGGGTTCCGTCGCCGCAGTGCCGAACGTCCCCTCCCGGCGCCCCGCCGTAGGATGCGAGCGTGAGCGGGCCCGAGACGAACGGCTGGCAGGCCCCGCCCCCGGGGCACCGGCGGCCGAGGGAGATGGTGCGCGTGCTGGGCGTGCCGAACTTCGCCCTGTTCTGGACCGGGCAGCTCGTCTCGGGGACCGGGACGTGGATGCAGACCGTGGCCATGGCCTGGCTCGTGCTCCAGATCAGCCACTCCCCCGGCGTGCTCGGCACCGTGACGATGCTGCAGTTCCTGCCGATGATGCTGTTCACGCTGCCGGCCGGGGTACTGGCCGACCGGGTGGCGAAGCGCCGCCTGCTGCTGGCCACGCAGACCCTCGCGGCCGTCCAGGCGGTGGTCCTCGGCATCCTCACGCTCGTGGGGACGCCGCAGATCTGGGTCCTGGCGGCGCTGGCGTTCGTCCTCGGGCTCTCCAACGCCTTCAACAACCCGACGCAGCAGGCGTTCCTGCCCGAGCTCGTGGGACGGGACCTGCTGCCCGACGCGGTCACGATGAACAGCATCCAGTTCAACGGGACCCGCATGGTCGGCTCCGCCCTGGGCGGCCTCGTGCTCGCGCAGTCCTCCGCCGCGGCCGTGTTCCTCCTCAACGCGGCGAGCTTCCTGGCCGCCCTCGCCGCCCTGCTGCTCCTGAGCGGCGCCGACCTGCACCAGCCGTCCGGCGAGCGGCCCGGGCGCCGGGCGCTGCGGGAGGGCCTCGCCTACACGTTCCACACCCCGGCGGTCCTCTTCGTCCTCACCTCCCTGGCCGTGGTGGGCACCTTCGGATTCAACTGGCCCGTGGCGGGGCCGCTCATCGCCCAGGACCTCCTCCGCGTGGGGGCGGACGGCTTCGGCGCGCTCATGGGGGCGTTCGGGGCCGGCTCGCTCGTGGCCGGAGCCGGGCTCATCGTCCTGGGGGCGGGCGGCCGACGCCGGCTGGTCGCCGCGGCGGCCGTCCTCGCCGTCGTGCTCGTGGCCCTCGGCGTCTCCCGCTCCTACCCGGTGAGCCTGGCGCTCATGGTCGTCGCCGGGACCAGCGGCACGGTGTACACGACCACCGCGAACAGCATGCTGCAGCGCGCGGTGCCGGACCGGCTGCGCGGGCGCGTCATGAGCCTGTTCGTGCTCCTCATCGCCGGCAGCACCCCGATCGGCGCCACGCTGCTGGGCTGGGGCGCGGACGCGTTCGGCATCGCGGCGACGATCATCGGCTTCGGCGCCGTCACCGCAGCCGGGCTCCTCGCCCTCGTCGGCCGGGGCCGGTCCGCGTGAACCGCGGGGCGCCGATGTTCGTTGTCCCCCGTGGGAGAGAGGGAGGACGAGGATGGAACTCGACGCCATCGAGGTCGCCCTGCTGGACGGGCGCACCACGACGTTCGGCGAGTGGGCGGGCAAGGTCCGGCTCGTAGTCAACGTGGCGAGCCGCTGCGGGCTCGCCCCGCAGTACGAGCAGCTCGAGGAGCTCCAGCGGCGGTACGGCGCACGCGGCTTCACGGTGCTCGGCGTACCCAGCAACCAGTTCCTCCAGGAGTACCGGAACGAGGGGCGCATCGCGGAGTACTGCTCCGCCACGTGGGGCGTGACGTTTCCCCTGCTGGCCAAGGCCTGGGTGAACGGCCGCGGGCAGCACCCGCTCTACCGCGAGCTGACCAAGGCCCCGGACGCCGCGGGCCGGGCCGGGCGCGTGCAGTGGAACTTCGAGAAGTTCCTCGTGCTGCCCGACGGCGCGGTGCACCGCTTCCGCCCCCAGACCCGGCCCGACGATCCGGCGATCGTGGCCCTCATCGAGGGCGCGCTCCCCGAGGCCGCAGGCTGACCGGCACCGTCACTTCTGCTGGCGCGGCTGCCCCAGCTTGGGCCGGCGGGGCGGGGTGGGCTGCGACGGCCACCTCCGGGGGCCGGTCCACAGGGCCGGCGGAGCGTCGAGCTCGCGGCACAGCGCGAGCGCCGTGCGGTCGTAGTTCTGGCGCCATCCCACGAAGTGGGGCCACGCGTCCTCATCGGTCTCGGTCACGGGATACCCGACCGAACGGAGGGATTCCGCGGCACGCGCGAAGTCCTCGAACGTGATCGAGATCGGCATGGGGTCGACCGAGATCTCGGCGAGGTCGGGAACCGGCAGCTTCATGGCCCTCGCCATGTCGGCGAGGGTCTCGAAGCCCATGCGGAGCATGAGCCGTGCGGTGATCTTCGGGTCTGCGCCGGGGGCGAGCGCGAGGTGGAGGGCGGCGGCATCCATCACGGCGATCAGGGACGTGAGCCAGTGGGAGTCGGTCCTCGGCGACCGCAGGCGGAGCAGCCCCGTGTACGTGGTGTGCGATTCGGCGACCTCGGCGGTCCACCGCTCCCACCGCACGAAGAGGTCGCCCAGGACGGGGCCGGAGTCGCCGCCGCCCGTGCCCCAGTGGGTGCGCACGAGGATCTCCGGACCCCAGGCTGGGGTCCCTGCCCGGGCGACGAGGAGGGTGACCTCGGTCTCGCGCCGGTTGAAGGCGGCGTACACGGTCGGCAGGTATCCGACTTGGAGGCCGATGACCGCGATGCCTGCGAAGCCGGCGAGGTAGGCGGCGAACTGGCCGCCGCCGCCGTGCGGGACAGCGAAGCCCAGCGTGAAGAGGGACGACCCGGCGTCTTCGAGGGCCGCGGCGAGGTCGTCCGTGTCCGGCAGCATGACGAGCGCGAAGCCGAGCACGAGCATCGCCATCCAGACGGTCAGGCGCGCCACGAGGGTCAGCGGCGACTGCCAGCCGAGGATCCGGTCGCGCCGCCGGTAGGACCGGACGCCGCGGAGCGCCAGCAGGAAGGCCCGGTCGAACAGGGCGTCGAGGGCGCGGGTGACCCACGAGTCGACGCGCCGCGGAACCACGAGTGCCCCGACGATGCTCATCGAGGTCCCGGCAATCAGGCAGACGCCCGCCACGAACCCTGCCCAGATCAGCGCGTCACGCACGGGTGCTCCTAGCCGATGTCGAGGAGGACCTTGCCCACCGTGCCGGCCTCCACAGCGTCGTGGGCCGCCGCGGTCTCGGCGAGCCGGAAGCGGGTCAGCGGCAGCCCGTGCTCCTCCCCCACCCGCAGCGCGCCGTCGGCGAGGGCCGCGCCGACGGCGGCGACGGCGTCGTGCTTCTGCTCGTCGGAGACGGTGTAGGTGAGGATGAACTGCAGGCGGGCGTTCTTGCCCATCGCACCGCGGACGGGGACCGCGACGGACTCGTTCCCGGTCCCGGCGTAGATCGCCACGGTGCCGCCGAGGGCGAGCGCGTCGAGGTCAGCGGCGATGTTCGCGGCAGCGTTGACGTCCACGATCACGTCCGCGCCGTCCGGGGCCACGCGCCGCACCTCGGCGGCGACGTCCTGCTCGCGGTAGTTGAGGACGACGCCGGCCCCCGCCGCCCGGGCGAGCGCCGCCTTCTCCTCGCTGCTCACGGTGGCCACGACCTGGGCCCCGGCCCAGCGCGCGAGCTGGATGGCGGCGTGGCCCACGGCGCCGGCGCCGCCGGTGACGAGGACCGTCTTCCCGGCGAGGGCGCCGGGAGCAAGCCGGGACGGGCCCTGCTCGCTCGCCGTGAGGGCGCGGTGGGCGGTGAGCGCCGGGATGCCGAGGGACGCGCCGGTGTCGAAGGACTCCGCCTCGGGCAGCGGCTGCGCCTGGGCGGCGGGGAGGTTGACGTACTCCTGGGCGGTGCCCTCGGCGCCGCCGTAGGCAACGTCCCAGAGCCAGACCCGCTGCCCAGCTTCGAGGCCCGCGACACCCGGCCCGACGGCGTCGACCGTCCCCGCTGCGTCCTGGCCGGGCACATGCCAGCCGTCGAGGGCGCCGGGGTACGTGCCGCCGGCGCGGGCCTTCCAGTCCGTGGGGTTCACGCCCGCGACCGCGATGCGGACGCGCACCTGGCCGGCTGCGGGCTCCGTGAGGTCGCGCTCGCGCACGGTCAGGACGGACGAGGGGCCGGTCGCGTTGTACTGGACCGCGGTGTAGGTCTTGCTGTCGTTCTCAGCCATGGGGCCATCCTGCCCCATGCGCCCGCAGCGCCCCACCGTCTGGGAGTCACCTCCTGAAGGTCACCTCCTGAAGGTCACCTCCTGAAGGTCACCTCCTGAGAGTCACGTCCTGCGGGTCGGAACCCACAGGACGTGACTCCCAGGAGGTGCCTCCCAGGAGCTGACTCCCAGACGGGGCCGGGGTCAGTCCTGGAAGTACTCGATCTTGGCGCCGATCGAGTTGAGCCGCTCGGCGAGGTCCTGGTAGCCGCGCTCGATCACGTAGATGTTGCGCAGCTCGCTCGTGCCGCGCGCAGCGAGCATGGCCAGGAGGATGCAGGCCGCGGGACGCAGCGCCGGCGGGCAGCCCACCTCGGCGGCGCGCCACTTGGTGGGGCCGTTGACGTAGATGCGGTGCGGGTCGAGGAGCTGGACGTGGGCGCCGAGCCGGTTGAGCTCGGTCAGGTAGATGGCCCGGTTCTCGTAGACCCAGTCGTGGATCATCGTCTGCCCGGTCGCGTTCGCGGCGATGACCGCGAAGAACGGCAGGTTGTCGATGTTCAGGCCCGGGAAGGGCATGGGGTGGATCTTGTCCGTCGGGGCGTGCAGCTCGGAGGGCAGGGTGGTCACGTCGACAAGGCGGGTGTGGCCGTTGCGCGCCATGTACTCGCCGGAGATCGCGAGCTTCTGGCCCATCGTGGCGAGGGTCGCGAGCTCGATCTCCATGAACTCGATCGGCACGCGGCGCACGGTGACCTCGGAGTTGGTCACGATCGCGGCGGTGATGAGGCTCATCGCCTCGATCGGGTCCTCGCTGGGCCAGTAGTCGATGTCCGCGTCGATGCGCGCCTTGCCGCGGATCCGCAGCGTGGTGGTGCCGACGCCGTCGATCGTGACGCCGAGCGCCTCGAGGTAGAAGCACAGGTCCTGGACCATGTAGTTCGGGCTCGCGTTGCGGATCACAGTCACGCCCTCGCGGTGCGCGGCCGCCATGATCGCGTTCTCGGTGACGGTGTCGCCGCGCTCGGTGAGCACGAACGTGCGGTCGGCGCGGTCCGCCTCGGGGGCGCGGACGGTGTAGAAGCCGGCGGTGGCCTCGACGGCGAGCCCGAACTCGCGCAGGGCCTGCATGTGGGGCTCGACGGTGCGGGTGCCGAGGTCGCAGCCGCCCGCGTACGGCAGTCGGTACTCGCTGCGCTCGTCGAGGAGGGGGCCGAGGAGCATGATGACGCTGCGGGTGCGCCGGGCGGCCTCCACGTCCATGCCGTCCAGGTTGAGGGTGGCGGGGCGGCGGATGAGCAGGTCACGGGCCTGCTCGCCGTCCTCGCTGGGGAGCCAGGTGCACTCGACGCCGATCGAGGTCAGGACCTCCACGATCCGGTTGACCTCCTCGATCCGGGCGAGGTTGCGCAGGGTGGTGGTGCCGCGGTTGATCAGGGAGGCGCACAGCAGGGCCACGCCCGCGTTCTTGGACGTGTTGACGTCCACGGCGCCGGAGAGCCGGTGGCCGCCCTCGACCCGCAGGTGGGTCATCTTGGGGGCGCCGATGTTGACGATCCGCTGGCCGAGGATGTCCTCGATCCGCTGGATCATCTTCAGGCTGAGGTTCTGCTTGCCCTGTTCCATGCGCGCCACGGCGCTCTGGCTGGTTCCCAGTTCCGAGGCGAGCTGTCCCTGGGTCCAGCCCCGGTGGGAGCGGACGTCGCGCAGGAGGACGCCGACGGTTTCAGCAGTCTGTTGTGCCATGGACTCGAAAATATCACAGCTGCTATACGCAGGGGCAAATCGACGCTCAAAACCGAGATTTCAAAGGTCTAGACCGGCGGCAGACATCATTCGGTGATATACCGGCGTGTCGCACGTTCAGGGGCGCCCGGCTCCCGCGCCCGCTCGCGCGAGGACCGAGAGCACGTTACCCGCCGGATCGGTGAACCAAGCAATTCCCATGCCGCTTCCCGGATCGCGCAGCACGCCGCGCTCGTCCACGGGCATGTCGGGGCTGCTCGGGTACTGCTCGAGGTGGACCCCGAGCCGCTCGATCTCG